>CAZNUV010000001.1:0-159530 GCA_964576755.1 Candidatus Woesearchaeota archaeon
AGAATGCAGCCTATTTCCTACTTACACTTTTTTTATTTTTTTCAGAATTCTAAAACTTTAAAAATACAATAAAACTAAGAATAATATCTCAAATGGGACGGTAGCTCAGCGGGAGAGCGTCCGGCTGAAGACCGGTGTGTGGAGGGTTCGACTCCCTCTCGTCCCATTTTTTTCTATATTTTTCAAAGCAATCTTATTAAAAACATTTATAAAATACAAAAACAATTAATTAATATGTTTAATAGATTGGAAAAGAGGTTAAAGACAACAACTGTTTTTGATATGCAATTAATAAAAGCAACTATATTCTTTTTTATGTTATGGTTTGTATCAATGATTGCGATTTATTTTCCAAGATCTTTTAATTGGCTTTCTCAAATGAGATGGGTGTGGTTTGTATTATTCCTGTTATTCTTAATTAAACCTTTCTGGAAATTTTGGTTATCAAAAGGGGTAAAAGAAGAAGAAAAATTAAAAAAATCTAAAAAAACAAGAAGATAAATGGAAAACAAAAGAGCAGCAATTGAATTATCTATAGGAACAATTGTAATTATAGTTTTAGCAATGTCAATGTTAATTTTAGGAATTGTTCTAGTAAGAACAATTTTTAAGGGAGGTATTGATGTAGCAGAAATGACCACAGACCAACTGAAAAATCAGGTTGCACAATTATTCGGTGATGATAAAAAATTGGTTGTTTATCCAGATTCTAGACATATTGATGTTGAACAAGGAAAAACAAGTGGGTTTGGTATTGGTGTAAAAAATGTACAGCCAGGCAGTTCTGTAGACACAAAATTTTCTTATGAGGTTATTGTTTCTGATCCTGATATAAGAAAAAAATGTAATGTTGGTGAAAGAGATGCAGAAGACTGGATTGTTACAGGCCGTTCTGAAGATAACATCCAGATAGCTTCAGGAGATTCAACAGCAACAAAAGTTTTATTTGAAATTCCTGTAGGAAGCCCATTATGTACAATTAGATATAGAATTAATGTTAAAGTTAATAATCAACCCTATGCTAGTGAAATTATGGATGTAACTATTAAAGCTGCATAATAAGTTTTATTAATCTCTTTATTCTATTGTTTTTATGGTACTAAAACTTTATAATACATTAACAAGAAAAAAGGAAATATTTAAACCAATAAAACCAAAACAAGTTGGAATTTATTCTTGTGGACCTACTGTTTACAATAAAGCCCATATTGGAAATTTAAGGGCCATGGTTTTTTATGATCTTGTTAGAAGATATTTAAAATTTTCTGGTTACAAGGTAAACCAAGTTATGAATATAACAGATATTGATGATAAAACAATCCTGGGATCTCAAGAAGAAAAAATAAGTCTTAAAAAATTTACAAAAAAATACACAGAATTATTTTTTGAAAATTTAATGGATATGAATATTGAAACTTTTGAAAAATACCCTAAAGCAACAGACCATATTAATGAAATGGTTGCTCTTGTAAAAAAACTTTTGAAAAATGAATATGCTTACAAAGCTAATGATGGAATCTATTTTGATATTTCTAAGTTTAAAGATTATGGAAAACTTTCTCATTTAAAATTAAAAACTCTAAAGGCTGGTGCGTCTGGAAGAGTTAATGCAGATGAGTATGATAAAAAAAATGCCCAAGATTTTGCATTATGGAAATTCTGGACAGAAGAAGATGGAGATGTTTTTTGGGAAACTGAAATAGGAAAAGGAAGGCCTGGATGGCATTTAGAATGTTCTGCTATGTCTTCAAAATATTTGGGTCAACCTTTTGATATCCACACTGGAGGAGTAGATTTAATTTTTCCACATCATGAAAATGAAATTGCTCAATCAGAAGCTGCAACAGGAAAAAATTTTGTAAACTATTGGTTACATAATGAACATCTTATGATAAATAGTAAAAAAATGTCAAAATCTCTAGGAAACTTTTACACATTAGAAGATTTACAAAATAGAGGATATTCTCCTATAACAATTAGATATGCATTTTTATCAATACATTACAGACAAAAAATAAATCTCACAGATGCCCTTCTAGAACAAGCAAGAGAAGCTGTAAAAAAAATTAATGATTTTGTAATTGAGGCAGACGCAGTAGATGATTCTGATTCTGGAGATATTTCTGAATTAATAAAAAGAAGTAAAACAGAATTCAAAAAAGCAATGGATGATGATTTGAATATTGGACAAGCATTAAATGTTTTATTTAATTTTATGAAATCTGCTAATAAATTTGGAGCAGGGAAAAATGCAGCTGGATTTGTAAGAGGGATTGATACTATACTAGATATACTAAAAAGTCAAAATATTCCCACAGAGATACAAAGACTTGCAGAAGAAAGAGAAGAGGCAAGGAAAAATAAAAATTTTAAAGAATCAGATAAACTAAGAGATGAATTATTAGAAAAAGGTTATGAAATTCGTGATAAGCCTGAAGGATATATTATTGTTGCAACAACCCCAAAAGCCTAACAAAAAGATATAAAAGTGAAAAAGAGTTTAAAGAGATATAAAAGATGGTGATAAAAAGTGAAAGAATCTAAGAAAAAAGAGTTGGCATTTGTAAATACAAAATATAAACCGAATTCAAAAGATTTAATTTGTTTATTTAAAGTAACTCCAAATAAAATGTCTTTACGTGAAGCTGCAAATACTGTTGCTCTTGAATCTAGTGTTGGAACCTGGACTCCTGTATCAAGTAATAAGGCTTATGTAAATAAACTGGGTGCAAAAGTCTTTTCTATATCTCAATCAAGTAAAAAAGTAAAAATAGCTTATCCAGAAGAACTCTTTGAAAAAAATAATATTGCAAATATTCTTTCTAGTGTTGCTGGAAATGTTTTTGGTATGAAAGCTATCAAAGGTTTAAGACTAGAAGATATTGATTTTACAAAATCTCTAATAAAAAGTTTTCCAGGACCAAGATATGGTATTAAAGGTATAAGAAAAATTCTCAAGGTAAAATCTCGTCCATTAGTCGGAACAATTGTTAAACCCAAATTAGGTTTAAATACTAAAGACCATGCACAGGTTGCATATGAATCTTGGTTAGGCGGATGTGATTTGGTAAAAGATGATGAAAATCTTTCAAGCCAGAAGTTTAATCAATTCAAAGATAGAGCAATAAAAACCTTAGAAATGCAAGATAAAGCTAAGGAAGAGACAGGAGAAAGAAAAGGATATCTAATTAATGTAACTGCAGAGACAAAAGAAATGTTAAAACGTGCTGATTTTGTTAAACATGTTGGAGGAAAATTTGTAATGCATGATATTCTCACTGCAGGTTATGCTTCTCTTCAAACTTTAAGAGAAAATACAAAACTTGCTGTTCATGCACACAGAGCAATGCATGGAGCTTTTACAGAAAATCCAAATCATGGAATAAGTATGATGGTCTTAGCTGATTTTGCAAGACTTGCTGGTGTGGATTCTCTTCATATTGGAACAGGAATAGGGAAAATGCGTGGCGGTGTTGAAGAGGTAGAAGATATTCGAGAAGAAATTGAAAAACAAAAACTAAAGCAAACTCAATTTAGACTAAAAGAAGATTGGCAGAAAATAAAACCAGTTATGGCTGTCTGTTCTGGAGGAATTTATCCTGGACATGTGCCTTACTTAATAAAACATTTTGGAAAAGATATAATTATTCAAGCTGGCGGGGGAATTCATGGACATCCTCAAGGCACATTTGCAGGAGCAAAAGCAATGCGACAAATTGTTGATGGAGTTTTAGCAGGACAAAATCTAAAGCAGTGTTGTAAAAATCCAGAAAATATAGAACTTGCTCAAGCTCTCAAATATTGGGGTAAGGTAAAATATTAAGAGGATCACATATATTTTTTTAAAGCTGAATTGGTATAATATTTTATGAGCTGTCTGAAAACACTGAACCAACTATATTATGCTGTTAATCCAAAGGAAGCAATTAAAAATATAGAATATCATAGATATCAAGCCAAGCTTGCAGAAATGGAATATACTTCTAAAAGAAAAGGATATCTACCTATTTTAAGAATGTTAAGGAGTGCTCCTGATGATTTTGTTTTTTTGTTTAAAGATGGATCTAAAAGAATTCTAAGTAAAGAACAAAGAACAAAAGATAGACGTAAAATAACTAGATATCTTGCAAATGTTAGATCTGCAATGTTTAGTGAATTAGAAGAAATAAAAAGTAGTGGGACTTTAATGGAGCCTATTACTAATATATTATGTGCTTATTTTGAACCCTTAGGATAAAATATTAATAGCCGGTTTTCTTAATAAGATTAGTAAAATGAAACATAAAAAAATTACTTACATTTTCATATTGATTATAATCCTTTTGGCAGTTATTTTTGGAGGATTAATGATTTCTGATAATTTAAAACAATCTCAAAAAAATCAGGAAAAATTCTGTGAAACAGAAGAAGACTGTGATATTTTATATGGTGTAGAATATGGAAATGATTGTACTGCAGGATGTTTTAATAAAAATTATGAGTTTAAGACTTGTGAAGATAAAATTTTTTCTAGTTTTCCTCCTGAAATGATTTGCAAATGTATTGATAATACTTGTAAAATGATAGAAGAATGAATTAGGAATAATTAACTAAGCTAAAGACAAATAATATAAACTCATTCTGAATTATTCTTATATGAGAGAATTTATTTATTATTCAAAAAACGCTGTAACATCTGGAAATCTTATAAAAGATGATTTAATGAAAGCTGGTAGAATTGATATAGCTTGTAATATTGTTATTATGAGTTTTTTTGTTTCGCATCACATGAGAAATGATGTTAAGCTACATTTAATTTTTGATGGAGCTCCAGACTGTCCAAAACATATTGAAATGTTTCCTGGAAAACCAGAACTAGAAGGAATAAAAGATAAAATTGATATAAGTAAAAAAGATATTGCAGGACTTTTTAAGAGAATTTTATATAAATATAAGAAAGGTCAAAGAACAGAGGTTGCTCCAGGATACTGGGTTGAAAAAAAGAGTTTTGCAAAACTTGTTGAAGAGTTAGATAATCAAGGAAAAACAATCTATATCTTAGATAAGCGTGGAGATGATATTAGAGATCTACCTCTAACAGGAGAAGAGGTCTTTATTCTTGGAGACCAAGATGGTATTCCAAAAACAGAGTTAAAAAAGATTAAACACCTCAATATCAAAAAAGTATCAGTAGGTCCAAACATGCTTTTTGCAAGCCAGACAATGACAATTTTACAGAACGAGCTTGATAGGAAACTGTAATCTTTGATTACAGTGTTTGTATTACAATAATTCTTATAAAGTGTTTTTATCTTGTTGAGATATGGATGAAGATAATAGATATTTAGAATTTATCTGGGATAAACCTACAAATATTTACAAATCCCTTCAAAGATATTTTAAACAGAATTCTGTTAACGGAACAATTCAATTAATTCATCCTAGTAAGGTACATAATTTCTCAAGAGTCGATAAAGATAAAGATCTCGGAATACTCACACACAAGTTAGTAGACCAATCTTATCAAAGTACTGCCCCACTACCTAATGCAACACATGCAATAAAAGGATTTGCAACACAGATTATTAAAGAAAATAATGGAAGGCAAATGGCTGTTATAGAAAGGAAATATAGAATTGATCTTGGAACTCTTAGCTCAGAGATTACAAAATTTTTCTCTAGTCCAAAATTTATGTTTCTTAGTCCAGAATTAGATAGTAAAAAAGAGTATGCAAGAGCTATTTTATGGTTAGGAAGGGATTTTTTGGAAGAAGAACAAGAATTAAACTTCGGACAACGAATAGCATTACCAAGAGAATATCTAGAGACTCCTAAGGGGACATTAGTTTGGGCAAATGTAAGAGATTGTAGACTTTCACACTCGATTACTGAAAAAATCTCCGGAATTTTAAAAGAATTAGATGTTGAAACTGATTTTGGAAATCATAAAGAAGACACTGTAAATATAGGGATTCCTGAAAACTTGTCTCCCATTATGTTTAGACAAAAGACTACTGGCCTAAAAAACTTTGATTACCTAGCACAGTTTGCACCTTACTCTTTTGTAGAATTGGTGGGAAACCCGCTAGAAGTAAGAAAATCAATCATAAGATTACTCTCTATTTGTAAATCTGAAAGAAACAATTCAATATCAGATGATTTCTGGCTTGAAAATAATCTATCTGAAAAAGTTCCATCCGGATCAGGACATATTTATCTTAAGCCACAAAATCTAATGTATCATCAGTGGATGCCCTAAGGATATTAGCGAGCTTGACAGGAAACTGTAATCTTTGATTACAGTGTTTGGATTATAATAATTCTTATAAAGTGTTTTTTACTTGAAGAGATATGAATGAAGAAAAAGTAAGAAAATCCTTGGTAAGATTAGTAAACGAAGCAGGATTTGATGTAAATGCAACAGGCGCTAGTATTAAGATATTAACTATGTTATTGAGGGATAGGAAAGTTTTATACAAACCTGATGGAAAAGTTTATGATTTTGGTTATGTTGGAGGGACAGGAAAAGCAATTATTTATAATCAAGGCGAGAGGAATGGCCAAGATTCATATGCAGTTGATCTTGAAAATTTGGAGATAGTTAAAAATGGTAGATAAACAATTTCTTGGAAGAGGCAATTTAATGGCCATGGTTGGGAGAAAGAGAAAAGAATATAAAGAATTATCTGGGCAATTAGGTGAATTAATAACCGAAATTGGTGAATTAGAAGACTTAGCTGTTTTTGCAGAAGATAAGCCTATTTTTCCAGATAATCGGCCAAGAGATTTTTTTAATGTTGGGGAAAAAATTATTGCATGTAATGAGGCAGGAAAAATGATCCAGGGTGAAGTTATTAATCAAGAAAATTATAGGTATCATGACGGAATAGTTGAATTCATAGTAAATATCCCTGTAGAATATGGGGGTCTAATTTACTATTGTGGGAGTGTTAGAGGAGATTTAGTAAAATTCCACGAATTCCAATACCTAACCCAACATAAAGACTTTTTAGAAGTTTGGAAAAAACATACAGATATGATACATCCAAACTTTATTTCTTATATAGAAAATTATGACCCTTCTATGATGATTGGTGATGTCTGTAAGAAATTATAATTCTCATGCATAAAAACATATAAAAACTAAGCGCGATTTCTATAAACATGAAAAAAGGTGCAAAGATAACTATCAATGGAACTGTTCAAGGAGTTTTTTTTAGAAATTTTGTAAAAGAAAATGCAGAAAAATTAGAATTAAAAGGATTTGTCAGAAATCTAGAAAACAGTGATATTGAAATTGTTGTTGAAGGAGATGGGGAAAACATTAAACAACTTATAGAAATCGTCAAAAAAGGTCCTCCACACTCTCAAATTAGAAGTGTTGATGTCAAGGAAAAATCTTGGAGTGGAGAACTTAAAGACTTTAGAATTTTGAGGTTTTGAAATGTTAGAAAAAAGAGGAACTGCTAAGAATCTGTATTACCTAATCTTGTTGATTTTTTTTATTATTGGTGTTTTCGGTATAGGAAGTTTACTAATGGAGATAATTAATCTAGATTTTAATTCTAACCTATTAAACATTATTTATTGGAATTTTAAATCTATATTTGAGATATTACTTGGATTTTTAGCAATGCTAGAGTTTAAGAAAAAGTGGTTTTTTAATAAATATCTTGCCTAATTTTTGTTTTATTTTAATATCTTTCTTCTCTAGATTTATCTAGATAACAATCCCAAATAATCTCTTGCCTAACTTGTTCTTGATATTCCTCTATAAGCTCTTCTTTAACAGGTTCATCTTCAAGATTACAATTAAAAGCTTTTTTGTATAATTCTGAAACTATGTTAAGATTATTATCATTATAAGGGCATCCAATAAATACAAATCTATCAACCTCCCCAGCATTATTTAACTCATGGGCACAGTATACAATCTCACGACTATCTGGGGAACCAATATCAAGACGGATTTTCATTTGTGAATCAATTAATTCAAGAAACTTTTCCAGAGTCATTTCAGAATCTGTAGTTCTTGTGTGAATCCCTTCAGAAGCTGCCATTTCAAAAGCCTTGTAAACTCCTCGTGTTCTCTGCCTTGTAAATCCTTGTTCATGATATAATAATTCAAGAAACTTTTTATTTTTTCTAACACCTCTTTCTAAAGGATGAATTTGATTCACATAAACCATATTTTATTAAAGAGAATTTGTTTAATAAGTATTATTCTTATAGAAAACTATTCAAAATCTATATAAACTAATTTTCTCTTTAGATAGTATGGCAGAAAAATATTTTTGGGCAGACCAAATTGCAGATGAAATTATAAAACTGAATCCAAAGAAAAAAACTTATGTATGTGCTTCGGGTATAACTCCTAGTGGAACAGTCCATATTGGAAATTTTAGAGAAGTAATTACAACAGATTTAGTTGTAAAAGCTCTTGAAGATCGTGGTAAGAAAGTCAGATTTGTATATTCTTGGGATGATTTTGATAGATTTAGAAAGGTTCCTGTAAATATCCCAGAATCAAGAAAAAAAGAATATGAAGAATATTTAGGAATGCCTATTTCTGATTTTCCTAGTCCTTTTGACAAAACAAGAAAAACAAGTTATGCACGTTATTTTGAATTAGAATTTGAAGAATCATTAAAAAAAGTTTCAATAAAACCAGAGTTTATTCAACAGTCAATAATGGGAAAACAATGTAAGTATTCAGAACAAATTAAAATTGCCTTGGAAAACAAAGATAAAATAAAGAAGATTTTAGATAAGTATAGAAAAGAGCCTCTTGCAGATTCTTGGAATCCTTTAATTATTTACTGTGAAAAGTGTAAAAAAGACTCTACAAAGATTACTAGTCACAAGGGTTATGAAGTGGAGTATGAATGTAAATGTGGTTTTAAAGATAAGATTGATGTAAGAAAAAGAGGGATTGTTAAACTTCAATGGAGAGTTGACTGGCCTGCACGTTGGCAATATGAACAGGTTGATTTTGAACCTGGTGGAATTGATCACTCTACCCCTGGTGGAAGTTTTACAACTTCAAAAGAAATAATTAAACAGATTTATGATTATCCTGTTCCATTATATCAATTATATGAATGGATTAGGCAGAAAGGAAATACAGAATTTTCTAGTTCAGCAGGAAATGTTTTAACATTAGACCAAGTTGAAAAGGTTTACGAACCACACTTACTAAGATACTTATTTGTTGGAACTCGACCTAATAAGGGTTTTGCAATTAGTTTTGATAATGATATAATTAAAATTTATGAAGACTTTGATGCACTAGAAAGAAAATATTTTGATAAAAAATCAGGTATAAATCCTCAAGAAAAAAGAATGTATGAACTCTCTGTTGTAAAGATTCCAAAGACAAAACCAAATAGAGAAAGTTTCAGACATCTAGTAACACTTGTTCAAATTAATCAGACACAAGAACTAAATAAAGAATCAAAAGAAAGAGCAGAAAAAGTTAAGGAATGGTTAGAAAATTATGCTGGGCAAGACATGAAATTTAACCTTAAAGAAAAATTAGATAAAAAATTAAAACTTTCAAAAGAAGACAAAGATATTTTACAAGAATTAAAATCAGTGATAAAGAAATCTAAGACAGAAGAAGAATTATTTAATGGATTTTATGAACTTTCAAAAAAACACAATATTAAAACTCAAGATTTTTTCAAACTTGTCTATAAAATTTTAATTGGCAAGGAACGTGGCCCAAGATTAGCTGGTTTTATTCTTGCAATTGGAAAAGAAAAAGTTATTAAATTATTGGCCCAGGTTGGGTAGATAAAAATGGCTCCAGAATATACGCTTCCCCTTTATGTAAATGATCCAGTTATAGAGAGTTATGACCTTCCTTTAATTGGAAGAGTAGAAATAAGACAGTTTGCAGAAAATAAAAATTATTTTGTTTTAATGGATGGTGTAGAGTTTGACTTGCCTGAAAATATAGATAATTTAGATTCAGTTAAAAAGAGTCTTGAACAACTTGTAATAGTCCTTGCAGAAAAAATCCATAAAAAGTCTGAAGAAGAATTTGGAAGAACTAATATTCCTTTTCTACAATTAAAATCATTAATTGGGATTTCTGATGAAATGAAAGAATCTTGGTTAGACCATTATAAGGAAAAAGAAAAATGGCACTAGTAATAAAAAATAATCTTAAAAAATACACAGAACTTTCTATTTCTGATGAATTCAGGCAAGAGATTGAAAAAAAAGTTGAAGAAATGATAAAAAAAGCAGAAGAACGAGCAAAAGCAAATCAGAGAAAAACACTTCTAGCTAGAGATTTGTAAGATTTTTCCTTAAAATTAAAAATTAGTTTTTATCTTCTTAGTTGTGGAAAAGGTTGTCTTGGCCTATTCTGTTGCACTGGTCTTTGTGGACTTAATTGTTTTGGTTTTTGTGTTCTCTGAGGTCTTTGCATTCTTTGAGGTCTTTTTGGTTCATTCACTCTTGGCCTATGTACGGGCGTATATCTTGGTTTTGATATTACAGGTCTATGTGTTGTTAATCCTACTCTTAAATCAAGAGTTGGTCTTGGAAGAATGTAAACTGATCTTATTGGAACATAATGGTATTCTCTAGGAACCAGAGTATATCCAACAGAGCCGCAATAAAGTGGATCAGTTCTAACATGAACACCAACAATTCTCATACAACCAGTTAAACCAAGAAGTCCTACTAACGCAATAGCTTTTATTGTTTTATACATTTTAACTAATGGAGCAATTTAGTTATTATTTAAAATGCTAGAAAGTATTTAAAATGTTACCACTACTTTTTAATTATTTTTTGTGATAAAATTATTTAAAATCAAAAATAGATAAATAAGTATAAAGGGGGATAAAAAGATAAAAATGACTTTAGTAAATAATTTAAAAAGAGTTCCAGAAGATCTTCAAAGAGGGATAATTCGGCTCTATCTATATGATGGTGAAAATCAAAAACAATTTGTAGCATCAACTGGTTCAAGAAAAGCTGATGAAATGTTGGCTCAAACAAGGGATAGAACACTCTTTAAAAGAGTATTAAGAGGAGAAACAACATTAATGCAAGAGTGGGCTAAGTATCAACAAGAACATAGAAAAAAAGTGGAAAAAGAAGTTGGTAAAGGACCTGAATATCTTGGAGTATTAGCTGGACATTTCTTAACTGATAATTTTGAGCTAAGCGAATTAGTTGGTAGTGGTGAAGTGAGTAGAATGATAGAAGATATGAAATTTCTTGATGAAAAAGTAAGGGAATTGTATCCTGTTAATTAAAATCAACTCAAGGATAAAGAATACTTCCATTATAGGATAATTGTTTTATTTCACGAGAAACAGTTCCAATTCTCATTTTTTTAGGATCGTCTCCTAAAAAATCTGGAGATATTTCTAAATCAACTTTGGCTTGATATGTTTCTCCAATCCAAAAATCGCGAGCTCTTTGAGTTTTAATAGCTAAAGAATAATTATCTCCTTGTTTTTTGGATTTAAATGAAAGATAAGTTCTTTCTGGGTCTTGTTTACTTAATTCTAATTTTATTAAAATAAGGTTAAGATTGGATTCTCTTGGTTTCTTAGATCTTTTTTTCATACTTTTAAAAAACAAGTAATCTTTTTAAGATTTTATATTGTGCAGATATGCAAAACAGAATCAATCTTTATGAAAGATAATTAATAATATGAAACCTATAAGAATTAATATTCCGCCAAAAATTTCTCTTAATTGAGGTATCTCTCTAAAAAAAACAAATGCTAAGATTATTGGTGTTACAACCTCTAACAACAATAATAATCCCACTTTTTGACCTTTAACTCTTTTCATCCCAGAATATAATAATAAGAATGCAATTGCTGTACAAAAAACACCTAAGATAATTAAAGTAAATAAATTAATAAATTTCCAATTAAACTTTGCAAAAAATAACAACGGCAACATTAAGGGCAAGGCAATGAGATTCTGGAAAAAAGTCATAGACATCCTATCATAAGATTTTGTTAACTTTTTGCCAATAAGAAAAACTAAAGACATAAAAAAACCAGCAGAAAAACCCGCTAGATATCCTAAAAAGTTTAACTTAAGATCTGGAGTATAAAATATCAAAAATAATCCAATAAAAGAAACTATTAATGAAATATAAGTTATTTTTTCTATTTTTTCTCTTAAAAATATTGCAGATAAAACAACAAGATATATTGCGCCAGAATAGAGTAATAAAACGGCGATTGCAGTATTAATTAGTTTAATTGCAATAAAAAAGAAAAGGATTATCAGGGCATGGAATAATCCAAATAAGAAAAACAATAATTTATCTTTCTTAATTGGTTGTACCTTAGTTTTAGATAAACTTATCCAAATGAAAAGGAATATTGATGCAAAGATTATCCTACCAAATGCAAGAACATAACTATCAATTTCACTAAATTTTACAATTATGGGTATTAAACCAAATAATATTGCAGCAATACTTATCTCAAATATTGCTTTATTAAATTCTTTCATATTAATATATCTATTACCCTCCTTTAAATATTTTTAAGTTAGGAACATTAAAACAAAATATAAAAACCCATTTTGTTTTGTCTTCATATAAAAGCAGGTGAAAAATGGCAAGAGGAAACAAAGCAAAGGGCAGTAAAGCAGAACGCGAATTATTTCAAATGTTTGTAGATAATCATTATCGAGCAGTACGTGTTGCTGGAAGCGGAACAATGGAAAATGCAGAGTGTGATATAATTGCAGGGAAAAAAGGTCGCAAATATGCAATTGAAGTAAAGTCTTCAAAAGTTCCTGTAAAATATATTACAAAAGATCAAATAAACAGATTCATAGTTTTCTCAGAAATCTTTGGATTAAAACCAGTTGTTGCTCTTCGGTTTAATAGGGAAGGATGGTTTTTTGTTTCTCCAAAAACTCTAAAAGAAACAGAGAAAAATTGGGTTATTAATATTGAAACAGCTAGAAAAAAAGGTCAAAGATTTAGCCAGTTTTTTTGCTAGCGAAAAATAGTTAAATTTAGTTTTCTTATAATCTAAAATGGAAAGGGGTGCTAGAGCTCTCTTTATATTTACAATTGTTTTTGTTTTTTTCAGTTGTTTGTATCTTGTTTCTGGAATTAAGATTAATGAAGTTATGCACCATACAAATAATTCTTGGAGTAATGAATGGATAGAAATCTATAATCCAAACATTCAGAATATATTTCTCATTAATTGGAAAATTGCAGATTTTTCAAGCCAAGATGTAATAAAAGAAAATCTTTTAGTTCCCGCACAAGGTTTTGCATTAATTGTTGATGATAGCATTAATGTGAGTGGTAAAACAGGGTGTTCTGCATTTAACATATCTAATTTATCTTGTTTAGAATTACCAAATATTGGGAGTGGACTAAATGAAAATAATGAAACTATATATTTATACAATGATCAAAACCTCCTTATTGATTCTTTTTCGTGGGAAACATCAATTAGAGAAACAGGAAATTCTTGGTCTTTTTACAATAACACCTGGCAGACATGCAGTCCAACACCGGGTTTTCAAAACTTTTGTAATATTGAAAATCAAACTCAGCAAAATGATACAATAATCAATGATACAATTGTGAATAACACAGAAATAAACAACACAGAGATTAATGAAACAATTATTAATGATACTGTAATAAACACTACCCAATCAGAACCATATTTAGAATTGTCTTGGAATTCTGAAGATATTAAAAACAAAGAATATTTTGAAATTCAAGTCAAGGCATATAATCTCGAGAATGTTTGGTATGATTTGAAAGTTTATATTACTTTTAAGGAAAATGATACAATTATCTCGGAAACTTATCATGCTAATGATAAAATATGGAAGTCTGGAACATATTATGTTTTAAATTCTCTTCAGGGAAGTGGGAATAAAACCTCTATGATAAAAGTAAAAATAAAAGAAGATTATAATTATTTTATCGGTGATGCAAAAATAATTGGAAAAATCAGACAAAATTCTAAAACTGCAATATTATTTACTCAAGAAAATGCAATTGAAATCTTAAAATCCTCTTCAAGTAGTTCAAGTAGTTCTAATTCAAACAATGATAATACTAAGAGCAATGCAATTGATTTAAACTCTGATTCAAGTATCACTGGAGATACAATAAATAGTCACGAGCAAGAAACAATAAATCTTAATCCACAATCTTCAGAAGTTAATTTAAATAAAAAAGAGATAATTTATGAATCTAAAGATGAAAAAATCAAAAAATATCTTGGGTATGGGATTGTCTTGTTTTTAATCTTTTTTATTATTTTTCTTCTTAGAAAAGATTAGATTTATGAGTTTACTAACTAAAGCTTTAAAAAACTAAAAAACTCTAGATAGATATTACAAGATAAAATGGAACAAAAAATAAGGGCAATACTCATGGTCGAAGTTGCAGGGAGACCTGCAGAACATGTAAAACAAGGTTTGATAGATCATATTGGAAAATTCAAAATAATAAAAGGAGTTAAAGTAATAAGTGCTACAATAAGTGAAGCTCAAGAAATAGAAGGCCATAAAGAATTTTTTACTTGTTTTTCAGAAGTAGAAGTAGAAACAGAAAGTTTTGAAATACTTGCTGATTTAATATTTGATTTTATGCCTTCTTCTGTTGAAATTCTTGAACCAGGTGAGATAAAATTAGATGTAACTACCTCAACAACCTTATTAAATCGGTTAACAGGCAGACTACATCGGTATGATGAAATTGCAAAAATTGCAAAATTGCAAAATGAACAATTAGTAAGAAAAATGCAGGAGATGGTACAAAATAGTGAGAATGTAAAACCAGTAAAAAAAGAAAAGATAAAGAAATCTGTAAAAAAGCCTGCTAAAAAAAAGTCTATGAAAAAAACTGATTCTAAAAAGAAAAAATAAAAACCTAAATCAAAGATTTAACAAGTCTTCTTGAAAGAATTAAAATGATTATTCCTATAAGAGCACTTAAACTATAGCTCAATAAGTGATTGCTTGGGAATAGATAAAAGTCAAGTAAACCCCAAATTCCTCTCCAGAAACAGACAACAGCAAAACCAATCATTAGTGCAGAAAGAATTTTCAAAAGCCTTTTCATGTTCTAGTCAATCCTCCTGAAACTCTTTTTTCATAAAGTCTAGATTTTCTATTTAACATATCTTCTGGTTTATCGGGTCCTGTTTTTTTCATTTTTTTCCATGCAAAATAAGCACCAACCCCAATACCTAAAAAGATTAAAACTCCAATCAGTGCACGATAATTAATTCCTCCGCCCTGGTTTTTATCTTCACAAACACCAATACAACAATACTCTCCAGAATAAGTGAAAACATACTCTCCATTACAAATTTGATTTTCACAAATAAATCCTCCTAAACCTGAACATGTTTCTTCTTTAACCACTAGGTCTTCTTGTTCTGTATTTTCTGGGAAAACATAAAATTGAATAGGGATTGTAAAACTGGTTTTATTAGTTTTATTCTGCTCTTGAAATTCTATTAAAATCTCTCCAATAAAAAATCCTTGCTCTGAAGAAAAAAATGTTAAATTAATTTTTTTAGAAGTGTTTGAAGCAATTTCTGTAAATTCACCCATATCTAAAACAGATAAATTTGTAGACACTTCAACATTAGTAATATCTAAATCTCCTGTATTAAAAAATTCTAAATTCTGCATAACTTGCTGTCCTGCTTTTGAATCAATAATTATCTCACTTGGATAAACTTTTAATTCTGATGTCTGTTCTTGGGGTTCTGGTTCTCCATTTGTAAGCGAGATAGAAACTATTGGAATTAAAAATGATTTTCCTTGTTCAATTATTATTTCTAAATAAGAAAGTCCTGGTTCTAAATCAGATTTTAATACAGAGAATTTTTTAGTCTCTTGAATATTTAATTCTAGGGTGTTATTTTGTATTGAAATGTTTAATTTAGAATCTCCTTTGTTTGTTAGAATTATTTCTACATCTGTAGAAGTATAAACTGCTCCTGGTTTAATTGAAAGGATTCTTGTAACTTCTTGTTTTTCGATTGTTGTATTTCCGTCCTCTCCAATAACTTCAACATCAATACTCTCTGGTTGAGGTTTAACTTCAATTTTTTTTTCAATGGTTTTAGATTTTAAAATATCCTCCCTATAAAGGATCTGGTTAATCTTTAATGTAAAATTCCCTTCACGATTCATATAAGCATAAAAAAAGTAAGTGTTATTATAGAAAACTAAATCATAATCCACAAAAACCTTTCTTCTACCTTCATAAAATTCAATATCTTCTAAGGCAATTTTCTTTTCAAATGTTCCAGTAATCGAAGCAAGTAGGGTTTCTCCTGGTTGAACTTGTTCATTCTGTAGAACTAGTTCAGGTTCTTGTGCATTTATAAGAGTTATAAAACTCACAATTAATAATAAAGATAATAATGAGTATGCAATCACCTTCTTTTTCATAGTCTATTTACAAAAACATAATTAATAAATGTTTTTAGAAGAGAATTTTCAAAAATTATTTAAATGATAATTCATTAAAAATTTAGGAGGAAAAATGCAAAGCAAAATATATGCTGTATTAACAACTCTTGTTGGAATTCTATTGTTATTACCATTACTCGGAGTTACTGCTCTTGAAAATGTTAGTGAAGGAATCTTAGCATGGGTAATTGCAATAGCAATTGTTGTTATTGGAATTGTTGGAATTATAAAAAGTTTCAAATAATTCTATCTAAACTTTCTTTTATTTTTATTTTAATTAAAATTCTATAATTTTTTGTTTTTAGAAAGAATAAAAACTACTTAGACATATTTTTTAATCTTGAGAAAACGTCATCCTCTTTATCATTTGCAGGAGGTCTTCCTGGCCTAGGTTGAGGAGATTGTCTTAATGGCATTGGTCTTCTTATTGGAGGAAATCCTGGTCTTCCTGGTCCTGGAGGCATTCCTGGTCTTCCACCTGGACCGCCATAAGGATATCCTGGTCTTCCTGAACCACTTCCGCCTTTACCTTTTTTCATTTTCTCTTTCATCTTTGCATACCAAACTTTCAAATGTTCCCTATACATAAATGCTAAAACAGCAAGGACAGCAAGAATTCCGATTATTAACAACCATATCCACCAATAACTCTTTGGTCCTGGTGTTGGTGTTGTTTTTGCCTTACAACAAATATTCCCAGAATCACAAGCATAATCTACTTCTTCTTGATTATCTGCACAAGTACTTTTACAAGTATAACCTATTTTATCACATTCACTTTTTGTTGCTCTTGGATTACAAGTTCCCAAACAACAATAATCAGTTTCAACTGTTCTCTTTTCAACACTAGAACATGTTTCATCAGAACTACATTCAACACCATTAAGTTCTGAACAAGTTTTTAAATTTTCATTTTTACAACATACAGAATCAAATCCAGAACAAAAATAATTGTTTAATACCTCATTTGTAGGACATTCTGCAGTATCAATACAAAAAAAGTCTGAATCTTTACAAGAAGGGGTTCCACCATTTCCACCATTTCCACCACCGCCCCCAGCAGTCCAGCCATTTAAAGCCCAAATCATTATTGCTGTATCTTGAATCTTTTTATTATTCCAACATCCATCTCTATCTTGAGAAAAGAACACCCAATTTTGAGCTTTTATAACCTCATCTGCAATTGAATCTGATAATGATAATAATGCTAACGCAGTATCATAAAATTTGTTATATGCACTAGGAGTGTCTTCACCACCTTCCCAATAATTTCCTAATTCTTGCTGTTTAATCAATCTAGTAGCATATTCTTCATCTTCTGTAACCATATAAATAAACGCATAAGGCATGTATCTTTCATTTGATTCTGCAAGAGCAATTAAATAAGGAAGATAATCTTCAACCTCATCATATCCTATTTTCTTTAAAGCAAGAACTGCCCAAAGATTATCCTCATAATTACAGATACTTGTTGTAGAAAAACATGAAGATTTAATCTTTAAGTTGATAGTTCCGTAAGCGGCTGCTCCAGGGGTATTTGAAAGAACAAATAATTCATTTGAACCATCAGACCTATATAATAAATTTGCAATAAATTCCTCATCGCAAGAAACTGCAAATTCAGTGTCATAACAATTTGGAGAAACTTCAAACCAAAAATCAGAATTAACTCTGTTCAAGCAAGAACCTGCATCTGATTCAATTTTTTTATCTTCTCTAATTGTAACTGAATAATCTTTTGCATCATAAGAAAATTTACACTCTGTCTCCACATTAGAATCCTGTTGTAAAAGCCAATCTAAATCCTTTGATGTCTTATTCTGTTCTAAAAGCCAGTCTTCTGCATCATCTGTATCTTTTCCTTCGTGATCAAGTGCTAAAATTGCTAGAGCTGTTTCTTTAATAGTGCAGGCTCCATCCCCATAACAATCTTCATCTGAATCTTTTTTTGTCTCAAGAATGTCAAAACAATCATCAGCAACATCAGAATCAGATAAAATAACAAAAACCATCTCTTCAACGGTTAAACCAGTGCAATCATCTACTTCTGTTTCTAAACATTCTTCAGCACTATCTAATTTTGATTTATTAATTTCTGCAGAAACAAAATTTATAGACAAAAATAATGTTAATACTAAAAACATCATAACAAAAATGTATACACTCTTTTTCATATTACTTTTATAGTTTTATTATTTATTAAGGTTTCTATAAATCATCACATTCTTTTTTCCATACACAGGATTGACATTTTGCAAAACTACTTGGATATTCTGGATTTACTTTAAGTTCGTTCATCTTTTCAATTGTATCTAAAACTTTCTTTTTTAATTCAGCATCTATTTTTACTCTATGTCTTTTATTTCCTGCTTCTAAAATTCCATAAGGAATTTTTTTATCATATTTTTCTTCTAACAACATTGTATAGGCTGCAAGTTGAATTTCGTCTGAAGGCCAAACTTTTTGAATAGCCCGAGTTTTTAATTCAAATGGAATTACTTCTTGAAAATCTACCATAACCCTATCTGCACGACCCTTTAATCCCAATGTTTCAGAGTATAGTTTTAGTTCAGAAATATATTTTGGAGATAAATGTTTCCATATTTCGGGTCCTTTAAAGCCTCTTTTAGCTGTTTCTAAAATTGACTTTAACCTAAGTTCGATTTCATTCTCCATGGCATCAGTTATTTTTTCTTTTAATTCTTTCTCGTCTATTTTAAACTGATAGATAAAATTCCCATTTTTCAAAAAAACTTGTTTGATTATCTTTTCTAAAAATTCTTTATAAGAAGAGACTATTTCTTTTTTTGTTAGGGTTTCTAATTGTTCTACAACCATCCTCTCATTATTCGAAAATTGTTCTAAGACTTCATGTCTGATTCTTCCTTCAATCATCAATCGATTTGGTGGCTGTCTTAATCCTTGAATTTTTTCAAGATAAAACTTTCTCGGACAATATAAATATGAACTCAAATCAGTTACATTCCAAGTTTTTTTATCAATTATCATTTTCTCTTTTATTTATGTTTTTTATGTTTTAGTGTTTTTAATATCTTTCTTAAATTTTCCAGGATTTGAAAACTTTCCTGTTTTTCCAGTTTTTGATGTTTTGTTGGTCTTGCCTTTAGCCCGCATCGCTTCTCTAATAGTATAGTTAATCGGGTTTTTAACTCCTTGGCATGTGCACCTAATTCCAATGGATTTATAGAAAGGTTTATCACAATTTGGTGGAAGAATCTTGTTTTTCCCAAACCAAGATTCTTGACTCTTAATATATCCTGTTTTTAATGGTTGATAATTTTTCTTGTTCCACTCTTCAATTTTTTCATCAATATAATCTTGGGGAAATTCAAGAGATTTAAAAAATGCTAACAATACGAACAAGGCACGTTTTCTTCCATCTTGTTTTATCCCTTGTAAAATCTTTTTAATGCAATCTGGAAACATCTCTTCTTTAATGGTAAGATTTTTAACATCAATTGATTGACCTGTAAACTTTTTCTTTTTCTCAATATCTTTATTCTCACGTCTAGCCCAATCCAATGCGTGGAGCAATAGCTCTCTTGCTTCTCCTTCTTCACAATCTGGCATGAAATCCTTAACAATGACTTTTAGGTGATGTGCATTTAGGGGATTAAAATTTTCAATTTCTTCTGGTTCTAGAACAATTGAAGCAAGTGCAGTTTTTTCATGTAAAGAATAAGGAGCTCTGAATAAATGTCTTGATGCAACTAAAATAATATCTACACTATCTATCAGATTTTTTGCTGTTTTTTTTCTTATGAAATTGTTGGGATTTTTCTGAGAATTATCTTCATTTGAAACAGCAAAATAAATTTCTCTTTCTTCTTTTTTATCCATATCATAATTACAAACATGACATCTCAATGTTTTTTTTGGTTGTTTGTTTAAGGTTTTTAGAACTTCTGTTCTACAGTTTCTACAAACATATCTTGAAATCTTTTGAACTTGGGCTTGTTCTCCTGTGGGATTATAAATTACTTCAAACATATCTCCTCTTTCTTCTAATTTTTCTGAATCAGAAATAGAAAGAATCTTTTCTGTTAGTTTGTCTGCAATAGACTCATTAATATATGCTGCAATAAGTCTAGGCCATTCTGGAAACATATTTTTGGTTTCTGTCTCTGTGACCATCTTAGGAAACGCTTTCCAAGGAATAATCAAATGAAATCCTTTACTTCCTGAAAATTTGATTCCCACATTATTCACCCCATTATGTTTTAAAAAATCAATAATCAATCTAGCTGCAATCTTACTATAATCTAGATATTTTGAATCAATATCTATTAAAAAATCCCATCCAGACCTTATCTCGCAATATTGTTCAAGAGTCATATCTGTTGAAATTTTTAAAGGGTCTTGCCATAATTCTTCTGAACAATGAAAGCTTGTAGCACCTTTTTTAGTATAGTTAAACACATCACTGGGATAGTCTAACATATCTGGTCTTTTGCCAAAAGCTTCCATATTATATCTCGGAATAGTCTCCCTATTCTGACAAAATTCAAATATGGCTTTTTGTACATCTTTTCTTGAATAATAAGACTGAGCTATTTGTTGGACTTTTTTAAGGGAATCCATGTTTATTTTAGGCCTAAGTGTTTAATAAACTATATGGTAAGAAAACGCAATAATGTTTATATATTCAATCTTGGCTTTATCTTTTATGATAGTTAAAATAGAGCACCCAAAAATTCTCTCAGATGCAATATCTATTATATCTGAGATTGTGACAGAAGTGAAAATTAGGCTTACAGAAGAGGGGATGTCTATAATTGCAGTAGATCCAGCTAATGTTGCCCTAGTTATGTTCAAACTTCCAAAAGAAAGCTTTTCACAGTATGAAACTGGAAATGATGTATGGGGAATCAATCTTAATGATTTAAAGAAAATACTAAAAAGAGCTAGTACTAGTTCAAGTGTTATTTTTGAACAAGAAGAAAATAGATTAAAAATAACTATTTTAGATAAAATCAAAAGAATCTTTAATATGTCTCTAATTGAAATTGATACAGAAGATAAAGATGAGCCTGATTTAAAATTCTCTTGTGAGGTAGAGATGTCTTCTCAAAATTTCACAGAAGCTATTGAAGACTGTATGGTTGTAGCTGATTCATGTTCTCTTATCTCTGGAAATGGTTTTTTTGTTATAGAAGGTATTGGCAGTCTGAATTCTGCAAGAGCAGAATTCTCAGGAGACGAAGCTAAAATTCAAGGTATTGGAAAATCAAAATATTCTCTTGAATATTTAACAAAGTTTATCAAAGCTGCAAAAATTTCATCAAAAGTTAGAATTAGGTTTTCAGACGATTATCCTTTAAGAATAGACTTTCCTGGGGAGAAGATAGGTATTGGTTTTGTTCTTGCTCCAAGAGTTGAAAATAATTATTAATTTTATTTTAAATTTTATTTTTATTCTTTCCAAACAGGATCAAACCATCTAATGCTTCCATCCTCATTTACAGGAGAAAGCCGTTTAAAATTAAAGAATCTTTTCCAAAAAGATTTTTCTTCTGGTTCTTCAAGTTTTTTTGGAAAGGTTTGATCCCAATCACAATCCCATTCTGCCAGATAGATATACCTTACATTCTCAACATATCTAACTTGACTACAACTTTCTCCAGTAATAGCATCACAAATTCTTTCAGGAATATCCTCTCTTGTTTTCTTATTCTCTATAAGTATCCCTAAACCTTCAGTACTAACACAATCACAATAACAATCTCCTAAGGGTGTTGTAGAAACAGAAGTAGAAGATTCACCTCCAGTAGTTGAATCATCTGGAGCAATAATCGGGCTTCTAAAGATAGCCTTTCCAGTAATCTTTGGGTAAAGAAAAAATGCAATTAATGAGAGAATGGCTAAAATTAATAACGCATGAATTGTCCATTTAACTGCTGACTTCATATTTAATTTAAATCTTACAAGTTTATAAATTTATTCGAAAATTTAAAGTCAAAAATTTGAAAACCTTTATATACAATTTATTCTTTAATTTACAATGAATATTAATTCCAATAAGAGGGGACAAATTACATTATTTATAATCCTTGCAATAATTATTGTTGCAGGAGTTATAATCCTTTTTCTTTTCCTAAATAAATCAACAGATTTTTTTCAGGGTACACCAAAAATTGATCCAGAACAATTTCCTCAAAAATGTGCACGAGATGCTGTTTCTGCATCTATAGATAAAATTCTTTTAGGTGGAGGAAGAATAAACCCTGAAAAAACAATTCTTTTCAATAATGAAGAGTTCAACTATCTTTGTTATCAAGACATGGATCTTACTCCTTGTATAAATCATTATCCGATGATTAAATCTATTGTTGAAAAAGAAATAAAACAAGATACAGAAGCTGCAGTAAGAGCGTGTTTTATTACCTTAGAACAAGAATTAGAAGATAAAGGGTATACTGTTTCTTCAAACTTTTTAGACTATAATATAGAACTACAACCAGATTTAGTTTCAATAAAGATAAATGCTAATTTAGAATATAATAAAGGAACAGAAAGTTATTCATTTGATGATTTTAATACTGCAGTTAATTCTCCTCTTTATGACTTACTTGTAGTTGTAAGAAGAATAATAAATGATGAAGCAGAAGACCTTTACTTTGAATATGATAAATATATGTTAATGTATCCAGGATTTAATATTCTTAGAGTAAGTTTTGATGGTTCTAGAATTTATAGGGTAATTGATAGACAATCTGGAAAAGAGTTTAAATTTGCAATAAAAGGATATTTAATTCCAGGGAGATACTTATAATCTAGTATAAAAAATGGACATAAAAAAAATTAACAAGCGTGCACAGGCAAGTTTAGAATTAATCCTGATTATTGTTGCAGTTTTTGCATTTTCATATTTAATCAATCAAACTTCTCCAAAAGAAATAATACCAAGAGTTTCTGCAAAAGAGAGTTATATTTCTTGTTGTGAAAAAACAAAAGAGGGAATGTATTGTCAAGATGTATTAAATATAGGAGAGTGTGATGCAAATTTTAGGGCAGAAAATACAGAATGTAGAGAAACTGATTATTGTCTAGGGTGTTGTATAGATGATGTGCAAGGAACTTATGATAAAAGTGTTCCAGAAATATTATGTGAAGGTCGATGGGAAGCAGATAAAAATTGTAATGTTGCAGGTTCAGATTTAGGGTGTTGTGTTACTGGGGAAGATATAGCTTATACATCTGAACAAAATTGTGAAAAACTTTCAGAACAGCTTGGACTTGAAAAAGATTATAGGGCCAATATGTCTGAAACAGATTGTATTGGATTAAGAAATCAAGCTAAAAAAGGTGCTTGTGTATTTGAAGGTTCTAATTGTCAAATACTATCTCAACAAGAATGTTTATCTTTAACCAGAGATGAATCTATGTTTCATGAAGGTCTTTTGTGTACTTCTCCTTCTCTAAACACTATCTGCGAAAAAACAGAAATGACAACCTGTGTCGAAGGAAAAGATGAGGTTTATTTTTTAGATTCTTGTGGAAATCCTTCAAATATTTATGATTCAACTAGAATAAATGATATAAGATATTGGAACACAATTTTTGAGAAAAAAGATTCTTGTAATTCTAATTCAGGAAACGCAGATTCAAGATCTTGTGGAAATTGTGATAAAGTATTAGGAGGGATTTGTAGTCAAGCAGAAGAAATAAAACCTTCTATTGGAGACTTTATTTGTCAATCAACTTCTTGCCAATATAATGGAAAGACTTACAAAAATGGTGAATCTTGGTGTGTTTATGAATCTAAAATAGATCAAGGAGATGATGTTGTTGGAAGTAGACATACAAAATTATTATGTTCTTTAGGAGAAGTTCAAGAAGAGCCTTGTAGAGACTATCGACAAGAAATTTGTGTTCAGGATACAATTGAAATTGAGAATGTTACTCAAGAAGAAATGACTCATGCAGAATGTGTTGTAAACCCTTGGAGAGAGTGTATTGACAATGAAGAATGTCCTGCGAAAAAATGTATAAAAAAATCTATAAATATTGACGAATTTAGTTTTGATTTATGTACTCCAAGATATCCTCCAGGATTTGAATTTTTAGAAAAAGGTAAACAAACAACTTCTACAACTAGTGGAAGTAATGCAAAAAAAACAATTGGTTCAAAAGAAATTTGTAAAAAAGCAGACCAAACTTGCACAGTTATCTATATAAAGAATATGGCTGGTTCTTGTGAGTGTGATACTAATTGTGGTTGTGAAGAAGAAGATTTTACAAACCAAATGAATGAAATGTGTAGAAGTTTAGGAGACTGCGGTGCTTATGTTAATGTTGCTGGAAAATATACTGACGGGGGTTATACTATTTCTGGAGCTCCTGAAGTTGGTCAATCTTTGATTCAAGAATATAAAAAGAAAATAATTCCAAAACCTGGGAAATTTGCAGAACCCTATGGAAATACAACAACACATATGATTCCATTAGCAGGACTTGCTAATGGTGCTAGTGCTGATGAATGGGGTGGAATCGGAAGTCCAATAGGAATTGGTCTTGCATCGGGTGCAGGAGCAGGAGCTGGTTTAGTCGGTTTAGGAGTTGCAATTGGTGGCGCTGTTGGTTTAGCAGTAGGAATTGCGGGAGCAATTATAGCAGTATTCGCAATAATTCTTTTACTTCTTTTCTTATTATTAGGGATCGGTCAAATCTGTAAAGAAGTAGACGTTGTATTTGAATGTAAACCTTGGGAAAGACCTGCTGGTGCAAAAGATTGTGAAAAATGTAATGAGTTGGATACTGAATGTACAGAATATAAATGTCAAAGTCTTGGGGCTGCTTGTGAATTAAAAGGGAAAGGAACTTCAAATCCCCTTTGTGTTCCAAAACAAGATGATGGTTCACCTCCAAAGGTTAGTCCTGACTTAACATTACAAAATGAAGAAATAGAATATAAAGAAATAACCTCTTCTGGATTTAAAATATCTAATAAAGAAGGAGGCTGTTTTCAAGCATATCAAGATTTTGCATTAGGAGTAACAACGGATGAAGAAGCAAATTGTAAATTTGGTTTTGAATCAGCATCTTATGAAAATCTAACAATGGACTTTGGTTCAAATGCTTATGAATTTAATCATTCAACAATTTTCTTTCTTCCAGAACCCTCCCACTTTGAACAATATTTCACTGGTTTGGAAGGTGCAGAAATTCCTCAATGGGAAGGAGATCTAGATTTACATGTAAAATGTATTGATGTTTATGGGAATACAAATCCAGAAGATTATAAAATAAATGTCTGTGTAAATCCTGGACCAGATATAACTCCTCCAACTGTAAAGTTTGTTTCTCCTGCAGAAGATAATCTTATAAGGAATGATATAGAATATATTAATGCAAGTTTCTATATAACAGAACCTTCAGAATGCAAATGGTCTAAACAGGATTTAGAATATGACTCTATGGAGAATTTAATGGATTGTGTAACTCGTATTGATGGTTCAACAAGTTATGGATATAAATGTGGAACAAGTTTAGATTTAAGTGAACCAACAGCAAATAAATTTTATATTAAATGTAGAGATCAACCATGGTTTGATGCAGTGAATAGAAGTGAAGAAAGAAATACGATGGCAGAGAGTTATGAATATACCTTAAACAAAATTGAAAACCCTCTAACCATAACAAAAATTTCTCCTGAAGGAGATATAAATGTACAAACAAATCCTTCAACAGTAGATTTAAAAGTTGTAACTTCTGGTGGAGGAAATTCTCCAAAGTGTTCATGGTCTAAAAGTGGTTATGATGAAATGTATGAGTTTTATGATACTTATTCTCATAATCATTTCCAAGAATTAGAATTAGTTGTTGGAGGACACAAAATTTACATCCAGTGTGAAGATGAAATAGGTGAAACTGTAAAAGGTGAAACTTATTTTACATTATTAAGATAATTATAAGATAAAAAAGTAGAATAAAAATAAATTCTAAAAAATTTTTAATAATCTCAATTTTTATATTAATATAATAAATCGAAGTAATGTTTATAAACAATTAATCCCTAAAATCATCATGAGTATTAATAATAAAAGAGGACAGGTTACTATATTTATTATTGTTGCACTAGTTATTGTTGCAGCAATTCTTGTATTTTTTTTATGGATTAAGCCAAGTTATATAACTCCAACAACAGGACAATTTGCATTTGAATCTTGTGTAGAAGATGTTATTGAGGAAGAAATATTAACCTTAGGAGAAACTGGGGGATATATTAAACCAGAATTCTATTATAATTATCAAGGCTATAAAATTCCTTATTATTGTTATACAAATGAGTATTACAAACCTTGTGTTGTTCAACAACCATTAGTAAAACAAAATTTTGAAGAACAATTATTACTTGCATCTAAGGAAAAAATTTATTCTTGTTTTGAATCTTCTGTAGATGAATTTAAAGCACGAGGATATGATGTTCGAGAAGGCGAGAAAAAGCTTAATTTAGAAATTAATCCTGAAGAGGTGGTTGTTAAATTAAATGCTCCAGTTACCTTAAGTCAGGAGACAAGTCAGAGATTTACAGATTTTGAAATTAAAATTAATTCTCCAATATATGACCTCTTAATGATTTCTACTTCAATTTTACAATTTGAAGCAAAATATGGAGATAGTGATACAAGTACAACAATGTTTTTCTATCCTAATTTAATAATAGATAAATACAAACAGGGAGAAGGTACAACAATTTATCTTTTAGAAGATAAACAAACTAGAACTAAATTACAATTTGCATCAAGAAGCTATGCATGGCCTCCAGGTTATGGTTTAGTTGAGAGTGGAATTGAAGGATAGTGGGGTACATAAACAATAAAATGAAAAAATTAACTTTAACAAAATTATTATTAACAAGCATTATAGTTATTACTATATTTGCAAGTCTTGTTTATGCAGCAGGAACAAGAAGTCAGCCAAGTGTTTGTTGTGAAAAAACAAATGCAGGAGCATATTGTATAAACACAGAACCAGCAAATTGTGATGCACAACATCAACAATCTCCAACTTCATGTGAAACCACTTCTTATTGTAAGACTGGAACTTGTTATGATAGTAAAGAAGGAATATGTATGTCTAATACTCCAAAATTATTATGTGATCAAGCAGGCGGAACTTGGGATGCAAAATCAGAAGAAGACTTACCTCAATGTAACCTTGGATGCTGTATTATTGTTGACCAAGCTGCACTAGTTCCTCTAGTTAGATGTAAAAGACTTTCAAGTTTATATGGTGTTGAGATAGATTATAGAAATGAAATAAAATCAGAAATGGAATGTATTGCAACTGCAACTGCAAAAGAAAAAGGTGCTTGCGTATTTGAAGAAGACTTTTCAAGAACTTGTAGATTTGAAACAAGAGAAGAGTGTGATGCGCAAGAAGAAGTAGAAACAATTGTAAATGGAACAGCACAAGGAATAACTAATGAGAAAACATTTTATGAAGATTATTTATGTTCTGCAGAAGAACTAGGAACAGATTGTGCAAGACAAGCTTCAACAGATTGTTATGAAGGAAAAGTCTATTGGCTAGATTCTTGTGGAAATAGAGAAAATATTTATTCTTCTGATAAAGATTTAAGCTGGAATAATGGTCGTGTACTTGATGCAGATGAAATCTGTGCACCAAATGATGGAACTAATAAAAATTGTGGAAATTGTGATTATTTACTTGGAACAAGATGTGCTGAATTTGAAAGTGGATTATTAAATATTGGTGGTGGTCCTGAAAATGGAGATTATTATTGTAAAAAAACTGTATGTGAAGATTCTGAGGGTAATGAAAGAAAAAATGGAGAATCTTGGTGTGTTTATGACGGAGACCATGGAAAAGGAAAAGACCCTGTTGGAAGCAGACATTATAAGGCAGTTTGTGTTGATGGAGAAGTGCATGTTGAACCTTGTGCTGATTTTAGAAATGAACAGTGTATTTATGATTCTATTGAAACAGAAGACGGAGAATTTGGTGTTGCACAGTGTCGTGTAAATATGTGGCAAACATGTTTACAAAAAGTAACAAAAGAGAGTTGTGAAAATGAAGCTAAGGGAGATTGTAAATGGCTTCCTCCTGTAACTGGTTTATTAATTGGAGAAGCACAAGGAACTGCAAAACCAGGAGTTGGACCTCAAGCTCAAGAAGCAATGAATCAACAAGCATTTCCAGAAGCAGGAGATACGACTACACAAGGAACAGAAGGAGAAGCATTTCCAGAAACAACAGGGACAGGTACTGGTGCAGCAATAACTGGACAAGCATTGTTTGGTGGAGATGATGATAAAGACAAAGAAACAGATGAAGATACAGAAACAAATAGACCTAGTGGAGTTTGTGTTCCAGATATCCCTCCAGGATTTGATTTTTGGAAAAAAGGAGATGCACAAGGAATTTGTGGACAAGCATCTGCTAAATGTATTGTTAAATTTGAAAAACCTCTTGTCTTTGGAGATAGAGAGTGTGTTGAAAATTGTGAATGTTTAGAAACAGAGTGGGGTACACAAGCTAATACTATTTGTTCTTCTTTAGGAGATTGTGGAGGTTATGTTAATTATATTGGTGAATACGGGAAAAAAGGATATAGTTGGATTGTCGAAGATGAACTTAAAGAAGTTCCAAAACCAAAAGTTGCTATTGGAAGAAACATTGGTATTCCAGAAGAAGAGACAGAGACAGAAACAACAAGTCCAACAGGAAATTCAATTATTGTAGATTTAATAAATAATCTTAAAGGAGATAAATAGTTATGTTAAAAAATAAATGGAATAAAAAAGCACAGGCAAGCTTGCAATTAGTCCTACTAATTACAAGTATGTTTGCTATTTCATTTTTAATTTATCAAGCTAGTGTTGTTAGTGGTGCTGATATACCTGCATGGGAAGAAGCAGGATACAAATCTTATAAAGATTGGTTAGCTGCAGAGGGGACAGTTTCTTCTGCTTCAACAACTCCAGTTACAACAGGGGGAAGTGCTACACCAGAAGAATTATATAATCATGCTTCGAGTGTTGTTGATGATTTACAAGAAGGAATAGATGATCCTAGCATGTTAGAAAAAGCAGGAACAGCAATTGGAGGCTTTTCAATGAAGTCAGTTTTAACAGGAACTGGAACTGGTTGGGGTGGTTCTCTAATGCATTCTGTTTTATGGGCTGGAGTTGCAGCCGGAGTTGGTTATGGAGTTGGTGAAATGCTTGGATGGAACAGCAATAATAAACTTGCTTTAAGTGCTGCTCTTGGTGGTGGTGTTTTAACATGGAGATTACTTGCACAGTTTGCACCAAAAATGCTAGGTTCTTGGTCTGGAATTGCTAACTTTGGAATTGGAGCTGGTGTTGGTGTAGCAATATTTTTATTATTATATAGAAAAGAAGAATTTGAAACAGTTCAATTTAATTGTATGTCTTGGCAAGCTCCTCTTGGTGGAGATGATTGTGAAAAATGTAATGACCCTGACTTCCCGTGTTCTGAATACAGATGTAAAAGTCTTGGACAAACTTGTGAAATTGTAAATGCAGGGACAGAAGATGAGATGTGCTTTGATAATAATCCAAATGATGTTTCTCCTCCAGTAATAATACCAAATGAAGAGGCCCTAAGTGATGGATATAAATATGTTGATGTAAAAAACATGCCTCCAGGACCTGGATTTAGAATTGTGGGTGTTGCAAAAGATTGTATAGATCCATTTACACAAATAGAATTTGGAGTTGACACAAATGAACCTGCACAGTGTAAGATTGATTATAAATATGAAAATAATTATGAAATAATGAGATATTATTTTGGGCAAACACCATTATTCTTATACAACCATACAGAAAGAATGTCTCTACCTGGACCAGGAAATCTTAAAGGAGAAAATTTGACAATAAATGCAGATGGAAAATGGGAATTTTATATTAGATGTATGGATAGAAATGGGAATCTTAACTCTGCACCATATGCAATTCGTTTCTGTGTAGATGAAACTCCAGATAATACTCCTCCAGAAATAAAAGGAACTTCTGTAGATAATGCTGGTTGTGTTGCAGAAAATAATAATAATGCAATGATAGACTTTTATACAAATGAACCTGCAGATTGTAAATGGGCTCATGAGGATAGAGATTTTGATGATATGCCCTATGAAATGGATTGTAATAATAAGATATATCAAATGAATGCATTGCAATTATATACTTGTACTGCAAATCTAACAGGAGTTGCAAGAGAAGAAACTTCATTTTTTATAAGATGTAAAGACCAACCAAGTGCACCAGAAAATGAGAGAAATGAAAATCATCAAAGTTATGAATTTAGATTAAGAGGAAGTAATGCCTTAAAAATAAAAGAACTTAAACCAGATCAGACAATCTATGCAGGAACTACTCCTGCACCAGTTACTCTAAGTGTAGAAACATTATTTGGTTGCGATAGTGGTGAAGCTTTATGTTATTATTCAACAACAGATGTTGATGAAAATTATATCCAGATGTTTGATACAGGTGGAGTAGTTCACACACAAAGACAGGATTTAGTTGAAGGAACTTATACTTACTTTATCAAATGTATTGATTCTGGGGGAAACGTTGCAGTAAACTCTACAACATTTGAGATTAATATTGATGCTTCTGCACCAGATATTGCAAGGGTTTACCAAGATGGTGGAATGTTAAAGATAATTACAATAAAAGAATCAGAATGTGCTTATAGTTTTGAAGACTGTGACTTTACATTCCAAGAAGGAACAGAAATGCCTTATGCTAATACAACAAAGCATGTTGCAGATTGGAATACAGAAGAAACATACTTTATCAAATGTAGAGATGAATTCCAAAATGAACCTGCAGACTGTTCAATTATAGTAAGACCTCAAGATAATTTTCTGTAAATGTAAAACTAAAAAATTTAATTTAAGGTTTATTTAAAGAAAAAGCCTCTATTTCTGATTCATCCAACATCCTCGGACCAGTACGACTATTAGATTTATCCCATAATATTGCTTTTACTGCTAGATTATGTTCTCCACTCTCAGAAACATCTAACTGACCATAAGGCATAAAAACTTTTACATTTTTATAGCTACAACTTTCATAAGAAGGGACAAGAGCTTCAGCAGTTCTTGCAACTTGACCATCAGATGTTCTAAGAAGGCCATCTTTATCTTTTAATGGGGATAAACCTGTCCAAAAAGAATTCTTGTAAAAATAAAAACTTAATTCATTAGGCCATCCTTTATTATTATAAATTAAAAGACTTGCATGTAGATTCATTCCATTTACATTGGCAATGTTTACATTGTGCTCAACCCATATATTCTGAATTTCTCCTGATGCAGTTCTTGTAGACCGCCCATTCTGGTCTAATCCTTGCTGTGGATAATAATGATTAACATTTACATTTTGGGGAATTGTTCTATCATAATATCTATTTGCAACACCATTGGCAGTATAAAATGCATTTCCTAGTTGAGATTCTCCAGCCACATGAGAACCAAATCCTGCTGCAGTTAATCCTGCATCTACAATAAATGCGTCTTCAGCAGTACACCCTGCTGGCTGAGTTCCGTTTGAAGCAATTCCAATTGAAAGAGGAGATACAATAGTAACAGCACCCAATATAAGAGTTTTTAGTGAAGGTTTCATTTTATAACTCTAATACTAATAAAAAAGGCTTAATAAGAATTTCTATTATTAATGATATATAATTGTTAACGTAAACCCATTTCTCTTGCTTGTTTACGTTTTATTTCCTTACCATCCCGGTCATTAGGGTCTTCAAAAATCCTATAAACAGTATTATTCCCAATTCGATGCACAGAAGCAATTTTATTTCCTTTTTTATCGTATATAATTGACAATGAACCTGTTGCAATGACTTTATTTGGAATCTTAGAATCATATACTTCTGTTTTTTTGGTTTCAATTTTACCTATTTTTTTATAATGACTATCTCGAATATTTGTTTTAATTGGTTCTTGAGTATTTAGGTCTGGGTTTTGTGAATGTTTTAATGAAACTTCACTTAATTGTCCTTCTAATAACTTAGGATTAATTTTTTCTTTTTCTGGTTGTGAAACTTTCTCTTCAATATTTTTATTTTTATTTGTTTCTATTTCTGTAAAATATTTTATATTATTTGTTAAACTATTTTTATTCAGAGCAACGAGAGAAAAATATAATTTGTCAAAAGAGTTATACAACCTATCCGCAGAGTTTGTTGGAGAAAAATAATGAAACTCATTTGTTTTGCCCATATCAATATTTTCAATAATGTTTGTTTCCTCTGCTGATATAGGGGTTGCATAGAGAATAGGTACTGTTACAAGGATTGTAGCAAGTGTTTTTAGTTTCATCTTAAATAAATTAAGAGTTCCATCTTTAAAAATTTTCTTATTTCATTATTAATATTTTTATAAATATTTATAAATCTCTTTAACGTGTGTGAAACATGAAAAAAATTGGGGATAAAGTCCGAAGGATGAATAAACATGGACAACAAATGATGGGTTTGCCATTTAGTGTAATCTTTTCTCTTTTTTTAATAATTGTATTTATTGTAATAGCCTTTATTGCAATTAGATATTTTTTAGATTTAGGAAGTTGTGCCGGGGTTGGACAATTTTATGATAATTTTCAAGAAGAAATAGATAGAGTATGGGCAAGTCAAGAGTCTACAAATGAATTTCAAGTTGACTTACCAAGTGGTGTAAAAAAAATTTGCTTTGCAAATTTTTCTGCTAGTATTACAAACAGTGCAGATTATGAATTAATAAGAGATTATGAGGTTTATGAAGCAAATGTATTCCTTTACCCTCGAGGAAAAGCTTGTGATATGCCTTACAAATTAATGAAACATTTAGATATTGAAAAAACAACACAAAATAAAAATCCATATTGTGTAGATATTAATACTGGTTCTTCAACTTCTGAGTCAGTCCTAAGACTTGAAAAAGGATTTTATGAAAAATATGTGAGTGTAAGATGATAAATAAAAAAGCAGAATTTAATTTTGCATTGCTTTTCGCAATAATTCTTGGAGCGGCAATTTTAATTCTTGCAATCTACGGAGTAATGAAAATATCAAACACGCAGAGATATACAACAGACTCTGAAATAGCAAAAAAAATTACAATAATAACAGACCCATTACAGGCGGGGTTTAGTGAAGGGAAATTTGGAAAAATAACTTTTAATCAAGAAACAAAAATAAACAATATTTGTTTTGATGGGGGAATTGGAAGACAAGATATCTCTGTATCAACTAAATCAGGAGTAGGAGATGAATGGCAAAATCCTGGTGCAGCTACATCTATATATAATAAATATATTTTCTCAGATGAACAAGAAAATGGTAAAGAATTTTATGTTTTTTCAAAACCGTTTTATTTACCTTATAAAATAACTGATTTAATATTTTTAACATCTAAGAATTATTGTTTTATTGAGCCTCCAACAGAAATTGAAGATGAAATTATATCTTTAGCAATTACAAATGTCCAGGTTAGTACAAAGGGTAGTGTAAATTGTTCTTCTGATGCATTAAAAGTCTGTTTTGGAGGTGTAGGAGACTGTGATATCAAAATCTATGGCAGTTGTGTAAATGATTGTGAAACTGCTTTTGACCAAGGTTATGTTGAAAAGGACGGAGATAAACTAGAATTTATTGGAAATTTAATGTATGCAGCAGTATTTTCTGATAAATATGTTTATGATTGTAATATCAAGAGACTAATGTACAGAACTGGAAAAATAACAGAAGTCTTAGCAGGAAAGGCTGATTTAATGAATTCAAGGGGCTGTAATACTAATTTATGGCCTGATTTAGTATTATATTCAAGTTTAGCATCAAGTGCAAGTCAAGCAGATTTAGTAGATTTAAACAATGTTGCAAAAGATTTGGATAGAAAAAATAATTTAGAACTATGCAGAGTATGGTAAAACTAATGAAAATATGGGGAATAAATAATAAAAATGAAAAACAACAAAGCACAGTTTAAGATACAACAAATGGCATTTATGATTTTAGCTGTATTTTTATTTTTTATACTGATTGGCTTAGGCTTTTTAAGTTTTCAAACAAAATCTTTGCAAGGAAATTATCAACAACTACAAATGGACCAAGCAATTTCATCTTTACAAGTTTTAACAGATATGCCTGAATTAAGTTGTGGTTATTTATGTTTAGATGAAGATAAATTAAGGGTAATGTCTAGGAAATCAGAACAATATGCTCAGTTTTGGCCTGTTGCATCTATTAAAGTCTATAAGGTTTATCCTGCTTTTGATTCTTTAATAAAATGTCCTACTGCTAATTGCAATTATTTTGAAATATATGATTCAAACCAACAAAACACTCAAGAATATTCAACATATATCTCTTTATGCAAAAGAGTTAAAGAACAAGATAATATTTATGATAAATGTGAAATAGGTAAACTAGTCGTTGGAGTAAAAATAAAACAAACAGAATAATAAAATGGAAAACAAGCAAAATAAACGTGCACAACAAGAAATGATTGGGTTTGTCTTAATTGTAGTAATAGTCACAATTGCAGCAGTAGTTTTCTTAGTAATTTCCTTAAGAAACAAGCCTGCAGAACAACAGAATGTAGAAGTTGAAAACATGTTAACTGCAATGTTTACTTATACAACAGAATGTGCAATTTCTAATGATGATTATGATGATTTAGAAGACCTATTAAAGAGTTGTTATGATAATAAAAAGTGTGAGAATAATGGAAAAATGGCTTGCGATTACTTAGAAGGTTTATTAAAAGAGATTATGCCTGACTTAATTAAAACAGAATCTCAAATAAACTATTATGAATTGCAAGCTTTTCATAGAACCTTAGAAGGTGCAAATAGTAGAAATATAATAAAGACTCTGGTTAATGAAAATATGAAATGTTCTGGGAAAATCATGAGTGCTCAGAAGAATATTGCAGTTGATTCTGGAAGCCTTATAGTAAGATTAAGTTTTTGTTATGGTGATTGAAGATTATCTTTTCTAGTTTAGAACTATATACTAATAATGATCTTCATACCATCTGTTGAAAGTTTAGGTATTAAAGAAACCCTTTTTCCATCTTTATTTTGAATAAATTCAACAAAACCAAACCTTTCTAACAGCTTTAAATCCTGTCTAATTGACTTTAAATCTCTTTTAAGAGACTTTGCAAGACTGTAAATAGATTTAGGGTTATTATGCTTTAAAAAATACAAAATCTTAGCTTTTTCATTACTAAACAAGCTCCTTAAAAGAGCTATATCAGAGAAATTATAAGACTTATTATCAGTTGCTACAAATCTTGAAGTAAATCCAGATTTTTTAATGTTTAAATCAACATATCTAACTTTTATTCTCTTTCTCAATGCCATGAATACCTTAATTGTTTAAGATTTATAAATTTTACTATGGGGGGTATTTTATCCCCCATATATATTCTTATCCCCTATAGCAGGTTTTAGAGTTTGTTACACTATGGGATGGTTACAAAAGCTTTATAAATAAACTGGCAAAAACACGTGTTTTTTCTTTAATTTAGAGGGTTTAGAGCAATAAGCTTTATAAAGTGATTTTTTGTTATAGATGTACTGATATCAGAAATCTTATTATAGTGATCCAAAAACAACGTGCTTATGAACATGTCATAAGTTCAGACCAGACTATTAGAAATGTCGAACTCTGCGCAAGCAGGGCCTGAAAAAGGTGGTTAATCTAATGGTTTTGAAAGGAGGTTTAAAAAAATATGAAAATTAATTTTCAAAAAATTGCTACAGTTTTAGGAAGCGCATTACTTGTAGGTTCTACAATCGGTATGGCTGCTGCTGCTAATTATCCTGCGCCATTTGTACAAAACGGTGCTGCTGACGTTGCAGTTGTTGTTGGAGCAAACGCTCTTCTAAGCGACGCTGTTGCTGCTACAAATATAGGCAGTAATTTAGCAACAAAACTAGCTGCACAAACTGCTACTGGTGGAACTATAACTGAAGGTACTGTGACTGGTGAGGCAATTGCTTTATTCTCTGGGGGAACAAAGATATATGTAAATGATAGTTTAAATGCTGTAAAAAGTGTTTTAACTAAATCAGATTTACCTACTGTTCTAAAAGATGAATCTTTCTCAGGAAATGCAGATGCTACAATCACTCAAACTATTGACCTTGGATCAAATCCAAGAGTTACATTTGAGAAACAACCTTCTAGTGATGACGACCCAAACTATGCTTTAAAAACAAGTACAACTACTGCAAACTATATCTATAATGCAAGTGCAACTTTCAGTAAGGCAATCAATATGACTCATGCAGACTCAGAAGGAGAATCAATAAATTTATTTGGACAAAAATATACTGTTGCTGCTTCTACAGATGCTACAAGCCTTGTATTACTACAAAGTGCTGAAAAATTGAGTTTAGATAGTGATAGCCCTGCACAAGAAGTTACAATTGCTGGAGAAGTATATACTATTGAGTTAGTTTCTTCTTCAGATACTGCTGCTACTATAAAAGTAACAGATAGTTCTGGAAATAGTGATAGTAGAGAAGTTGCTGAAGCTGCTTCAAAAAAGATAAATGGAGTTACAATTGCAGTTACAAATGCAGATGAAACAAATTTAAAATTATCTGCAAGTATTGTAGCTGGAAGTGAAAAAGTAACTTTAACTTCTGGAAGTGAAGTAACTATCGGAGAAGATGACACTGTTATAGACGGTGCTACTGCTACACTTACTGGTGGAACAGGTGCATTGACTAAATTAGTTGTAAGTATTACTGCTGCCGAATCTGATGAAGATGCTATCAAAGCTGGAGAATCCTTTGTTGACCCAGTATTCAAATCTTTTAAACTAGATTTTGCTGGATTAAGTATTGGAGATGACAGTTCTGCAAGAGAAGATATCTCATTTACACCAAATAGTGATGATAAAATGGATATTACTTTTACAGACCATACAGGTAATGAAAAAACAATTACTTGGGCTGTAAATACAACTGCTGCTGGACTTCAATTAATGATAGACGATAGTGGAAGAAACATAACTGTATTTGAAGGTCAACAAATTGACTATAATGGTTATGTTGTTGTAGGTAATGAAGATGAAGGACATTTATTAAAACTAAGCTCTGTAAATAATGCTACTACTAGCTATAATAATGACAGAGTTAGATTTACAGATGTCTTTACTGGAGATACCTTAGACACTACTTGGACTGCAGATGGAACAGGTACATTAACTGTTGGTGGTAAATCTTACGATGTTACTATGACAGGTAATTCTGCAAATGCTTCTGAAGAATATGTTGTAAAACTAAACTATCCAGATAGTTCTGCTACTAGTGCGGCTGTTTTATACCCAACAATACAAACTTCAAAGGGTGCTAAAATTGCATTCTACGAACCAACTACAATAAATGTTTCTAGTTGGGATGGAAGTGGAACAGACTTAGTAACATTAAAATTACCAGACGGAGATGGTTACACAGATGTAACTTTTGCTCTTTATGATATAACAAATGTTTCTGTTAATGCTGGAGTAACTAACTTAACTTCTCCTGCTTTAGGAACTACAGTTACAGTTGGACAGTTAACGTATAATATTACTGGTGCGGCTGCAAATGACAGCGCAGTAGTATATCTTCAAACTGTTGGAGGTGCACGTATTACTCGACCTGCTGTTGTTCTCTTTGAAGAAAGAGATGATAACACAGCTTATGAGGCATTAATTGTTGAATTAGAAGATGGTCAAACAGGAGACGATGGTTTAGGTATTGATACTGTTGAAGACACTTGGAGTGGTGCTTTATCTACTTGGTCATCTACAATGGCTAGTGATAGTAAAAAAGAATTGAGAGGAGACTTATTTGGTTCTATTGTAACAATAGACTCATCTGACTCTGATCAAAAAACTGCTACTATTAGCTATCCTGATGAGCAAATATATGCTCAGATTTATGTTGGTGAAGAAAGTTCATCCATATCTGCTGGTGGAGCAAGTGGAGGTACTGCAACAGCTCTTGGTTCTATAACTGTTTATGATAGTGAAGTTAGTTCTATGTCAGGTAAAAACTTGATTGTAGTTGGCGGATCTTGTATAAATAGTGTAGCTGCTGAGTTATTAGGTGAAGCTGCATGTAGTGAAGCATTTACAACATTAACAACTGTTGGAGCTGGTGAAGCTTTAATCCAATCTTTCGATAGAAATGGAAAAGTAGCTTTATTAGTTGCAGGTTATAATGCTGCAGATACTACAAAAGCAGTTACTTACTTGATAAACAACGCTGTTGATACAACTGCTGGTGGAGCTGCCTTAAAGGTAACTTCAACAACTGAAGCAACAACTATTGTAGCTTAAATCAAAAAACAAAAAGGAATTTTATTCCTTCTTTTTCTTTTTTTTTCTTTTATTTTTTCTTGACTTATTGGAAATCTATCGAATTTGAAGTCAACAAAAAACATTTAAATAGGATTTTTCTTAAACACTCATGCTTACCAAGATAAAAACAAAAACAGAACTAGAAAAACAGAGAAAAAAGAACAATATTGTTCTAGGAGTTATTTTAATCAGTTTAATGTTATTCTCGAGTTTAGGCTATGCTTTTTTTTCTGGAGATAGTAATACTTCTAAGAAAAAATATAATAATTTCAACTTTATAGAATCAAATGGGCTATGGGCTACTGAAGTGGGAAATCGAGTTTTTTATTTTACATACCTGCCCCAAGAAGTAGATAATATCTCAATTAAAGGAACATATAATCTACAAGATTATTCAGAAAAACCAATTTATTTTATTAATACAAATGAAGCTATTGGAGAAATATTAAGAACATTAGGGGACTATGTTCTAAGATATCAAGAAGCATGTTTAGAGAACTGCACTAATGAAAATATTCCTCAAAAAACATGTGAAGACAATTTAATAATATTCAAAGATTCTCAAGACCTAAGCTCTAGTTCACAAGAGATAGCTACAGAAGTTTATAAAGATAAAAACTGTATTTATATAACTGGAGATTTTATAAAGGCTAGTGACGCTTTTTTATATAAATTACTAGGAATAATCAAATGAAAACAAAAAAAGTTAAAAAAACATTAAAAGGAAATGGAAAGAAAAATGTAAAAGCAGAGAATAAAAAAACAGAAAATATTCCTGTCAATAAAAAAGATCAAAATGAAACACAACTTGTATATGTTCTAGTAACAATTTTAGTTGTTTTTGGAGCTTTTTTAGGAACTTATTTTTTTGTCCAAGGTTTAAAGACATTTGAATATGCTGGAGTTAATTTTGAAAAAATAGATTATCAGAATCTAGAACTATATCACGGAGTATTTCCTGTTGTTTTTAATGGTCAAGTAAAGAGTTATTATAATTTTTATCTAAGGACTGATCCAAGGAAGAATAACATACCCATTAATACAGACTTTTCATTTAGTAAAAATATTGTTGTATCTTTAAGCCCAGAAGTAGGAGAATGTGTCGGTGCAAGTTTATCTCAAATTGAATTAGGGAAGTTTCTTACAGCATTTGGAATTGCTAATATTAAAAGTGCTGTGACTGATCCAGAAATAGCAAAAGAATTAGATGTTCCGTATACTACTTGCAATAGTGCATCTCCGGAACAAACAGTGATTATAGTCCAAAAATCAGAAAATCCCTCAATAGATATGGAATCTGGAAGCAGTTTTTGTTATAATATCAATGTTGGGGAATGTGAAAATGTTAAAACAATAGAAAGATTTATTGTTGGAATTATGGCTCAGATTAATGAAGTAGATATAAACTAAAGAAGATTAATAATACTAATTATATTTATTAAAAAATGGACACTCAAATCTTAATTGGCCTATTACTAACAGTTTTACCTATAACAGAACTTCGTGCAGGCCTGCCTGTAATTATCCAGTATGTTACAATGAATAATCTTTCTATCTGGCCTTATTTTTTATTAGTCTTACTACTAAACATTCTAGTTATATTCTTTATTTTCTTTTTTTTAGATTTTTTACATCTTCTTTTTATGAAATCAAAATTATACAGTCGATTTATAGGATATTATTTAAAAAAAATAGAAAAAAAGAGTGAAAAGATTCATAGAAAAGTAGGTCTTTGGGAATATGTTGCATTAATGCTATTTGTAGCTGTTCCTTTACCTGGAACAGGTGCTTGGACTGGAAGTTTTATAGCTTGGTTTTTAAAACTAAATAGGTTAAAAAGTATAATTGCAATATCTCTTGGAGTAATAATCGCCGGAATAATCATTTTATTTGTCTCTCTTGGTTTTCTTAGTGTGTTTTCTTTTTGGTTCTGATTTCCTAACCTTAAGATTGTTCATTAGAAATTTAATATCTGAATAAATAGGTATCTCCTTTATAGAAAAAACCTTAATACATAAAACCCAAATTAAAAAAACAAATAATGTAGAAAGCACATACCAAAAGAAAAGATGGATTGGTTCAAAATAAAATGAACCAAACATAAAGACTAAAACAACAATTCTAAGGACATTAATTATAAACAGCAGGGAAAAGCTAAAAACTAGAATTAAAGCATGTTTAATAGGCTTTAAATCAGAAATAGACATAATCAGTATGAACAATAGATAATATGCAGAACCTGCAACACATGCAGGAATTATCTGAAAAATAATCCCTTGATAGAAAATTATATTCCCAAAAAGAGTAGTATTCCCAAAAATACTTATAATTTTAGAAACAAGAAAGATTGTTGGACTTGTAAATAATTTATAAAAAATCCAGATATTAAAAAGTCCAAAAAACAAGATTATAATGTATCTGAAAATAAGAGTTATAATCTTTTTTTTTATAGAATCCATATAAAACAAAGAGAATTTATGTTTAAATAAGTTTCATAGGATAAAAAAATATTCCTTAAAACAAAAAAAAAGATTTAGAAGAATTAAAATTCTTGGTGAGCTGGTCTACTAGCAAGTTTTACTATTAAAACTATTACTATTAAAACTAAAAGAGCAATTATTCCAATAAGTAAAAATGCTCCTGCTGTTCCTAAGTTTTCTCCAAGATTAGATAACCCTGCAAAACTTCCTGTAAACAATCCTGTTTTCTCTTCTATTGTTACTGTAACGGGTTGTGTCTTTGTTTGCCCATTAGAGATAACATTAATTGTAAAAGATTGTGATCCTGAAACAGTTGGTCTTAATTTTATTACAACCTGACTTGTTTGATCTTGACCAATTGAACTAATTGAAGGGTCTACACTAACTAATTCTGCCCAAGATTCATATCCTGTTGGACTTACAATAAATTCTGAAGATGTATCTCTGTTAGTGATACTTACTTCAATACTCATTTCTTCTCCAACTTTTGCACCAGATAAAAGCCTAGCATTAATAACTGGTTCATCCCCAGTACAACTACCTAAGACCTTTAAATAGTATTCAAAGTCATCTTTTTCATCTGAGCTTTTATCATACTCATCGTCCTTATCATCATATTTAAACTCAGTTGTAAGTATAAATTTGTAAGATTTTTCATCTGCATTTTTTGGAATGTTAAATGAAAAGTCTACAGTATCTGAATCTCCAGAATCAAGATTTTCTATTTCTTTTTCAAGAGTTATCCCTAATTCTTTATTATAAAAAATAACCTTAACCTTATCTTCATCTTCATCTCCAATGTTATAAACTTTTGCTTCTAAATTAATAACAGAACCACAAGTTGTTGTGTCTACTGCATCTACTTCTTTAACAAGAACATCATTTCTGTTTTTATCAATAGAAACTGTTTCTTCTGTGCCTATTTCTTCTGCTCTTAAACTTGCACATTGTTTGTCTTCATCTCCATCTTCATAAACTTTAGCATAGATTCTATAATTGCTTCCATCATTAACATCTGCAGAAATTTGGAAATTAAATGTTACTTTTTTAGATTCTCCATCATCTAAGCCTACTTCTTGTTCTAAATCATCTTCATCAGTTGCCCAATCACTAACTTCTTTTCCACTTGAATCAACTAAAATTAAGGCTACAATAGTATCAATATTATCATCATCATTTAAATTTTCAATTTTAACATCTAGTTCTATATTATCTAATGGTCTCCATTCCCATTCTTTATCATTCTCATCTTTTCTATCTTTTATATATTCAACACTTAATTCTGTTCCAACTTCACCATATTTACAAAACTCATAACCACTAGAGTCTGGTAAAATAGTTAATTTTCTTGTTTCAGAAGTAGCATCTGTAAGAGGGCCATCACAATAAATATTCCAAGTATGATTTCCAATTGCAAGATTATTTGCAGTAATTGTATTTGTAGTTGTTTCATCAATAGCTGAAGTAGAAGAATAATGTAAACCATCAATATTTAAATCACAAGTATAGTCTTCACCAGAAGTTACTGAAGAAAATCCAAATGTAAAACTAACATCTCTAGACATTGTTGTAGATCCATTTACTGGTGAAACCAAATTAATGCTAAAAGAGGGAACCGCACTTGTTAAAGTTAAACTTAAAACTAGTAATGCAAATATTCCGAAAAATGTGAACAATTTTTTGTTTTCCATTTTGTTTTTGTTGTAATTCCATAATTATAACACCTTTATAAATGTTTCGATTAGTTCGATTTTATTAGAACCTGCCCGACGAGAATAGTGTTTTAGTAAGGTTTATAAAATTTAAAATTCTATTAAATCAATAAGGAACGATTAAAAATGGTAAAGTCAAGAGAAAATTTAATTAGTGCATGGGCTTTCTTAATTGGAGTAGTTTTAGCTATTCTAATTGGGATTTTTCAAAGAGTACTTGGCGGACCTTCAAGACTAATTATAAGTATTGTTTACACTGTTCTAGTTCTTTTAGGTTTATTGGTTGGTTTTCTAGTTGAAGGGGATAAAGACTCTACTACTTTTCTAATTGCAGCTCTTGCCTTAGTGATTGTAAGTGGTCTTGGCAAGGATAGTCTAATATACATCTCTAATTTAAGTCCAATTACCTCCTATTTAAGTGAGGTTCTCTCTGCACTATTAATAATGTTTGTTCCAGCTACAATAATTGCAGCATTAAAAACAGTTTTCTCAATTACAAGTATATAGAGTTAATTTGGCCGGATTAGATAAAATGCCCTACTACTCCCATTATATACTATCTAAGAATCCTTACCTATATTATAGGGTTATTATAAAGATTAAAGAAATTCCAATAAGTCTGTATAATTTATTATCTTGGGACTATCTAATGCAAGACCATAGCAGGCAGTATTAATATATATAGGAATATCAAAGTTTTCTAATTCTGAGAGATTTATACTATCTGTTTCAAATACATAGAGTTTCTTAGATTTATACTTATTCTGAATCTTTTTCTTTAAATTTTCTAAATTTTTATAAAATTGGCCAGATTTTGTTGAAACAAGAATGCCTATTTTATTAGACATAAGAAACTTTGTTATTTTCCCTTGAGTTTTTTGATGATATTTCTTGAGATCATTATTAGTGATTTTATCTAATTGATTGTTAACTACACTGTATACATAGAGTTCTTTGTTTAGTTGAATAGCATTATTTATTGCATGGAATCTTCCATCTGTTAAAAGTAAAAAACAATCTGCATTTGGATTAAAAGCTTGACTTTGACATCCAAGAACATGTGATTTATGATAAGCGCCTTGTTGAATTAGGACTTTTTTTGGGTTTTTTTTACTTGTTTCAAGATATTTTTTAACAATTAGAACTAAATCTAAATATTGAACTGTTGCAGCCAGAGAGATAATCTCTCCTGGAAGTTTATCCAAACCAGAAAGGTTTATACTCTCTTTTTTTGAGAATTTTCTTCTCGCTTCTATAAACACTACTTTCTGGTTTTTTGTATTTATTTTTAAGTTTTTCATAAAATACTCACAAAAAGGATATTTATTAAGCTAACTAAAATGATAAAATTAACTAGATTAGAATCTTTCAAGACTACTAGATTTTGATTTTTCAGGCATGCTCTCACCTTTCTTTATTCTAACAAAAGAAGGTGTTGCAATAACGGTGTTTTCTCCAAATCCTGCAATAGACCCGTCAAGAGCCTCTACTGTTTTTTTAATCTTAGATATTACTCTTTTTAATTCAACTACATCTTTCTGTTTTAAAGGCCGGATATCAACAACCGCAATAGTGTATCCTTCTCTTAAAGCATTTAGAATTTCATTAACATCCTCATACTGTTTTAAAACAAAAGTTTTAACAATAACCTTAGAATCCTCTTTATCTTGTCCAACATCAATTTCAATGAATTCTGGACCTATTTCTTCTTCCTTCCCCAACATCCTTTTTAATCTGTCTAAAACCATATTAAAACTTAAAACTTTTTGTATTTAAAGATTTCTATACTCTACTATTTATTTATTATTTTTTTTGTTATCTCATCCCTAAGAGATTCTAGTTTTTCATAAAATTCTTTTTCTTGTTTATCAATATTTTTCAACCTTAATTCAAGAAGTTTTTTCTTTTCTCCGAGGTCTTTTTGTAATTTTTCTTTAGTTGTTTTTATTATAATCTGTCCACCAACTACCTTAAAGACATCATCCTCGGTCTTTTCTAATTCGTTTAATGCAAAATTAGAAGAATCTAGTTCCATATTAAATGATTGTTTTTGCATTAATAGTTGTTGTAAATTTTGTTCAAGGATTTGCATCTCCTGTATCTTTACTTTTGTTTCTTCATCTAAATTTGCAAGAGGATTAGAGTTTCTTTGAATATTCTCGTCTTCCATTTCGTCGTTTTCTTCTGAATCGGATTTGTTATGTTTGTCTTCCATTATACTGCTTTAACTGTTTTCATTTTGGTCCTTGGTTTGAAAAAAATCCTTGAACCACAATGAGGGCAAACAAACCTTTTCTGAAGACTTATAACAGTTATCTTAGTTCCACATTCAAAACATTTATATGATGCCATTTTATTTAGTGTTATTTTAAATTTATAAGGTTATTTATAAATGAAAAGCTCCCCCAGTGAATTTCTTTTTACATTTAACACAAAACCAAATCCCTTTTTCTAATCTTTTTGCTCTTCCTTTACAAAAAGGACAAGGCTGTTTCTTTCTCTGTATTGCTTCTACAGCTGAAAGCTTTTTTTTAGGTCGGCCATATCCTGCACCGAATCTTCCTGCAGAACCAATTTTTTTCTTTTTTACGCCCATGTTGATTTTATGTTTTTCTGATCTATTTTAGTTTATTTTTTATTTTATCCTATGCTTTTAAAGTTATGGTATGGGGCTACCCGGATTTGAACCGGGGTCACAAGCTCCCAAAGCTCGAAGGCTACCAAGCTACCCCATAGCCCCATAATTTGATTAGTATTATACTATTTATAAATATGATTCTATAATATTAAAATTATTTTTTAGCTGGTTCTTTTTTTACTTCAGTAGGTTTAACACCAGCTTTTGCAGTAGCCTCTGCATTTTTCTCTTCTTCAACCTTTTTCTCTTCTTCCTCTTTCTTCTTCTTTGCTTCTTGTTGTGCATTTATATTCGCAAAATAATCATCAAGTTCTTTTCTTTTTTCAGGAGAAACTTCTGTTCTCTGTTGTTCTATTTCTTCTTTATATTCTCCCTGTTCTATTAATTCTAAAATTTCTTTAGGATCCTTACTTTCGATTAATACACCCATAGCAAGGCAAGTTCCTATTACAGATTTTAATGCGGAAATAAATTCTTTTGCAAGCATGTATTGTTGTTTTATTTTTGTAACAGAAATAATTTGTTCTATTGCAAGGTTTCCCACTACAACTTTTAATCTTTCTCCAGAAGCAGTTTCTATTTTTAATTCTTTTTTTATTAATCCTGAAGTAGGGGGAGACATAACTTTTATTTTAAATTTTTTAGTTTTTGTATCAACATCTAAATGTACTGGAACTGTCATTCCCTTAAATTCTTGTGTTGCAGCATTTACATCAGAGATAACTTTACCCATATTAATCCCCATTGGACCTAATTGTTGTGCAATCGCTGGGCCTGGAGTCATATTCCCGCCTTCAATTAATAATTTAACTATCATCTTATTATTCTAGAAAGTTCATTTAAAAACTTAATCCTCTAGCTCGCCTCCTTCTTCTCTTCTAATTACTCTAATATTATCTAATTTGACTGTTACTGGAATTGGAACTGTTGCTCCAAGCAATGAAACCACTGCCTCTCCTTTTGTTTTATCAATCCTAACTACTTTTGCTTTTTCTTTTTTGAATGGTTCTGAAATTATCTCGATGATATCATTTTTTTCTATTTTAATATCTGCAGTAATCGGTTCTAACATTGGTTTTACTTCTTCATAAGAAATTATTTTAGGGATTATCCCTTTCACATAAGGCAGATTAAAAACTGCTTCTTCTGCATTATCTCTATCTGGAGCTTCTAATAAAATATATCCTCTCAATCCATGGGGCCGTGCAATAGAATAAACATTTATATTTTTCTTTTTAATTTTATCCGCAACCATATCTAAAGCTTTATCTTCTTTATTTGTAGTAACTTTAACAACATAAATATGACTAATTGTTTTTTCTCTAGGTAATTCTGATTTTACTTCATCGTCTTTTGAATCTGAAGATGTTCCAGATTTTGTATCTTCATCAATACTATCCAGTTCTGATTCTTCTTCTAACTCTTCTTCTGGAACTACAATTTCCTCGTCAGAAGAATCTACAATTAAATCGTCAGTTTCATCCATTTTCTTATTTTTTTCTATTTCATCCATTTTTCTAGGTTATTTTTATTTTTATTTTGTTCCAACTAATTCTTAATAATCTAAGAACTAGATAATATTTATAGATTTAAATGGTTTTTAAAGTTTACGGACCTATAAAATCGAGATAAATTAAAACCCTGATTAAAAGTATTAAAATGCAAGGTTTATTGTTACAGAAATAACAAACCCAATTGCTCCAATTAATAATAAACCAAGTGCAGAAACTTTTGAAATTGTTTTAAATTCCTGCATAGTTGGCTTTTTTAGAATTCTCCAAACACGTTTATATTGATTAAAATTATTGTTTATCCAAGATAATGCTTTCATGATTTTGTTAAGAAATCGGGGTTTTTAAGTTTGTTTATTAAGATTTTTTATCTTCTTATTCTTTTGTTCAGAAGTGGTAAAATCAAGACGTGCACTACTTACTAAGTCAGATATATCTGGGAAAATATCAAGACGAGAACCAACCACCATATTCCCAGGACTGACATAACTTGGCTCAAATCCTAAAATAATCTTAGATATATTTAACAAAAAATGGGGTTTATAGCTCCAAGATTCTTGTTTCCATTCAGCAGTCTGCTCTTTTATTTTGGGAACTCGATTTTTATAAGCTTCTGCAAAAAATTTTATTGTATCTTGTATATACTTCATTTTATTCTTCTAAAAATTCAATCCCTAGCTCACTCTCCATCTCGTTTCTTTTAGCCTCTTCTATAGGAAGTTTTTCTCCAGAAATCTGACTTGATTTAACCCCAGTAATAATCACCATAACTCGTACTGATTTTTCTAAATCTTCTGCAATTTGAGAACCAGAAATTATTTTTGCGTCTGGAGAAAGTCTATCTCCAACATAAGATATAATTTTCTTATATTCTTCTAATTGTAAATCAGGTCCACCAATAACATTAATTAATGCTCCTGATGCATTTGAAATGTCTACATCTAATAAAGGATTATTCAATGCTTTTTCAATAGCTTCTTCAGCGCGATTATTTGAATCTGCTTCTCCAACACCAATAAGAGATACGCCACCATTAGTCATCACTGCTTTGATATCTGCAAAATCTAAATTTACAAGACCTGAAGTTGTTACTAATTCTGTAATTCCTTTTACTGCATTTGTTAAAACTTCATCTGCAACCTTAAATGCTGTAGGTAATGGTAAATCTGGTGCTAATTCTAATAATTTATCATTTGGAATTACTATTAGGGTGTCTACAATACCTTCTAATCTTTCTAATCCTTCCATTGCATTTTCAATTCTTTTTCTCCCCTCAACACTAAATGGCAATGTAACAACCCCTATTGTTAAGGCTCCTTGCTTTTTTGCAATTTCTGCTACAACTGGAGCAGCTCCTGTACCTGTTCCCCCACCTAACCCGCATGTAACAAATACCATATCTGCATTTGCTATTTTCTTTTTTATCTCTTGCATTGATTCTCTTGCTGCTTCTGCACCAATTCTTGGATTAGAACCAGAGCCTAGGCCCCGAGATATTTCTCTACCAATTAAAATTTTCTTGTCTGCATTTGCATAAAGAAGGTCTTGTGCATCTGTGTTAATTGCAATAATTTCCCCACCCTTTATTCCAATCTCTCTCATTCTAGAAACAGTATTTCCTCCAGCCCCACCAACACCAATTACCTTAATACGTGCAGATTGTTTTTTCAATAATTCTTCTAATTCTCTATCAATATTCATATTTTCTGAACTTGAACTAAAATTAGTTACCTCTTCAAACTCTTCCATTATTTTTTTAGAGGTTTAGGATTTATAAGGATTTATAGGCTTTAGTATTATATATGGTCTGCCTTAATAAAAATTATAAAGAGTGTTTCCAGAACAAATTTATGGTAAGAATTGATAATCTTGTTCTTTTAACCCTAACTTCAATCCTATTGGTCTCTTCTAACGGGAAAAACAATAAACCAAGTAAAGATAACACCCCAGTTAATTTAAAATATTTTAAACAGAATTTTGAGATAGAAGAACCTTATTTTCAGATTAACCATATATCCTCTGCTCAAAAAATTAATCCTGCGATATTTAATGCATGTTATGGAGACTATGATACTGTATTAAATAAATCAACTCAATATAGTACTTATTTAAAGATGAAATATGAAGAAAATATTATGGCTATTCAAAATAGAATCAAACATTCAGGGATTTTTCCTTGTCCTGGACCTTCTCTTGCTCAATCTTCTTCTCATTTTCAGGTTTTTTCTCATCTACCTTATTTTCACCCTCTACAACAGCATTAAGTTTCATTCCTAAAATATTTTGGAATTGCTCTTCAAAAAGCTTTAAAAAATTATTAAATCCTTTTGGAACTTTGAATAGTATCTCTTTCTTCTCTTTATTTATTGTAAATTCAAATTGTTTTCTAAAGAAAAAATCCTGTAATGAGTTTATTTGTTCTTTTTCATCTGTGACTTTTCTATTAATTTTAAAGTTATATATAACATCACGACCAGCAAGAGGATTATTAAAGTCTACTAGAACTCTTCCTCCTGAAACAGAAATAATCTTAACAACATTTCCATCAAGAGATAGCTGCATACCTCTTTGAGGAACAATTTTTTGTTCTGTAAAAGATTTGAGAGGAATCATTTTAATTAACAAGGGATTTCTCTTTCCAAAAGATTTGTCAGGTGTTAATTCTGTAGTATACTCTTTTCCAATCTCTTTTCCTTCTAAATCCTCATCTAATCCCTTAAGAATCATATTATTTCCCACAGATAATACAAAGGGTTTCAATTCTTTAATTTGTAAACCTGCTTTTTCTGCTTCGGATTTTATATTTGTGTCAAAAATATCTCCGCCTTTTACTTTAGCAGTGAATTCTATCTCAACAAAATCTCCTTTTTTAACATTCTCTTGTTTGAGTATTTTATTTTGTTCAACCATATGTTTCTCTGTAAAAAAGCTATTAAAAACCTTTCTAATTACCTAGAAAGACTAATTTCGTTTAACTTATAAAAAAGTTCTCCAAAGACCTTAATGGGTTTTTTATTTGCTTTAATTTTAATTATTCTATTCCCATAATATTTTATAAGCATTGGTTCTATATCGTTTCTATAATCTTTTAATCTTTTAGAAAAAACTTCAAAATCATCATCCCTTCTTTTAATTATTTTCTCGCCACTACAAACATCACAAAAACCCTCTCTAATTGGTTTAAGTGATTCGTCTGTTTGATTATTATATACTTTTCTACATCTTGGGCAACTCACCCTTCCAGCAGCCCTCTGGTAAAGCTGGGCATCATTATTTAATCTAAGAATAACAGGAATATGATCTGGATGTAGATTATCTAAGAAATTGGCCTGACCAAAAGTTCTTGGAAACCCATCAATAACAAAGCCATGCTGATATTCTGGTTTTTTTAGATATTCTTCAACTAAATTATTGGTGAGATTGTCTGGGACTAATTTGCCCTGGCCCCAATATTCCTCCCTAGCACTTATCCCAAGAAGAGAACCTTCATTTGCAAGTTTTCTAAAAATCTCTCCTGTGGAAATATGAAAAATTTGTAATTCTTTCTCAAGTGTATTAGAAACAGTTCCTTTTCCTGAATTTGGGGGGCCTATTAAAACAATCTTTCTAAAATCTCTCTGCAGTTTTTCCATAAAAATCCCATAAAAGACTAATTTATAATGTTTTCTATGATTATCTAAAGGCTAGGAGGAAATCTCATGTATCCAAACCTTTATAAATAAATTTTTTGTTAACTTGATATGGCTTTTAAATTATTAAATGCAACAGAACTACGTGTTGGAAGTTTTGCAATGATAGATGGGGAAGCATTTCAAATTAAAAGTATGGATATTTCTAAAACAGGGAAACATGGTCATGCAAAATGCAGATTTGAAGCAGTGAGTTTAACTGGTGGAAAGAAAAAAGTATTAGTTGTTCCCGGACATGAAAGGTTTGAGGTTCCAATGATTATAAAAAATAAGGCACAGGTTCTTTCAATTTCTGGAGAAATAGTGAATGTAATGGACTTAGAAAGTTATGAAAATTTTGAATTAGACATCCCTGAAGAATTCAAGGGTCAGATAAAAGAAGAAGATAATATTGAGTATTGGGACATCGAAGGAAGAAAAATAATAAAGAGGATATTATAATTATGGCATCAAAAATTCCTGCAGCTCAAAATAGATTATTTAAGAATATTTTTGTTTGTAAAAATTGTAAACATCGAATGAGGGTTGAACCGTTAAAAATATTAGGTGGAAAGGTTAGATGTAGAAAATGTAAAAAGAGTGACTTTCGTGTCGTAAGAAAGAAATAATTAATAAATTAATATAATCAATGGTATCTTTTATAGTATATGACTTAAGTTTCTTGGTTTTATTTACAATCTTTATTTTTATTTTTTTATATAAAAATAGGAGAAAACTAGGTAGGGAGGGGATAATCTTTATGTATCGGACCCAAGTGGGAGTTAAACTGATTAAATATGTGGGTGACACTTTTTCTAAAGTTTTACATAAGATGAAACATGTAGTAATTGGAGTTGGGTTTATCTTAATGGGAATTATGCTCTATCTATTAGGTTTTTCATTTTACAAATATATTTCTGATCCTTTAATTTTTCAATTAATAAAAGCTCCGCCAATTGCACCTTTGATTCCCTATTTTCCAGAATTATTTGGGATGCAATCTTATTTCCCTCCTTTTTATTTTACTTATTTTATTATAGCTCTTTTAATTGTCGCAGTAGTCCATGAATTCTCACATGGAATCTTTATGAGACTTTTTAAGATAAAAATAAAATCTACAGGTTTTATTTTTCTTGGACCAATATTAGGGGCATTTGTTGAGCAAGATGATAATCAAATGAAGAGAGAATCTAATTTTAATCAAATGACTATCCTTGCTGCAGGTGTTTTTGCAAATTTAATTTTTGCAGTTTTATTCTTTATTCTCCTATTAGGATTTTTTAATTTTTCATATGTAGAATCTGGATATAAGTTCAATACTTATGCGTATAGTATTGTTCCGAAAAATCAAATTTCTGGTTATGGGAATTTTTCTGAACCTTTAACCGAGGTTTATGTACAAAATAGAACATACTATTTAGACGAAGAATTAAAACAAAACTTTAATAAAAATTTGACCCAGGTTATCTTATATGAGGGTCCTGCAGTAAAATCTCAAGTAAAGGGGGCAATTGTTGAGATAGACAATAGTAAAATCTCAAATCAAAAAGAGTTGGAAATTTTCTTGAGTAAAAAAAGCCCTGGAGAAATAATTAATTTAAAAACAGAAGATAAACAAGAAGAAATAAATAATTATGAACTAATTTTAGGTGAACATCCTTTTAACAATTCAAAAGCTTATCTCGGGGTTGGATTTATTGGAGGTAATCAACAAAAAGGAATATTTTCAAAAGTAGTAAACTCTATTCTTTATTTTAAAGATCCTGCAGTTTATTATAAACCTACTTGGAATAGGGACGTAGTGGAGTTCATTTATAATTTTTTATGGTGGGTGGCCATAATTAATTTGTTGGTAGCATTGTTTAATATGCTACCCTTAGGAATATTAGATGGTGGAAGATTCCTTTATCTTACTATTTTTTCTATAACAAAATCCAAAAATTTTGCAAAAATATTTTTTAAAATAATTTCATATGCAATATTATTAATTTTTGTTTTAATGTTACTATTTTGGATTTTTAAATTTTTCTAATTTCTCGACGACAATTTTTTTGTTTAACAAACAGTTTTAACAAAAAAATTTATTTTTAGAAAAGTATTTAAACAAGTTTATCGTTATTAAATTAACTAAAATTAAAAAAATAAAAAGAGGTCATCAAATGGTCGCAAGAAAAAAAGCTGCAAAAAAGAAAACAGTTAAGAAAAAAACTGTAAAGAAGAAAGCTGCAAAAAAGAAAAAAGCAGTTAAAAAGAAAGCAGTTAAAAAAAAGAGAAGATAAAGTAAAATTTAAATTTTTTTATTTTTATTTATTATATGAATAAATCTAAGGGTAAGGATATTTCTGATAGTTTAAAAAAAGATTTATCTAAAAAACATTATGCACTTGCTGGAAGCACTTCTGCTGTTCAAATTTGTAATTGGACTAAAAATTCATTGAACAAAAAGGGGGTATGTTGGAAAGAGAAATTTTATGGAATTCAAAGTCATCGATGCTGTCAAATGTCTCCTTGCGTAATGTGGTGTGAAAATAAATGTTTACATTGTTGGAGACCAATAGAAGACAATCTAGGAACAGATATTCCTGTCATAGATGACCCAAAAAAGATAATTGAGGAAATAATTAAACAACGAATAAAATTATTAAATGGTTTTGGGGGAAATGAAAGAATAAATAAGAAAAGATTAAAGGAGTCTTTAGAACCAAACTTATTTACCTTTTCTTTGTCTGGAGAACCAACACTTTATCCAAGACTTGGAGAATTAATTAAAGAGCTAAGAAAAAGAAAAATAGTAACATTTATCGTGACAAATGGACAAAATTCTCAAGCAATAAAAAAATTAGAAAAAGAAAAAGCGCTCCCAACACAATTAACTGTTTCATTAAATGCTCCTAATGAAAAACTTTTTACAATTTGGCATCGTTCTTCTAAACCCGCTGCATGGAAAGAGTTTAATAAAACTTTAGAACTTTTAAAAGAATTAAAAAATAAAACTAGAAAAGTAATCCGTCTTACTCTTGTTAAATCTATTCAAGGAAAAAATTTACTTGATAAAATTTCAAATATGGGAGAAGAAACTATTTCTGAATATGCACATTTAATAAAAAAAGCAGATCCAGATTTTATCCATGTTAAAGCTTTTATGTCTCTAGGTTATTCAAGAGAAAGAATGGGTTATGAAAAAATGCCAGAACATTATGAAATAAAACGTTTTGCAGAGAAATTATTACAAGAATTAAAAAGCCAAGGATCAAAGGAATATAAAATTCTCGGTGATGAAAAAAGAAGTAGAGTTGTATTAATTGGGAAATCTCGTAGAGGGTTAAAAATTAAAAAAGCGTGAAAATAAATTGTCTAAAATTATAACATTACAACACCCTCTTTAGTCAAAGCAGTAAATCTAACTCCAACAGGTAGGCTTAATAAAGCAGAAAGAAGAGCCATATGTTCTTTTCCTGAACCAGATGCAATTGATAAAGCAACTTCTGTTCCTTTGACCTTACCTTTAAGTTTTTTTGCAAATTCTTCTTTTAAAGATGTAAGCGCCTTATTATCAGAGTATTCTACAAAATCAAAGGGAATTCCTTTCTCTAGTTTAAAATCTTTAGCATAACTAGGGCCAACTAAAATAATTCTTTCCCATTCTCCTTTTGAGCATAATCCAGAAACTTGTCCCCAAGTTCCTTTCCCAGTACTCAACATTGCTACAAGTTCCATAATTTTATTTTAATTCTCAATTTTATAAGCATTTATATTCTTGACAATAGATTTATAAAGCTAAAAAAGCTAAAAAAATTACCTTTGACTACCGCTGGTAGGAGGATTAGATAAATCTTATAGACTAAAGATGGAAGAACAGACATTTGAAAAAGCATTAGAAGAATTAAGAAAAGATAAAAAAAGAAAGTTCTTACAGACAGTAGACTTAATTATAAATCTTCAAGAATTTGATGTTCGGAAAGAATCTTTCAACACTTTTATAAAAATTCCTCATCCAATTGATAAAAAGATATGTGCATTTTTAACAAAAAAATCAAGCATAGTTGATACAATTACTAAGGAAGGGTTTGATAAATACAAAGAGAAAAAAGAGATAAAAAATCTTACTAAAAAATATGATTTCTTTATTGCTATAGCTCCGCTGATGCCTCAAATTGCTACAAAGTTTGGTAGAATTTTCGGTCCGGTTGGTAAAATGCCTTCTCCACAAGCAGGAATACTAACTAAAGAAGATGATAAAACAATAAAAGAAAATGTTGAAAAGATGAAAAGCATGATAAGGATACGGGTCAAAGAAAGAAGTATAAAGGTTATTATTGGGAGAGAGGATTTGCAAAATAAAGATTTAAAAGAAAATGCTGAAGCAATTATCAATGCAATTGAAAAAAATCTTCCACGTGGTAAACAAAACATAAAAAATGTCCTTATAAAATTTACAATGACTAAACCGATAAAGGTGAAATATTAAAATGGTAAAAGAAGATTTGAAGAAAGAGAAAAAAATTGAAAAAAAAGAAGAGAAAAAGAAGATTGAAACTCATGTTTCTGAAGCAAAAAAGAAAAAAGTTGAAGGATTAAAAAGACTTATGAAGAAAAAAGCAATTATAATCGCATCAATTAAAAATTTACCTTCTTCACAATTCCAGGATATTAGAAAAAAATTAAGAGCTAAAGCAGAAGTAGTTGTCTCTAAAAAGAGTTTAATTGACTTTGCATTAGAACACGCACAAGATGCGCATTTAAAACAATTAGTTAAATATGTTGATGAAAATTGTGCATTACTTTTTTCCGATGAAGATGCGTTCGAGTTGTCTGCATTACTTTCAGAAAATAAAAGTGCTACAAAAGCAAAACCAGGACAAGAAGCTCCAGAAGATATTCATATTGAAGCAGGGCCTACTGATTTAATGCCTGGGCCAGATATAAGTTTTCTTAGCGGAGTTGGGTTACAAGTAAAAATTGAAAATGGGAAAATTGCAATTCAAGCTCCAAAGATATTAGTTAAAAAAGGAGTTGCTATCTCTGAAAATCAATCAGCAGTTTTATCTAAATTAGGAATTACTCCGTTTGAAGTTGGACTTGAACCTTTAGTTGCTTTTTATGATGGTAAAATATATACCCATATTAAAATAAACAAGCCTGAAACAATTGAAGAATTAAAAAAAGCCTGTGGAAGAGGGCTAGCATTTGCTGTTTCTATTAATCAGGTAAACCAAGAAACATTACCATTTATTTTAGCAAAAGCAGCAAGCCATGAAATGGTTCTTTCAAGTTTGATTAAAACAGGAGTTAAAGAAGAAACTATTGAACAGGTGAAAGAAGAAACACAAGTAGAAGGAGAAAAATTAGCTGAGGAAAAAGAAGAACCTAAAGCAAAAGAAGAAAATAAATCAGATTCAAACTAAATAAAAAACAAACAAAATGGAATACACATACGCAGCACTTTTGTTGCATAAACTAGGGCAAGAGATCAGTGAAGACAACTTGAAGAAAGTGATTTCAGCAACTGGAGCACAGGTTGACGAAGGAAAAGTCAAGGTTCTTGTTGCAAGCTTAAAAGATGTCAATATTGATGAACAACTAGCAAATGCAAGTCTTGCCGCAGCTGCACCAGCAGCAAGCACAGAGACAACAGAAGCGCCAGAAGAAAAGAAAGAAGAACCTAAAGCAGAAGCTGCAGAAGGTTTAGCTTCATTATTCGGTTAATCTAGTTTTTAATTCTTATTTAGGATTAGCCGCACTAGTTGTAGTTTGAACAAGGTTTATAAAATCAAAGATAAATAAATTTCTCCCGAGGTCCTGGGAAAAGAGTTCTGTGATAATTTAGAAAATGAAAATCCGACACAATTTAGATATTGAAAAAGAAATGCGCAATAAAAATGAATTCTGGAAATATTGGGAAATTAGTGAAGAAATAGCAAAAAGACTAAGCCCATTAATAGTGAATAAATATAAAGATAAACTTAATAGATTAGGAGGGACTTTAGATACTACCTGGAATTTACAGTTACCTTCAATACTTTATTGTTTAAATGGAAAATTAAAAGGGAAAAAGATTCTAGATTTGGGTTGTGGTTCATATCCTACAACAGATGGAATGTTTATGTCCTGGCAACCATGGTTATGTAGAGCATTACTGGAAATTGAATCTAAACCAATTGGGATAGATATTGGAAATCTATCATTTGAAGAATTTGAACACTATCAACTAGACTTAACTAAACCTGATGCTCTTGATTTTTTACCAGATAAGTCTATAGACTTAGCAAATGCCTCTCAGTTGGTTAATTCACCTTTTTTATTTAGGTATTGTAGGAAACTTGGTTATGGTGAGATAAACCTCTTAGAGACTCTAACTCCTCAATTAGAAAGAATCATCAGGCCAGAGGGAGTACTTATTTACTCAGACGACAGATTTATTTAAATCAAGATAAGCAAGATTTAAAATAGCTTAATTCTAACAAATTATGAGTCAACTAGCCCACATCGCATAATGGTATTGCACTGGCCTTGAAAACTTCAAGTTTTTCTTGGAGTTGCTCAGGAAACTGAGTTTCATGACAGCCAGGCCCTCTGGGTATCTCGGTTCGATTCCGAGTGTGGGCGTTTAGAACATGAAACACAAAACAAAAATGTTTTTAATAGGGGGAATAATAATAGTATTAATGCTCCTAACCATCGGAGGAATATATAAAATGGAAAATAAAAAAATAGTAAACATAAAAATTACAACATCTGAAGGAGATATAGTCTTAGAACTCTATCCTGAACAAGCTCCAATAACTGTTGAAAACTTCTTAGGTTATGTAAGTCGTGGAGATTATGAAAATACTGTTTTTCACAGAGTTATAAAAGACTTTATGATTCAGGGAGGCGGATTTACTCCAGAGGGCAAGGAAAAACCAACAAAAAGCCCTATAAAACTTGAATCAAATAATGGTTTAAAAAACGAAAAATATACTATTGCAATGGCAAGAACTAATATTCCTGATTCTGCAACAAATCAGTTCTTTATTAATACTGCAAATAATGACTTTCTAAACTACGGATCTCGAGATAAAGGTTATGCTGTTTTTGGAAAAGTCACTAGTGGGCAAGAAGTTATCGATTCTATTCAAAACAAAGAAACTACTACAAAATATCAAATGCAAGACTGGCCTATTAAAGAGATAACTATTCTAAAAATAGAAGTTGTCTAAAAGAGATATTCTAGAATTTTATTTAATGATAAAAATTTTATTTAATGATAAAAATTTTAATCCTGACCGTAATTTTTCCGGGCTTTCAGAATAAAGTGTAATTAGTTTTTCAGATTTTTTAACGGGTCCAAGATGTCTATGTAAATAAACTCCAGAACTTTTTGATTCAGGAGTTCCGAGAATTCTACATAGCCTATTAATCTGACGATTATTTATCTGAACAATTTTTCCATTTCTTTTTACCCTTATTAATCTTGAAAACTCTCCTACTTTTAATAATTTTACCCTCTTTTCAAAATCATTAGAATTATTTTGCATGTTTATAATCTGTTTAAATTTTTCAAACGCTTTTCCAGAAGAAAGTATATCTCTAGCGATTTTTTTAGAATTTTTAATACCACAAAGGGACATAAGTTCTGCAGATAATAAGAGAGATTTTTCTTTTAAATCCTCTGGACCCCTGCCTTGTAAAACTTCTAAAATATCTAACATTTCTAAAACCGGACCAATTCCATTTCCAATTGGTTGAGAACCGTCAGTTAATATTGTTTTAAGTTTTATTTTAAAATTTTTTGCAACCCTATAAAAATGATTAGATAATTCTTTTGCTTTCTTTTTTGTTTTAATTTTAGCATACGTTCCATAAGGGATATCTATTAACAAATGTGTAGCCCCTGCTGCGATTTTTTTAGACATTATCGAAGGTATCATCTGAGACTCAATATTTAAATTTAATAGCCTTTGTACTTCGATTATTTTATCATCTGAAGGAGATATTCCTAAACTTCCACTCCAACTTAAACATGCCCCAGTCTTATTTACTATTTTTTTTAAGTCAACTAATGAAAACTCTATATCTGCAATTGTTTCAATCACATCTGCTGTTCCTGATGCAGAAGTTATTGCTCTTGAAGAAGTTTTTGGAAGGTATAATCCTGCTGAAGCACATATAGATACAAGAATTGGAGTTGTCCTATTCCCTGCTAGACCCCCAATACAATGTTTATCTGCAATAATCTTTTTATTAAACTTTAGGATTTTTCCATTTTCTACCATTACTTTAGTCATATTTATTGTTTCTTTCAAGGACATTCCCCGCATTTTTGTAGCAGCAATAAAATATGCAATTTCTGCTTCTGTTAAATTGTTTTGTACAATCTCAGATACTATTGTGTTTAATTCTTCTTTAGAAAGTTCTTTTCCTGAAAGTTTCTTCTTTATCAACATTGTAGTTTTAGTAAAATCGGCAAGACTTACACTGATATATGATTTATTTTTTGCTTTTATAAAATCAGTAACTTCCTTAGAAAGCCCAATCTCATTATTTTTAACCATCTTTGGAAAGATATCTACAATAGCATTAATAGATTTAGAATTTCTTATTTCAACCTTTTCATCAACGTGTACATGAAGTTTTTTTGCAGTTTCCTCATTTAAAAAAACTACTGGTCTTCCTGCTGACCAATTAAAATTTTTTACTTTAAGTTTCATCTCTTTTATATTTTTTTAGATTTATATATTTCTATTAACAGGATTAAATAAGATATTATCAAGGGCCCTAAAATTAATCCTAAAAAACCAAATACAAGTAATCCCCCAATCATACTAACTAAAATTACTGCTTGATTTATATTTGTTTTTTTACTTACAATTATCTGTCTAATTATTGTATCAATCCAAGAAACAATTACAGAACCGTAGATTAGTAATCCTATTGCTGCAAAAGGTCTTCCACTGATAAATAAGAAAATGCTTACTGGAACCCAGATTAACCATGGGCCAATAACTGGTAACACCCCTAAAATAGTTGAAAAGATAGTCAAAACTAATGCATTTGGAACTCCAAAGATGAATAATCCAACTCCAGCAGATAATCCTTGGAAAATTCCCCCAATAACCTGGCCATTAATAACTGAATAAGTTATATCGCTAAATCTCTTAAAAATCTTTTCTCCAGTCTCTTTTGTCCAAGGAAAAAGTTCCTTAGCATATTCCACATATTTATCCCCCTCTTTTAATCCAAAAAAGAATAAAAACAAAATAATAAAAACATGCAATAAAATAACTGCAAAATTTAATAAAAGATTTGTAAACGAGTTTAATATTCCTGATGCTGCCCTAGAAACCATAGTATCAAATGCAACAGAGACTGTTTGAGTAAAATCTGCTGAAGAAAATATCGATGGGAAAAATTCTTGTAAGGCTGGGGCAAGCTCTACTCTCTGAAGAGAAGTATACATTTCAAACCCTTGTCTAATAACCAGGGGGGTAAAAAACCAGATAGGTAAAATTATTATAATGATAAAAAAAGTACATATAATGAGTGCAGCCAAGTTTTTTGAACGAACCCATTTAAAAAGAATCTTATAAACTGGGTAAAAGATAAATGCTAAAATTAATCCAAAAATAGAAGAAAGTAAAATGGGTTTTAGAATTATAAAAGATAGAATCATCAAGATTGCTACAATGAGGATATTAGCAATTGTTCTAAAATGTTTCTCGTCAACTAACATAAATTATTCAAGCTAATCTTATTTATAAGGTTTATGAAGAGTTCAAATGAAATATAATATAAAATTAATTACCTCAAAAACTTTATAAACTGAAGAGTAATTTTTTACTTATGATTATTAAAAAAGTTTTTAGAGGGATAAGCGATGATTCTGTCCATTCTGATTTTCTGAAATTTAGTCGAGGGGAATTTAAAGATAAATATCTAATCCAAGCAAAAAAACAATCAACCCAATGGATTATCAAATCTGGCTCAGAATATGCAAATTTCTTAGTTAAGAAAGGGTTAGAAAAAGTAAATGGAAAAATTTCTATGAAAGGAATTCTTGTTTCTACATTTGATTTAACTAAAGAGATTGGTTTTGAGATACAAAAGACTAAAAATTTTATGGGCATCAGGCAAATAGTCATTGATACAGAAGTAGAACCAAAACAGATTTTAGATTTTATGGAAAAGTACCCTAGAGTTTTTTTTGCCTTAACATTTTCTATACCAGGTTATGATTTAAAGGTCAAAGCAAAAGCTCCTAAATCTGCAAAACCTTCTACAAAAAAAGATCAGGAAATAAAGATAGATTTTTGTTCACTTAAAACTACAGATTCAAATATTGTAAAAGAATTATTTTTTGATTTTCCAGAATTTAAAGAGATTAGAATTAGTCACACAATAAAAATTGATAATATAATCTATCCTAAAGATTTGAAAAACATGAAACCAGAAGAGATTAGAGAAAAAAGCAAGCGTGTAGGAATTGTAATTAGGAATATTGATATTGATGGGCAAAAAAAAGTATCTGAAGCAAAGTTCGAGGCATAATCATTAAAGAATTCTAAAGCAAAAGCCTTAAAAACCCCAAAAAACTCTAAATTTTAGGTTATAGTAGAAGCTTAAAACTTAAATGTTTAGGCTAATTAATTTTGACTTGGTTGAGTCAGATACAATAGCAAACTGCTAATTTGCTTGAATATCGATTGAGAACTAGTGTAAACTAGAGTAGTCTAGCTTACAAAATAATTTTCAAGATAAAAAAACAAAAAGTAAAAAATGACAGACCATAGAATAAGAAGCGGAAGTTTACAGTTTTGGCCTAGAAAAAGGGCTAAAAAGATTTTACCTAGTGTTAACTGGAATGCTGTAAAAAGTGAAAGTAAAATTAATGGGTTTATAGGATATAAGGTTGGGATGATTTCTGTTTATGCAAAAGATAACACTGCAGATTCAATGACTAAAAATAAAAAAATTATAATTCCCACAACAATATTAGAGTGTCCAAAAATGAAAATATATTCTGTTAGATTATACAAAAATAATAAGGTTTTGCAAGATGTAATAGTAGGATTTGATAAAGAACTTAAAAGGAAATTAAAAAAACCAAAACAGATTAAAGATATCACAAAAGAATTAGAAAAAATAAAACAAGAATATGATGATATCAGAGTTATTGTCCATTCTGATGTAAAATCTACTGCAATAAAGAAAACTCCAGACTTAATTGAACTAGGATTGGGTGGAAGTAGAGAAGATAAACTAAGTTTTATTAAAGAAAAAATAGGTAAAGAAATTTCTATTTCTGAAGTTTTTAATAAAACTGATGGGGAAAACATTACTATAGATGTAAGGGGTGTAACAAAAGGGTTTGGAACTCAAGGACCTGTTAAAAGATTTGGGATTACATTAAAGTCATATAAATCTGAAAAAGGAAGGCGAAGACCTGGAAGTATTGGTCCTTGGCATCCTGCAAGAGTTACCTTTAGAGTTCCAATGGCGGGTCAAACAGGATTTCATACTCGTGTAGAGTATAATAAACAAATTCTAAAGGTAGGAAATGTAAAAGAAAATGATATAAATCGAGAGCAAGGATTTCATAGATTTGGGAAGATTAAAACAGACTATATATTAATAAGGGGCTCTGTTCCTGGACCAAATAAAAGAGTATTACTTCTAACTCCGGCAATTAGACCTACAAAAAAACAAACTAAACAAAAATATGAGGTTTTGGAATTAAGGTAAAAAAATGAAAACAAAATTACTTGATAAAACTGGAAAGCTAAAAAAAGAATTAGATTTACCAAAAAACTTTTCTGTAAAAATTAGACCAGATATTCTTTTAAAAGTTTTTGAAGCTAAAAAACTTGAAAAAATGCAACCACAAGGTTCAAAACCTGGGTCTGGTGCAGGTTATTCTGCTTCAGGAATCATAAGACATAGAAGGCATGTTTGGAAAACAGGATATGGCAAAGGGATATCAAGAGTACCTAGAAAAATTATGTCTCGAAGTGGTTCAAGTTTCAATTGGGTAGGAGCTACTGTTGCTTCAACAGTTGGTGGAAGAAAAGCACATTCGCCTAAATCTCTTAAAAATTTAACGAGAAAAATCAATAAAAAAGAATTTTTAATTGCATTCAATTCAGCTTTGTCTGGAACTATTGATGAAAAAGCAATAGAAAAAAAATATAATAAAAAAATTGAATCTGGATTGGTATTTGACTCGGCTATACTAGATGTAAAGACTAAAGATTTTATAATAACAATGAAAATTTTATTTAAAGATAATTTTAATAAGATTATTAAAACAAAATCTATAAGGGCGGGACGTGGAAAATTACGTGGTAGAAAATATAAATCAAATGCTGGACTATTATTTGTTATTTCTAGTGAAGAAAAAATGAAAAGATCTGGAATAGATGTTGTAAAAGTTAAGGAATTAGATATAACTAATTTGGCACCGAATGGTGTTGCTGGAAGAATTACTTGTTATACTGAAAGGGCAATTGAAGAAATTGAAAAAGTTTTTGGGAGGAAAAATTAAAATAAAATGTTACAAAAAATAAAAGCTACAGAAAAAATAGTAAAAATGATTGAAATTGATAATCTTCTTGTTTTTGAACTAGATAGACAATTTTCAAAGGTGATGATTAAAAAAGAAGTTGAAGATTTATTTAATGTAAAGGTTAAAAGTATTAGAACTCTAACGAGAAAAAATAAGAAAATAGCCTATATAAAACTAAAACCAGAATATCAAGCAATTGATATTGCAACAAAATTAGGAGTAATGTAATAACTAAAATAAAATGGGTAAACGAATAATTCAACAAGCAAGAGGGCATGGAAGCCATACTTATAGAGTTAAAAGAAAGGCATTTTCAGTAAAACCAAAATACCCTGGAAATCTTGATGGAGAATGGGAAATAGTTAAACTATTTGCTTCTGCAGGCCATAGTTCTCCTATTGCAAAATTAAAGAAAATTAAATCAACTGAAGTCTTCTATAATATAGCTGCAGAAAAAATATATGAGGGTCAAATAATCAAAATAGATGGACATAATACAGGAGATATTTCAAGAATTGGTGACTTAAAAAATAATACATTTGTATTTAATATTGAAAGTAGACCAAAAGATGGAGGGAAATTAGTAAGAAGTGGAGGAAACTTTGGAACAATTGTCGGGAAAAAGGGAGAGACTGTTATTGTTAAAATGCCTTCAAAACAAGAAAAACACTTCCATTCACAATGTAGGGCAACAGTTGGTACAACTGCAGGAGATGGAAGGTTAGATAAACCAATATTAAAAGCAGGAAAACAATATCATATTAAAAAAGCAAAATCTAAACTATGGCCAAGAACTTCTGCAGTAGCAATGAATGCAATTGATCATCCATTTGGATCTGGTAGAGGTAAGAGAATCAAAAGTAAGATTGCAAAGAGAAATGCGCCAGCAGGAAGAAAGGTAGGTTTACTAAGGCCTAGAAGAACTGGAAGGAGGAAAAAGTAAAAATGGTAAATATTGCAGTTGGTGGAAGAGAAAAATTATTCCGAGGTAAAAACATAGAAGAATTAAAACAAATGGACGTTAGAGAATTTGCAAAATTGTTAAAATCAAGACAAAGAAGAACAATTATGAGAAATTTCCATGTTATTGAAGATTTTATTCAGAGAACAAAAAAGAAAATAGAAAAAAATAAACCAATTAAAACACATAAAAGAAGTCTGATTATTGTTCCAAAATTAGTTGGTTTGACAATTGGAGTTTATAATGGAAAAGAATTCGTACAAGTTAAAATTGGAGAGGAAATGTTAGGCCATAGATTAGGAGAGTTTTCATTAACAAGAAGAACGGTTAAACATGGGGCGGCAGGTGTTGGAGCTACTAGATCAAGTGCAGCACTTTCTGTTAAATAAAAATGGTAGAAGATAACAAAAAATCAATTGAAAAAGAAATGGTAGAAGAAGAAAAGGTAGACGTTAAAATGAAAGAAGAAAAAATAAAGCCAGTAGAAGAAAAAAAATCAGTAAAAAAGGATATCCAACCAAAAGAAAAAGCGGTTGTTAGAGGAATGTCTTTACATATCAGTTCAAAAAACAGTTTTGCAATCTGTAAATCATTAAAAGGGAAAACTCCAGATAGGGCCCTTGAGTTTTTAGAAAAGGTATTAAGGAAAAAAGCTGCAATCCCTATGCCGAAAAGAGAAGTGGCTCACCGGCCTGGAAAGGGAATGGCCGGAGGAAAATATCCTATCAATGCTGTAAGAGAGATAGTGGTGCTATTAAACCAACTTAAAGCTAATGCTAATGTAAACCAAATAGAAAATCCAATTATAACAATTGCCAAAGCAGATAAGGCTTCTAGACCAATGAAAAGGGGTGGAAGACAAGCAAAAAGAACTCATGTTTACATAGAAGTCCAAGATAGAAATAAAATAAACAAAAAGAAGAAATAATATGGAAGAAAGAAAATTTATAAAAGTTAGAAAAGAAGAATTTGCTGTAAAAGAATTTGTTAAAAAAACATTTGGAAAAGGGAAAGTTAGTAGTATAAAAATTGAATATACCCCTGTTGGTGAAAAAATTGTTGTTGCAACACATAAGCCGGGATTAATTATTGGGCGTGCAGGTGAAAGTATTTCACGACTAACTGAAGTTTTAAAAAAGAAATTTAAAATGGAAAATCCTCATATAGATATCGAAGAGATTAGGAAACAAGAATTTGATTCTCAATTAGTTGCAGATCAAATCGCATTATCTTTACAAAGATTTGGGGCATTAAAATTCAAGGCAATTGGTTATAAAATGCTAACAAGAATTAAAGACGCAGGGGCATTGGGCTGTGAACTTAAACTTTCAGGAAAACTTCCAAGTGATAGGGCAAAATCTTGGAGATTTGCATATGGTTATCTCAAAAAAACTGGAGATGCTGCAAAGGTTGTAAGTAGATCTGAATCTGTTGCAGAAACAAAACAAGGAGTTATAGGAATAAAAGTTTCAATATTATCTCCAGATGCAAAACTCCACGATAAGATAACCATAAACAAAGAACTCTATGATGAAATAAAAAGAAATGCAAACTTTGAAATCACAGAGAAAGAAGAAAAGAAAGAATTAAAACCAAAAAGGAATAAAAGATAAAAATGGCTGATAAAAAAAACATTAACCCAAATGAAGTAGAAGGAAAATTAAAAGACTTAAAAATAGAATTATTAAAGCAACCTACAAAAAGGAAACAAATTAAAAGGGAAATTGCACGTTTATTAACATTCAAAAATAAATCAAAGGAGAATAATAAGAAATAATGGATATATGCCCAAATTGTGGATTACCTTTACAGGCTTGTGTTTGTAAGGAAATTGCAAAAAGTGATCAAACAATAACTGTGACTACTGAAAAAAGAAAGTTTGGTAAAATACAGACAATTGTTACAGGATTAAAGGATGTCGATATCAAAGAAATTGCGAAAAAACTTAAATCAGAACTTGCATGCGGAGGAACAATAAAGGGTAAGACAATAGAATTGCAAGGGAATCATAAGGGCAAAATAAAACCTATTCTTAAAGAAGAAGGGTTTGATGAATCACAAATAAAAGAATAATAATTAAAAAAAATGGTAAAAAAAGATCAAAAAAAATCAGTAGGAAAAGAACAAATAAAAAAACCTAGCAAAGATACTATAAAGTTGAATGAATGTAAGGACGCTCTTTGTCCAGTCCATGGAACTAAACCTTTAAAGTTAAGGGGGAGAATATTTGAAGGCCATGTAATAAAAAAACTCCATGGGAGAGTTTCAATACAATTTGAAAGATCATTATATATTCCTAAATATGAACGATATGAAAAGAGAAGAACAAAACTTCATGCAAGACTACCAGATTGTTTGAAAGATGAACTCCAGGTAGGAGATTTAATTCAAATAGCAGAATGCAGACCATTAAGTAAAATTATTCATTTTGTTGTTGTAAAAAAAGTGAAAAATAAAAAAGAATTAAAAGAAGAAGGAGAACTTAAAAAATGAAAGCAATTAGTGCAAAAGCAACAAGGGGATTAAATATTGGAAGTATAATGGATGCTTGTGATAATAGCGGTGCAAGAATTGTTAAAATAGTCTCTGTAAAAAGAGCTGGTTCAAAAAAAGGAAGACAAAATCCTGCAAAAATATCAGATTGGGTAAAAGTTTCAGTAAGAAAGGGGGATCCTAAAATGAAAGGGGAAGTATTTGATGCAGTAATAGTTCGACAAAAAAAACCTTGGAGAAGAAAAACTGGGGAGAGAGTATGCTTTACAACAAATGCTGTAGCATTGTTGAAAGATGAAAAAGGAAATCCAAAAGGCACCCAAATTAAAGGTGCAGTTGCAAGAGAAGTTCAAGAGAGATGGAAAGAAGTTGCTAAAATCGCTACGAGTGTATATTAAAAAATAAAATGGTAAAACAAAAATTTTCAAAAAAATGGAAGGCAAGTAAACAGCCACGTAAACAGAGAAAGTACATTTACAATGCCCCATTACACATAAGAAGAAACTTCTTAGCCTCAACACTATCTAAAGAACTTAGGGGAAAATATGGTATGAGGAATATTGAAATAAGAAAAAATGATGAAGTAAAAATCATGCGAGGAAAATATAAGAAAAAACAGGGAAAAGTAAATAATGTTAATGCAAAAAATTTAAAAGTTGCTATTGAAGGGATACAAAGAACTAAAAAAGATGGAACAAAAATAAACGTTTGGTTTAATCCTTCAAATTTAAGGATTATTGTATTAAACACTGATGATAAGAAAAGATTCAAAAGAGTCAATAAAGAAACTAAACCCACTGTTCCTTCAAGTATAACTAAGATAGCAGATACAAAAATGAATAAAAAAGAAGAAATAAAAAATACTAATAAAAAACCTATGAAAAAATCTGGAAATAAAAAAGGAGAAAAGAAAGATGTACAGAAATAGAAGTAAAATGTCTAAAAACTGGCCAATCCCTAGAAAAGGGACTAAGTACCTTGTATGTGCTAGCCATGCAGATTCGAAAGGAATTCCATTATTATTTGTTCTTAGAGAAATATTAAAGATAGCTAAAACAAGAAAAGAAGCAAATTATATGGTTAGAAATAAAGAGATAAAAATAAATAATAAAGCTAGAACCACAGAAACATTTCCAATACAATTATTTGATGTTATTCAAATAGAAAAGATGAAAAAGAATTTTAGACTAGAAATTTTAAATAAAAAATTTGTGTTGAAAGAAATATCAGAGAAAGAAACAGATACAAAAATTGTAAAAATAATAGGTAAAAAAGTAATCTCAGCAACTAAAATCCAGATGAATCTAGAAGATGGTCAAAATTTTATAACTAAAGAAAAGTTCTCTTTGAAAGATTCTGCATTAATAAATACAAAAGAAAACAAAATAGAAAAAATTCTCGAATTAAAACCTGGTGCAAAAGTAGAAATTGTCGCAGGAAAGCATGCTGGAGAAACAGGAAAAATAACCCAAATAAAAGAATTAGCAAGAGAAAAGGTATATCATGTTCAACTAAAAGAAAAGGAGGTTGGTCTTCCAATTAAAACCTTAGTAGTAATAGAATAAAATGAAATCAGTCTCTGAAAAACCAAAAAAAATGAAGAATGCCCAAGAAGAAAATAAGATGAGAACAGTGAAAATAGAAAAAATAATCTTAAATATAGGGGGAACTGGTGAAAAACTGGAAAAGGGGTTTATACTTTTAAAGAGTCTCTCTGGAAAACAGCCTGTAAAGGTTAAAGCAACAAAAAGAATTCCTACATGGCAAGTCCGTCCTGGTCTTGAAGTCGGAACTAAAGTTACATTAAGAGGAGATATCGCTGAAAGATTATTAGAAAAACTTCTTGGAGGGATAAAAAATACAATTAAAGAAAAGCAGATACAAAATAATTTTTTATCATTTGGAATTCCAGAGTATATTGATATTCCGGGAACAGAATATCTAAGAGATGTAGGAATCATGGGTTTAGAAGTTACTGTAGTTTTTTCAAGGGCTGGGAAAAAGGTAGAAAAGAAAAAAATTAAGAGAGGTAAAACTCGAAGACAAACAGTTAGTATCCAAGAAATAGAAGATTTTATGACAAATAAATTTAAAACAAATATCCTACGGAGGAAAAAATGACTGCAAGTGATTGGCACAAAATTTTAAAACAATTTAAGAAAAAACCTGCAATAAAGAAAAAGTTTTTAAAGCATAATCAACCAAAAGAAAGGAAGTTCGGAATCGCTGCAAAAAAATGTGAGAGGTGTGGAAGATTTGGGGCACATATTAGTTCCTATGGATTAAATTTATGTAGGCATTGTTTTAGAGAACTTGCTACACAGTTAGGATTTAAAAAATATAGTTAAAATGAGTCAAGATATAATTTCAGATGCACTGAACCAAATAATGAATGCTAAAAGAGTAGAAAAAACAGAAGTTGAAATAAACAGAATTTCAAAAGTACTTATAAATTTATTTAATATGATGAAACAAGGTAAACACATTGATTTTAAAATAACTGGGACTAAAGCAATTGTAACAATCTTAAACTTAAATGAATGTAAGGCAATAAAACCAAGATTTTATGTTCAAGTAAAAGATATTGATAAATATCTAAGAAGATTTTTGCCTTCTAGAAATTTTGGAGTGTTAGTAATCTCTACAAATAAGGGTTTAATGACTCAAGAAACAGCTTATGAAACTAATAAGGGGGGTAGTTTAATTGCTTATTTTTATTAAATACTTTAAAAATAAAAATTAAAACATATCATCATGAAACAATATTTAGAAAAAAAAATAAAGATTCCAGAAGGAGTTGAAATTCAAATAGATAGCTCAACAAATACGGTATCAGTACGTTCTGAAGGGAAGGAATTAAAAAGAGAATTTAATACTCCAAATATTAAAATTTTGAATGAAGGGAAGGAATTAAAAATATTTTCTGAAAATGCTACAAGAAGAGAAGGAAAAATTATTGGTACAACAGTAGCACATATTAATAATCTTATTCGGGGAATTAAAGAAGAATTTGAATACCATCTAGAGATATGTAGTGTTCATTTTCCCATGACTGTAAGGGTAGATAAGGATAAAATTACAATTAAAAACTTTCTAGGGGAAAAAGTTGATAGAACTTGTAAGGTTTTACCAAATGTTAAAGTGGATATCAAGGGGAATCAAATAACAGTAACTTCCTCAAATAGAGAAGCTGCAGGACAAACTTCTGCAAATATTGAAAAATGCGCAAAAGTTAGAGGAAGAGATAGAAGAGTTTTCCAAGATGGAATATTTATTACAAAAAAACCAGGGAGAAACTTATAATGGAAAAATCAAAAAGAAAAAAACCTAATTTTAAAAGACAGGATTGGAATAAAAAAGTAAAATTAGGAAAATCTCAAAAAAAGAAAAGAATATGGAGAACCCCAGTAGGAATACACAGTCAAATAAGACTTGGAAAAAAAGGTTATTCTAAAAAACCCGCTATTGGATGGGGAACAGATAACACATTAAAGGGCAAAATTAACAACCTTGAACCAGTTAGGGTTGACAATATAAAACAATTAGAAAACATCAAAAAGACTCAGGGGATAATCATTAAAAATATAGGAAAAAGAAAAAAACAGGAAATTATAGAATCTGCTAATAAGATGAAAATAACAATCTTAAATAAATATAAAAGAAAAAAACAGGATAATTAAAATGCAATTAGCTAAGAAAAAAGAACTCGCTGCAAAAGTATTGAAAGTTGGGAAAAAAAGAATTCTATTTACAGAAGAAAATCTAACTGAAATTAAAGAAGCCATATCTCGACAAGACATTGTAGATTTACATAAGGCTGGAGCAATAAAAATAAGAGAAATTAAAGGAAGGAAAAAAATTGTAAAAAGAAAGCATAAAAGAGGTAAGGGGAAAGTAAAAAAGAAAGTAAGGGAAAAGAAAAGAGAGTATGTTCTATTAACTAGAAAATTAAGGGGTGTTGTAAAAAACATGTTAAGAATCGGGCAAGTAGAAAAAACAAAATATCTCCAAGTAAGAAAAATGATTAAAGCAAAAAAATTCAAAAGTAAAAGACACCTCGGAGAAAGTGTAGGAGAATTAGAATGAGAACACAAAGGAAAAGAAGAAAAGAAAATAAAACAGACTATAAATTAAGATTAAGATTATTAAAATCCGGGATTCCAAGGATAGTCATAAGAAAGACAAATAATTATATAATTATTCAAACAGTTGAATCTATAGAAGCACAAGATAAAGCGAAATTTACTACAACATCTAAAGAATTACTAAACTATGGATGGGATAAAAAATATGTTGGATCTTTAAAATCTCTTCCAGCAGCATATTTAACAGGATTAGTAATGGCTAAAAAAATTGGTAAAGGTAAATTTATCCTTGATTTAGGAATGATAAAAAATATTCATGGTTCAAGGATTTATGCAACTGTAAAGGGTCTTGTTGATGGTGGTTTAAACATTCCAGTAAATGAATCCATTTATCCTTCAGAAGACAGATTAAATGGAGAACATCTAAAAGAAGAATTAAAAAAAGTAATAATTAAAGTTAAGGAAAAATTAAAATAAAATGGTAGAAGAAGCTCAAACACCTGAAATGCATCTAAAACAGTTAGAACAAATGACTCGAAAGTCTAAAAGAGAAGAAAAACCAACTGAACAAGTTGTAGAAACGGAAAAGAAGAGTTGGAAAGATGAATCAAGAGAAGAAAGACGAGAAAGGGAGGATAAGGAAAAATTAGAATCTTGGGTTCCTAAAACTGAATTAGGTAAACAAGTAAAATCAGGTAAAATAAAAAACATACAAGAAATATTTGATTCTGGAAGAAAAATATTAGAACCTGGAATTGTTGATACTCTTTTAAATTTAAAAGTAGAACTATTAAACACTGGACAAGCAAAAGGTAAATTCGGTGGAGGAAAAAGAAGACCTTGGAAACAAACTCAAAAGAAAACTAAAGAAGGAAATATAGCAACATTCTCTGTATTAGCTGTTGTTGGAGATGGAAACGGATATATTGGTATTGGTAGCGGGCGTGCTTCAGAAACTTTACCAGCAAAAGAGAAGGCAATTAGAAAAGCAAAATTAAATATAATAAAGATTAAACGGGGTTGTAGTAGTTTTGATTGTTCTTGTGATGAAATGCATAGTATTCCACTTAAAACAGAAGGAAAATGTTCTGGAGTTAAGGTTATTCTAATGCCTGCACCCCAGGGAAGTGGATTAGTTATTGGAGATGAAATGAAAAAGATTTTAAAATTAGCTGGAATAAAAGATATCTATAGTAAAACTTTTGGACCTACAAGAACTACAGTAAATACTGCAAAAGCTTGTATGGATGCTTTAACTAAATTAGAGAATTATAAATTAGAATGAACATGATAGCTGTATTAAGAATTCACGGGCAAGTGAAAATAAAAAAAGAAATTAAAGAAACTCTTGATAGATTGAGACTTAGAAGAAAGTTTGCTTGTGTTTTAATTGACGAAAAAGATAATGTAAAAATGGGAATGGTTAAAAAAGTTACAGATTATGTTGTTTATGGTCCAATTGATGATAAACTTATAAAAGATATTGAAACAAAGCGTGGTAAAAAAGACAAAGATGGAAAATTAAAACCATTTTTCAGATTACATCCGCCTATTGGAGGATTTAAAAAATCTACCAGAATATCTTATCCAAAAGGTATACTTGGCAAAAATAAAGAAATAACTAAATTAATTGAAAAAATGTTATAAGATTCTATAAACAAGGAATAAATACAATGAAAGTGAAAAAAAGGAAAAAAACAACACGACAAAGAGGATGTACAACTCACGGATGGGGTGCAAGACAAAGACATAAAGGCCACGGATGTAGTGGTGGATACGGAATGGCTGGAACTGGTAAACGTGGAGACCAAAAAAAACAAAAGGCTCTAATGATGGCAAACAAAGCTGGAGCTAAAACATATTTTGGAAAACAAGGATTTACTTCAAGAAGCACTCAAAAAAAGATAAATAATGTTATAAATCTGCAAGAAATACAAAATAATTTTGATTTTAAAACAGGGAAAATAGATTTAAGAAAATATAAAATCCTTGCAAAGGGGAATGGTTTTAAAGCAGAAATATCTGCAAAATCAGCTTCAAAATTAGCAATAGAAAAAATGCAAAAAGCAGGCGGAAAGATAATTTTACCCATGGTTAAAGAAAAAAAATCACAATCAGTTGAAAAAAATGCAAAAGAGAGTGGTAAAAAATCAGTAGGACAAGAAACAGCTGAAAAAGAAAATGCCAATAAACATTAAACCTCCATTAGATAGACCAAAACATGAAGATTTCTGCAATGAGGTTAGGGGCCTCAATAGTTATTGTGAAAAGTTTGATACTAATGAATGTCTCCAAATATGCTCTTTTTACAAAATGAAAGTCAAAAGGCCAGAAATCTCAAAAATATGTTATATATTAAAGAAAAGGATTTCTGATTTAAACAAACCTTTATAAATAAAATTTATCAACTATAAATATGAGTTTAAAAAATATATTCTATTTTTTACCAGAAGTAACACCTCCTACAGAAAAAAAGGTTAGTTTTAATGTTAAGCTTAAATGGACCCTTATTATAATTGTTGCATTTTTTGTTCTAGCAAATATTCCTTTATTTGGACTAAGCTCAAATGCCTTAGCAAGATTTGAATATCTTGCAATTATTCTTGGAACAGACTTTGGTTCTATTATTTCTTTAGGTATTGGCCCAATTGTAATGGCTTCTATTATCTTACAATTATTAAACGGGTCGGGAATATTAAATATGGATACTTCAACTGCCGAAGGGAAAAAATTCTTTCAAGGAGTACAAAAATTACTTGCATTTGCTTTTGTAATATTTGAGGCAATGGTTTATGTTTTAATGAAAGGATTAGAAGCATTACCCGGAATGACCTTCTTAGTTATATTACAATTATGTATTGGAGGATTTTTAATTATCTTTATGGATGAAGTTGTTCAAAAATGGGGATTTGGATCTGGTGTTTCATTATTTATAGCTGCAGGTGTTGGATGGAGGCTTTTTGCAGCCTTATTTCAGTTTATAGGACCAGAAGGAGGATTTTCGCCAATTGGGAGAGTATTAGTGTTAGTTTCTTCACTTATAGAAGGAAACTCAACAGGAGCAGCCCTAGCCTTATTTGCAATAGCTGTAACTGTTGTATTGTTTTTAATAGTAGTCTGGGCTCAATCTCTAAAAGTTGAAATTCCACTTTCGTATGATAGGATTAGGGGTTATGGTGTAAAATGGCCATTGCAATTTTTTTATGCTAGTGTTTTACCAGTTATTTTAGTCTCTGCTCTTGCAGCAAATCTCCAATTATTTGCGAGTTTATTAGAAAATTGGTTAGGTCATGCAACTGTCTTAGGAGCTTTTCAACAAGGCCAACCGATTTCAGGACTTGCCTTTTGGATTCATTCTCCAAGTCCAAGTTTATTAGAAAGAATTATTACCTCTAGTTTTAAACCAGTTCTTGCATTACAGGCTCTTGGACATGTATTATTTTATGTAATCTTTTCAGTTATCTTCTCTATGTTTTGGGTAAATACATCTAGAATGGATGCATCAAGTCAAGCAGAAAACATAATGAATTCTGGTTTACAAATTCCAGGATTTAGACGTGATAAAAGAGTATTAGAATCAATATTAAAAAGATATGTAGGTCCCTTAACAATTATGGGTGGAGCAGCAATAGGCCTATTAGCAAGTGTTGCAAATTTATTAGGTGCATTAGTCGGAGGAACAGCAATATTACTTTCAATTATGATTATCTATCAACTTTATCAAAATATTGCACAACAGCATGCGCTAGACATACATCCTGCATTAAAAGGAATGTTTGGTGCCTAAAATATTAGGATAATTTAAATAACTAAAGAGGTAGGTAATATTAGAAAGTTTAATAAAAAAGAGGAAAAATAAAAGAATGATAACTGACATAATAACTTTATATCCAAAAACATCAATAATATTTCTCTCAATAATTGTTACACTAGTTTCCACTTTAGTTACAAAATGGCTTACTAATCAAGAACATTTAAGAGAACTAAAGAAAAGGCAAAAAGAAATCCAAAAAGAATTGAAAACTTGTAAACCTGGAGACTGTAAATATCAAGAATTGCAATCTGAGGTTTTACAGATTACTGGAACAATGATGAAATCATCATTTAAACCCCTATTTATTACAATGATTCCATTTTTAATTTTGTTTTACTGGATACGGAGTATTTATACCCCTTTAATGGGTTTCACATGGTTTTGGTATTATTTAGGGGCAAGTATTGTTGCAAGCACTATTTTTAGAAAGCTTTTTAAAATGGCTTAAAATATTTCTAAGATTAAGGGATGAAGATGATTAAAAAAATAAAAAATTTGTTAAATAAACATATCTTTAAAGAAATGGGTAAAGATAGCCCTTACCATGAATGTGATTTATGTTGTAAGTATATTTGTATGGAAATTGACACACCAAAAACAAAAAAAGATTTTGATGAGATAAGATGGTTCTTACTTCATAATAATGTTTGGATTTATATTGACCATGATTCTAGTTGGAATATCCAATTTAACACTAAATGTAAACAATTAAAAAATGGGTTATGTGGTATTTATAAAAAAAGACCACAAATCTGTAGAGAACATTCTCATAAAGAATGTGAAAAGAATGGGGAAGGAGAACCTCATAAGACTTTATTTAAAGATTTAAAAGAATTTGAAATTTGGATGGAACAAAAAGGAAGGTTAGAGAATAATAGATTCTTATCTAACTAATTTTTTTATGTTTATTTAATTCCTTATTCAAAACTTTATCTGCCTTCCAAATAAAAGGGTCTTGCCTAGGCGCATTTGAAAATTTAATAATTCTGCCACTAATTAATCCTATTACTTTCTGATATAAAAGCTGAAGTTGAGGTTTGTTAATCTTATATTTTCCTGTTATTTGCCTGATTACTAACTCAGAATCTGAAATAATTTCAACTTCTCTGGATTTAATTGTTTCAAGGGCAAATATAATTGCACTATATTCGGCCTCATTATTTGTAAGATTATCCCCTAAAAATCTTACAAATGCTTGTGTAATTTTTTCGTCTTCAACTACTAGGAATGCACAAGCTGCTTTTCCTGGATTTCCCCTACTTCCTCCATCTGTATAAATCTTTTTCATTTTATTCCTAATTTTGGATAACCTTTAATTTTGACTTTTTAGAATTAATCAATTTTATTAAGTTGTTCATAAGAAAATTTACTTTTTCCCTAGTTAAATCTGTCTTAGAATAATGAAGCCTAATCATCTCATTACAAAAATCACTACATTTTTTTTGTTTTAATTTTTTGAATTCTCTAAGAAGATAATCAAAATTATCATTTTCAGAAAATCCAAAAACCTCATTAAAAAACTGTTTAGAAATTTTATTTAGAATTAAAATCTTATCATCGAGAGATTTATGTGTATGTTTTTCTATTTCTAAATCTTCGATATATTTTATTTTTTTAACTGTTTGTGGTTTTTTTAGGATATCTTTTCTTGTTTCTTTTGTATTTTTCCTAAGTATCTTTTCTTGTTTCTTTTTTGCAATTTCAATTTTCTTTTTTTCTTTAGATAATTGTTTTTCCTTTTTGATTTTTTCTTTTTTTATTTGTTTTAATCTTTTTTCTTCTAATCTCTTCTGTTTTAGTTTTTCCTTAATCTGTTTTAGCTCTTTTTGTTTTTCTTCTTTTTGTTTTTTTATTATTTCTTTTTGCTTTTGAATTCCTAATTTTTTATTAATCTTCATTACTTCTGAAGGACTTCCTAATAAGCGTTGAATTTTTTCCTGAGATTTTTCAAAAAATTGTGTATAACTTAGAACCCCTATTTCAGAGATTACTCCAGATAAAAGGTCCTTCTTAGTTAAATCAAATGCAATGTTTTCAACTTCAATATTCTTTTCTCTTTCATCCCAAACCTCTCGAGAATTCCTTTTTTCAATTTTAACTTGTTCAGTAAATTTTAAAGAAATTCCACAAGAATACCTAGGAATATTATGGTCTTTTGCAATTTTACATAGTGTAGAAGTACCTATTTTATTTGCAACACCTTTTTTCAAAAATGCATCTGCACCAAATAGAAATAAATCGCATTTTTTTAACAATTGAGCTGCTGCAAGATCTGGCCCGATTATAACTTTAATCCCTGCTTTTGATAATTCTTTAGCAGTTTTTCTTCCTTGAAGAAGGGGCTCTACTTCAGTGGTGTATACTACAAACTTTTTCTTATTCTTTTTAGCTTGTTTTAAAATTTCTATAACACTAGAAGAATGACAATGGGAATAAATATTCATGTCATTTTTTATAAGTTTTGCGCCTTTTTTTGCAATTTTTTTCTTTGAATTTTTAATATAGGAGAATAATTTTTTAGAATCTTTTTTAGGGTTTTTTGAGTTTAATAAAAAGCCAATAGAATTTTGCATTAATGGTTCAGTTGGCCTTGTTGATAAGATTTCTTTTGCAGATTTCTCGTCGGGCCTAATAAGAAATGCTTTAATTCCTGCTAAAGCAACATTTGTTGCTCCTTGAATTTTTATACTTTTTATATCTTTTAGAATATTTTCAAATTTACTCATGGGAACACCTCTTATAGTTTAGATAAAACTAAGGTATATAAAAGGTTTTTGAAAACTGTAAAATCAATAAAAGTTTAAAAATAACAGAATCTAGATAATATCATGATAGAGTTTCTTATGAATCCAAAAAGAGCTGAAAGAAGACCCTGGGAAATGTTTTTTATCGGGGCATTTTATGCTTCTATATCTATACTTTTAGTTAGTTTTGTTTTTGCAAAAGACTCTGTACTAAATCAATTTGGGGGGATTTTAGTTATCTTGTTTACAATTATCTGTTCACTTCCTTTCATGTATTACATCATTAAATTTGAAGAAGGTAAAGATGTTGTTATTACTAACAACGGAAGGCTTCTAAAAGAACATTCTAAAGCAATTCAAGCATTAATGTGGCTCTTTATCGGTTTTGTTGTTGCATTCTCTTTTTGGTATTTAGTTCTACCAAATTATACTGAGATAAATTTTAATGCCCAAATAAAAGTTTTCTGTGCAATAAATAGCCCAAATAATTATGAAACTTGTATACAACAAAATGGAATTTCTGCAGTAACAGGAGATATAACTGGTAGCTTTGCTAAAGATAAATTATTAATAAACATATTTGCAAACAATATTTATGTGTTAATTTTCACGATTCTATTTTCATTAATCTTTGGTGCGGGTGCAATGTTTATCCTTGCTTGGAATGCTTCTGTAATTGCAGCAGCCATAGGAATTTTTTCAAAGGGAAATGTTATAAATCTCCCACTAGGATTAGCTAGATATATGATTCATGGAGTTCCTGAAATTGGAGCCTATTTTATTGGAGCATTAGCTGGAGGGATTATATCTGTTGCCGTTATTAGAAAAGACCTTCAAGGAGAAAGAAAATGGAGGATTTTAGAAGATTCTCTAATCTTAGTTATAGGGGCTGTCTTAATATTAGTTCTTGCGGCAATAATGGAAGTTTATATAACACCAAAACTATTTTAAAGAGTTTTTTCTTTAATTCAGAATCATGGTGACATTAATTTGTAAGTTTTGCGGATATTGTCTAAAAAAAGATTCTCAAATTAAGACTTGTCCTTATTGTGGTAAAAAAAATGCCTTAGTAGAAGAAGAAACTGCCGAGGAAATTGTAATAGAAGTTTAATATTAAGATAGATGAAAAAATGGAAGAAGAAATAAATAAAAGAAAAGAGAAAGTTTTAGATTTTTTAAAACAACCAACAGTTTGGGTTTTAGGATTTTTGATAATTGCTTTAATTTTAGGAGTTTATATTAGAAGCATCCCCATGCATATTAGGCCAGAAACTGGAAAACCAGGTCTGTGGGATATAACTACAGATACATGGACTCTTGGTCCAGATCTTGATCCATGGCTATTTTTAAGATCTGCTAAAGAAATTGTTGATACAGGCTCTATTGCTCAAATAGATGTCATGAGGAATGTTCCATTAGGGTTTGATACAACAAAGGAAACTCGACTACTTCCATATATGATTACTACAACTTATTGGATACTAAATATTTTTTCAAATGTTAATATTGAATATGCCGGAGTTATATTCCCAGTGATTATGTTTACTTTTACAATCTTAGTTTTTTTCTTATTTGTTAGAGAGATATTTATAACGAAAAATAAAAATTCAAAAATCAAGGCTAATATCATTTCCCTTATCTCAACATTTTTTATGATTGTTATACCTAGTCTTTTATCAAGAACTTTAGCAGGAATTCCAGAAAAAGAATCTGCTGGTTTCTGTTTTCTTTTTTTAGCGTTTTATTTATTTTTAAAGGCATGGAAATCTGAAAATTGGAAATTTGCTTCTTTTTTTGCAATAATTGCGGGAATTTCTACTGCTACAATGGGGCTGATTTGGGGAGGTGTAAATTATATTTTTGTTACAATTGCAGTTTCTACATTTTTAGCATTTTTATTAAACAAGATAGATAAAAAAGAAACTTTAATTTATTCCCTCTGGCTTGTTTTTTCTTGGGCGGTAATGTTAATATTTTCTAATAGGTTTGATTTAAAGGGATTTATAGTTTCTCTTGATACTGGACTTGCATTTCTTATTTTATTTATTCTTATTGTCCACTTAATACTGTGGAAAACAAAAATATCTAAACTGAAAATTTTAAGGAATTGTAAACTTCCAAAAAATATTACTTCTTTAATTATTTCAATAATTTTAGGGGTTTTACTCGTATCAGTATTATTTGGTCCAAATTTTATAATAGAAAAAATAACCGATTTAAACCAAATTTTATTTAAGCCAACTACAGGAAGATGGAACACTACTGTTGCAGAAAATAGACAACCTTATTTCTTAGAATGGGGTGCGAGTTTTGGGCCTTTTATCCCTAATGTTAAAAACAGTGCTATTTTGTTTTGGCTGTTCTTTGTGGGTTCGGTAGTATTATTTAAACAAATGTTAAAAAAGATAAAGAATAAAGATGCTTGGATTTTGACTGGACTTTATATTTTCTTTTTTTGCGGACTAGTCTTTTCAAGATATTCAGAACATCCAGCTTTGTTTGATGGTGAGAATTTTATTAGTAAAGCTTTTTATTATTTTTCTGCATTATTATTAATAGGATTCTTAATATATTATTATTTTCAATACCATAAAAGGCAAGATAATAGTTTTGATTTAATACGGTTTGAATATCTACTCTTATTTTCCCTATTTATTTTAACATTATTCACAGCAAGAAGTGCGGTAAGACTGATCATGGTTTTAGCCCCAATAGCCCCTATCTTTGTAGGTTTTTTAATTTTTTATCTTGTAGATAAATTTATAAAATCTGAAGATGAGACAAAAAGAATTATATATAGTTCTCTAGCGATTGTAGTCATTTTGTTAAGTTTGTTCACATTTTGGACATACTATAATAGTGTTAAAGCACAAGCAAGCGGCATGATTCCTTCTTCATATAACCAACAATGGCAAAAAGCAATGCAATGGGTTAGAGAAAATACTAATGAACAGACAACAGTATTTGCACATTGGTGGGATTATGGATATTGGGTTCAATCTATAGGAAAAAGAGCAACTGTTTTAGATGGTGGAAATGCAATAAAATTTTGGAATTATCTTATGGGGAGATATGTATTAACCGGAGACAACCAAGATGATGCTTTAGAATTTTTATATAATCACAATGCGACCCATTTATTAATAGATTCTACAGATATTGGAAAATATGGGGCATTTTCAAGTATTGGAAGTGATGAAGATTATGATAGATTTAGTTGGATTCCTGCAATGATTTATGATGAATCTCAAACAAAAGAAACTAATAGAGGTATTACAATTGTTTATCAAGGAGGATTTGGTATTGATGAAGATATAGTCTATGAACAGAATGGAACCAAGATATTTCTTCCTGCAGAAAAAACTGCAATAATCGGGATGGTTATTGAGACTATTCAGAATAATAATTCAATTGCATTTGAACAGCCCCAATTAGCATTTTACTATCAAGGAAAACAGATAAATATTCCATTGAGATATATTTATTTTAAAGACCAATTTTACGATTTTAAAACAGGATTAGAAGGAACAGCAGATATCATTCCAAAAGTAGATTCTAATGGTAAATTAAATATTGCTGGGGCCCTGATATATATCTCTCCAAGAGTTATGAGAGGTATGCTTGCCCAAAAATACCTATTAGATGATCCATTTAATAATTTTCCAAATTTTAAACTAACCCATACTGAATCTAGTTTAGTAGTAGAGTCTCTAAATTCTCAAGGAACAAATCTTGGAGAATTTATTTATTATGGGGGAGTTCAAGGACCTATTAAAATCTGGGATATAGAATACACTGGAAAAGAAAAAATAGTGGAAGAATACTTAGATAAAGATTATTCAAAATATCTATCTTGGGAATTATAATTTAATCTTAGACAAATTTTAAAAGCCTTAAATGTGTATTTAATTCATGGAAATTATCTTATTTGTTTCAATAATAATAAGTTTCATTTTAACTATTGTTGTACTCCCAAAATGGATTAGAAAGTGTAAACAAACTGGACTTTTATGGGAAGATATGAACAAATATACTCATCCTAAGAATGTTGCAGGTTCTGGAGGAATTGTGGTTGTAATGGCGTTTATATTAGGGGTTTTAAGTTATATTGCGATACGTACGTTTTTGATTATAAATCAAAATGGAATAACTACACAAATATTTTCTCTACTAACAGTGGTCTTAATTTTGTCAATCGTAGGTCTTACTGATGATTTACTTGGTTGGAAACATGGAGGATTATCAGCTAAGATAAGAATTTTTTTAGCTCTTATTGCATCAATCCCCTTGGTAGTAATAAATGCTGGTTCTCAGACAATAATGCTTCCATGGATTGGGACTATTAATTTAGGACTATTTTATACATTGATTATTCTTCCTTTAGGAGTTGCAGGAGCTACAACTGCGTTTAATTTTTTAGCAGGGTTTAATGGATTAGAAACAGGACAAGGAATAATCATTTTAACATTCCTTTCTTTTATTTCATATATCACTGGGACCACATGGTTAGCATTAATTGGTCTAATTATGGTTTCTTCTTTAATTGCATTTTATTTTTATAATAGATTTCCGGCCAGGGTCTTTCCGGGGGATATACTTACTTATTCGGTTGGGGCATTAATTGTAACCATGGCAATTTTAGGGAATTTTGAAAAGATTACAATATTTATTTTTATCCCATACATTATTGAGGGAATTTTAAAGGCTCGTGGAGGTTTAAAAAAACAATCTTTTGCAATACCAGATAAATATGGAAATCTAAAATTACCATATAAAAAAGTCTATAGTTTAACCCATTTATCAATTTTAATCCTAAGCAAGTTTAAAAGAAATGTAAGAGAAAGAGATGTGACTTATCTAATCTTTATCTTTCAAGTATTAATATGCCTAATAGCCCTTGTACTTTTTAAGAAAGTTCTATATATCTAAAATGACAGAAAAAATTTCAATTATTATACCCTGCAAAAAGATAGATTCTCAAACCAAAAAATGTATCTTAGAATGTTTAAAATTAGATTATTCTAATTTTGAAATAATCGTTCTACCAGATAATTCTGATAAGGTAAAATACCCTAAAATAGTCAAAATAATTTCTACAGGCCTTGTTAAGCCTTCAATAAAGAGGAATATTGCAATGGATAAATCTAATAGTGAATTTTTTGCATTTATAGATTCGGATGCATATCCAAAAAAAGATTGGTTAAAAAATGCTATTAAATATTTTAAAAATGATAAAATTGGAATTGTTGGTGGACCAAATTTAACCCCTTCTGAAGGAAATTTTTGGGAAAAAATTTCAGGATATACACTTTCTAATTTTTTTGTGAGTGGAAAGGCCTCTATACGTTATAAGATTTCTAATAATCAATTCGTTACAGAACTCCCTTCTTGTAATTATATCACAAGAAATAAGGCTGCTGAAAAGTATGATTCTAATTTTTTAACTGCAGAAGATACAAAATTTTGCTTTTCAGCTAGGAAAAAAGGATATAAAATATTATATGCAAACGATGTTATAGTCTTTCATCATAGAAGAGATAGTTTAAAAAAACATCTAAAACAAATGTTTGTTTATGGAAGAGATAATCTTTGGCTTTTAAAAAAAGAGTTTTCTATAAATAAACTCCATTTTCTAATAACTCTTATAGGGATTATTGGTTTTTTATTGGGAATTATTTTTTCCTTTTTTAATCCGGTTATAAGAATTATTTTCCCGATATTAATAACAATTTCTTTGTTTATGATTCTTTTCACTAGCATACACAAAAGTATAAAGATAACTTTTTTTGTTTTTATCACTTCAGTACTAACTCTTTTTGCCCATGGGCTAGGATCTTTATATGGTTTAATTTCAAAATAGGATATTTTTAATAAAAACATTTATAATAGGTCCTTAATAAGGTTGAATATGAAAATAATTATTGGATACCCTCCTACAGAATCTGAAAAGGGGGTTGCACTTTTAAGTCAAAATAGACAATTTCAATGGTTTAGCAATCCTAGTTATTTATTCCCAATTGTTTTAGGCAGTGCTGCAACTATGTTAAAATCAAGAGGCAATAAGATACTCTGGCTAGATTGTATTGCTGAAAAAATTCAAATGGAAAAATTTTTTAGTATTCTAAAAAAGGAAAGCCCGGACTTATTTGTCTTTGAAACAAAAACACCAGTAATTAAACAACATTGGAATCTTATTAATCAACTTAAAAAAAACTTTCCAAAGATGAAGATAGTTCTTTTAGGAGACCATGTAACTTCATTCCCTAAAGAAAGTATGGAAAAATCAAAAGTAGACTTTGTTTTAACTGGAGGAGATTATGATTTCTTACTAAGTGATCTTGTAGATTTTTTAAATAATAAAATAAAAAAAATTCCTAAAGGTATTTGGTATAGAAAAAATAATAAAATAATGAATTCTGGAAAATTTACACTAAATCAAAAATTAGACAATGCACCATTTATAGACCGTCAATTAACTAAATGGGAAAATTATCAAAAAGAATACAACATTAGCAGAAAGCCTTATTTTTATATTATGTCTGGAAGAGATTGTTGGTGGGGAAAATGCAAATTTTGTGCTTGGCCAAGATTATTCCCGTGTTTTAGAGTGAGAAGTGTTGAAAACGTCTTAAATGAAATTGGGCATTTAATAAAACAATATAATGCCAAGGAAATATTTGATGATTCTGGAACTCTAACTGTAGGAAAATGGTTAGTAGATTTATGTAATGGGTTAATCAAAAGAGGTTATAATAAAAAAATAAGATATTCTTGTAACATGCGTTTTGCAGCATTAAAACAAGAGGATTATTATCTAATGAAAAAAGCTGGGTTTAGATTGTTAAAGTTTGGATTAGAAAGTGCTAATCAATCTACCTTAGATAGATTAAATAAAGGTGTTAAAATAAAAGATATTCTTGAAGGTTGTAAAATGGCTAAAAAGGCAGGATTAACTGTCCATTTAACAATGATAGTAGGATATCCTTGGGAAACAAAACAAGATGCATTAAAAACATTTGAATTAGCCAAAAAATTAATGCAATCAGGACTTGCAGATGTATTACAATCAACAGTTTTGATTCCTTATCCTGGAACTCCTCTTTGGGAAGAAGCAAAAAAGAATGACTGGTTTTTATTTAACCCTGAAGATTATGAGAAATATGATATGCGGAGCCCTGTATTAAAGACTAAAAACTCTAATGCAAATGATGTTGCTTCTGTCTGTGGGCAGATTTATACTATCTTTTTGACACCCAAATATATCTTTGCAAGAATTAAATCTATCCGTTCTTGGGACGACATTATGTTAAACTTAAGAGGAATTAAAGCAGTATTTGGACATTTAAAGGACTTTTGGAAATAAAAATTTTGATACAGTAGAAAATTCGTATTTTTGTTTTTTACAAAAAAGAATATAAGACTCTAATAAATTTAATAGCTCTTTTCCATTCTTTCTTTTTATTATAAGCGGTAACTTAAATGGTTTTAAATCTGAAAATTCCCAGGGATGAAATATAATCATAGTATAATTAGAAAAAAGATTATTCAATTTTGTGAAAACCTTAGGGTATAATGGTCCGAGATTTTTAAATGCAAACCAAGCAATTGGTAATCTCAATAGAGGTAAAACAGATGGAGGGATTTCTACAATATTTCCAAGATAATGAACACTTCTTTTTTTAAACAAGTTTATGTATTTTCCTGGAAGAAATGTTGGGTGAATTGAAGAGTCATATTCAAAACCTAAATTTTCTAATCTTTGAATATCTTTTATCTGAAATCTTGGAGCCCTAAACCCCCTGATTTTTAATTTTAACTTTTCTAACTGAGCCTTAGATTGACTGATTCTTTTAAAATTATTTTTATCTAAATAATTATCTTTATGCTCTAATCCGTGACAAGCAATTTCATGCCCTTTTTTTTGTAGGGATTTAATAAATCCGGGATATTTTTTGGCAAAAACCGCAGTTGTGAAAAATGTTGCTTTAACCTTATGTTTATCTAAAAGTTTATCTAACTCGATTAATCCTCTCATAGATTGTTCAAATTTTTCATTTACCTTAGAAACAGGTAATTCATCAAATTCTTCTGTATCAAAAGTTAGGAGAATTTTCATTTTACATTTCATCTTAAAAATCTTAATACAAACAATCTTTTAAGCATTCCGGGAAGATACTTTAATCTAAAAGTACTAAACTTTTCATATTTAAACGGAAGGTATTTTTCTGCGAATCTATACTTTTTCTTTTTTGCACGGTATAAAAATTCTATATCAAAATCAAAACCTGTACAAGTAAAATGATTACCTATCTCTTTCCAGACTTCTTTTTTAAAGAATTTTGCTCCTGCCTGTGTATCTCTAAACTCTAAATTAAACAAAATTTTAGATACAATAAACCCCCCTAAAGATAAAAACCTTCTAATTATAGAGTCTTGTACCCTTTTTGTTCCTCTTAAGTATTTTGAAGCCAAAACAATATCATAACTTTCTAAGTGGTTTATCATTTCCAATACCTTTGTTAAATTAAAGGGGTTATCTGCATCTAAAAAACCAATATAATCTCCATTTGCATTATTAAAACCCGCTATAAGGGCATAACCTTTTCCTCTTTGAGGTATTTCTATCACCTTCACAGGTAACTTTTTAGATAAGTTTTGTATAATTTTAGGAGTATTATCAGTACAATCATTACAAACAACAATAATTTGAATTTTTTTGAATTTTTTTGAAAAAAAGTTGTAATATTCCCTTATAGATTTTTCTATCACTTTTCCGGAATTATGGGCTGGAACTATTAGTGAAAAAGATTTCATTAGATTTCAGAGATTAAGCATATATAAAATTATTGGATTTATACTCTTAGAAAGGTTTTTTAATTAATTTTCATCCCCTATTCTATGGGTACATGGAATATATTAAAAAAACTTTTTCCATTAATCGGAATTTCAATATTTATATACTTAATATTAAAATTAGACATTAAAAATATCTCTCAAACTATTTTAAATGCCAATCTCGGTTTCCTTGTTATAGTTATTCTCCTCGTGATATTATCTGTTTCATTACAAACATTAAAATGGTGGATTATTGCACTAAACCAAGAGATGAATATCCCATTTAAAAAAGCTGTAAAAATAAATTTAATGTCAGATTTTTATGGATTTGTTACACCTTCAAAATTGGGTACAATTATGAGAGTAGAGTATTTAAAAAAATACGGTACTGTGGGAAGAGGGATTACAAATTTTACGCTAGATAAAATACTAGATATCTGTTCATTATTTTTCTTATCGTTATTGTTTATTTTTGTTTTTAAAGGGATATTTCCAATTTATTTTAGAATGTTAATGTTTGGAATAGTTATTCTAATAGTTCTAATTTTTCTTTTTCTAAAGGAAAGAGCTATCTTATCTATTTTAAAATGGATGTATAACAATTTTCTTCCGAAAAAGTTTAAATTAAAGGCTAAATCAACCTTTCATGCGTTATATGAAAATTTTCCTAAAAAATCCGTTTTGATTCAAGCCCTTTTATTGAATACTATTACCTGGATTGTAGCTTATTTTATCTCTTACTTTATAGGCCTATCTTTAGGAATAAATGTTCATTGGATTTATTTCTTAGCCATATTTCCAATTGCAACCTTAATTGCCCAACTACCTATAACTGTAAATGGACTTGGAACTAGAGAAGCAGTATTAATTCAACTATTTGGATTGTTAAATGTTGAAGCGACAAAGGTTTTTTCAATGTCAATTTTAGGTCTTTTAATTGCAGGAATTGTCCCAGTAATGGTTGGACTCTTTTTTATACTTAAGGGGGAAAATAAAAAAAATGAAATACACCCTATTTAAGGAAGCTGACAAAAAAATTGAAAAAGATATGCAAGAGATAATTAAAGAAATAAGAAGAAAAATTCCGGAAGTTATTTCTATATTCCTTACAGGAGGATTTTCCCGTGGAGAAGGTCCTGTAAAAAAGGTACGAGAAGGATTTTATCCCTATAATGATTATGACATTCAAGTTATAACTCAGAAAAAATTAAGTAAAGAAGAGACAGATAACATTTCTATTGAAATTTCAAAAAAATTAGGTTACAGAGGTATTGGTTATTTTTATAATTTTAAAAAAGAAGAACAAAAATTTAAAGAGAATTTCTATATAGACTTAAAGGTTGATACTCCAAAAGATTTAGAAACCCTTTTGCCAAGAATAAGGACTATTGAATTAAAAGAGAACTCTAAATTATTATGGGGGAAAGATGTACGGAGTATTATTCCCAATTATCAACTTAAAGAAATACCTCTCGCAGAGGGGGCTAAATTATTATTGGATAGAATGAGTCAACTCATCCAGTATTATTCTCTTAAAAAAGAAATGGATAAAGAATTTATGACATACATTATCCAACAAGCCTATGCTGCATGTTGTACTTCCCTCTTATTATTATCAAAGAAATATGAAATTGGTTATTTAAAATCTATGAAAATTTTTAAAGAGAATTATAAAACCGACTTTCCAGAACTATATAAAAAATCTCCAAATCTAGATAAAAAAATAGAAGAATTTATTAAATGGAAATCTAACCCAGAAAAATTACCAAATAGAAATATAGATGAAGAATGGTTTATTGTAAAAGATAATATCCTTGAAGTTACAAAATACTTTTTTAGTAAATTTCTAAATAAGAAGATTAATACACTAGAAGAACTCTCAAATGGAATTCTTGGAATGAGAGAACAATTTTACCTGCCTTTTTTGAATGCAATTATAAAGAATAAATTAAAGATTAATCTTGGAAAAATAAACATACTCTTACTACCTTTAGTTTCCTTGATTCTAAAATATAAATACTACCAAAGATTGAAAAAATTTAAAATGAATAAGATAAACATTTTCCTTGAAAAAAGTCCAGAGTTAATAATCTTTGGAAGTTTGATTTTTTTAATTGGATCTATTGATAAAAATGGGGTTAATGAAGACCTTCTTAAAAAAGGTAGAGAGTTATTAGGAAAAGTATATAACTGCAAAGCAAAGAATTGGGAAGAAACCAGTTTAGAGTATGCAAATGCTTATATAACATTTTTTCTTCAAAAAATAATATGAAATCTCAGTTAATCATTTGTATTGATGGTATGGGAAAAGACTTAATTTCAAAGGAAAATACACCTTTCTTATATGATTTTGGAAAGAAAAATTGTTCTTTAGAATTAAAGACATTATTTGCTTTTACTGGATTAGAATATTGCTTTTTTACTGGAGAAAATCCTGAAAAGTCTAAAATTTGGTTAGAATTTATTAAATCTGATAGATCTATTTTTAATAATTCTGTCTTAAAATTCCTTTCGTTCAACAAAAAAATAAGAACTTATTTTGGAGCTTTAATACAACTAATAAATGGCCGTACTTTTATTTCTGGATTACACAATATTCCAAAAAATAAATTAAAATATTTTGATTCTTCTATCAAACAAGGTCTATGGAAATTAGATTTTTTTAAAAATAAAAAATTCTGTTTCTATAAATGGCCTTTTTTTGTAACTGAAAACAAGAAAAAAATGATTTTGAAATATGAATCAGATGGGGGTCGGTTAAAAAGATTGCTAAATGCTAATAAAAAGGAAATTTATTATACCCAACTAATGGAAATTGATAAGACAATACATAAATATGGGAAAAAACATAAAAAAACAAAAGAAGTTTTGAAAAAGATAGATTCTCTTATTGAAATCTATGCTCAGGATTACTTAAATAAAAATAAATCTGGAGAGATATTTATCTGGTCAGACCATGGTTTTGCAGATGTTAAAAATTATATAAATCTCTTTAAGTTTTTGCCGAATAGAAAGGACTATACCTATTTTATTGCTGGAACAACAGTTCATTTTTGGTATAAAAATAAAGAAATTAAAAAAGAAATACTAAAAAGTCTAAAATCAGTTAAAAATTTAAATATTTTGGATAAAAATTCTGCAAAAAAGTACCATATTCCTTTAGATGAAAAATACGGAAATCTTATTTTTTATCTAACAAAAAATAATTATTTTTTCCCAAATTTCTATCAAATGAGGGATTTAGAGAGATTTAAGAGCATGCATGGATATCCTGACAATAAAGAACTTAATGGATTTTTAATAACAAACAAAAGGATAAAACAAAAGGCTTTAAAAATAGAAGATGTTATTGAAATTTTGCGATGAAACAACACAAAAAAAGACCAGAAGTTTGTTTAATAAACCCCCCTTTAGATAAAAAGACTTCAAGCAAATTTCCCATGTCAGGGGTTCCATTAGGTATTGCATGTCTAGCCGCATATCTAAGAGAGAAAAATATCCCTTCTCAAGTGATAGATGCCCCAATTATGGGATATAATATCCCTCAAACAGCAATAAATGCTATTAAAAGTGGGGCAAAGATCATAGGTATAAGTTGTTTAACTGAGAATAGATATGCTGCACTAAAAACCTTAAAAGAAATTAAAAAAATAAGGCCTCAAATAATTACAATAATTGGAGGGTTACATGCTACTTTTTCTGATGAATCAATACTAAAAAATTATCCTTTTGTGGACATTGTTGTTAGGGGAGAGGGGGAAAAAACTCTCTATGAATTAGTAAAAGAATTTCAAAAGAAAAATCCTAATTTAAAAAAAATAGATGGGATTTCATATAAAGAAGACAAAAAAATTATTGTTAATCAACCAAGAGCTTTTATGAGTGAAATAGAAAGTCTTCCATATCCTGCATATGACTTATTCCCTATGAAAAGATACCCTCTTCCTCCAGATGTTAAGATAAAAATTAATCAAACTGCCCAAGTAACAACTTCAAGGGGATGTCCAATGGGTTGCAAATTTTGTGAAACAACACACGCTTGGGGGAAAAATATTAGAAGTACTTCTGCAAAAAAACTTTTTGAAATTATAGAACATTTGTATAAAACATATGGTATTGATTATATCCGGTTTGCTGATGATTTATTTACAATGAGACGAAGTAAGGTAATGGAATTCTGTGAATTGCTTATTGAAAGTAAACTCCCAATAAAATTTAGAATACAGGCGAGGGTGGATACAGTAGACTTGGAGGAATTAAATTTACTTAAAAAAGCCGGATGTGATCTAGTAGAATATGGTGCAGAATCTGGTTCAAATAAAGTTTTAGAAGCAGTTGGAAAAAATATTACTATTCAAAAAATAAAAAAGGCAGTGGATATTACTAGGCAAGCAGGAATTGAAGTAAAATATTTCTTAATTGTAGGATCTTTAGAAGAAACTCCAAAAGAAACCTGGGAAACATTTGAACTAATAAAGAATACTCGTCCTGATTGGATTGGAATAAATCCATTAACTATTTACCCTGGAACTGCAGTCTATGAAATTGCAACAAAACAAAATTTGGTTAATGAAGACATATGGCTAAAATATATTAATCCAAAAACAGGCAATTCTCCACTTTATAATAAAAATTATTCTGATAAAGAATTGATATTTCTTGCCCAATTAGGACATGTTTGGGGTTGTAGAAATTCTCCAAAAAGAGAAGAGTATCCGTTTATAGAAAAAGTTTTAGCAAAAATACTAAATGAAAAATTTGCAAAGATACTTGTGAAAAATAAACTAATAAGAAAAATAAGTGCAAATATTGCATGGGTATTTTCTGATCTTTTACAATGAGAATATTGGTAACTGGTGCAACAGGATTTATTGGAAGTCATTTAGTTGAAAAACTAGCTAAAGAAGGCCATAAAATAAGAATACTTGTGAAAAAAAAGGAAGAGAATATTAGTCTTAGAAATGAAACTCTAAAGATACTCAAAGAATTAAATGTAGATATGCAAATAGGAGATTTGGAGGATAGATTATCTTTAGAGGGAATTACAAAAGACATAGATGTTGTTTTTCATTTAGGAGCTATTGCAAGGCCAATGGCAATACCTAATAGAAGGTACTTTGAAGTAAATGAAAAAGGGACATTAAACTTATTAGAAGTCTGTAAAAATAAAAAAATAAAAAAAATAGTTATTATGAGTAGTGTCTCTGCTGTAGGTCCTACTAAGGATGGTAATGCTGTAAATGAAAAAACAAGGTGTATGCCTGTGGATACTTATGGTTGGAGCAAATTAGCTCAAGAAAAAGTTGCTGAAAAATATTTTAAAGAATATAACATGCCTATTGTTTTATTAAGACCTCCAATGGTTTTTGGACCAAGAGATATGGAGATGCTAAAATTATTTAAGGCTGTTGATAAAAGATTTTTTCCTATTCATTGTGATAAAAAAGTAATGGAATTTCTGTATGTTAAAAATTTAGTTAACGCATGTATCCTAGCTATGGAAAATGGGAAAAACGGAGAAACATATCATATAACTAATGGAGAACATTATAGTATCAACGAGATAATTAGGGCTATGGAAAAGGCTAAAAAAAAGAGAGTGTTTCCAATAAAGTTTCCTAAGTGGAGTTTTGTTTTAGTGGGAGGATTTTTAGAAATTTTAGGTAATATTTTTAATTTTAGACCCCCATTCAGACATGATACTATTAAATGGATGACTGAAAAATTCTGGTATAGTGATATGTCTAAAGCTAGAAGAGAATTAGATTATAATCCTAAGATTAGCTTAGAAGAAGGAATAAGGGAAACAGCTGAATATTATGAAAAAAGGGGGTTAATAAATAGATAATAGGGAATTATTTTTAAAATGATAGACATATTATTAATTAATCCTTCCAGTATTGCTGTCCAAAACAATCCTATCCCTTTTGGGTTAACTTATATGGCAAGTTATTTAGAAGAAAATGGTTTTTCAGTAAGAATCCTTGATCTTTCAGTTCATAAAATGAATGAAAAACAAGTAATGAATTACATAAAAAAAGTAAATCCAAAAAATGTTGGGATATCTTGTATGTCTGTACATATTAATTTTGTAAAAAACATTTCTAAAAAAATAAAAGAAGATTTTAAAGGAATTAGAATAATTGTTGGGGGGATACACCCCACTGCTCTTCCAGAAAAAAGTTTGAAAGAAATGGAAAATGTAGATGTTTTTGTTTTAGGGGAAGGAGAAGAAACTATTCTAGATTTAATGAAAAATAAAAAACTAGAAAAAATTAATGGAATAGCTTATATTAAGAAATGTAAATTAAAAATAAATAGTATTAGGGGGTTTATAGAAGACCTTGATAAATTACCATTTCCTGCAAGACATTTACTCCCCGATATTAAAAATTATAGCCTTGGGTTTGATTGGGAAGGAAGAAAACCAGATGCGACAATATTTAGTAGCAGAGGATGTCCATTCAATTGTATTTATTGTGCAAGTAAAGTTATGTGGAATCAAAGAGTAAGATTTAGATCTGCTGAAAATGTCTTAAAAGAGATAGACTTTTTAGTTAAAAAATATAAAATAAAAGAAGTTTTGTTTTATGATGATCATTTTCTGCTCAATAAAAAAAGATTGGGAGATATCTGCAAGGGATTAATAAAAAGAAATTATGATTTAACCTGGTGTTGTTTATCTCGAGTTGATAGTATTGATTTTAAGACACTAAAACTAATGAAACAATCTGGATGCCATATGATTAGTTTTGGTGTTGAAAGCGGAAGCCAAAGAATCCTAGAAAATTTGGGGAAAAACGTAAAAGTTGAAACTATCACAAAAGCTTTTGATATTTGTAAAAAAGTTGGTATAAATACAAAAGCCTCTTTTATTTTTGGCTCTCCTGGAGAAGATTTTGAAAGTATAAAAGAAACACAAAACCTAATTAAAAGAATACTCCCTGATTATGTTTGGTTATTTATAATGACTCCCATGCCTGGGACTAAATTGTATAAATTGCATGAAGAAACAGGTATTGCTTCAGATGATTGGGGAATGTATGACCAAACAACATATGATAAGTTTTATGGGACTAATCTTAAATATAGAGACCTAAGAAAGGCTGTTGCAGAAACCTATAAATCATATTATTTAAGTTTAAACTATTTAATATCTCAAATAAAAAAATTGAGTTTTAGAAAAATAAAGGTATATTTTAGTTTATTAAGAAGAGTAGTTTATGTTATGAACTATATCAATGTTGGAAGGGTAAAGAAAAAGGCATGAATTTATAGAGTTTTTAAGGATTAAACAGTGTTTATTAAAGAATAATTAAGATTATTCCTAGAAGAATAGTCAAATTTATAAATAACTATCAATGGTTGTTGATTTTCTGGATAAGCTTTTACAGGAATAATCCAGTCTTTGTTGTCTTCAATATACCCATTCACCCATTCTGGGTGGGGCTGAAATCCAGAGATAATTAAAAAAACAGGCCTATCTCTTTCAACAAACTCTTCAAATTGAGTTTTGTTTCTCGGAGTACCCATTTCTGGATCTCCCTCTGTTTCAAAAGTAGAAATAGGTCTTTCAGAATAATATGAAATTTGAGGAAAAGAAGTAGTGACTATATAATCTCCCTGATTTGAATTTGCTTTTACCCACAACCCTGCTTGTTTAACCTCTAAATAAGAAGTACTCTTATTCTCAATAAGGCTTTTTGCCCATAAAATATTGGGGATAAGTGATAGAACTAATAATAACAATACTAAAAAAAGAACAATATTCTTGTTCTGTTTTTTAAAAAAATCTTCGATTTTTTCAAAGGTAGTTGCAACCATTAAAAACAAAAATGGTAAAAGGGCCATTACATATCTCTGCTCTACATATTGAGTTATCTTCCCAAGGATAACATAAGGAATAACTATCATTAAGAAAACAAATAATTTTTTTTGTACTTCTTTATCTTTAAATATTTTATCCAATCCTAAAAATAAATCTAAAAAGAATATAAACGCCCCAATTAAAAAAATAACAAAAACTATTTTTGTTAATAAATAAGGTAAATCTAAAAAATAATTAAAGAATGAGATAAAAGAAGTTTTTGCAGCAGCTGCAGTAACTGTTGGGTCTGATCCAATTCCAAAATAGTGCCCTAAAATATCTATTAAGAAAAATGTTTTATATTTAATACTATAAAGAACCATATGGGGAATCAATACACAAACAAACAAGAGTAAAGATATCCATAAACTTTTATTTTTTATAAAACTAAATTTTTCTTTTGCTAAAATAAACAAAAATAAGGGCAGTGTAAACATTAGATACTGGAATCTAGTCAATACAGCTAATCCTAAAAATAAAGCAAATAGGTAGGTAAATTTATTTCCTTGTTTTAAAACATAACCTTTCCAAAAAAAGAGGAGGGCTGTAAGAAGGAAAAAAGATGCAGGAATAGATGTCATTGGCCGGCCTGTAAAAAATAAAAAAACCCAAGAAAAAGTTAATCCGATAGAAGTTAATAATGCAAGTTTTTTATTAAACATATTTTTTATTAAAAAATAAGAAACAAATACAATTCCTGTAGAGAATATTACTTCTAAAAATCTTATTCCCCCTTCTCCAAGGTTTAGCTTAAAGATTATTGCAGGGATTAAGGCCCATAAAAAAGCTCTTCTATAATACCAAATATCATTCATACCTAATCCAAATGCCCATCTTTTTGCAGTTGATAAATAAGTAGCAGTATCCCACCAAATTGCCTGATCGCGAGTTTGTAAAAATATCCAAAATCTTATTGCAAAGGCGAGAATAAGAATAACTAAGAATATTTTATCATAGTTATCTTCAATCCAACCGAATAAAAAATTGTTTAATTTATTCTTTCTATTTTCTATATCCTCTTTAGTATTACTCATTTTTATATAAATTATCTAATGCTTTTAAAACTTCTTCTACAGAAACACTTTTGATTAACTCCTCATTATATTGGTCCATTTTATTTGGGAAAAATTCTCCTTGTTTTGGAGATACTATTTTTGTTAATAACCCCTCATAGTCTTCAACCTCATCCGGAGAGGTACAAAAAAACAATCCAATAGTTGGTTTTTTTAATCCTAAGGCAATATGTAATGCCAAACTATCTGAACATACCATGGCTTTACAATTATTGACTAATGAAGCAAACTCTAAGAGACTATTATTAGGATTATTTTTGTGAATGTTTAATCCCTTGTTTTTTAATTCATTAAATATATCTTCTTGTTCTTTTGGTTCATTAGGGCCTCCAAAAAGTAATATTTCTTTTCCTTTTTCAGATAATTTTTTTATAAATTCTTTTAAATTATCTAAATGCCATTTTTTAGAAGGCCATCTAGAAGAAGCACCTAAATGAATTCCAATTAGATTTTCAGGATTTATATTGTTGTGTTTTATAAATTCATTAGCATATTTTTTGTGTTTTTCCCCTAATTCGATTGAATGGTGTTGTTTTTTATAAGGTAATTCTGCTGTTTCAAACATCATCTGTTGATAAGTTTTTCTATTAGATTTTTTAATTTCATCATCAAATAAGGTATTAAGATAGTATTCGGCAGGCAGATTAAATGCTACTGGGAAATTATCTTCAGAATAGAATCCATATTTCTCTTTAGCAATTATTTTTTCTGCCAAGGTTGTAGCTTCTTTATCAATATCAAAATTATACAAAATATCAAATTCTTCTACAGGCTCATAAGGGAGAGTAAAAACCTTGTCTACATATTGGCTTTGATTAACAATCTCTAAACTATTATCTTTAGTAATCCAAGTTATTTCTGAATCAGGGTATTTCTCTTTAATCCCTAATAAAAGAGATAATGTTCTGACTACATCTCCTAATGCGCCTAGTTTAATTATAACAATCTTTTTTCTCATTTTTTAAATTTAAACCCCTAGGTATAGTAAACTTTATAATTTGGAAGAATATATAAGGTTTATGAAAGCATATATTGCCGGACCGCTATGTACTGAAAAAGATAGGAAATTTGTTGAAAAGATGTCTAGATTATGTGAATCTCTTAGGATTAAAACTTTTCTTCCACATAGAGACTGTGGATTATGGAAAAACATTAAAGATACAAAAAGGATTGCAGAAGGAGATCTTAATGGGTTTAAAGACTGTAACCTGGTTGTTGCTAGTTTGAACGGATTTGGAGTGGGTACAGGAACTGCATGGGAAATGGGATATGCTTATTCTAAAAAACTTCCAATTATTGCTATAAAAACTGATAGAAAAATAGAAAAATCAATAGAGGAAATAAGTGCAATTATCATGGGTACAACAAAGATTGTTTCAAATTTTAAAGATTTAGAAAGAGAAATTAAAAAGATAATAAAAAATAAGAACTAATCTAGGGGTTTTGTTGATTTAATCTCTATTTCTCTCCAACCATCATTATATTTAGACTTTTGTCGTATTTTTCTAAAAGCATGAAGATAAATATAAGATCTTGCCAAGAATAATTCTAAAGTCCACCAAAATTCTTTGAAATTTTTTGGATATTTTAAAGAAAATATTGCTCCAAATTTTAGTTCATTAAAAAAAGATTTTGTTCTAGGCATATTAGGAGCTATTTTATTTAGGTTCTCATGAGCAAGGATGTTTCTAATCTTCTGATTAGTCCAATCTTTCCAATTATTAGGGTTTTTAACATAAACTTCTGCTTTTGGAACATAACCAATTTTATATCCTTTTTCCCAAAATAAAAAGGGGATAATACTATCTTCAGAAGTTTCTAAAGGAAAATCAAAAATTACTCCCTTTCTTATAGCAAATAAATAACCAGAACATTCAAAAAACTTTTTCTGTAAGGCTAGTTTTTTCCTTACATTATCAATCCCTGCAAAGAGTAAATGAGACCAGTATCCATATTTTGTTGTTTTGCTATCTATAGAAACTGGTTTTCCTGTAATACATCCAATTTTTTTGTTCTCAAAAGCATACAATATCTCAAAAACAGTATTCTCAGAAACATAAACATCTCCATCAGTTAAAATAAATATATCTTCCTTATCTTTTGAAGAATATTCTTGGAATAAAAGGTTTAGGGCATAAGATTTTCCCTCACCAGGATCTAAAAAAAAACAGAATCTCTTATCTTTTATTTTTGATTTTAAAAATTTCTCTACTTCAGGAAAGGGATCTACAACAGTGACCCTAATCTTTTTACTTTTATTCATTAAGAAAACTTCTGCTGCCCGAAGTGTAGCTTTAGGCTCATTATAAGAAGTAATTATTATGTCTATCATGTTTTATAACCTTTTAAGAACAGTTGAATGGATAATCTGCAGGACGAATAAGAACCACTTTCTGTCTGTCTTTTTTAATGGCTTCTATTCTACATTTTCTTGTTCCTTGCTTACCAATGTCTGAAATCTCTATATTTTCAATTTTTAATTCTTCACCACCAATTAGGACTATATCTCCTTTAACTAGCTCTTTTGCTTTTTTCTTCATATTGGTAAGATAAGGTTTAAGCTTATAAAGTTTATTGGTATGTATTTATATAAATGGAAAAGAAACATGCTATAATCTGTTGTTCAGGAGGCCTTGATAGTGTAATAACTGCACATTATGTTAAAAATCAGTTAAAATATTCTGATTTAATAATCTTGTTTTTTAATTATGGGCAAAAGTCAATTAAGCAAGAGATAAAACTATCCAAAACATGTGCAAGAGATTTAAATGCTAAATTTGTTGAAATTAATTTAAAATGGTTAAGTCAAATTTCTAATTCCCTGATAAATAAAAAAGGTAAAGGTAAAAAACTCACAAAAAAGGATTTGAAAGACACAAAGAAAGAAAGTGAGAAATTTTATGTCCCTTGTAGAAATACTGTCTTTTTAGTAAATGCCCTTGCATTAGCAGAATCTATTTTTATAGAATCTAAAAAAATTAATGATATCTTTGTAGGATTTAAGTGTGAAGGTAGAGAGAGCTACCCAGATACAACACAGAAATTTATTGATGCAATGAATAACCTTGGAAAAGTTGGATGTTCTACAAAATTTCAAATAAAGGCACCTCTAATTAAAAAAGATAAAGAAGATATAGTTAAACTTGGAAAAAAGCTAGGTATTAATTTTAAGAAAACTTTTAGTTGTTATATTCCAAACAAGGGTAAACATTGTGGAGATTGTCTTGCTTGTAAATTAAGACAACAAGGTTTTTATTGGGCAGGGATAAAAGACCCTACAGAATATTACTCAAAAAAATAACAAACCTAAACATGATATCTTATCTTATCATACCAAACTTTAAATGAAACTGGTAAACTTCTATAGATTGGTTTAATAATTTTTTCTCTAACTAAATCAAAAATAGATAAAAGTCTTGTCGCAAAAATTGCAAGAGTTGGATTTTTCAGGTTTCTTTTAACTCTCTCTGGTTTTAGAAGAAAATTAATCATCCAGTTAGGCATTAAACCAAATCTTTTATTTGTTACAGGTCCTCTCATTAGGTTTAAAATTAAAACTAAATAAATATTTTTTCTTTTCAGTAATATGTGTTTTCCTCTATCCCAATAATTCAGTTGAGCAGCAGTATCTTTTTCAGATTTTATTAATCCATCTTTTAAAGCACGGTCATAAAGCTTAGTTCCGGGGAAAAATACAAGATTATTTACAGACAGATAATAAGGTTTAGAAATCTTTTGAAGAAGTCTTATCATAGCAATTATATCTTGAGGTTTTTCATAAGGATTACAAGTTATAACATCATACATTACTGCTAATCTGTCTTTATAATTGCTAAGGATTTTACTTGCATTTAAAACATTCATATCTGTTTGATTCCTATGATATATTTCATGATTTGTTCTTTCTGCTCCTTGAATTCCAACGATTAAATCAGTACATCCTGCATTTACTAAAAGATCTATTTTTTCTTGAGAAATTGTTTTTGGGTCTCCCAAACATTTAAACCTAAGTTTTACTTTTTCTTTATATAACTCACAGAATTCTTTTATTTGACTTAATGGTCTTAAAGAAAATGTGTCATCCCTAATATCAAAATAGCTTAAACTAGGAAATTTCTTTTTCATTTCTAAAATTCCTTTAATAATATATTCTGGAGAATGCCATCTTAAAATTTGTTTACATTTACCTTTATAGAGCTCATTAAAAAAACTATTACTACAATAATCACAACCATAAGGACAACCACGACCAGTTAAAAAGAATATTCCTCCTGCAAGATCCTTTTCTTGGAATTTTCTTAAATTTCCATTATCCAAGATATAATTTGTTTTAGTATCATAATCTGGCAAAGGTAATAAATCTAGATTATCAATTGTTGGTCTAACTGGATTTTTTATAACCTCTCCGGATTTTTTATCTCTTATCCAAAGATTTTTTATCTTGTTTATTGGTTTATTTTTTTCTAAGGCATTAACTAGTTCTAAAATAGTTTCTTCTCCCTCTCCAACACAAACTAAATCTGTCTGTTTTATACAATCTTCAGGAGAAATTGTTGCGTGAACTCCTCCATAGACAATTGGAATTTCTGGAATTTTTGATTTAAGAAAAGCTATAATCCTATTTGCCCTTTTTGAAGTAGAAGCATAAGAACTTATTCCGATTACATCACTTTTATAACATATTTTTAAAAGTTTAGATAACTCTGAGATAGTATAATTTCTAGAATAATCTTCTGAAAGAGTCATAAAGACTAATTTAACATTATGGCCTGGTTTTTTTAAAACTGCAGAAATTGTTCTTATTCCTTGGTCTGAAGGAAAACATGCAGTAGAAATTAAGGTAATTTTCATTTTTTTGTAGATTTTATTAATTTTTTATATTCTTCTAAATATCGTTTAGAAATATTATTCCATTTGAATTTTTTAGCTCTTTCAAGATTGGACTTAGATATTTTTTTAGCGAGTTTAGGATTATCAATAATTTTTATTATGTTCTCTTCCATTTTTTTTATATCTCCATATTCAGAAAAAAGCCCGTTTTCAGGTTCTTTTATTTCATAAGGGATACCATTAACTGGGCATGCAACTATTGGAAGCCCAGATGCCATTGCTTCAAATAATGTTAAAGGTAAACCTTCTCTATAACTTGGAAGGGCATAAATATCAGCAGATTGATACATTTCAGCTATTTTATCTTTACCTTTCATATAGCCTAGGTATTGCATATTTTTATATGGCTTAATTAATTTTTTGACTTCTTCTGCTTTTCCTTCATCTGGACCAACCCAGATAAATGCAATATCTTTTCTTTTCTTTGTAATATTTATAGCTACTTGAGCTAATTTTTCTGGTCCTTTTGTAGGGTTTAACCTTCCAAAGAATAAAACTAGATATTTTTCTTTTATGTTATATTTTTTTCTGAAATTGTTGTTTTTTATTTTTTCAAACAATATTTCATCAACCCCATTAGGAATAACCTGGATTTTTTTATTATTAACAAATTTTTTTAAAATAGGTAATTCCCAGGGAGTTATGGCAATTACTCTATCAATAAGTCTAAATGCAAATTTGTTCAGAAAAATATCATTTAAAAATAAAAACAAATGTAAACTTTTTGGTCTGAATTCTTTTCCTGTCCAAGGACAATGAGTAGTATGAATATATTCGATATTCTTAAATTTGGCTAAAAGTCCTGCAAAGAGAATATAATCATGTCCAGAAACATGGCTATGAATTACATCAAAATCCCCTTTAAATCTCCATAAGAGAGATGGCCAGAAAAATGTATTAAAAGAAAATCTAAACCAGTAGGGCAGCCTATGAACATGAACGCCTTCAATAGTTTCTTCTTTAAGTTTAATACGGGAATTTTTATCAGAATCACAGCAAAAAACATGTACCTCATGACCTTGTTTAACTTGCCTTGTTGCCAATTCATAGATCATTTGTTCAACCCCACCGATTGTTGGAAGATAAAACATGCTAATATGGGCTATTTTCATAATTTTTAACTAAAAAGAGAGCATATAAATATTGTGGTAACAAAATTTATATAGCTAGATTTTTTTCAACAAAGATGAATATTAAGAATTTTTTACAGGAAATAAGGTATTATATTAAATTAGAAGGAGTAAAAAGACCATTTTTAAAATTTTTATGGTATCAATCTATTTTTTCAAAATTAGTTAATACTCCTCCTTACAATAAAATCTATGCAAAAAGAATAAAAAAACAAGCAAAAAGAATAAAACCCGGGATTCTACAGATTGAAACAACAAATGCATGTAATGCTAGATGTTTAATGTGTCCACACAGATTTATGAAACGACCAGTGAAGACTATGAGTTTAAATGATTTTCAAAAGGTTTTAGATAATGTTATGAAAAACTATCCAAGTATTAAGAGAGTTACACTAAGTGGATTTGGAGAACCTTTACTAGACCCTGGTTTATTCAAAAAAATTGATTATATAAACAAAAAATATCCTAAACTAAAAATAGACCTGTTCACAAATGCAGGATTATTAAATAAAGAACGTGCAGATAAATTACTACAAAAAAAACTCGGGAGAGTTACTTTTTCTATAAATGGGGCTGAAAAAGAAGATTATGAAAAAATTATGGGATTAGATTATAATATTGTAACTAAGAATGTTTCTTATTTTTTGAAACAAAAAAAATTATTAAAAAAAGAATTTTTAGTTAACATTTCTATGATGGTTTTAAAAGAAAATGAGAAAAAAGCTCAAACATTCATTGAAATGTGGAAACCTCTTACAGACTCTGTTAGGGTTTATTATCCTCAGGATTGGGTAGGGGAATTAAAAGAAAATCTTGGAGAACAAAAAATACCTTATGAAAGAAAACAATGGCCTTGTTCTGCTCCTTGGACACATATTGTGATTCATTCTAATGGAGAATTTTTAGCTTGTTGTAGAGATTTTAATTCTCAATGGGCATTTGGAAACCTGATTAAAGGAGATGATATAAAAAAATTAAGAGAGGGAAAGAAATTCCAAGAATTTTTAAAACAACAGTTGAAATCTGATTTTTCTTTTCCTTTATGTAAAAATTGTGATCATGCTTATGATTCTAGTGTAGAGTGGTGGCTTTGGTAAGACCATCTTTTGTTCCTTTAATAAATGGAGTGATAAGAGAAAAATTCCCTTTTAATAAAAAGTTAGATAACATGAATGGAATATAAAATCCAAAAAGAAAGGTAAAAAAGATAGTTTTTTGGAAAAAAGAAGAGTTTCTTTTAATAAATAGAACTTTACTTCTCATATAATGGTACATCTTAAAGGGGTTTATTGCCTTTTTATTACAATCATGCCAGGCTTTTGCTTTAGGTGCATAAATAATCTTATATCCTTTTTTCCGAATCCTATAACACCAATCGGCATCTTCATAAAATAAAAAAAAGTCTTCACTAACTGGACCTACTTCTAAAACTATCTTTTTGGTAGTTAATAAAACAGAACCAGGAACTGCATCTACAGAGACTGATTTTTCAAATTGCCCATTATCTATTTTATCAATTCTATTTCTGTCTGCCTTACCTGTTTTTAAACTAATTGAAAATCCAATATTATCAATTCTTCTTTTATCACTGTAATAGTATAATTTTGGAAAAACAATTCCAGAGTGAGAATTAGAAGTAAAAACATTAACTAATTCTTTTAATATATTTTTTTCTAAGATAACATCACTATCTAATCTTAGGACAAATGGCCCTTTTGCACTTTCAAATCCCTGATTTATAGCCTTAACACACCCTAGATTTTCTTGATTTTCTATAATCTTAACTTTTTTAAATTTCTTTTTTATATCTTCCTTACTTCCATCAGTACTGTAATTATCAATAACAATCACATCATAAGAAGGATAATTTAATTTAGATATTGAATCAAGACATCTAATAACTTTTTCACCATCATTCCAATTAGGTAAGATTATTGTAACATGTGGAAGTTCCTTGTTTCCCATGTCTTTAGGAACCCCTTAAAGCTTATAAAGATTTCTAGGGAGGATTAATTAATGTAATTATAAAGTTACAACCCAAAAGGTTTAAATACCGGATATTATATCGAAAGATATGAGAAAAGATATTGCAATCGCCACAATAACTTCAGATAAATGTGGAAATATAGATGTAATCAAACAAGGTTTGGAAACATTAAACAAGAAATTTGATGTTTATGTGGCTGATAGAAATTCTTCTGAAGAATTTTTAGAAGATATAAGGAATATGGGATGTAAAAGAATTATTGGACCAAATAAAACCCTTCCTGATCAACATAAACAAGTCCTACTTTGTGCTTCAGAAAATAAACCTTATGTTCTTTATACAGAACCTGATAAAGTTGATTGGTTCAATAATGGTTTAGAAAAATCTATTGAAGAGTTTTTTTTAAGAGAGTTGGATCATGGAGAGGTTTCAAGAACTCCTGAACAAATGAAAACATTTCCAGTACCTCAACAGATGACAGAAGGGGTGGTTAACAATTTATTAGGACAAATTACTGGAATTCAAGGAGATTATATCTATGGTCCTCAGATTTCTAGTTCAGAAATATTAAAAACCTTAAAAAGTTTACCAAAGGATATTAGTTATCTTGGTTGGGGAACACTTACATATATTCCTATAAAAGCAAAAGAAAAAGGACTTAGAATTGGGATGATTTATAATGCTAATGAATGCCCTATTAGTCAAAGAAATGAAGATAATGCAGATTATAGAGTACAACAGGCTAATGGAAACATAGCAGGGATTTTACTGGGCCTAAAATAAGACCTCTTTCTAATTAATCCCAATAATGTTTATAAAACAAGTCAAATAGATAAATTTATGGATAAAAAGAAATATGATTATCTAATTGTTGGTGCTGGATGGAGTGGTGCAGTTTTAGCAGAAAGGCTCTCCTCTATTGGAAAAAAAATATTAGTGATAGACAAGAGAGACCATATTGGAGGAAATTGTTTTGATGTTTTAAACGAAAAGGGGATTTTAATCCATAGATATGGCCCCCATTATTTTAGAACAAGTTCTTTTAGAATTATGGAATATTTATCTAACTTTACTTCTTGGATTTTACATAGATATAAAGTAAAAGCAAATATTAATGGAAAACTTTATACTCTTCCGATTAATAGAAACACATTGAATCAATTTTTTGGGATAAATCTAAAAACAGATGAAGAAACAAAAAAATTCCTAGAGTCTAAAAAAGAAAAAATAAAAATTCCAAAGAATGCTGAAGAACAAGTTTTAGCTTTAGTTGGAAAAGAAATATATGAATCTTTTTTTAAAAATTATACAATAAAACAGTGGGGAATTCATCCAAAAAAACTAGACCCTTCAATAACCGCTAGAATTCCTATTAGAACAAATACTAATGATGATTATATCAATGAAATTTTCCAGGGAATGCCTAAAAAGGGATATAATGAAATTTTTAAAAAATTATTAAAAAATGTGGATTTAAAACTAAACACTGATTTTGAAGATATAAAAGACAAGATTGATTATAAAAATATAATTTACACGGGTAGGATTGATGAGTTTTTTGGATTTAAATTTGGTAAGTTACCTTATAGAAGTATTAATTTTAAATTTGAGACATATCCTAAGGAATTTTATCAAGAAGTTGCTCAGATTAATTATCCAAATGAACAAGACTTTACTCGAATAGTAGAGATAAAACATGTAACAAAGCAAAAATCAAAATGGACTACAATCTCTAAAGAATACCCCTGTGAAGGCAATGAACCATTTTATCCAATTATTAATGATAAAAATAAGAAGTTATATCAACAATATAGAAAAGAAGCAGACAAATTAGATAATGTTTATTTTGTAGGAAGACTTGCACAATATAAGTACCTAAACATGGACCATGTAATTAAAGGGGCATTAGACTTATTTGAATCATTAAAGAATACCTAATTCGGTGGTATAGAAAAGAATAAAAGTAAGAAATCTCATGAAAAATTATGAAATTAACTTTTTTATCGTTCAATTCTGAGCCCTTAGTATTAAGATACATGTCCTCCTATCTAAAAGAGAATGGGCATGAAGTAGAAATAATCTATCTAAAAGAAGAATTCAACAGAAACAATATATCTTCTCTATTAAATTTCTTGAAAAAATCTAAACCCGATCTAGTTGGTCTAGAAGTATATACTGGATGGCTAAAAAAGGCAGAATTTTTAACTAAAATTATTCAAAAGAAAAATAATCTCCAAGTAATTTGGGGTGGGGCCCATGTAAATACTTGTCCAGAAGAAAGTATAAATATTGCAGATATAATTTGTGTGGGAGAGGGAGAAGAAGCTTTATTAGATTTATTAAATTCTTTAGAAAAAAATAAACCAATAAACAAGATAAAAAATCTTTGGATAAGAGATAAAAAATCCGGAGAGGTTATAAAAAATCCAGTTAGGAATTTAGTAGAAAACTTAGATAAGTATCCTTTTCCAGATTATAATCCTTCAGATAGTTATGTTTTAATAAAAAAAAGGCTAAAGAGATTAACTAAAAAAGATATTGAAGATATTATCTCCGCAAAATATAGTATTCTTGGTGGGAGAGGATGTATCTTTTCATGCACTTATTGCTGTAATCATCAAAACAGAAAAAGATATTTTGGAAAAGGAATCTATTTTAGAAAAAGGAGTATTAAAAATGTTATAGCAGAGCTTGTATGGGCTAAAAAAAATTTTAAACATATTAACTATATAAGAATTTGGGATGATTTATTTATGATGAGAGATATTAATGAGTTAAAAGAATTCTGTGAGTTATATAAAGAAAAAATTAATCTTCCATTTTCATGTAGGTTACAGTTTACATTGGTTACTGATGAAATTTTAAACCTTTTAAAAAATGCCGGGGTTCAAGACATAGAATTAGGTATTGAGTCAGGAAGTGAAAGAGTAAGAAAAGAAATTTTTAAGAGATTTACCCCTCCTAAAAAAATATTAGAAGTTGCAGGAAAATTACATAAAAAGAATATAGAAACGGTTTATAATATAATTTTTAATAATCCTTATGAAACAGTTGAAGATTTAAAAGAATGTATAAATCTTTTAATAGACTTTCCTAGACCATTAAACCTTCAAGGATTTAATCTAATTTTTCTTCCTGGAACAGAGATTTATGAAAGAGCAATTAAAGACAGATTTATCTTTCCACAAGATTTTAAATCTAAGATTCCAAAGGCCCCTTTATTCCGTTTTAGTTATGATAATCAATTAGATAATTTTCTTTATAAAATAAACTTTGAAAGTAAACAAAAGAAATATTTTAATATTTTAATCTCTCTTACGCCTTCATTTCCAAAAAAATTTTTAAGATATGCAGTAGATAACAAAAACCTATTTACTATGTCTATAGTTTATAGTTATGTATCTATTGTTAAACCAATAAAATTAGGAATTAAAGTAATTTTTGAATGGATTAGAAAACATGAGACTATCAAGGCTCCACTCTCAAGATTACTAATTAAATTTCCAAGTTTAAGAAAAATAGCCCAGTTCAGGAAATGGGAAAGTATGAATTAAAAATTATTCTAAAAAATACTTTTTAAAAGAAGGTTTTAAATTTTTTTCTGAATAGAATTTTTCTATAAATCTTCTACATTCTCTACCTATCTTTTTCCTTCTTTTTTCTGAAAATTGGAAGAATTTTTCTATATTTTTTTGAATAGTTTTAACATCTCTAGGAACTTTTATTGCGGGGTTTAATAATCTAAGAGATTCAATATTTGAAACAATTGCAGAAACCTCACAAGACATAGCTTCTCTTGGAACAAATGCATTCCCTTCAGTTCTACTTAAAAACAAAAAAAGATCTGCAGAGTTATAATAATCAACTAATTTTTTTCCAGTAGCACCAGAGACATAAACTATATTCTTAAATCCCTGATCATATGAGGGTTTTTCTGAACCCACTAAAAGAAACTTTATATTGGGATTATTTTCAATGATCTTAAAAAGAGTATCAGCACCTTTTAAGTATGTAAGTCTTCCAACATAGATAATTATCTTATCCTTTTTCTTTAGTCCTAGTTTTTTCCTACAAACAGATTTATTTTTTTTCTTAAAAAAAGCGGTATCTATAATTGAAGGTAAATAAAAAATCTTTTTTTTACTTATGAAAAAAAATCTTTCTAATTTTTTAGTGATATCTTTAGAAGAAAATAAAAATCGATAAGTGAAAAATTGTGTTAAAAAAAGGATTGAATGTTCCAGGTTTACTCTAAAACCGAATCTGAAGAATTTTCTTTTAAATAGAATATTCTTAGGCCAAAAAAAATTTCCATGATTATGAGTTATAATATTTGTTTCTTTTAAAAATGTGGATAGGACAATCATCATATCTGTAGTTCCTGATCCAGTAAAATTAACTACTATATCAATATTGTTTTTTCTTAAGAACCTCCTTAATTCAAAAAAAACCAAACTATTCCGGGAAGTATAACCAATAATCTTCGTCTTTTTAAGGTTAAACTTGTCTTTGTCCTTATCCTGACAAAATAAGTATAATTCTGCACTATCTCCTAAAGTATGTTCATAATTTTCCATTAATCTTTGCCTAGTAAAATGAAAATGGGTTGTAAAAAAACAAATTTTTTTCATAAATTCTATGAATCATATAAACTTATAAAAGTTATGTAAATATGATAATCTTATAGTTTAATAATTCTTAAATAGGGTAAAATTTACCTATTTTTATGGATAAACCAAATAAAATCCTAATAGTGGGGGCTGGAGAAGGTGGAAGATTACTTCTTAAAGAGTTAAAAAAAACAGGCCCTACAAAATATACCTTAGTTGGTTTTGTGGATGATAACAAAATAGGAAAAATAGAGAATATACCTATTTTAGGTAAAATCTACTCAATCCCCCTAATAGTCAAACAATATCAAATAGATGAGATAATCATTTCTATACCTTCATTAAAAAAAGAAAAACTTGCCGAAATAATTTCAATATGTAAATCTAGTAATGCAGAGGTAAAAATTCTTCCAAGCACTTATGAGAGTGTTTATAGTTTAAAGACAGGGAGACCCTGGTATAATCCTATAAGAAAAATAAATCTTGAAGATTTAATAAAGAGAAAACCTTGTGTAATTGATTTTAAAAAAATTAAAGGACATTTTAAGGGGAAAAGGATACTTATTACTGGCGGAGGGGGTTCAATTGGTAGTGAATTATCTAGACAAATTTCTGAGTTTAACCCCCGGCTATTAGTGATTGTGGATAACTCAGAATATAATGCATATAAAATTGACATGGAATTAAGAAAGAAATATGGAAAAAAGCTTAATCTGATTACAAAAACTTGCGATATAAAAGATTATTTAGCTATTGAAGAAATCTGTAAAAATCAAAAGATAGACATAGTATTTCATGCTGCAGCATATAAACATGTTCCCCTTATGGAATTTAATATTAAAGAAGCTGTAAAAAATAACATTTTTGGAACCTATAATGTTGCATTAGCAGCAGAAAAAACAAATGTGAAGGAGTTTATTTTAATATCTACTGATAAAGCTGTAAATCCCACAAGTATTATGGGGGTTACTAAACGAATAACAGAAGAAATAATCCAATTATTTGATAAAACTAAATTTGTTACTGTAAGGTTTGGGAATGTTCTTGGAAGTAAGGGAAGTGTAATTCCTTTATTTGAGAAACAGATTAAAGAGGGAGGTCCAATAACATTAACTCATCCAAAAATGACAAGATATTTTATGACAATTCCAGAAGCAGCACAACTAGTCATCCAGGCAGGGATTGTTGGACAAAATAAAGAGATTTTGATATTAGATATGGGAAAGCCCTATAAAATAAAAGAGGTTGCAGAAGAACTAATTAGGTTATCTGGATTAATCCCTTATAAAGATATTAAAATTAAATATATTGGATTAAGGCCTGGAGAAAAATTATGTGAAGAACTATTAACAAATAATGAACTATTAACAAAAACTCAAAATGAGAGGATTTTTGTAAGTAAGGCGGAAGCTATAGATAAAAATAAACTATCTGAAGATTTAGAAGAACTAAGAAATTTTCTCAAAACAAAGGAAATTGAAACTAAAAGGAAATTGAAAAAAATGCTTCCCTCTTATAAAATTAAAAAACCTAAAATTTTCATTACAGGGAGTAGGGGTTTTATTGGTTCTAATCTAAAGGGACAATTATTAAATAAAGGATTTGAAATAATTGAAACGCCCTTAGAAGATAATCTAGAAATAGATCTTTCAAAAAAAGAGAATTTTGCAAATATTCCTCCTGCAGAGATTGTTATTCATTTAGCATCTCATTTACCTCAAAAAGGTTCTACTAAAGAGGACTATAATAGGGATATAGAAATGACCAGGAATATTATTGAATATTGTGAAAAATATAATTCAAAATTGATTTTTATTTCAAGCTCTGCAGTATATGGGAATACTAAATTAAATCCAATTAAAGAGAACGAAGTCATAAATCCAATTAATGATTATGGTAAATGTAAGGCAGAATGTGAAAGATTAATATTAAGCTCTAAGTTAAAAGGGGTTATCTTAAGATTTTTTAATATTTATGGGCCTGAGCAGCATAAAAAATTCTTGATTTATTCAATTAATGAAGATATTAAAACTGGTTGTATAAAGATAATGAAACACATAAAAAGAGATATGCTGTATCTTTCAGACGCTACACAATCAATAATTAACTCTATTTATTTCAAGAATAATCATATAAAAATATTTAATATTGGTAGTGGAAAAAGTTTTTTTATAGAAGAAATTGCAGATAAAATTAGTAGTATAAAAAAAGTGAACCCTATTAAAGAATATTTAGAACCAAATGAAACAACCATTTTAGACATATGTGCAGATATAAGTTTAGCTAAAAAGCATCTCAAATGGAAACCTAAAATTTCTCTAGATAATGGACTAAAATTAACTATTGAGAATAATAAGACTTAAATAAGGGTATTTATTGTAAGAAATATTTTAAATAAGAGTATAAAAATGAAAAAAGTAAGCGTTGTAATTGTCTCCCATAATAATAAAGATATTCTTCCTAAATGTTTAAACGCCTTAAAACAACAATCATATAAGAATTTTGAGGTCTATCTGATGGATAATGATTCTAGTGATGGTACTCCAGAATTTATTAAGAAAAACTACCCTTTAATAAAATTCTTTAATATCTCTGAAAGTGTTTCTAAAAAAAGGAATATGGCTATTAAAAAATCAAACTCTGAGTATATAATAACCTTAGATAGTGATAATGTTTTATCAAAAGAATGGATAAAAACAGCTGTTAAGTACATGGATGAACATAAAAATGTAGGAATTTGTTGTGGAAAAATGATTGGTCGAGATAAAAAGATAGATTGGGCCGGGGGAATAATGGACCTCTCTGGAGGAATAGCTGATAGGGGCCATGGTCAAAAAGATTCTGAGGAATATGATTCATTTAAACAGATACCAGTCATGACCACTGCAAATGCAATAATAAGGAGAAAAACCTTAGAAGAAATAGGAATATTTGATGAGGTTTTTTATTATGATTTTGAAGATGCAGATTTGGGATTAAGAGCAAACTTAGCAAATTGGAGGGTAATTTACAATCCAGAACTTATCTCAATACATTCATATCATTCCACAATATCTAAAATGGATAAAAAACAACTAGACAAAATACGTTTTTATTCTATTAGAAATAAAAATTTAATGCTTTTAAAAAATTTTGAGATGAAAACCCTATTCAGAAATTCTCCTTGGATTGTTTTATCTAACCTTAACAATTTTATAAAAAATCCTCTAATTAGTTTAAAAGCTTTTTATTGGATTTTCTCAAATATTGGAACAATATATAGTTCTAGAAAAATTACTTTAAAGAAGAAAAAAATTAAAGATAAGGATTTTTTCCAGTTGTATGAAATTCCTCCTTTAGTAAGATACTCTAATAAAAAAAACAAATTAATATGGTTTTTTAAAAGGATAAATCAAAGAAAAATAAAAAACCTTACTTTTTTCATTACCTCAAGGTGCAATTCTCGATGTAAACATTGTTTTTATTGGAAATCTTTAAATCAAAATAAAGACCTTTCATTAGAACAAATAGAAAAAATATTTTCTAAGTTCTTTGATGTTTATGCAATTTCTTTAGGGGGAGGGGAACCATTTTTAAGAACAGATATAGACAAAATAATTAAGATTGCTAAAAAATATACTGACTGTAAGATAATTGATATTCCAACAAATGGATTAATAGATATATTTCCAAAGTTAGAACAGATTCTCAAAGAAAATCCCCATATAAGATTTGCTATACATCCCTCTTTAGATGGGTTTAAAGAAGATCATGATTATATTCGGGGAGTTAATGGAGGTTTTGAAAAAACAATATCCCTAATTAAAAGACTTGCAAAATTAAAAAAGATTTATCCTAACTTTGTAGAGCTTGCAGTAAATACTGTAGTAATGAATAAAAATTTTAAAAATTTAGAAAGATTTATAGAATTTGTAAAGACTCTTCCAGTTAGTGGACATGCTTTTGAAATAATAAGGGGGGACCATCAACAAATCTTAGGACCTCCAAATCCTTCTCAATTAAGAAAAATAGCTAAAATAGCCTATCAAACACAAAGATATTATAATAAAAAATTTTCCCTAATAAAAAGGATATTTTATAATTTAAGATATAAAGAAGTATGGAGAACTCAACTAAATGCAATGAAAGGGAGAAAATGGAGATTTAAATGTACTGCGGGATTAACAGATTTTGTAATTGATAGTAATGGAGATGCAAAGATATGTGAACTACAGCCCTTAGTGGGAAATATGTTAACAGATAATTATCCGGAAGTCTTAAACACAAATCCGGGTAGGAGTATATTTAAAAAAATGAAAAACCATGAATGTGATTGTACTCATAATTGCAATATCTCTTCGAGCATGGATTGTTCTTTCAAAAACATATTTTTTGACCGATGGTTTTATAATCTTGTCTAAATTATTAATATAAAATGATATACCTTACTGGCGATGTACATGCACAAATAGAAAATCATTTTGAACAGAAAATTGCAGGTTCAGAAATAATAGCAGCAAGAAAATTTTTAGAAATTTTAAAAAAGTATAATATTTCTTCTACACTATTCATTAATGGAGTTAGTTTAGATAAGAATCTCAAACAAGTTAAAAAGCTTTTAGATTATGATGTAGAACTAGGAGGCCATACTTACAACAATTTTGATAAGGCCGGTTTAATAAAAAATTACATTTATAGAAAATATTTTGGGTGTATTTATGGTCCAAGTTGGTATCAAAAAAAGGATATTAAAAAAACTAAAATGGCTTTTGAAAAGGCTGGATTAAAAATGAACTCTTGGAGAACTCATGCTTTTGGTTCAAATAATAAAACTTTTCTTTTACTCAAAAGATATGGTGTAAAATATGTTTCTGATTTAACTGGAAATATAAACCCCTTTGAAAAAGAAGGGATTGTCCACGTTCCAATAAATATACCTGTAGACCAAAACACAATTGCATACTCAATTTTAAGTCCAGAAAATAGAGGTCCTTTTGTTGGATGTGTAAAAGGAAGAATAAAACCAGAAGAATGGTTTGAAATCCTAAAAGAAAGAGTTATAAAAAATGAAAAGGAAAAAAAGGATAGTGTAATATTAATACACCCAATAACCATGGCTGTTTTAGATAATTTTGAATTATTTGAAAAAATAGCAAAATTTTTATCCAAATATAAATCTGGGAAAATTTCAGAAATAAAAATCTAAAGCTAAGATTTTACTATAAATTTTTTATTATTGTTAAAATCAAAAGTTTCTTTTATCATTAAAATATCTTGTTTTCCAACACCCCTAATTAGGGCCATTATAGCAAAATAAATTATTACTCCTAAAAGAATCTCAAAAATTCCTATGATTAGATTCATATCTGTTATAAACACTTTATTTATTAAAAACAAAACAACAAACATTACTAGTGAAGAAAATAATGGTTTAATAAAGTAAGAGAATTTAAATCTGATTCCAAAGTCTTTTTTTGCCCGAATCATTAAAGCAAAAAGATAGAAATAAACACTAATAACAGTTGCAATTGCAGCCCCAGATATGGCCCAGGTAAAAGATATTTTAACTAAAACTGAGATTAATACCAAGTTTAGGATAATATTCATTAAAGAAGCAATTAAAATCATTTTAGTAACATACTTTGGTTTTTCTTTTGAAGAAAATAAAGAAATTATAACTCCTCCCAAAATAACATAAAATATGTGTCCTGTTAAAAACATAAAAGGGATTGTTGCAAGAAGATAATCATATCCAAAAAATAACCTAATAAAATACCTCCCAAATATAAGGGCTCCAAAAGTTAAGGGAATAGATAACAAACAAATGTATCTAAAGACTTTATCAAAAGAATCTTTCATTTGAGATTCCTTCAATTGAGTGAATACTGGTAAAATAACCCAAGCTACTGAAAAAATAACCCCTAAACTAGTAACTAAAGACAATGCAGAAGAATAGTAACCAATATAATCAGGAGTTACAAAAATACCTAACATAAGAGTATCAATATATCCAAATAAGACCGAAAAAATTCCTGCTATACTCAAGTATTTTAAAAAATTTAAAACTCTTTTTTTATCAATTCCGATAGAAGATTTTTTGAGCAAAAATGGGGCTAATTTTCTTAATAAAAATAATAAAATTAAAAGAGCAATAAAATTTACTAAAATCAATCCAAGTATGATCCATATTGTTCTAAATTTTTCAATGATTATAAAAAAAACTAAACTTGCAACTGAAATTTTTAGAACTTGCAAGGTTATTTCTTTAAAAAGAAGATATTTTATCTGATTTATAGCATAAAAAAGTCTTTCAAAAAATGTTTCATAAGATAAAATAATCAGATAAACAGAAAGGGCTAACAATAATGGAAATATTTCTGGTTTTTTAAATATAAAAAAGGCTAATGGATAAGATAAAATTATTAAGAGTAATGAAAAGATTATTGTTAAAATTGTTTTTATCTTAAGTAGATATCTTAAATAACCCACTGCCTTGGATTTTTGTTTTTTGCCCAAGGCATCAGAAACATATCTTAGTGTTGTCTGATTAATTCCTAATTCTGTAAATGTAATAAAAACCAAGGTAATAACCATAGCCAAATTATAAATTCCAAAACCTTCTGGTTTCAAGAACCTTGCTAAAAGAATTACAAATATTAATGCTCCAAACTTACTTATAAAAGTGTATATTGCTTGCCAAATAGACTCTCTAGCAATTTTAACTGAAACCTTTTCTTCCATATAATCCAAGAAAGTTCCTATATTTAAATAACTATTTAATAAAATAAATTAAAAGATTCTCTTAGAAATTATTTCAAGAAATTCTATCCAAAATATCCCTTAAAGATTCCAGAGTTAATTTCCGTGGATTATTTTTTACTCTTTCTAGTTTAAACCCCTCTTTAATTATAATATTTTTTCTTCTTTCATTAATCCCTAATTTTGATAATCTTGTTTCTAATCCAATCTTATGCATCAAAGAAGTTATATTCCTTGCTGCTTCTTTTTCATTATGCCCTCCTAATAAAAATGTTAATTCTCTAGTTGTTTTTTTGACATAATCTGGTCCGCGAAAATCGGCACAATCCTTACCAGAAATAAACGAATTAAAGATTAACATTTGTCCTAAGGTTAAACCTACTGCATGGCCATGGAGCACTCTAAAATAAGAAGTCATTGGATAAGCAATTGAATGACATGCAGTCGTCTTGGTGATATTAATTGCCTTACCTGCTAAATTTGCGCCGGCCATAACATAATATTTTGCTTGTTTTTTTAATTCTGGATCAGTACTGTTTACCGAAATTTCTAGATTATTTATTAAACATTTTATAGCTTGTTTAGAAAATTCCTTAGATTGTTTATTAGAATTTATGCTCCAATAAGATTCTATTGATTGACCTAAAGCATCTATTCCTGTTGCAGCAGCTATTTTTTTAGGTAAAGACATTGTAAATTGGGGATCTACAATTGTATATTCTGGAAGAGTAATCTCTAAGTTTCCAGAAGATTGTTTTTTCTTTCCTTTGTAATAAACTATAAAATAAGTTGCTTCACTTCCGCTTCCGGCTGTGGTTGGTATTGCAATTAACGGAATTTTTTGTTTTGTTTCTTCATAATAGTCTAATTTAATCTTTTTTGAGACATCAATACAAGAACCTCCCCCAACTGCAATAATTAAATCATAATTATTATTGTTTTGATTAAAAATTTTAAAACCCCTCCTTATTTCCTCTTCCTTAGGATTAGAAGAAAAATTACAAAATCTTGTAAATCTAATATTATTCTTTTGAAATATTTCTTTTAAAATATCTTCAGATCCAGATAATTTATAAGAATTATGTCCAGTTACTAAAAAAATTTCTTTATAACTTTCTTTATGTAAAATTGTATCTAGATTTTTGATAGATCCAAATCCAAAATATTCTTCTTGTCCTTGAAATTTTTTCATTTTAGTCATTTCCCTAAAAAATCCATTAGGGCTTGTTTATTCTCTATAGGAGTTATTGTTGGCCTTCCAAGATCTTTTCTAGCACCCTTATTGACTTTAATTACTAAAATTTTTGGGCCCTCTTGTTTTAAATTTTTAATTTCTTTAAAAAAATCTACTAAATCTTTTTTTGATTCTATCTGTTTTGCATTCATATAACCACAAGCAGAAGCTATTTTTTTAAAATCAACACTATCCGAAGAAGTTGGCTGCCCCCCTGTTGAATCATAAGCATTATTATCGAAAATTATATGGGTTAAATTTTTGGGGTTATTATGCCCGACTGTTGCAAGGGCTCCTAGTTGCATTAATGTAGCTCCGTCACCATCAAAGATAAAAACTTTTTTATTTGGTTTTTGTAAGGCTATTTCTAATGCAATAGAAGATGAACATCCCATACTTCCCACTGTTAAAAAATCTTTTTCATGGCCTTGTTTTAATGATTCTCTATATTCAAACAGTTCTCTAGAAGTTTTACCAGTAGTAGAAATAATAATTTCATCTCCACCTAAGTTGTTAATAATAAACTTAATTGCATCTTCTCTAAACATCTCATAATTAGTTTTTATTTTTTTAAGTGCATCATATTCTTCAAAAAGTCCGTTTGTCATAATAATTGCAGTAGCATAATTTGTTTGTTTTGCTGTTTGTTTTGCCCAAAAAATTTTTTCTCTTACAATATTAATATCATCTTTCTCCTCAAGAACCTTATAAGGAATCTCTAAAACATCAAGTAAGGGCAACATTATTTTTCCCATCATTTTATGTTGTGGCTCATCCTTTTTTTCATTTTTTGGATTTCCCCTCCATCCTATCATTAATACTGTAGGGATCGAGTAAACTTCTTTAGCAGTTAAAGAAGTGAGTGGATTAACTGTTTTTCCAAGACCAGAATTTTGCATATAAATAACACCAATATTTCCAGTTGCAAGATGATATCCTGCAGCAAGAGAAACAGCTTCACATTCGTTTACAGCAATTCTATTTGTTAAACCATTTTCATGATTATCTGCAAGAAATTTCATCCAATCTTTAAAAGTAGAATCAGGCACCCCAGTAAAATAATCTAAATTTTGTTCTTTAAATACTTTATAGAGTTCTTCACATTTTATAGTCATTTTAAGATTATTCTCTTTCGGGAATTAATTTTAATATTTCCTTTATGGGCATGCAGAATTCCTCAGATTCATATGCTCTTTCATTTTTTAATATAGATTCTGCGGTCTTTTTCATAGCTGGATAAGCACTTCTTAATAAATGATTGGCATAGATAACCATATTTGCTCCAATTTCTTTTAATTCTTTTTCAGCCATGTGGCTATAAGTGGTAGGAACAACTACTAAGGGAACCTTATTTTCAAATTTTGAATATTCTCTACAAAATTCAAGAAGTTCTATTGGTTGTTTTTCCTTACTATGGATCATTATTGCATCTGCACCAGCCTTAATATATGATTGAGATCTAGTTAAAGCATCATAAACTCCTTTTCCTAAAATTAAACTTTCTATTCTTGCAATAATCATAAAATCATTATTTAATTGCGCTTTTTTTCCTTGAGATATTTTATGAGAAAATGCCTCTATACTGTCTTGTGTTTGTTCTACTTCTGTCCCAAATAAAGAGTTTCTTTTTAATCCAATTTTGTCTTCTATAATCACTGCCGAGATACCTAACCTTTCTAAAGTTCTTACCATAAAAACGAAATGTTCTGTTTGACCGCCATTATCTCCATCAAAAATTATTGGTTTAGTTGTTGATTCTAATATCTGATCTATTGTAGATAAACGGGAAGTTAAATCAACAACCCCTATATCTGGTTTTCCTTTTGCAATAGAATCAGTTAAACTACTAATCCACATTCCATCAAATTCCTTTTTAAAACTATCTCCTTCAACAAAAGCATTTTCAACAATTAATGCGGTTATTCCATTATGGGCCTCTAAAACTCTCACAATTTCTTTTGAGTCTAATAATCTTCGCAAGGTTCTGATTCTTATTTCTGGACTGGTCCCTATCTCTTTTAATGACTGATTTAATTGAGTTGAAGAAATTCCTATTGTATAAGGGATTTCAACCAACTGCCCCCCCCACTCTTTTAAGGTTTCTATAACTCTTTCCCTAATTTGTTTTTGTACCCCTGTTTTCCAATCATCTCCATGAACCACATAATCGGGCCTTATTTTTCTTAAATTAGGGATATAATCTAAAGTTTCTTGAGGGATAACCTCTTCAACACCCTTAATATTCTTTACAATTATTTTTCTTTGTTCAAAATTCATATGGGGTAATCTTTTATAACTTGCAATTGCTTTATCCGTTAATAAACCAATAACTACTCTGCCTAATTTTCTTGCTCCGTCAATTATGTTTAAATGTCCCGGGTGTAATAAATCGGCACTCATCCCAACATAAACTATTTTTTCTTGTAACATTTTTAGTACTTTCCTTTTTCAAATCTTTTTTCCCTTGTATCTTTTTTATTATAATCATAATTAAATTTAGCAACAAGCTTCTGAACTTCTTCTGCCTTAAATTCAGGAGTATTAATGTTTCCTATTTTATATAGCTGATCATTTGTTGTTATTCCTTTACGCAAATAACCCTCTTCCCTACATATTTTCAATAATTCAGAGCCAACTAGGGGGGTTGCAAGAAAAAATGAGGCCGTATCAAAACCACAATCCTTAACAAAATTATAGGTTTCATACATCTGTTCAATAGTTTCTCCGGGAATTCCACAGATGTTGAATGCATGAACTTTTATTCCTAATTGTTTTGCCTTTAGCACAAGCGGTTTAACTCGATTTAAATCTAATGGTTTTTTTATTAAATTACTTAAAACGTACTGATTGCCACTTTCAATGGCAAATGTCAGTTGATAACAACCCGATTTTTTCATTTCCTCAAGAAGTTCTTCATCTAATGCCCACACAGCTATTCCTTGAGGAACGCACCATTTTATATTCATCTCTTGCAATCCTTTTACAATTTTTATTGCTCTTTCTTTATTTAATGTTAAATTATCATCTGTAAACTGAATTTCGTCAATATTATATTTCTCTTTTAACTCTTTTATCTCCCTAAGCACATTTTCGGAGGTTCTACCCCTATAACGATTTCCCCAAAAATTTGTTGTTGTGCAGAAAACACATCTTGCCGGACAGCCCCTTGATGTAATTATTTGTATTACTCTTTTTCCTTCAGGATAGGGGTTTTGTGGAATATTGATCTCAAAATATTTTTCCATGTTTAGAAGATGCCTTGCTGGAACTGGGAGAGTATTTACATCCCCCACATATTCAAGAGCATCATTAATGAAATTTTGACTATTTATTCTGTATGCAAGACCACCAATTTTTGAAATATCCTCGTCTACATTAAGAGCATTAAGAAGCTTTAATGTAGGTATTTCTCCTTCTCCCATTATTATGTAATCCACATAATCTAATTGAATCACATTTTCAATATCATATGTTGGGTGGGAACCCCCTATTAATGTAATTATGTTCTTGTTTAATTCCTTTGTAAGTTTTAAAATAGCTTTTGCATTTTCATATTGCGTTGAAAAAATACATGAGACTCCAACAACATCCGGATTAAATTCTTTAATATTTTTTTTTATTTCTTCATCACTTAAACCATAAGTTACAAATTCTCCGTGTTCTTTTAGGTTATGATAACCTTCTATTGCAACATCGATTATTTTTACTTCATAACCTTCTTTTTCCAAAAAAGCTGCTATAGAAGCAAGACCCATTGGAGTAACTGCTCTTCTGATATCGTTTTTATACAAAGTATATCTCGGAGTCATTAATAAAATTTTATTTATTTTTCTTTTCATGTTTTTTCTTCCTTTTTTTTATTCTTTAAAATTTTTTCCAAAATTTTTTCGTTGGATAGTCTTTCATAAAAGTCATAATTTATAATTTCAACTCCCAACCTTTTAATCTGGTCCTGGCCTGGTGCTTTTTTCCAATTTGAACCATAAACAGCAATTAATTTTGCATTTGGAAACTGCTGTTTAATTTTTTTTAAGTTTTCAATCGGCTCAAGGATATCCTGAGGCATAACCATATCTACACACCTTAAATTAGAAATTATTGCTTTCCTTTCATTAAAATTAGCAATAGGTTCTCCTTTATAAGATTTTACAGCTTCATCAGTGATAACTCCACAAATATGAAAATCTCCTAGTTCATTTGCTTTTTCTAAAATTTGTAAATGCCCATAATGAAATAGATCTCCAATAATTGGGGTGTAAACAACTATTCTTACTTTCTCTTGTTGAATATTCACAATATCTCCATTTTTTATTCCAGAACCTTTAGGAATAGTAACACATAACTGCCCATTAGATTTATTCTTCCAAACTATCTTTTTCATTTATTACTAGTGTTACTAGTGTTTATAAATATTTCTAAAATAGAGGATTGTTCCTCAGTAATAACGCATAATTTTAAATATCTCGGGGTCTGAATAAAAATATGGTTTCAATAAAAGAATTAAGAAAAATCTGTGTCCCAAAATATAAAACAAAGCCTCCTTGGAGGATATTATTTGCAAGGAAAGTTTCTATCTATTTTACATGGTTATTTATCAAAACCCCCTTAGTTCCAAATCAAATAACCTTTATGATGTTGGTATTGGGCATTATTGTAGGAATTCTTTTTATGTTTGGAAACTATTTTTATTCTTTGATTGCAATCCTACTATTTCAATTAGCTTTTTTCATAGATTGCTCTGATGGGGAAGTTGCAAGATGGAAAAAAATGGAGTCTTCTAGAGGTTTTTATCTTGATTTAATGACTCATATCATTGTTAATCCATTGATTATAATTGGAATTTCTATAGGGGCTTTTATAAATAATCCTACAATTATTCCAAATTATGTTTTTTTAATAGTTGGAGGTATTGCGACATATAGTTTAATGATAAATAATTTTGTAAAATTAAAAAAGTATGAAGTTTATATTAAATTAAACGAATTTGAAAAATTAAAGAGTCTTGATAAAAGAATTGACGCAGAAGAAGACGATAACAGCAATAAAATTAAAAATGAAATAACCGGGTTTTTTAAAATAAGTATATTTGATGCGCTTTTTGTTTTTGGAGTCTTGAACTTATTACCCTATCTAGTTTTATTATACGGAATCCTTTTCCCATTACAAGCAATAAAAAGGTTTTATTCTGAATTTAAATCTGAAAAGAGTGTGATTCCTTATTAACTAAACTCTTTTTTCTTTTTATTTCTTACTAAAATGTATATTTCAGAGAATTTTGAATACCATAAATCATGTTGATAAAAAATATCTATGTAATCTAAAACCATGTGAAGAAAAACCCCTAAAAACATCAGGAAAAATAACACATTAAAATAAGATAAAATTATCAAGAGTAACATAAACTCAATCCCGTGAAACATAAAAAATGTTATTTTATGTTTCTGTTTTTCTTTGTAAGGAAGCATTCTCCACCTACGGCCTCGTTGGATGTTCCATAGATAAGCTTTTTTTATACTAAAATCCCTGTTTTTAAAAACATAATTCAAATAATGATCTACATCAAATAAAAATGAAGACAAAAAAATAATTGAACAGGCTAAAAAACTAAATTCAAAGAAAAAATAAAAAATACAAGAAAAAATAAATCCATACAAAATATGCCATTTAGGATACATTTGATTAATTAGAAAGTTTTTTAATTATGTCTGCAAATGCGGGTCTTGTTATTAAAACTCCAGTAGTTATTCCAATTAAAGTTGTAACTGCAAATCCTTTTAAAAGTCCTGCTCCAGCCCAATAAAGAGGAAGAAGAGCTACTACAGTTGTGAAATATGCAGTCATTACAATAAATAATGCTTTCTTAATTCTCTCTTTAATACTCTCAGAAGTATTTCTAGATTCATCTAAAATAACAATTAAATGATCTACTCCTGTTCCTATTGTGGCAATTATTCCTGCAATACTTGGTAAGTCTAAATTCCAATTAATTAATGAAGCAAATCCTAAAATTATCACCACTTCAGATATAGACGCTACAAGTAATGCTAAAGAAATTTTCCAACTTCTATACCTAATTAAAATAACTAAAGAGACTGCAATTAATGCGAATAATCCTGCTAAGAAAATTTTTCTTATGAAACCTTGGCCTAATACTGGAGATATCTGATCTGTTTTTACAATTTTTAATTTAAATGGTAAACTTCCTGTAATTAAAACTGTCTGAAGTTTTTTCATATCTTGTTGAGCATTATCATATGCTTCTTTTTGAGTTGTACCTGAACCAGAACCTTGAATAGAATGTTGAGTTACATCGCTTCCTTGAAGATCTTTACTTATTAAAAGAGAATCAGTCATTATATCATCTAGATAAAAATCAATTGTTTTTTCTAGATAGGCTGGATTTGTTGCATTTATTGGAATATTTTTTGTAACCTGAGCATAATTCTCTGCAGCATCTACACTTAAAGAAATCGCAAATCTGAATAAACAAACCCATTGTTCTTCTGAACTTTGCCTACAATCATAAATTCCAGAATCTTGCCCGCTTCTAGCAACATAAGTTATATCTTCATCTCCTCCTCGAAAGACAGTGTCATTTCCAATTTTTGCTTCAAATTTTCCTTGTTTAGCAATTAAATCTTGTAAATCTGAAGGGGTTGAACCTGCAATTTCAACAAGCATATAATTATTTCCAGACAAATCAGAAACTCTTTTAAGTTTTACATCACTTAAACCATAGATATTTAATCTTTCCTGGGATACTGCAATTAAATCTTCAACTTCAGAATTTGTAAGTTTTTCTTCAGAACCAACCAATGCACGTGCACCTCCACGAATATCTAATCCTGTCTGTATCCTTGTAAAAGGTATTTCTTCTAATTGAATCTGGTCTACAATCTCTGCTGAAAATAAATTAATTATCTCAACTTCTTTAGTTTTTATATCTAATTTATGTTCTTGTAAATCTGAAAATATAGACATAGAATTTGAATAATCTTCAATGGTTTCTATTGTCTGACCATTAATCTCTTGTATAATCATTCCAGCTCTTAGACCTAAATCAAAAACTGATGAATTTTGTTCAACTGATTTTACAATAAGCCCTTTTTCTAAAAACTGGGGAGGAATAGAAAAAATAGAAATTAAAGAGAAAATTAAAAATGCAATTAACATCCAAATTCTCCAAGTTAATTTCATTCTACAAACCTCCTGCGGGTTTCTAGGAGTTCCGGCAACCAAAGAGGTGTTACAAATTTCATTGTTTTACCTCGACATACCATTTAATCAAAGAAGCATTAGTAATCCAGGTATTGAATAGGTCAAACAATAATCCAATTAATAATATTGTGAATATCTGAGTTAAAATGGGAGATACACTATAAACAGTTATTAATGCTGCAACTAGTGCAAAGATAGATGTTAGAGTCATTGTTGTTCCTGTTTTAAATGCTCCAAAAAGTGCTTGTCTAACAGATTCTTTTCTCCTTAACATCCTTGTTGTTAACAATATGTCTGTATCTACAGAATAACCTATCAACATTAAGAATGCCACAATTCCTGCTGTAGAAATTTTTAATCCAATTAAATCTACTAAAGCCAAGGTCATTAGAATATCTGCAAAAGCAGAAACAATAACTGCAAAGCTAGGAACAGAATATTTAATATAAAGATAGAAAATTAAAAGTAATCCTATGAATGGAATTATTAAGTATATCCCTTTTAATAATACAAATAAAATTAAAACAGAGATAGTCAAAATAGAAACTAAAAGTTTAATCTTAAAAGACTTACTAAAAATTAAAAATACAACTAAGGCCATTAATAAAAATGCAGTAATAAGAGCTATCTGGAGTTGTACATAAAAGTCTTGACTTAAACTACTTCCAGTAAACTCAATACTTGAATTTTCTTCTGTTAATTTAATTCCAAGATAATCTTCTAAAATTGGAACAATTGCATCTGGTTCTTCAGGAACAGTAATTATTACTCTTGTCTGTTGCCCAGTATTATCTGAAATAGCTCTTACTACTAAATCTTCAAATGTTTTTGACAACTCTAATTTTAAATCTTCTACAGAAACTGAAGAATCTATAGTAACTGTTGTTCCCCCTGTTAAAGAAACATCTTTATGAATTATATCTTGATTTTGAGAGTAAAAATATCCTAAATAAACTAGAGATAAAATTAAAAGCAATGCTGGGAAAATCAGTAATTTTTTATAATTCTTATCATACCAATTTCCTAATTTTTCTGTTTTTGTCATTTTATTTTAGTAATATGCGCGGGCCGGGACTTGAACCCGGGTCAACTGGTTGGAAGCCAGTTATTCTGCCACTAAACTACCCACGCATATTTATTAGATATGCTAGGGGGTTTTTAAAGTTTAAGACATGCCCGAGGTAGGACTTGAACCTACGACTTCCACCTTAGGAGGGTGGCACTCTAATCCAAACTGAGTTACTCGGGCACATGTCTGTAACAAAATTTAAAAACCATATATAGGTTAAAAAGATTATGATAGTAAGAATATTAGGAATATTTGATATAATTGCAGCATCAGTAATGTTCTCAATTGCATTTGGAATAAATATTTATCATTGGTTGATTATTTTCTTAGCTGTTGTTTTAATAATCAAAGGATTATTTGTACTGACAAAGAGTATTGCTAGTGGATTTGACTTGCTTGGTGCTGTTCTTCTTTTAATTTCTCTTGTAGCTGTAGTCCCAAAATTATTACTTTTAATTTCTGGATTTTTAATAATTCAAAAAGGATTTTTAAGTCTTATTTAACCACCTATCTTATTAAATAAAGATGAGGGAGAGAGGATTCGGACCCCTGCAGGCATAAAGCCAACTGGTCTTGAGCCAGTCCCGTTTGACCGCTCCGGCACTCCCTCACATAATTGAACATAATTCAAGTGTTTAAAATTCTTTGGATTGTAAAAAGAGAAGCTTTATAAAGTCAGAATTTGTATGAATTTTAAGACGACCATAGTAGGTTGGAAACACCTGTTCCCATTCCGAACACAGAAGTTAAGCTTCCTATGTTTATGTTGGTACTGCCCCTGGGTGGGAATGCATAAAGTTGTCTTGCTTTTTTTTATATTTTTATTATATTTATCAAACAAATGATACATTTCTATAAAATAATTATTATAAACTACTATAACCTGTTTAAAATTAGAACTTCTTAAACTTATTAACCAATTTTAAAGAATCAGTCTGACCTAAAAATGCTGCTCTGCAACAATATCTTTCTACTCCAAGTTCATCAAGTACTTTTGCAGCTTCTTCTCCTGCTTCTACTTTATCTTGGAATTTTTTCCATAAATGGGCAATTGGTTTGCCACATGAAAAACATCTAATAGGGATTATCATATTAATTTCAGAGACAATGCATTTTTAAAGCTTTTGTTCATATATAAAAATATGAAAAAGAGTAATAAAACAAATTCTCTTTTAAGAGCAAAGAAAAAAGGAAAAGATGTGATTCGACTTAATGAAGTCTTCAAAATCTATAAGATGGGAGAGACTGAAGTAAAAGCTGTTGCAGGAATAAGTCTAGAAATAAAAGAAGGTGAATTTGTCGCAATCATGGGTCCTTCTGGTTCTGGAAAATCTACTAGTATGAATTTAATAGGAAGTCTTGATACTCCTACAAAAGGAGAGATTTATTTAGACCACCATAATATTTCACATTTAGAAGAATCGGATTTAGCCCAGATTCGTGGGAAAAAAATAGGTTTTATTTTTCAACAGTTTAATTTAATCCCAAATCTAACTGCAAAAGAAAATGTAATGCTTCCTATGATGTTCCAAAATGTTAGTACAGAAGCAAGAGAAAAAGAAGCTGAACGATTATTAACAATGATAGAACTTGGAGATAGAATGGACCATTATCCTAATCAACTTTCTGGGGGACAGCAACAAAGGGTTGCAATTGCAAGAGCACTTGCAAATGATCCTGAAGTTGTTTTAGCAGATGAACCTACTGGAAATCTAGATACAAAAAGCGGTGGAAAGGTAATTGAGTTTTTAGAAGCATTACATAAAAAAGGAAAAACAATAATTATGGTTACACACGACCCAGAATTAGCAAAACTTCATGCAGAAAAAATCTACTGGTTGGTTGACGGATTAATAAATAAAGTCACAAAGAAGAAAAACAATAAATGGGTTGAAATAAAAAATTAAGATGAAGATTTATGGTAAATTATTTTTTATTTGGATTTAGAAACCTTAGAAGAAGAGGAATTAGGAGTTGGTTAACACTTATAGGGATTTTTATTGGGATTGCTGCAGTTATCTCCCTAATTACTCTTGGGAGTGGATTAAAGGCAGCAATTGGTGCGCAATTTGGAATTTCTGAAACACAAGTTATAACTGTACAAGCAGGAGGATTAAACTCTTATGGGCCTCCGGGAAGTCTAGTAACAAATCCTTTAACAAGACAAGATTCTGAGGCAATAGGAAAACTCAGTTTTGTAGAGTATGCCATTCCGAGAGTTATAGAAAGTATAAAAATGGAATTTAATGATAAATTAGAAATCTACAATGCTGTTTCTGTTGATGAAGATGAACAATCAATGAATAATATTTATGAAGCATTAGATTTAAAAGCTGAACAAGGAAGACTCTTAAAACCTGGAGATACAAACAGGGTGGTGATTGGTTATGATTATTCTATAAAAGAAAAAAGTGGATTTGACAAAGCAATAAAAGCAGGAGATAAAATTCTCATTCAAGATAAAAAATTTGAAGTTATTGGTATATTAGAAAAACAAGGTTCTCTTTTAATGGATAAAGTAGTTATTATGATGAATGGGGAACTAGAGGATCTTGCAGGATATGGGGACAATGTAGATATTATTGCAGTTAAGATTAAAGATAGAGATTCTATGGACAGAGCTAAAGAAGAAATAGAAAAATTATTAAGAAAAAGGCGTGGTGTTAAAGTAGGTGAAGAAGACTTTGAAGTACAAACTCCTGATGCAATTCTTGCTAGTGTGAATACCATCCTCGGAGGGGTGCAGGTTTTTATTGTGATTATTGCATCAATTTCAATAATAGTTGGTGCAATTGGGATTATTAATACTATGACTACCTCTGTTTTAGAAAGAAAAAAAGAGATAGGAATCATGAAAGCAATTGGTGCAAGAAATTCAAATATATTCTATCAATTTTTAATAGAATCAGGGATGATGGGTTTAGCTGGGGGCCTTATAGGAGTTGTTTTTGGAATGTTTATTGGTTTTGCAGGATTAATAGGGATTAATAGTTTTCTTGGAAGTGAGCTTAGTCTAAATATGAATTATTATTTAATTACATCTACACTTATTGGTAGCTTTATGGTAGGTGCTATTGCAGGAATTGCTCCTGCAATGCAAGCAGCTAAACAAAATCCTGTAGATGCATTGAGGGGTAACTAAGAATGGTAATTGGAAAAGAAAGTATAAAATATTCATTAAAAAATCTTTCACATAGAAAGACAAGGAGTTTACTTACAATTTTATCTATATTTATTGGAATAACAACAATTTTTATATTTATTAGTTTTGGTTGGGGATTATATGATTATATGGGAGAAATGAGTTCTAGTTCTTCTGCTAATAAAATTATGATTCAAGCTAAAGGAGGTGCTGGAATACCTGGACTGGATAATACATTTAAATTAACTGATGCTGATTTAAAGGCAGTTCAACAAGCTTCAGGAGTTTTAGAGGCAAGTGGCGTATATTTTAAAGTTGTAGAAGTAAAACAAAAAACAGTAAAAAAATATACTTTCTTAATTTCTTATGATCCTAAAGAACCTTTAATTATGGATATTTTTAATATTGATATAGAAAAAGGAAGAGAATTAAGAGATGGGGATAATGGAAAAATTGTAGTAGGTTATAATTATCTTCTTCCAGATAAAATATTTTCAAATGCTTATGATATAAATGATCCTATAAAGATTGATGGTAAGGATTTGGAGATAGTGGGCTTTTATGAATCAGTTGGAAGTCCTCAAGATGATGCCCAAGTTTATATCACAAATGATTATTATGAAGAATTATACAACAATGAAAACTTTTCTTATGGATATATCATTGCAGAGATTGATACCACAGACATAAAAAAAGTAGTGAGTAATATTGAAAAGAGTTTGAGAAAACAAAGAGGACTTGAAGAAGGAAAAGAGGACTTTTTTGTCCAATCTTTTGAAGATATGTTAGCTAGTTATTCAAGTGCATTAAATATTATTGTTGGTTTTGTTGTTTTAATTGCTTTAATTTCTGTTTTAGTTTCTGCAGTTAATACTGCAAATACAATGGTAACCTCTGTTTTAGAGAGAGTGAGAGAAATTGGAGTAATGAAATCAATTGGTGCAAGAAATTCAGAAATATTTAAAATATTTTTGTTTGAATCTGCATTTCTTGGATTTATGGCTGGAGTAATTGGGGTATTAATTGGGTGGGGATTAAGTGCTATTGGAGGAAAACTACTAGGAGACTTGGGATGGGGTTTTTTAAGCCCACATTATTCAATTGTCCTCTTTGCAGGGTGTATTTTATTTGCTACAATAACCGGAGCAATATCTGGTGTTATTCCTGCGATTAATGCATCAAAAACAAATCCTGTAGATGCATTAAGATATGAATAAGTAGAATATAATAATTTTTATAAATCTCGAAACTCTAAATCATTATGGGTTTAATTGGAAAACTTGTAAAAGGGAAAAACTTGGGAGTTGTTATAAGAGATATGAAACCCGGAGAGCAAGGATATTGTTCTGCAGAAGAATTAGTTTTTGATTTAAATCAAACTCCCTATCTATGTTTAGATGCTCCTTTATTCCATTCAAAACAGCAAGCTATAGATTATTATGGGGGAACATTAATTTTTATAAAAAAAGTTGGTCCTTTAGAAGGAGATTATGATGTTTCCATAAGGGGAGTAAAATATGATTGGAGATTAAATGATATAGATTATATTAATGATATGGGATTATTTATAAAAGTGAATAGTTTTTTTAATCCAGGAGAGAGGAACATACATAGGGCTGCATTAAAAAATTTGGATGAAATTGGATTTGGTAAACATTCTAGAGAATATGTAGCTCCGAAAACCCAAAAGAAAAAAACATTAGGAAATCAGACATTATCTTTAAAAAAGAAAAAAATAGGTATTTTTGAAAATATTTTACAGTATTTTACAAAAAAATAAATATTCAGATAATTATTTTTTCTTGTTTTTTTTCCTCTTAAACCACCAATAAACTAAAACAACAAGAACCGCAATTATAATAAAATATGTCCAAGGAGAAACTCCTGCTTTATCTCCATTTCTTTCTTCAAAATATTTTGAATTAAATGTAACTGTTTTCTCTACTTCTCTTCTGACGTTAATTGAATCAGTATATAAAATCTTTAATGTAATCTCTCCATTAGATGGTGTTGCTTCAAACTCTGCAGTAGAATAATCATTAGAATCTAAATCTCCAACAATATTTCTTTGAGAACCCTTAACAACAATATTTTCTTGTTGAGGTATATCCACAGTCAAAGCTTGCACATCAATTTTACCAATATTTAAAATTTCAAAAGTTATTATTTTTGTAATATAATCATAATCTTTTATAAACACTTCAAAGTCTGTTTTAGAATCCTCAACAGTAAGATTGAATTCTTTTTGTTGATTCTTTAAAGTTAGATTAGATGTTGTGGAAAATCTAACTTTAATTGGATTTTCTCCATCAAGAGAGTTTTCGTCAACTCTAACCTTATAAGGTACTAGAATACTCGAACTAAAACCTGTAATAAAAGTTCCTCCTTTAATATTAACTTTGGGGTCAGAATCTGGATTAAATATAATGGGATACTCTGGAACTAATTCAAAGAATATATTCTTACAATCAGGACTTTCAGTTCCAGTAACTTGAAAAACAAGTTTTACATATTCTCCAGGAACTGCTGGATAAGGGTCCTGATTAAGTAATGTTGCATCAAGTGCACATTCAGCACTAATAAAACTTATTGCAAATATCAATGCAAATACAAAACTTATTGTTAATCCTCTTTTCATATTAGTAGTATAAAGTCTATCTTTTTAAAGGTTTTGAAAAATAATTTCTAGTTAACAGGGATAAAAATATTTTAAATAGTATAAATTAGTTCATAAAAATTTAAAAAGGCTTTAATCTATGGCTTTTCATAAAAAATGGTAAAGAGGTGTGTATATTGTAATTCAGATATTTCTGAAAATAGTGTTGTAGACATTTGCAAACCCTGTATGCATCAAGTTTGGGGTCCTAGAATGACTGCAGCAATAATTGGAGGAATGGAAAAAGAAAGAGATAAGGGGAATTTAGAATTAGGAGAAGTAAGTAAATCTGTTGGTCCTTCTACTATGATTGAAGAAGAAAAACCAAATTTTAGGAATGATAATCAAGAGACTAATGAAAATTTAGATATTGAGCCAGAATTGAATATAGATGAAAATTTAAATGATGTAGAAGAAATAGAGAGTATTGATAACCTTTTTAGTGAACAAAATACTCAAAATTCTAGTTTTTAGGAAAATTCCCAATTTGTGCTAAATATTCATAAAATAGGGGGAATTTTTAAGAATATCTTAATAATCAAGTAGTAAAAAGTTTTTTAAAGGGACTTTTTCTTGATTTTAAATGATAAGAGAAGAACTTGGGGGAAATATTGTTTTAAGCAATTTCGAACTAGATATCCCTGAAATAATAATAGTCAAAAAATTAGTAGGAAAATATGCTGAAAAGATAAGAGAGTTTATAGAGTTTCAAGAATTAAAATTAGAACTAAAAGAACATAAAAAACAAGATAAAAAAACCTATGAGATAAAGGCCCACATAATGATCGACGGAAAGGGTTACTTTTCAGAAACACAAGGTTTAAATGTCTTTGTTTGCATTGATGAATCATTAAAAAAAATAATAGAAGAAATAAAAAATAAGGAGTAGGAAAAATATAAAAATGAAGGCAAAAAAAGTAAGGCAAAAGGGGAAGATTAGTCTTAGTAGATACTTTAAGAAATTTAAAGATGGAGATAGAGTTGCAGTAGTAAGAGAAAAAGGGATTGCTGCTAGCTTTCCAGAAAGGATAATTGGGAAAAGCGGACAAATTATAGGAATACGAGGAACTTATAATTTAATTAAACTAAATGATGGAAATAAAATAAAAACCTTTATAATTCATCCTGTCCATCTAAGAAAACTAAAATAAAGGATAAAATCAAATAAAATGATAAAAAATTCAACCCCATTGACCTTAGCAGAAGTAATAGACTTAACAAAAGATAATGAAAGTGCTGAAAAAATAAAGAGCTTTGCTAAGCGATTCACAAAAAAAACAGGAAATGATGCAAAAAAAATGAAAGAAGATTTAGAAAAATTAGGATTATTAAAATTAAAAGAAAGTCATATAGTAAAAATTGTGGACTTTTCTCCACAAGATGCTAGCGATTTAAACAAAATTCTTCCAGAAGTATCACTCGACCAAGATGAAATTAAAAAAATACTTGAAGTTATCAAAAAATAAAGAAAATGGAAAAAGAAGAATATGTTATAGTACTAGATTTCCTACCCTATGGGTATCCTCTAGAGAAGAAGATAATGCCTATAGCTCAAGCTATGGGAGAGAAAAATTTAACATTATTGCAACTAGTTCCTAGAAGGGGACTTTCTTTTGAAATTGGAGAAAAAGTTTATATTGGAGAAGGTGAAAGGGACAAGGTTCTCTACATCCTTGGAAGACTACCAAGAGAAAAATTAACTGAGACTGCGAGATTACAATTAATAGAACTTATAGAAAAAATAGTAACAGAACAAGAAAAAAAGTTTGTTGCTTTTTTTAATGATGCTAGGGCAATAAACACTAGACTTCATCAATTTGAATTGCTACCAGGATTTGGGAAAAAACATACTAAGGCAATTGTTGAAGAAAGAGAGAAAAGGCCTTTTGAGTCATTTGAAGAAATGAAAAAAAGAGTTTCAAATATTCCAGATCCAAAAAAAGCAATTGAAAGAAGATTAGTAGAAGAACTTACTGAAATACAAAGGAATAACCTATTTATTAGATAAAAACAAAAAACAAACAATTAAAAATGGCAAAAAACCAGAAAGAAGATAAGATGAAGAAAGAAGATAAAATTGAACCTAAAGAAGAAATAAAGAAAAAGGAAAGAAACCCGGGTAAAGAAGAAGCAAAACTAATTAGAATTCTAGCAAAAGATATTCCTGGAGACAAAGATATTTATTCTGGATTGCAACTAATCAAAGGCATTTCTTGGGCATTTTCAAATGCTATTTGTAAAAAATTAAATTTAGATAAGAAGAAACAGATTCAAGAATTAACACCTCAAGAAATTGAAAAGATTACTCAATTTATTCAAAATCCTGAAATCCCAAATTTTTTATTAAATAGAAGAAAAGATGTTGATAGTGGAAAAGAAATTCACCTTGTTGGTGCAGATTTAGATTTACAAAAAGAATTTGATATTAAAAAATTAAAGAAAATGAAAAGTTATAGGGGTGTTAGACATTCTGCAGGACTACCTGTTCGTGGACAGAAAACAAGATCTAATTTTAGAAGAAATAGAAAAAAAGGGGGAGCTGTTGGCGTTAGAAAGAAAGCTAAGAAGTAAAAATGGGAGATATAAAAAGAAAAAGAAAATTGTATAAAAGGCCTAAAAAACCATTTGATAAACCTAGAATTGAAGAGGAAAATACTATAAAAGATAAATTTGGTCTAAAGAATAAAAAAGAGATTTGGAAAGCAGAAGCAGAAATTTCTAAAATAAGAAGAAGGGCTAAAAACCTGATTTCTAAATCAGAAGAAGAGAAACAAAAGTTTTTTATAAAATTAAATAAAATTGGTCTTAATGTAAAAGATATTTCTGATGTTTTAGCCTTAACAAAAGAAGATTATTTAAGCAGAAGATTGGAAACATTTGTTTTCAAAAAAGGTCTTGCAAACAGCCCAAGACAAGCAAGACAATTAATTGCACATAAACATGTCTTAGTCAATGGCAAGGTTGTCAATTCTCCTTCATTTATAGTTACTAAAGAACTAGAAGATAAATTACAATTAAAAATCAAAAAAGGAAAAGCAAAAAAGAAGGAAGTTGTAAAAGAAAATATTGAAGAATTAGAAGAAACAGAAGATAAATCTACTGAAGAAACAATGGAGAAAGGAGAATAAAATGGCAAAAGATCAAGAAAAAGTTGGAATAATCCATGTTCATACTACATTTAATAATACAATTGCACAACTTACAGATTTAGCAGGAAACACAATTGGAAAAGTTACTGGGGGCCAAGTTACAAAACATTCAAGATTAAAGGCTAATCCAACAATTGCGATGTTTATTGCAAAAAGAATTGGGGAACTTGCAAGAGATTATGGAATTACTTCTTTATATGTAAAGATTAAAGGTAAAGCTGGAAGTCCTGGTGCAGGCCCTGGAGCCCATGCAGTTGTAAGAACCCTTACAAAAGAAGGATTTAGAGTAATCTCAATAAGTGACTCAACCCCGTTACCTAGAGGAGGACCTAAGAAGAAAGGCGGACGAAGAGGTAGAAGAGTATAATAATAAATTAAATAAGTTTAAAAGACATAAATAAATAGGAATAATAAGGATAAAAAGCAAATGATAAAAAAAATAGAAAAAGCAGAAGATAGAATAACATTTTATACAGATGTGAATATCAGCTTAGCTAATGCTTTAAGAAGAAGTTTAACAGAAATACCTATTTTAGCTATTGATGAAGTAGATATATACAAGAATGATTCTGCATTAAATGATCAAATTATTGCCCACCGGGTTGGATTAATTCCATTAAAAAATCAAAAATTAAAGCAGGGCAAATATATTGAATTAAAATTAAAGGTTAAAGGTATTAACGAAGGAACTGAAGTTTTATCTTCTGAATTTGGGGATGATGTTGCTTACAAAGAAATGCCTATAGTTTATTTAAATAAAGGTCAAGAAATAGAAATGGTTGCAAGAGCAAAATTAGGACTTGGTAAGGAACATGCAAAATTTTCTCCAGGATTAATCTATTATAAAGAGGCTTGTCAAATAAAAATTTCAAGCCAAGGAGAAAAGTATGAAGAACTGGCAAAACATTATCCTAAAATATTTGAATTTAGTGATGGAAAACTAAAGTTGAGACAAGAATGGCAATGTGATTTAGACCAAGAAGATATGAAAAATTATCCAGGTGTAACAATTGACAACAAAGGAGATTTAATCTTAGTTGTAGAATCATGGGGCCAATTAAAAACCAAGGACATTTTTTTAGAATCAATAAAAGTACTTGAAAATAGTTTAAGTGAATTGTCTAAAAAAATTAAATAGGCGGGGATGCCGGAGCGGTCAAACGGGACGCGCTAAGGTAATCTAACAGTCTAAGGTCATAGACACGCGTTGGCTTTATGCCTGCGAGGGTTCAAATCCTTCTCCCCGCATTAAAAAACCCTTGAGAAGAAAAACACAGGAAACAAAAGAAAATGGAAAAACAAAAGAAAAAAACAAAAAGTAAAGGGCAAATAGAAAAAAGAATTAGGAGAAAAAGAAATGTATATCTAGTTGAAACTTTAATGAATTTAAAAAAATCAGTCCCAGAGATTGCTAAAGAACTGGCAAAACCTAGAAGACAGCAAAAGAATATAAATCTTAGTGAATTAGATAAAAAAATAGAAAAGATAAAATCATCTGAAATATTATTTCTTGGAAAAATCCTGTCATCAGGAGATTTAACAAAAAAAGTAAGGATTATTGCTCTTTCTGCTTCTCAAAAAGCAATTGAAAAAATTAAAAAGTCTGGTTCTAGTTTTGCAGAGATTAAAGAAGAATTAAAAAAGAATCCTAAATTAAATTCACTTGAAATAATAAATTAAGAAGATGGAAGAAAAAGAAAAAATATTAGGAAAAGAGAAAACAAATCAAAATAGAATAATCATTGATGCTGAAAAAACTGCAGTTGGAAGATTAGGGTCTTATGTTAGTAAAGAACTATTAAAAGGGAAAAAAGTAATTATGATTAATGTAGAAAAGGCAATTATTTCTGGACCAAGGAAAAACCCTGTGGAAAAAATAGGTAAATTAAGAAGAATGGGTGGAAGTTCTCAAAAAGGTCCTAAAATTTCAAAAGACCCTGAAAAACTAGTTAAAAGAATGATTAGGGGAATGTTACCAAGATATAATGCTAGAGGAAAACAAGCTTATAGAAATTTAAAATGTTATTCTAGTACTAACGAAGAAATTAAAAACATAAAAAAAGAAGACCTTGATAAAACTATAAAACTTAATTTAAAACAACCTATGAAATCTATGACAATTAAACGTATTTCAGAATTAATTTAAACGAAAAGAAAAAATGGCAGAAGAAAAATTGAAAAATAAAAACCTTGTGGTTATAGGTAAAAGAAAAAGTGCAGTTGCAAAGGCAACAATAAAACAAGGTAAGGGAAAGATAGACATAAAAATAAACGGAAAGCCGATTGAATTCTTTCCAGAATTACAACAATTAGAATTACAAGAACCAATAATCATTGCTCAAGATGTTTTTGAATCAAATAAGGATAAACTTAATTTTGAGATTAGAGTGAATGTTGTTGGTGGGGGGCTTTCATCCAGAGTAGCAGCCTCAAGATTAGCAATTGCTAGGGCAATTGTAGAGTTTACTAAATCTGAAAAATTGAAAAAGGCTTATATTGCCTATGACAGACATCTAATTATTGCAGATACTAGAAGAAAAGAGGCTTGTAAACCTGGAGATAGTAAAGCAAGAGCTAGAAGACAGACTTCTTATAGATAAAATTCATTCAGAGTTCTATATTTGTTATCACTCCACAATTGTGACAAATACAAAGGTTTAAAAGTGATTATTTCTCTATGATTTTATGGGAAATTTTAAATTTAAAACAGAAGGAAGAAAAGCACGACAAAAGTGGGTTGAAAAAGAAAGAACTGCTATCTCAATTGTAAGAAGAGTTCTACAATCCTGGGAATCATTTAATGAAGTATATGAAAATCATGCAAGACACAAGAGATTTAATAATTCTCTAAGGTTACTTCCACCTGCAGAAGATTATGTTGAACTAAGCATTCTAAATTCAAAAAGACCTGAAAGATTAGTGGTAGACAGAGTAACTGGAGACACATATATAACTGCAGACCATTATGGTAGTTTTGAATATGTCGGAAGAATTGGAGAAAAATAATTACCTGACCTTACAAATCTCTCCTAATTTTCTTTGAACAGCATAAAATATTTCTGGGGAGACAAGAGATTTATGACTACCTTTGATTAATCTTCCTGAGAATTTTATTTCACCCAAATAAGTTCTATTAGAAAGAACTTTTTTTAATCCGTTAACCGATAAACCATAATTCTTTGCAAGACTGTTTAAAGAATAATCTTTTTCTAAAAAGGTTTTAAATAGTGAATGAACTCTAGATGCATCAGAATTTTGTACAAGTGTTCCATCAACAACACCATAGCCAAGTGGTGCACGACTAATTACTTTTCCTTTTTCAGCAGTTTGAAGCATTCCTGATTTTTGCGAACTTCCCGGAGATTGACTTGGACCATATTTTCTAAAAGTCTCAAGCAATTTCCAATCTATTTTCTCATCAACATACTTCTCAAATTGATTTTTATCATTTGGTGCAAATCTAGCACATACAGAACATAAAACTAGCCCAAACTTCTCTTTACATTTTGATTTTGTTTCAGAATATCCACATTTTTCACAGACTTGTTTCTCCATAATAATAAACAAGAAATAGAATTTAAATAATTTTAATTTTAAGATTATTTAAGGGTTTTATCTTATTTAGTAGATCTAGGATATTCACCATCTATTATTCCAAATTCTTTTTGATAAGTTTCGCATTCTTCAGGATTTTCTAGAAGTATTGTTTGGTTACATTTTCTACCAGTTAAAGCACAAAGCAGTTCTATGCCTTTTGTTTTACGCACATAACCGCAAGGAGAAAAAAATACTTCTTGATAGGTAAAACATTCTTCAGGATTTCCTGAAGGCATTTTTCTATGGCAATTTTGACCAGTTAAAGAACATACTCCTTCAACCTTATCCCGGCGGATATTAATTCGTAATCCAAATTCCTTGTGTTGAGATAAATATCCACATATTGGTTGTTCAGAGGTTTTTAAACCTGTTTGGTATTTGTGTGTTGCTTCCTTGTAAATTTTTTGTGTTAGCTGTTTCATGAGTTGTAAGATAAATACTGTATTCCCTTTAAGCATAATCTTAATTAAGTTCTCTTTGAATGGTGTTTTTGTTCTGGAAATGAAATAATTGGAATACCAAAATTATCAAAACATGTAGAAAAATTAATTTGGTTTACTCCTAAATTTGCTAATAATAGAGATGGAGCCCTTTCTTCACCAGGAATATCTCCTGATTCTGCACCACAAAGACCTCTAAAAGAATCATAATCGTTTCCAGTAGCCAAAATATTTGGAAAGGTTTCATCCGGAGTTCCAACAACATAAACTCCTCTTACTCTCTCTTTTTTCCCATTAGTATACATTCTAAAAATATTCACAGGAAAAGTATTATAAAAACAATCTTCAGGCATAGCTTCTCCCGTACCAACACCTTCAAAAATCAAACCATATTTTTTCCCTCTTTTTAAACATTCCTCTCTTAACTGACTTTTTAATTGATCTAAAGTATATTCCCTATTAGAACTTACAATTAGATTACTCTGTCGTGCACAGGGATCAAGGGTTTCTGAAGAAATCCCATGACCATTTGATTGTGTTTTATAATAACCTGCAGATTGTCTATCATGAATATAATTTTTTAATTTTCCATTTTCAATTAAACAAACTTTTTGTGCAGGAATTCCTTCATTATCAAATTTATAATATCCATACATATCCTTTCTTCCAGGATCATCAACAAGGGTTATGAAATCTGGAGTTATTTGTTCACCAATTCTATCTTTAAGTAAGGTTACAACAGGACTATATTCTAAAAAAGAATCTTCATCATCATCTGCTTGCATACGGTGTGCTTCTGCTGAATGGCCAAAAACTTCATGAAATAAAACTCCGTGATTTTTAGGACACATTATTGTTGGGCAACCATCATTTTTTTCTTTTGGAGCATGCACTATTTCCTGTAAATTCTTATGGGCCTTTTTAGTCTGTTTTAAGATTTCATTAGGAGTTGGTAAGAGTTCTCCTTGTTTTCTATGAAATACAACTAAGTAAGGAATAATGTAATCTTCCTCATCTAATGCATTAAGTTCAATTTTTAATTCAAAATCTGAAGAAGAAGTATATATCTTTGAGGACTCTGAGTTAAGAAAATATCTTTGTATCTGTTGGGTATTAAATGCTATTTCATGAGATAGTAATCCCTCATATCTTAGGAATTTCTTTGATAAATCTAAAAGTGCCTGGCCATAACCTTCTAATGGAAATTCAAAATTATTGTCTTTTTCAATATATACTGAAGGTTTTTCTCTAGAAAAATAAATATATTTATCCCTTGAAATAGATGCTCTTTTCCCTAATGTGTCTCCCAATCTAGACTCAAAATCTTTTGTACACTCCCAAAAAGCAGCTGTAGCATTTTTTGATAATTCATTCATACATGCCACCCTTGATAGGTCTAATGGAAGAATATAACTTCCTGCAGCTACAGCTCCTCCTTTTTCATAACCTCCCATTCTAATTTCCATTCGCCCTTTAATTTCTCTTTGGTTTCTCTTCTGATTAAATATTGCCCCGTTTTTAATATGAAGATAAGAAGATGTAGAACTAAGTACTTCAAGAGAAGTAAAAAATGGTTTGTAAGGTATTTTAATTCCATCTGTTCTTTGATTAATTGCTTTTGCATTCATCATAACAGGCATAAACTCCTCGAGAATTCTGAAAATCTTATTATTTACCATTTTTCTAAATTAAAATAACAAAAATGGTTTAAAAAGAATTTAGAAGTTCTAAAACATATGTTCAAATAATATTAAAGAAATGAAAAATCACAAAATTATAATTTATCAATAGGAGATTTTATTTTCTTTAGTTCTTCTGAAGAAATGTGTGTATAAATCTGTGTTGTTGAAAGATCTGCATGACCTAGTAGCTCTTGAATTTTTCTTATATCTACACCATCTTCTAAAAGATGGGTTGCAAAACTATGTCTTAAAGTGTGACAATGAACATCTTTATTTATTCCAGCACGAACAGCAGCAGAAGAAACTATTTTTTGAAGATTTCTAATAGATAATTGTTCACTAGACTTAGAATTAGAATAAGAACTAGAAAAAACATATTCTTTTCCTGCTTTTTTCTGATTTTCAATATGTTTTTTTAATTTTTTATATAAAAAATTAGGAATATTAAAAATCCTATCTTTTCTACCTTTTGCTTGACGAATATGACCAATTCTTTCTTCAAAATTTAAATTTTCAATTTTTAAATTGATTAATTCTGAAACACGAAAACCACAAGCATATAACATTGCAACCATTAAATAAGATTTTTTTGTATCAAGAACTTTTAGTAAATCTCTTATTTCTTGTTTTGTTAAAACAGCAGGAATTCTCTTTTCACGCTTAGGTCTTTTTATTCCTGCTGTGATGTCTTTTTTTAGAATATTAGAATATGCAAATTTAATTGCAGCTAAAAATAAGATTATTGATGCAGCTGCTTTATCACTAAGTTTTTCAGCCATATACATTTTTACATCATCTTCTTGCATTTCATCTGGTGTCTTACCAAAAAAATCAATCAATCTTTGATTTGCATTAATATAACTCTGAACTGTATATTGAGAATTTTTAGAAATTTTTAAGTCGATTTCAATTTTTTTTAAAAATTCTTGTTTTTCCATATTATATTTATCCTGAAAACTTAAACAGCTATTCCAAGCTTAAACAGCTGTTTAAACAGCTGTTTATTATCTTTAAACAACACTGTTTTAAATCCTAATTTTTTTGCAGGTTTTAAATTCCAGGTTTGATTATCTATAAAAACACACTCTCTAGCAGGCAATTTTAATTTTTTTAAGATTAATTTGTAAATTTTTGGATTAGGTTTTCTTATACCTATATCACACGAAACAACTACAGGATGAAAATATTTAGTAAATTTTTCATGAACTAAAACCTCTCGAGATAAAGGCCATTGGTCAGATAAAATTGCAATTTTATATCCTGCTTTTTTAAGTTTAAATGCAAATTTATAGAGTTTTTTATTATGTTTAAAGTTTTTTTTATAAGATTTAAGAATTATTTTTCTTAATTTTGCTTCTGGAATATTTGTATTTTTTGAAATTATTTTTAATGCTTTTTTTTCAGATATTTTGCCTTCTATTGCATCTGCATAAGTAGAATCAATTGCATCAAACCACTGATCTAAAGGAATATGTAATTTTTTAGAGATGTATTGATGAACTCCATAAGTTCTATGGCCTTGTAAATTAATATCTTTAGATTTTCCTAAAGATAAAACACCTCCAATATCAAAAATAACTGCACTTATAGGATTATTCACACTCTTCATATCAAGGATTATACGAACTTCTTTAAAAACTTTCACAAATCTTAAAATCAAGCCCTAATTAAGCTAAACTTGAGATAATTTCTAAAACTCCTATAATTAACAGATAAAGCCCAATAGCGATTCTTAAGAATTTTGGAAATGCCAAAACCAATATTCCTACAATAATTGCAAGAAATCCTGAAATTGCTAAACTAATTCCTACCATTTTTCATACCTCCCTGTTATATATAATTAAACATAGAAAAGGTATTATTTATGCTTTATTATGCTGGTTTTACAGAATTATGAATATATATGCAAAACAAAAGGTTTATAAATGGTTATGAATATATATTCATAACTAAATAAGCTGAAAAAAGCAAAGGAGATAAAATGCCAAGATATGATCAAACAGGTCCTGATGGACAAGGACCAAAAACAGGGAAACAACTAGGAAATTGTGAAGGAACAGAACCAAACAGTTCTAACTATACTCTAAAAGGCGCAGGACTTGGAAGAGGACTCGGCCCTTGTGGAAGAGGACTTGGAAGAGGCTGTGGTAGAGGAATGGGTTTAGGAAGAGGATTCAGAAACCAATCACCACTAACTCAAGAAGAAGAGAGAAAGTTTCTAGAAACTCAAAGAGATAATGCAGAGAAAAGGTTAAAAGAACTAGACTCTTAAACCTATTAGGAGATAAACAATGCCAAGACCATGTATAAAGAGAAGAATCCAGGGTCGACCAGATTCTTCTTATTTTAAACCAGCTGGAAAGAGAATGATTGAACTAGAGGAAACTATCTTAACAATGCCAGAGTTTGAAGCAATTCGTCTTGTAGATTTAAATGAAATTCCTCAAGAGAAAGCTGGAAAACAAATGCAAATTTCACAATCAACTCTTTCGCGAGTTTTAAAAACAAGTAGAAAAAAACTCGCTGATGCTATTGTACATGGAAAAGCAATTAAGATTGTAAAAATATAAAATTTAATAGATAATATGGAAAATAAAATTAAATGTCCTATAACTAGGATAGAATATTGCTTACAAGATTGTTTAATACCCTATAACCTCCCATGTAAGGATAAAACTATAGATAGTGATGCTAATGTATTTTGTAATTTACAAGGATTAGTTGAATGTGAAGTTATTCTAAAAGCAAATACTCGGGGATAAATCTAAAAATATAACATTACTTTATAGGACATGGTTAAAAGAATTTATCATAAAATAAAGAATAAAATAAAAAAACACTTTGAAGAAGTTTTAAGGATAAAAACTTCTCCGCATTCTATTGCATTGGGTTTTGCAATTGGAAGTGCTATTGCACTTTTCCCAACTTTTGGATTAGGGGGATTAATTGGACTAGCAATTGTTTTAATTTTTGAGAAAGTTAGTAAACTTTCTTTATTTGCAGGTTTAGCTTTTTGGAATCCTCTTGTTTTGATTCCGACATATGGTTTATCTTATAAAATTGGTGCATTTTTACTAAAAAATGCTCCATCAAAAACATATAATTTATGGATATTTAACCAGCTTTTTAATTATTCTAGAAGATTTTTACTAGGAAATTTAATATTAACAATAACTTTAACATTATTGGGTTATTTCATAGTCTTGTTTTTAGCTAAAAGGTACTATAGAAATTATAAACCAATTTTAGAAGAGATTTCTGTTTAATAATAAAAAACAGAATTATTTTAATTTTACAGCAGTTCCGTATGCAAGCATTTCTGCTGCACCAGCCATTACAGTAGATGTTGTGAACCTAATATTAACAACTGCGTCTGCTTTTAATTTTACAGCATCATTAATCATTCTATTAAAAGCTTCTTCTCTTGCTTGTGTCATCATCTCTGTGTAAGATACAATTTCTCCACCAACAATATTTTTTAATCCTGCAAGAATGTCTCTACCAATGTTTCTCGCACGAATAGTGTTTCCTCTTACAACTCCTAGAACACTAGCAATCTTTTTCCCTGGAATTTCTGCTGTTGTGGAGGTTATTATTTGTTTCATTTTATTTTGTGGGTTTTTTCCTTATTAAATCTTTTCTCTGTTCAATCTTGCTTTCTTCTTTCCAAAAAACAATAAGCGCAATTCCGACTGCAGATAAAATTAATGCAGCAACTAATGGGAGATCTTTAAAAAAATACAAGTATGCTGCAAAAAGGATTATTAGACTACCTAAATAAATTGAATCTCTTTTCATACCTAACCAAGAATATTTAGATTAATAAGGATTACTACTGTCCTCTTTCTTGTAATCTCTTTTGTCTTTTTCTATTAATATAAGGAATTATAAAATTTAATGTGGCAGCTAATACACCCCCACCCATTAGAATACTGCTATTTCTTTTTCTCTTGTAAATCCTTTGTTCTTCTTCTTTATACCACTTATTTTCTGGGGCTAATTGTCTTGCCCGGGATTTTAAACTGATAATTTCATCTGCAATATCTCTATCTAAAAAGGTTTTTGAAGAAGTCAGACCATCTGCACCTAATTCTTTTGTCTTAGCAGCTATATTATTTGTAACTTGAGTATATTTTAAAGAAGCATCTCTTAAATCTAAAGAAGGGGTTGGAACAGTAGCATAAAAAATAGCTCCTGTCACAATTAAGCCTGCACCAATAACATACCCTTTTAGAGACATTGTTTAATAAAGAATAATTAAAGATTTATAATTATTTATATACCCAAGACTACTTATGAATATTTAGAAATCTCCAAAGAATTAGTTAACTATATAAACAATTTTTTCTTTTAAAAAATAACATGGAACCAACTGTTGTTGCAGGGCTTCTTGGAGGTATTGGTGGTTTAACAAGAGGTTTTATTGGTCTGCTTAAAGCTCTGTCAATTAGAAGAAAAATTCTTTGGGGTTATTATGCTATTACAGTAATTATTGCAGTTGTCATTGGTATCTTTATTGGAATTATTTTTGACTTTGACTACAGGCTGAGCCTGCTCGCAGGCTATGCTGGTACTGATATTCTTGAGGGTATTTACAAGTCTTTCAAGGTTCAAAAGGTTTATATTAAAAAGGGGTAAAAGGAAAATGGGATGGAGTAATTGGTCGTATTAAAAAAGATATGGGGTAATTGGGTTAATAATTGGAATAATCTTAGGAATAATCGATTTTATTACTCAATATTTTTTAATTTCTGGAATCCATCTTAGATTTTCTCCGTTATACTATATTTTGTTTTTTGTTTTTGGTTATTTTGTAGACTTTTTTATTCATGGAGATGCCTCGTTAGCCGCAGCTATTATCTTAGGTAGTTTAATGTTAATTGTCCATTATTTTTTAATAGGACTACTTATCGGTTTGATTAGAGAATTAATAATTAAAAAAAGAAAGGGGGAACCTCTGGGAATAAACCGATCTCAGGCATGGGTAGGGGGCGGGTTAATTGGCCTGATTATCTGTATTGTTTTTATTTTGATTGCATTTTTACCATTTACTTGGAAAATCTTAGCACCTTTTGATATTTTTTTCTATGGGGTAATTCTCTTCCCAATTGGAACAAAGATTCTTTATCAGCAATTTTTAAGCTCTTTGTTTAGAGAGTTATTGTATACATTATTAATTTATTTCCTAATCGGAGCACTAATCGGCTGGATAATAGGTAAGATTAAAGCAAGGAAACAACAAGTTCCAATCCAAAATAAAAAAACAATCTAAAAAATGACAAAACTAACAATAGACTTAGATGACGCAGAAATAAAACTTCTAGAAAAGCGTGCAAAAAAGAACTTATTCACATTAAAAGAACAAGTTGAAGACATTTTAAGGCGAAGTTGTGCAAGTATGCAGAATCAGACAGGATATAGACAAGTAAAGGTTGATGACAAACTAGTTGCGATTTTTTCTCGTGAAAGGCGCGGGAGGAAGAAAAAGAAAAAATGAGTAGTATAAAAGAATTTTTAAAACCAAACTTGTGGAAAGTAATATTATTTATAATTTTAATTTTTGGGAGTTATTTAATATTAGTATATGTCAATCCAAGGATTTTTCCTTGTAGCACATTAATCAATCCATTAGTAGAGCGATTTAGTCCAAGGGAGAGTTATAAACTCTGTGGTTTTTGTAATTTTAAGGGTTGGTTTTCTGGGATATGTGGGTATGCAGACCACCACTATAATCATACGCCGGGGTCAATTATAATGTTAATAATTATTCTCTTAATATTACCTTATCTGGTTTCTTGTGGTATTGTGAGTTTAATCAGGAGAAAGAAAAAATGATATTTAAACTAATTGGGGCACTCGGATTAATACTAATGACTATAGGAGTAGTCTACAAAAAGAGAAAAATTCAAGATTATTTGTATATTATAGGAGGGATCTGTTTACTAAGTTATAGTATTTATATTCATGCTCTGATTTTTATAATATTGCAAATAGTTTTCACTCTTGCTGCATTTTATGATTTAGTTGTAAAAACAAATAAACACGAGAAGAAAAAGAAAAAATGAAAAAGAGCAAACAAAAACCTAAATCAAAAGAACAGAAAAAGTATGAAATGTTTTTTGCAGTTGGAGTGAGTTTTGTAGGAGTAAGTATTGTTTTTATTACTAATGTTAACAAGGCAATAGGCTTAGCTTTTCTTGCTCTTGGGATTAGCTATATGGCTATTGGAATAAAACACAAGAAAAAGCTGGAAAAACAAGAAGGAAAGAAGAAAAAATGAATTGGAAAAAAATAAATGAATTTATGAAAAAATATGGTTTTTGGATTGGCTTAGCATGTATCTTAATTTTAATTGCTGTTATTTTAAACTAATTATAAAAGAAAAAATAAAATTAAATCAAGAATATTTATTTCTTACAATATGGTTGTCAAAAGCAATTATAAGATTTTTATAAAAAATAGCACTAAAATCAGTGAGATTGTGGCTAAATGGTAAATTCGGACAAGAAAAAAAGTTTTTATCATTATATTCCTCTTCAAGTTGAATCTCATATTCTTTCATTAACTCCTTACTAAAAACAACTTTTTTAGGAACAGAAAAAGTTCTCATTCTTTTTTTAATAGGCTCTACAGAATGGTCTTGGCCTTCCCCATAGGGGTTAATAAAATCTTCTCCAATATAGAGTGAATCTGCCCAAAAACAACAAGTAGAAAGATCAAAGAAAATTTCATCTTCGCTTAATTCAGAAAGAATAATATGATTATTTTCTTGAATTTGTTTTTTATGTGTTTCAGACATCGATCTTACTTCTGATAACCTATCTTTTACAGATTCAAAATCTTTAGCTGTTTCTTCTAAAACTTTGTTAATTAAATTTCTGCTTTCTTTAAATGGAATTCCATTTTTAAAAATAGATGGGTGAAAGGGGGGTAACACTACTCTTTCTAATCTAAAAGATTCTTCTGGAGAATAGATGTTGCTTGAATACTGTTTAACTACAAGGGGGAAATGTTCCCTTGTAAGCATGTATCTTTGCAATTCAGCTTTATTCATTTTTCAAATTTTATCAGAACTCTTTTTCCTGGTTTTCAGGCAAATCTAAAATTAATTTATACTTTTTAAAGTTATGTTTAAAGTTCTAAGCGTCTTCACAATCTTCTGCCCTAACTAAGTGAATATTTGCATAATCTTTTTTTCTCTGTGCAGAACACTTATCACAATATTTTCGTGGATAACGAGCTGTTTTTTTCTGCTCAAACTCTTTTCCACAATCTTTGCATGATTTCATAACCATGAAGAAAAGAAGAATAGATGATTTTTAAAGTTAATCAAATAGTTTTTTATACATCTTTTACTCTTTTAGTATATGAAAATGAAAAGACTAAGAGTTCTTTGTGTCTGCAGAATGGGGCAGAATAGAAGTAAATATCTGGCTAAGTATCTTAAGGGGAAAGGATATAACACAAGATATGGGGGGGTAGGTCATGGAAGAATTGATAAAATAGCCCATACCCCTATAAATCAAAAAGATGTTGATTGGGCAGATATAATCATAGTTGTAAGAAAACAGCTAAACGAATATTTAAAAAAAGAGTATAAAGTTTTGAAAAAGAAAATTATTGTAATTGATGTTACTGATTCTCGTAGGATTATTGGAGAGAAGTTTCCAGAACTAGCAGGGCTATCTAGAGAAGAGTTGAATAAAAAATGGGTTTATCCTCAATTGAGAAAAGCAATTAAACCTTATTTGCCTTTAAAATTTTAAGATGAAAATACAAATAATAAAAGGAAAAGACATTTCCCAGAAACAGATAGATTTTATTAATAAAAGCAGAATAAAACAGTATGGAAAAGATGTAAATCTATTTTCTAAAAAACAGCAAAAAGGTGCTGTTTTCTTTTTTGTTGAAGAGGATAATAAGATTGGTTCTTTAGGATTGTTAATGGACATTAAAATGAATTATCTTGGGAAAAATTACTCAATAAGGGGAATTGGGGGAATTCTTTCTATTGAAAAAGGAAAAGGTTATGGAAAAATTCTAATAAATGCAATGGTGGATTATCTTAAAAATACAGGGAAGACCGGATTAGGATTTTGTAGCGAGGAAAATTCTAAATTTTATGAAAAGGCTGGATTAAAAACTTCTAAAAATCTAAATTTAAGATTTGAAATGAAAAATCCAAAAACAGGAGAAACAACAAAAGACCCTGATGGTGGTTGCACAGGAATTTATTATAATGGTAAGGATAATCTTATTTCTAAAGTATTAAAAACTAAATCTATAGGTTATTATTGGTTTCCTGGATTAAATGAACCCCACTGGTAAGATGAAAATAAGAAAAGCAAAAAAAGAGGATCTTTCTGAGATTTCTAAACTAATCCTAAATACCCTTAATAAAATAAACGCCAAAGAGTATGAAAAAAAGCAATTTGAAATTGAGAGAAAAAATCACTATGTTAAGGAATTAAAAAAAGAACTTGAAGAAAAAATATTTTTTGTTTTAATTGATAAAGAGAAAATAATTGGGGTAATACAATTGGACTTAAAAGAAAAGTCAATTGATAGGCTCTTCTTAAATCCTAAATATATTGGGAGAGGGCTCGGGAAGAAATTAATGATTTATGCAGAAAATTATGCAAAGAAAAAGGGCATAAAAAAAATAATCCTCTACCCAACAGACTTTGCACTTGAATTTTATAAAAAAGCAGGATATAAGATTACCAGGGAGTTCATGGGCACAAGAAATGGAGGATATCCTGTTACTGAAATGGAGAAAATTTTAAGATGAAACTCACATCAATTGAAGCTAAAAAAATATCCGAAGATTATAATCTGGGGGCGGTTAAATCTCTTAAAATAATCCCGGGAGGATGTGTGAATTATAACTTCTTATTAAAAACAGAAACAGGGTTTTATATCTTAAGGGGATTAGGAAGAAAAGATAAAAAAACAGAGAAAAGACTAGGGATAGAATTCAAGCTTATTAATCACTTACAAAAGAAAAACTATCCCTATGGAATTCCTATTCCTATTAAAAATTCTAAAGGAAAATATATCTCCTCGATAAATGGGGAGAGAGTTTGGATTTATAAAAAACTTCCAGGAGTACACTCTAATAGATTTACAAATATTCAATTAAAACAAGTAGCAAAAGCTGTAGCAACCTACCACCGATATGTGAAAGACTTCCCAATCAAAGGGAAATTAATGGGCAAAACATATTCTCAATTAAAAAAAAGATATTCTCAAATGTCTAAAATTAAACCAAAGAACAAAGTAGATAAGATGATGTTAGAAGCCTTACCTATGTTTCAGGAAATTCTAAAGAAATATTATAAAATAAATTTTAGTAAGAACTCTTTATGGAATCATAGGGATATTCATAGACATAATGTCTTGTTTAAAAAAGGAGAAATATCTGGAATAATCGATTTTGAATGTATAGACTATGGCCCTAGAATAAATGATTTAGCACATATCACAAAAACATCATTATTTGAAAATGGACAAAATCTTAGTAAAGAAAGGTTTAACTTATTCCTAAGAGAATATGAAAAAATAAATCCCTTGACAAAACAAGAAAGAAAGTTAATCCTTCCTTGGTTAATTAAACATAATTGCAATATGTTTGAATACTTTTACACACATTGTTTTGATGGCAAGGTTCCTGATGTTGGATGCCTTAAATGGACAATTGACACAACTAAGGGTGCCTTGAAGGAGTTAATATAAAATGAAGAAAAAACTAACCATCATATTTGGGGGATCTATTGATCTTTATTTAAAACAAATGAAGACCTTTGGAGTAATAGAAAAATTAAACAATTGGAAATTTAAAAGAATTGCTCCTGAAAAACTTGTTGGGATAATTGAGGGTGTGAAGGTTGAAATAAGGTTTTGTTGGAATCCAGTTAGAGATAAAAATTATGAAAAGTTTAAAAAATGGATACAAAAAGAGTTAAAAGATATTGTGGCGCCTCCGGCAAGCGAACTAGTTAAGACTATAAAAAAAACCGATGCAGTGCTATTTTTAGGATTATGTGGGGCATTTAAAGGAAAGAGAAATGATGTTTATCTGCCTAATGAATTTAAAGAGATTTTATTTACAGATTCTTTAATAAAAAAAGAACATGTCCTAAAAATCCGGCCTAAAAACTTAATAAAAACAATAAACATCTTAATCGGAAAGGTGTCTGGGAAAGTTTCAAGAGCATTAACCTCTAATCTAACTCTTATTGATGCAAATGCTGAAAATAAGAGCAAAGAAATCATCTCTCGGCTTGGTAAGAACCTAAGAAAATATGGGGATTTTGTGGAAAAGGAATCTTATCAAATTGCCAAAAAATTCAAGGGCAAATTACCTTTAGGGTTTATGGTAATTACTTCAGATGTAGTTTCTGTTAAAAAACATCAAATGAATCTAAAAAAGTTTTGTCCAGAAAAAGATGTTAAAATAATAGGGTGGCATTTTGGAGAAGCTATTAAAGCAATGATTAATGAATTAAAATGAAAAAGAAACCAGAAGAACCAAATTTTGATAATCTAATGAAAGAAATCTCTGCTTTTGAGAAAAAAGCAGGATTTGAAAAAACCTCAAAAAAACAGCTCGTAACATGGATAAAAGAAGAGGTTAAAAATTATGAAAATGCTAAGACTGATTTAATAAAAAGAAATAAACTTCTAGATATTATAGCATTAGTTATGCAAATTGCAATAAGAGAAGATTATTCTCTAGACTCTGCCTGGAAAAGATGGTGGAAAAAGAGTGAGAAGTATTTGAATAGAAAAAGTTAGTTTTTTATATCTCATAAAGGTAATAGTTCTATGAAAGTAAACTTATCAAAAAAAGATTTTAATGAAATCTTGGAAAATTATAATATTGGGAAGTATAAATCTCATAGATACATCTTTACAGGGGGGAATACTGTCTATAAATTAACCACAACAAAGGCAAATTTTATCTTAAAGATTTATGCACAAAAAACACCCTTAGAATATGTTAAACATCAAATAAAATTAATGGAATTTCTGAATAAAACTAAAGTTTCTACTCCTAAGATAATTAATACAAAAAATGACAAAGGTTTGTTAATTTGGAACAATAATAAAATAGCAATTCAGGAGTTTGCAAATGGGCAAGGTATTGAATATGTTAATGAGAAACTTGCTAAAGATATGGGTAAACAATATGGGATATTAGATAAAACTCTTTCTAAATTTAAAGAAAAAAAGTGTAGTCACAGAGAAAGAGATATGTTTAAATTAATAGAATGGAATATTAACTCATTTATAGGCTTGGATTTAAAAGAAGAATCTAAAAAGCTCTTTATTGAATCTAAAAAAATTAATAAGAATAAATTAAGAAAAGGTCTTATTCATGGAGATTTGTGTGAAGGGAATTTTTTAGCTAAAGAGGATAAGGTCTCTGCGATTATTGATTGGGATGATGTTCATGAAGATTATCTTGTGGTTGAACTTGCAGTTCCTATTGCTCATAATATGGTTACCAAGGTTAAGGTAATGAAAAAACAAATAAGAATATTTTTAAGAGAGTATCAAAAATATATCAAGTTAAACAGTGAAGAAAAAAAGGCTATTTATTATGCAGTAAAAAGAAGAGAGCTTTCAGCAGGATCTTGGTGTTATAATCAAATTAAAAAACATCCATCTAAAAGAAAAGAATTATTAAGATGGACTAGTGTTTGTCTTAAGAGGTATAAATCTTTCTGTAAGATTTCTTTAGAAGAGTTTTTGGAGTTGTTTTAGGGTTCGAAAAAGTTAAAAACATCTTTTCAATACTAATAATATGAAAAACAAACAAAAGAAAGAGAAGAAGAAAGAAACAATAACAATTAAGAAGAAAACCCTCTGGGCAATTGCCCCTGCAATTCCAATCATAGCTATTCTGCTGTCTAAGCGTCAGCCAGGCCCTTTGCTCTTGTTCTTGATAGGGATTGTGATTGGGATTTTTATTGGTCGGGAGTTTTTTTGTTCTAGGGGTTAGGGTTTAGAAAAAGTTAAATATGTGTTTTAGGTGGTAGTTGTATGGGTAACAATCAAAACTCTATTCTAGATTCTATTGATGAAAAAGATACAGGAAAAAAGGGATTGTGGAGTTCTCTAAAGGAGAGTTTGAGCAGTACAAAATGTTACTATTGTGGAAAATCAATCAAAGGCGGAGACTTAAACAACCTTCCAAGGAGTTATGAAGGCAAGGAATTTCATCATAATTGTTATATAGCTTGGTGCAAGAAAAATCCATTTCCAAATAAGATGGAGATTAATATCTTATTGACAATAATTGATAAAAATGGAAAGAAGTTAAAACCGTTCAAAATCAAAATAACCAAAATCAAGTCGGAATATATTCCTAATGTCATTCCAAGGGACAAGAAGACCTTTGATAAGTACAAGAAAAAATTGATGCCCTTTTTTCATACTGCCCTTCTTACTCTTCAGCCTCCTGAATCGCAATTTCCTAAGAAGATATCATTCAAATACACTCTCGACCTACGAAAAGGATAATCCGCGCTCTTAAAAGATATGAAAACATTAAAATTTTATCCCTTAAATTATTTAGAAAAGTCTAAATATGTTGGGTTGGTGATAGTTTTATGGAAGAAGTAAATACTGGGGGTGTTAAAAAGTTTGTATATGGTAAAAATTATAATCCTAAAAATACTCCTGAACAAAATGAAACCATAGATAAAGCTTGGGAAAAACATAGAAAAATGAAAAAGAGAAATAAAATAATTAAAATTATTGGTTTTGTGATTCTTATCCTTGTTGTAATTGGAGCATATTTTCTGTTTAGGTAAAAAGAAAAAGTTAAATATGTGTTTTTAGTGTTAATTCTAGAAGGTTAATCCTATGGTTAACAAAGTAGAACAAGAAATACTCAAGGATAAAAAAAGAAAATTCTTAACTGAAGTATCTAGATCTGCAAAATATCTTGGATTTCCAACTCCAGAAGTTAAATTTTGGAAATCTCGTGATACTACTCATTTTAAAGATAATGAAAGAGCACATATACATATAGAGTCTAGTAGAATTTGTATTGCAGAATCAGAATTAGATAAAATGACTTATGATGAGATTGAAGAAACTGCTTCCCATGAAGTAGCGCATCTTAAAAACGCTAGCCATGATAGAGATTTTTATAATACTCAAATTGATACTCAAGCTAGCTTATGGAGACCTCCTTCAGGAACAATGCATATTGTATATAAAAATTCAAAATCTAGTAAAAAAAGTAAGGTCAAGAAAGTAAAAATAAATAAAAAATCTTGTAATGGAGATTTTTGTAAAAAGAGGTCTGAACTAAAAAAATGTAAGTATTGTGGGGGTTATTTTTGTGAAGAACATTTAGAACCTAGACAAGTAGGAATGCCGAGATTTAAAGGAACTCAGGCAGAAGATATAGAGTTTATGGAAGAGTATCATAAAGAAGGGGGACATCCTTGTTTACCATATTCTATAAAATATTTGCCTGAAATGAGGAAAAAGAAAAAGGAGGAATATTACAAGATATTAGATATATTATGTAAGGGCCCAATAAAATCTTCTAAAAAATCAGCAGAATGGGATCCTGAAGAAACAATAATCCCCACACATGAGAAAGAAACAAAAAGAAAGAAATACCAACCCAAGAAAAATTTTCTGCAAAGAATATCTGCCCACTGGTTTCTAATCTTAATTTTAATCATTCTTATTGGGTCAATTACAACATTTAAGTTAGGATATTTTGATGATTATCTTGCTGGAAATCCTCAAGTTGGAGGAATATTTAATAATAAATTTGAATCAAGAGAAATTTCTAATCACGGATTAAATACTATCAATATATTAAGATCTAGTAAAGGAATCCATAGCTTATCCTCTAGACAAGACTCCTATAATCTTGCAGTAGGTCTATCTAAAGAATTTTATGTTAATGAAAAAATTTATATGAACAATGAAGACCTTTCAGAATTTTCAAATAATTATAATCTTCGCAGTGCAAAATATCTCTCCAAAAGATTAAATGGATTAACAGAAGAAGAAATTGATGGGGCCATAGAGCTATGGTTTCTTAGCCCATTTGTTGCCGAAGTTCTCCTAGATGAAAGTTATTTTGTGGGTGCAATGGGGTGTTACCAAGATGTTTGTACATTTGTTTTGACTAGAGAAAGATAGAAACAAGTAAAGTATAAAAAGAAGTAAGTATTAGATAAAATATGGGAATAAGAAGCGCAAGACATAAGGGAAAGATGCGTATTAAAGGAAGGCCGACAGAAGTTGCTAAAGCAGAAATTATGGTTATGAAGCAACAAGAAAGATATGAAAGCAGAAAACGAAGAAGAAGGCTATTTACTGTTCTTGATATTGTTATTGTAGTTGCTTTTGTGTTAGCAATATACTCTATCTGGATTGGAGAGTATGCTAAGATGGTCTTATTCTTAATAGTTGGAGCAATTCCATTAATCTATTTTATTGTTAGAAGGGTTTTTAGGAATAAGTCTCGGAAGAAAAAGAAGAAAAGATAATTTTTTATATGTGTTTAGGGTGTTAATTCTATGTGGAAAAAGTTAATTCTAACAAAAAAAGAAGGAAAAATATATTCCGAAAAGATAAATGCACTTAACTACAGTTTAATGGGGGGCTTAATTTCTGGGATAATTATCTTTAGTTATCAAATCTTCGTATCTCAAAATAAAATACTTTGGGGATTAATCACCGCCGTTTGTGCAGGGATATATCTTTATTGGCATACTGCAAGAAGCATTAAAGAAGGCATTATTAGGGGGCGGAAAAAATGAAAAAGGAAATTTGGAAAAATATTAAAAGATGGTGGACAGAAACTGATGAAGAAAAAGAAGAAAGAAAAGAAAACCAAGATTACGATAAATTTATAAAAAAAGTTGAAAAAAGAATGGACAAAATTTCATTAGCCAAAAAAGCAAATACTCGTGAAGGGATGGCCCAAATAGCTTTAATGTTTGAAAATGCTTACACCCAAAAAAAGATAACTGAATCAAATAAAACAATAGGGAGGGCCACAATTGTTTTAGCAATTGCAACAACTGCATTAGTTATAGCCACAGCATACGGTGCTACAGGATTAGAAAATGCCTTCAGTGAATTTTTGGAGGGGTTAATTGGGGTTATAGTAATAATTGCAATATTATGGATAATTGGGGCTCTTACATGGATGATTAAATTATTTTACAGGATTTTTAGGGGGGGAAATCAATGACTTTTTTAATGGTTTATAATTTTTGTGTAAATATATTGGGAAAAATAGTTCCTGGATGGTTTATTGAAAGTATTGGATTAATTGGGTTAGTTCTCCTTACTCTTGGGGCCATTCATCTGGTCAAACCATTAATTAAATCAAATAAAGAGATTAATGCTATTTCAAACTATAAAAATAGTGGAGCAATTTTAAGTAGAGGGCATAAGACTGAAGTAAATATTCAACTAAAAAATAATTTAAAAAAAGATAGGGATGCAGGTTTTAATGGGGCCATGTTTATTTTTGTAGGATTCACATTACAACTTTTAGAAAAATTAATTAATCTTTTTTATCCTAATTCTTCAATGCCTAATGGAATAAATTGGTTCTTTCTTATCATTCTTTTAGTCGCTCTTTTTATAATGGATTATAAAATAATAAAACGAATGTTAAAAAAGAAAAAAGAATATGAACAAAACTAAAACCTCCCAACAACCCCCTTCCAACAACCCAAATGAAAACACTCAAACTCAATAATCCTCTGACCGCGCTTAGTAATTAGCATAACCCAGACTGTCTTATCGTCCTTCTCGTCGATTACCTTGTTGCATTTTAGGCAGGTTTTCATGAACTTATTTTAGGTCTCTAAATTATATAAATGTTTCGGTCTCTAAAACTTTAAATATATCTAGTCATTAATAGATTTATGAAGATCTTAAAAGAAAAATCAAGAGAGTATAAGGGAAAGCCATACTATAAGTATAAAGTCAATATTCCAGAGGATGCCATTAACGAGGCTGGCTTTAAAGAGGGAGATGAGCTGAAGGCTGTTGTTAAGAAGGGCGAGATTGTGCTGCGGAAGGTTTTAAGGCAAAAAGCTTAAATATTAAGGATTATTGATATTATTAATACAATGATGGGGAGTAGTATCCTTTAAGGATATTACTCCCTCCTATTCTCTCAAAATGAAAGTAATAATTTTTAATGATACTCAAAATTTTAATGGGTCTTTAAATTTTTTAAATGAAAGATTTAGCCGAAAAAATAAACGATTTTGGGATTATAAAAAATATATTCCATTTTTACTAGAAAAAATAAAATTATTAGATAGTTTTAATGAAGAAAATATTGAATTAAAGAAGGTTTATTTTTATGAGGGGAGATATAGCAACAATCTAATTAAAAATGCTAAATGGTCCTGTAATCAAAAAATCCAAGAATTAAATAGAATGATTTACAAGGAACAACAACTTTTAAATTTAATTTCCCAAGAAAGAACTTCTTCAAAGAGACTAAGAAGAAAAGTTAATGATCATGTTAATGGTATAAAAGAAGAGTTTGAGAATAAGAGAAAATACATTTTAAAATATATTGAAAAACAAGCAAGGCAATTTGAAGGACAAAAAGTTTTATTTAGTGAATTAGATTCAAATCCCCTTATTGATATCAAATCTACGCCATTAAAACAATCAGAAGGAGAAGTTCGTCAAAAAGGTGTTGATGTTCTTTTGACAACAGATTTAGTTCATTTAGCACATACAGAGGCTTATGATATTGCAATTATCTTGAGTGGAGATACAGATATAATTGAGGCAGTAAGACTAATAAAAAGTATGGGGAAAACACCAATTATTTTTTCATACCATACTCCGGGAAATCCAAAAAAGAGTAATATTTCAGATTTAATGAACGTTGGAAAATTTATTAATTTAAAAGATTTCACTAATGAAGAAATAGAAAAGATGTCAGAATTGAGAGAAAAAGATGAATAAAAAATAGTTAATCTAAATAAAAATAGGGCTAGGAAGGTTGTTTTTTAATACAATCATCCTTAAATATATTTAAAAAAAACCTTATTCCATGGAAGAATATATTTCTCAACTAGTAGATAATTTTATTATTGCGACTTGGGCTGGAATTATTAGTGGATTAATAGTTTATAAAAAACTTCAAAAAGAAAAAGGATATAAAATTATTGTTTACACAGCAAAAGTGTTATTAATTGGACTTATTATATTATTTTCTTTTTTAATTATTGCTTATCCTCTAATAATGAATATTAATTCTATACTCATACTCTTAATACTTGCTATTTTCTTAACCCTTATTAAAATTGTGGGCCTCTCCAAATCCAAAACCACACCCTCAGGCCTACGGCCTTCGGCTGATAGGTGACCACTAAATCACTTTTTCTTGTTTTTTGTGGACACCTCTTTTAGTGTCTTTTTATACTGGTTAATTAGTAATCTGAGTGTAGGCCTTAAATCGTCTTGTTTAGAATATCTTTGCAGGGATTGATAATATTCCTGCCTGTCTTCAAGCATAATGTTTATTGGAGGATAGTTATTTTTTAATAAAATGTAGTTTAATAATAACCTCCCAACTCGGCCATTCCCGTCTTGAAAAGGATGAATATGTTCAAATTGATTATGTAAGATTGCTGCTAAAATAAGGGGTTTAAATTTTTTCTTATTTTTTTTGTACCATTCAATAAATTCATTAAGATAATATTCAAGCTCTTGTTTTGGAACTCCTGCATGAATAATCTGTCCAACAGAATTTCTTATTATAACATTAACATTTCTAAATTTTCCTGCAAAAGGTTTAGAACCCTTAAAACAGATCCTGTGTAAGTTTAATAATAAATTTAAAGATAAATCTTCTTTTGTTTCTTTTAGGTATTGTATTGCTTTTGCCACGCCTTTTGTTTCAATTTCTTCAGCATTTTCTGGATTTTTCTTGTGTAGAATTTCAGGAACTTCTTCTTCAGTTACTGTTGAACCCTCTATAGCATTAGTATTATAAACAAAATCTTCTGTAAATCTCTCCCACTCTTCTTTAGTTAAATGAACAATGTTTATTTTATTGCTGTACCTGTTTAGAATTTCTGTTTGTTTTTTTGTTAATGTAAAAAAGAAAACTTTTGTATTTAGTTCTTCTAATAGTTCTAAAATAATTTTTTCAGCTTTTTCTTTCTTTTTTTCTAGTTCTTGTTTTGAAAGATTCAGTCCAAGATATCTTCTTATTTTTTCTACTTTGTTCTTTTCCCTATAAGAATGAACTAAGTAGTATTTAATGCTCTTGCCCTGTTTTCTTTTTTCAATATACATAATGTATTAAAGGTGACCACATTTATAAACATTACTATTTTGTGGTCACCCCTCTCTTAGTCTTTTAATATGGATAAATAAAATCTCTTGCCATTACAAAGTATCTAATTTTAGCTATTTTGTGCAAAATGTAATGTAAGAACTCTCCTAATCACAAACCCTCAGGCCTTCGGCCTTCGGCTGATAGTTAGTGTGGATTTGCTGGGGGCGGTCTAATCTATTATTTCAGACTCTTGTTTTGTAGTAATAAACTTTTGATAAGCCAGGTCATAATCTTTTTTATTTATTATATAATTTTTTCCACAAACAGGACAATGGGCTCGGAGTTTTCCGTCATTGAAAGCTCCTTCAACGAATCTTGTGTTTAAGTATATTAAATGTTTCTTAACTCGATCATCACTACCAAAGATAATATTTTCTTTTTGAAGTTCTGTTAGAGATTCATCATCTTTATCTAACCAAACTTCACATCCATCATCAACAAGAAGATGAATCCCTTCTGAAACAAGAGGTATATCCTTAATGAATACTGAGCAGTAAAAGTTTATTTCTAGTGTCATTTTCAAATTTTATCAGAACTCTTTTCCCTGGTTTTCAGGCTAATTTTATCTAGAATTTGGCCTTTAAAAACCCTCTCCCAAAACACACAAACCAATCACAAAGAATAAAAATCCCTCTGCCTTTTTACAAACATGAAAACCAGCACAGCCCTCCTTACAGTCGGGCTAACCTTAGTTGCATTCGCAGTGATCTTAGGAGTAATCTGGCTCTTGGAATCGCAAAACCAGGTCCCAATTAAAGACAATTATCCAAACTATACTGAAGGTGAAGAAGTCGAGTTAAGAACATGCGAAGATCTCGGGTGTCCTGCTAATACAATGTATGTAGGAAGTGTTAATTCTAATAAGTATTATGTTTGTAGCTGTCATTATGCAGACAGGATTTTGCCTGCGAATCTGCAGTGTTTTGAGTCTGATGAGCAGGCTGTTAGTATGGGTTATGAATGGGTTGAGTGCTAGAAAGAATTCAATTCTTTTATTAATTTGTTTTGCATTTCCTTTAATTCTTCATGAGATGCTTTTTGAAATTTTTTAGGGTCAAAAAGTTCATTAGAGCCATGCAAGGGAATAAGATGAAGGTGTGCATGTGGAACATCAAAACCAACAACTGCAATACCAATACGTTTAGCACCTACAGCTTGTTTAAGGGGTTTAGATAATTTTTTTGCTATTTTAAAAAGTTTTAAGTATAATTCATCTTCTAAGTCAAAAAAATAATCTGTATGCTTTTTTGGAATTATCATACAATGTCCTGGATTAGCTGGATTATGATCAAGAAAAGCGATAAAGTCTTCATCTTCCCAAAATACATAATCTTGAACTTTCTTTTGAGCAATCTGACAAAACTTGCATTCATCCATAATAAAAGAATCAGTTAAATGTTTATAATAATATCGTCTTCTATTGATTGAGTGCTAATAGGTAGTGAATTTTCTGGAAAATGTTTAAATATGTATTTTTGTGTTTAGATGTATGAAATGTGAGAATTCAAAAGGTTGTCTTTTAAGTGTTGTTATTGGAGGAGCTTCATTTTTTGGGATAATGAGTTGGTATGATGATTATCTCGAACGTCAAGAATATTATGAACGGCAAAATAAAATATACCATGAACAACAAGATCTAAAACATAGAAAACAAGAAACCAAAAGAAATTTAGAATTCTCTAGAGAATATATGGCTCGAAAAAAAGCAGTAGCAGATTGGATGGAAGAAAAGGCTCAAAATCCTGCTGGACATTATAGAGGAGAATTAATGAAAACTAATGGGATTTATTATGTTAAGAATTTAGAAGCAGAGGTGAGTGAGTAAGATGAGGCTAGAGATAAGAAAAAATTTGAAACGTTTGGGATATATGACCCTAGGGGTTACAGATTTAATTCTTCTAAACTGTATTGATCCTCATGATTCTTTCATAACTGGAGAGAAATATCTAGAATCATTAAAAGAAAACATTGTTGAACACCAAATTGTTCAAGAAAAAAGGGAATATGAAAGAATAGAATCCTCATTAAAAGAAATAGTTGGTGTTAGAGAAAGCCCTAAGTCACTTAATGATTATTTAGAAAATGTTAATTCAAATCTGGTTTCTATTGCTAAAGATCCGAGATATTTATGTTTTCAAAAAAGAGTTGCAGATATTGAAAAAGATTGTGAAGACTATACAAAAGAAATGGTAAATGATTCACAACCTGGCCAGACTGCCTCACTTTTGAATTTTTGGTTTTCAATTGGGTTAATAGCTATTCCTGTTATAAAGATGGGTAATTACGACCCTTAAACTCAAGTCTAAACCTCATAAAAAGAGTTTGTTCGTATAATCCTTCTTATGCGCACTTTTTACACATAAAAGTTGTTTTTGTGT
>CAZNUV010000002.1:0-96944 GCA_964576755.1 Candidatus Woesearchaeota archaeon
GACCAGAAATTGATTGTGATGATGGTATTGATTGTACTGTTGATTCTTGTAATGAGCTAACAGATAGGTGTGGTTGGATTGCAGATGATTCTTATTGTGATAATGGCTTGTTCTGTGATGGTAAAGAAACTTGTAATATTGCAACAGGTTGTACTTCGGGAAATGCAATAGACTGTTCTATTAATAATAAGCTTGTTTCTGAATGTGGTTTTAATCCAGATTCTATTTCAAAGACATTTGATTTTTATTCATTTATTTCAAAATGTGATGAATTCTCAAAAACATGTAGTCAAAAACCAGTAAATTGGCAAGATTTGATTACACATAAATGTGATATTAAAAATTGTGGTGCACAATGTGAAAACAATGAAGATTGTGGTGTAACAGATTGTAATAAACTAGATGGGTGTTATGGAAAAGATTATTATGATTATGATAATATTGAAAATGATTGTTTAGGTTCTTGTATTTGTGAACAGTCTTTTTGTGATGATGCACCTGTAAGTGTTTCTTATAATGACTCTCGGTGTAATGGTGGAGAAAAACAATGTGTTTTTGATTATAATTGCCCAATTATTATGATTGAACCATGGCATACTTGTAAGGCATATGATGTTTCTTGTTTAGTAACTCCTTTTTCAAAATGTGTGGATTTTAAATGTGTTTCTGATGAAAGTTATATCTGTGAGGAGTGTAAGTATAATTGTAACCAGAAAACTGGAAAATGTAATCTTCCAAAAATTAGATGTTATACTGATGAGGATTGTGATGATTCTAATAATATGACTCAAGATATTTGTAAACATCCTGGAACACCAGAATCTTATTGTAAATATAAAGACTTAAATGACAGTTGTGATAATTGTGTGTCTTGTGGAACGGGTAAATCTTATGGGGACGATTTAGATAAAGATCCATTCTTTGTGTATTGTGGTAATGGTTTGTGTGATATTGAATTTGGAGAAAGTTTTATCAACTGTCCACAAGATTGTGAAGTAAAAGTAAACTTAAATTTAATACAACAAGGTAATTCAAATAATATTGTTCTTTATGCTCCAAAGACTGAAAAAACATTTTTAGAAAAATTTTCTGAATTTTTTGGATTATAAATTTTGATTATTAAGATTGTATTTTTTTCTAAAACCTTATAAATCTCTTGTTATTATATTGTTTATGAATAAGAAGGGTGAATTTTTTATTTTAACAGCAGTTATTATTTCAGCAGTTTTAGTTAGTTTGGCTGTTATCAAAAATGAGGTTATTTCTAATTCAGAACCTAAAAGTTTTTATGATTTGTCCTCTGAAATAAAAGAAGAGTCTGCAAGAGTTATTGATTATGGCGTTCATAGTGATACTGAAGATGTTATTCAATTAATGGATCAATTTAGTGATGAGATTGCAATAAGTATCCGGAATAGTGACCCTAATATTGAGATTATTTTTATTTTTGGAAATAGTACTAATATTACTATTAAAAATTATGGTCGTGATTCAGCTAGTGTTACAGATTTATACGGAGAGAATTCTATTGAGGCAGGGTTAGTAGATATTGAAAGCAGTATTCGTTTAAATATTGGGGGCATTCCTTTTGTTAAAGATGCTGCTGAACCCTATTCTTTATTTGATGAAGATTGGACAACTAGATATGACCCTTCTGGAGGAGGGATTATTCCCAATCCAGATGTAAAAATTTATATTAATAGTAAAGAATATGTATTTGACCTTACAAAAGACATGCAATTTTTTATAATATTAAAAAAGAGTATTGGAGGTGAAAACTATGTTGATGTTAAATAATGTGTCAAGGAAAAATATTAACTATAGATATAAAAAATGCTGAAACAGAAAAAAGCAGTGAGTCTTATGGTTTCTTATGTATTACTTATTACTATTGGAATTGCTCTTGCTCTTCTTGTTTATGGATGGCTTAAATTTTACACAGCACCTACAGGAGAGGATATGACTTGTCCAGAGGATATTGCCTTGATTATGGATGATTATATTTATAATATGTCTTCTAGCACATTAAATATAACTATAAAAAATCAAGGATTATTTAGTACAGATGGTTTTATTTTAAAGATTCATGATAGAATTGGAGCTGATTTAGGTTTTTACATAATAAATGAAACAGGGGTTGCATTAGAACCGAGAGAATCAGTTAATTTAGAACAGGATGTTTCTGATTATAATCCATTAACAGTTGTTGAAATTCAACCATTTATCTTAAATGGAGAGTATAAAACATTATGTCCAAACACATTTATATTCAAACCAGAAGCAGTATTATAGAACATTTTATGGAAATATATAAAAATACATAGGGATTAGATAATTCAAAGAGAGTAAAGGTGATAAAACAGATGAAAGATAAAAAAGCAGTGAGTTTAATGATTTCTTATGTTATTTTAATTGCAATTACTATTGTTCTCGCTCTTCTTGTTTATGGGTGGCTGAGGTTTTATCTTTCTCCAGGAGAAGAGAGACAGAGTTGTCCTACTGGAACAAAATTAGTGATTAAAAATTATGATTATAATCCTGATGCCAAAACATTAGATATTACTATTCAGAATCGTGGACGTTTTGAAGTTCTTGGTTTTATGTTAAAGGTTCATGATAGGCCTGGAGCTAAATCAGGTTTTTATATTTTAGAACCTGAAGGAGAAGACCTATTGCCTGGGGAAGAATTTAGTCAGAGTTATGATTTAACAGACTTGGAATCTGAAGGGCTGATGAATGAATTAACTATTCTTGAAATCCAACCATTTGTATTAGAAGGAGAAGAAAAAGTTTTATGTGCAGATTTATCTTCAATTAGACCAGGAGAGTATATTGAAGGAGAAATTCCTTCTGAATCTTGTTTTGATAGCGATGGTGGAGGATTATTGGATGACCAGTATAAAACTCTTGGAATAATTAGGTTTGGAGGTTATACTCCTGCATGGGATTATTGTACTGGAAATATTTTAACAGAATATCAATGTGATAGTTCTAATTCAAAAAAATATAATTCTTCTGATTATGATTGTATTGGTCTTGGAGAAGATTATGTTTGTCAAGATGGGAAGTGTACTGATATTCCTGGTGAACCAGAACCAGATTTAATACATTATTATGATTTTCAAGATTATTCTTTAGGATTAGTAGATAGAATAAATCCACCAGCATCTTTATTTGATTCTGGGGTAATTAGTTATAGACAATTAATTCTAAATACAGTTGTTGGACCTAATTATGGATTTGGATTTTCTCCAATTATATATCCATTTAAACATTTTTTATCTAAATTTGGAAGTGATTTTCTTGGTTTAAATAGTGTAAATTCTAGAACAATTAGTGTTTGGATTAATCCCTTGGAGATACAAGGAAAAAATAATGGGATTATTTTAAGTTCTGGAGATTTTAAACTATATCTTCAATCAAATAATGATCCTGCTAAAAATAGAATAATTTTAACATTGAATAATGGGATTACAAATGTTGTGAGTAATGAAGGTGCTTGGGTTTCTGATGATAATTGGCATCATTTAGTTGTAAGTATTGATAAAAGTGATACAGAAAATAATAAAGTTTCAATAGAAATGTTTTATGATAATACTCAATTAACATTATCTTCATCAACTATTGATTTTAATCTTAATATTTATAATTTAAATGACATAGAAACAAGTGTTGCCTATGGAGATATTAATTTTGTAGTTTCTCAATTTTCTCCTACACCATCACAAACACCAACTTCTGGGGTTCCTTCTCCAATTGTTAATTATAATTTTAATGGAGTTTATCATGATTTAATATCTGCTGGAGCAAAAACTCCAGTGTTTAGTCAAACAGGATGTGGTAATGCTTATTTAGATAATTCTCAAGAATTTACAGTGTTATATAAAGACAATGCACAATCAACAAAAGTTGTTGATGGTGATGATTTTTCTGTTTCTTTTTGGACAAAACTTCCAGAGTATGATGGTGGTGTACAGACTTATTGGGAAGATATTATTTCTCAAACAGGAAATTGGGAGTTTACTTCTAAACATGAAGGAAGTATTCAATTTTGTGTAAGGGAGCCTGTCAATACTTATTGTAATCCTGATGGAATGAGTGATGATGGGTTTTTTGGATGGGTATGTACTTATGCAATGGTAGATAATCCCTTAGATACTAATAAATGGATTTATGTTACAGGGACATATGATGATTTAGGAGATAATGGGGTAGTTTCAATTTATATTGATAGTAATTTTCAAGGTTATAATGATAATGTATGGCCTAAGGTAATGTCTATAGCAGATGAACTTCCTGATAAGGTGGGCAAATTTGAAAATCTTGTATTTTTAGCACAACAAGGTTTTGTTATTGATACAGCTCTTCCACTTTTACAGAAGTGCCAATTTCCTCCTGAAACAGATTTTTATCAAGCATGTTATTCTCCAGGTAGTAAGGGGCTTTGTGATTATAATGGAGCAATTGATGAATTTAAATTTTATAAGACTGCTTTAACTGAATATCAAATACAAAATTTATATAATCAAGAAAAAGGATTGTTCTATTGTGATGGGTGTGTTAGTGGTTCTGATTGTGGTACTAATGGTTATATTGGAGAGAGATTTTGTGGTGTTGATGGAACAGAAGTTTATCAAAATTATATGACCTATACCTGTAGTTCTGGAAATTGTGGTTCTTTTATTTCAAAAAGGAAAATTACAGATTGTTTATATGGCTGTGCAGATGGAATATGTCTTGATGAACAAAAAATAAATTGCACTAGTGATTTGGAATGTAAGGATTCAACTAATTATTATTGTTCTGGAAAAGATGTTATGATTGATGAAGATAATTCAGTTTGTAGAAATCCTGGAACACCAGAATCTTTTTGTACAATAGATACTTCCTCTCCGAGGATTGTAAAAACTTGCCCATATCGGTGTTCTGGAGGATGTTGTATAGAATGTGATTATAATAGTAATTGTGGAACAGATAGTTCTTTATTATATTGTAATACCGAGAATACGAGTGTTTTAAAAACTACTTTTTTACATACATGTTATTTTCCTCAAACATGTGATTCAAAATGTTTGGATTCTTCAATAACAACAATTACTCAAACTTGTACAGATGGTTGTAAAGATGGAGAATGTATTCCTGGAGTAATTGAATGTTCTAAAAATACTGATTGTGGGGTTAGTAGATATATAGGGAATAAACTTTGTTATGCTAATGAAGGAAGAATAACTCAAAGGTATATAACTTATATTTGTAATAATCCTGGAACTACAAGTTCATCTTGTTCTGAAGATATAGATGTAAAAACAATAAAACAGTGCTATTATTCTTGCGGAGATATTGGTGGAGAAATAATCTGTTCTGAAGATATAGGTTATCAGTATTTTGGAAAAATGGATGAATTAAGAATATTTAATCAACCTTATAGTTCTTCTAAAGTTTCAACATTATATAATCTTTTTAAGGATTTATTTTTTGTTGAATCTGTTTAAACTTATAAATTTAAAAATCTCTTTATTTTTTCTGTTAAACTTATTTTTTCTTGATAATTTGATAAGTAGATTGTGTCTATACTTTGTGTTGGTTTGTTAAGATATATTATTTCTTGTTGTTTTGACTCTGGAATTTCTTTATTTTGAATAGTTATCAAATTTCTATTATTATTATTATTATTTGGTGTTGGTGTAGGAGAATCTGAATTAATACTATCATATTTTTCTAAACCAATAAATGCTATTTTGTCGGGGATACATACCTTATTCTCACATTTTCTAGGCCTGTAGTCTATACAGGAGATTGTTCTGTCCCTAGCAGATTCACATTGTTGTAATTCATTTGGATTAAAATTACAATCTGAATCTTCATAACATTCAACAACATTACAAGTGTAATACTGTTCAGAATATGTTAAATATTTGTTTGTGTCATCACAATCTTTTCTAGCATTACAAAAGCTTGGACATGAAGAAGGTTTTCTATCACTTAAACCCCAATAACAATAACCATCATTATCATTGTCTTCACAAATAATTTCTGGATTTTGATTTGCAATTGTATATGGATAATTAATTGGATTTGTATATTCAATATCTTGTATTGGTGTTTTTAAATATCCATATCCATAATTTCCCCAATCATCTCCCCAAGAATTTTTCCATATCCATCTTGGTTGATTATCAATATCATTATTCCATCCAACTAAAGCCATTGTATGGTCCCAAGGACCTATTCCAGAAGATAAAACACCTTTTTTTATTATATTATATTTTATCCAAGTTTCATTATAAGGCCAATTGCTCCAGTCTTTATTATCTACTTTCACAATTGAATTTTGATAATTAGCACATTTATTAGAACAATCATTATTTGTTGAAGAATAAGGAAAACAAGATTCGATTGTAACTCCTGTATCCCGATAATATGCCAAGGCTAGGCCAGGGTCTCCACCTGAACAATCTCCTGCACTAGAACAAGACACAAGGTCTTGTTCACTTAAATCTAAATCTAAATGCTGATTAAAATATAAATTTACATTTGCTTCAACAGCTGCTGTTGAAGAAAAAGCCCAACAAGAACCACAAGAACCTTGGTCTTTTATTGATGTAACCCAATTTTGTCCTTGTTTATCTCTCCAATCCCAATCTGTTGGAAAAGGAGGTACTGTTTCATCTAAAACAACTTCTTGATTTTCAACATCTTCTAATGTTTCCCATGGATTATTAGTATTGTAAACACCACCTTGATAATAAAATATTTCTGGAGGGCAATCCTTGCATAGAGTTTGTTTTTCTTGAAAAGTTCTCTGTGAAACTTCTGTAGGTCCTGCAGTCCACCTTAACTCTTTATTCTTATTTATTTGGTCTATTTTATATTGATTTTGTTTTTTCTGGATATTTTTTTGTGCTTTGTCCTTAAATGGCTGATAAAGTTTATTTGGTGTTGTGGAATAGTCTATTTCTTTTATTGTGATTTTTGCATTTTTTGTTTGTATTTTAAGAGATTTAGGAATTATATTTCCCAAAGAACAAGTTTCTTCACACAGATTTGTAATTTGAAAACTTCCTAATTGTGAAATCAGGGGATAGTCTTCATAAACAAGGTACTGATTATTATTTTGATCTATTAAAATAACTCTTATTAAACTGTCTTTTTTTAAAAGTGTAATCTCTGCATTTAATGTAAGAGATGAAATTGGTTTATTTATATTAATTTCTTGTGTGTCTGATTTTGTAAACTGTTTATTTATTTCTTGTATTTGAACATCTTTGTTGAGATAATCTGGGATTGAGAATATTTGTTTTCTGGATAGATATCCCTCTTGTGCTTTTTCAACTGTTTTTTGTGTTTTTTGAATTATTATTTTGTCTTGGTCTGGAGCTTGTATTTTTGCAGACACAAATACGGTTAAGATAAATATCATAATTGTAATTAGAATAATAGAATTCTTTAGGAAGCTGTTATGTGTCCTCATAAAATCCTAAGGTTTGACAGGTTTATAAGCTTTATTGTTTTGTTGTTATTATTCAGTAGGTATAAAATAAGATTTGAAAATTTATTTTTTCTAGAGTTTTTAAAATGATTCTTTAACTTATTTCCATTCTTTAAATTCTTAAAAATATTTATAAACTAGATTTACTAAAAATAGCTATGGAAAAGAGGGAAAAAAAATTAGGTTTTGAAAATAAAAAAGCTTTATCTCCAGTAATTGCAACAGTTCTTCTTGTTATGCTGGTTTTGGTTTTAGCATCAATTATATTTTTATGGGCCCGAGGTTTTGTATCTGAACAAATTGAAAAAAGAGGACAACCTGTAGAAAATGTTTGTAAAGATGTTTCTTTTAATGCTCAACTCGTTTCAGAAGGAGCACCATTTATCGAAATAACTAATTTAGGGAATATACCAATATATCAATTTGATATAAAACAGATTAATGGTGGAAACGAACAAATAAAATCATATAGTATTAGTGTAGATCCTGGGGCATCTGTGAAAGAAGATTTAATTATTGATAGTCAAACTAAAAAGATTATTGTTTATCCAGCGATTATTGGAAATGTAAAAGGTAATTCAGGAGTAACTAAAGCATTTACTTGTTTAGATAACGGATTAACTATAACTGTTTAAATTTATATTTACAAAAGGAGGTCAAGATATGAAAAATAAAAACGCAATTTCACCAGTTGTTGCAACAATATTAATGGTTTTAATTACTATTGCTGCTGTAACAATAATTTGGGGAGCAATTATCCCAATGGTAAAAGACCAGCTTATAGGAGGAACCTCTTGTTTGGATGCAACAATGGAAATTAGTGTTGATGGAACATCAGGTTATACTTGTGTAGATTATGATGCTGGGACAATCGGAACTACTGTTCAAGCGAATGTTTCTGTTCAAGTTACAAGAGGTTCAAAAGATTTTGATTTAGCAGGATTACAATTTTTAGTGTATAATGCTAATGGAAATACAATCTCTATAGAAAATACAACTGCAAGTGCAATGCCTGGAGCAAATGAAGCAAGAGTATTTACATTTAATGTAACAAATGAATCCTACACCAAATTAGATGTAGCTCCAATTGTAAAAATAGGAAATACAGAAGAAAAGTGTGGTCCTGCAGCAAGTGTTACATTACAACCTTGTTAAATTTAATTTATTTTTATTATTTATTTAGTTTTAATAGTTAGAAAGTGAAGAGTTAGAAAATAAAATAAGAACTGTACAAATGAATAAAAAAGCACAAATTTGGGTAGAAACAGTGATTTATACGCTAATAGGACTCTCTATTTTAGGAGTTTTACTAGCAGTTTCAAAACCTAAAATAGAATCATACCAAGATAGATTGATTATTGAACAGACAATTAATTCTTTAAATGAAATTGACTCAAAAATTTATAATTCTCTTTTAGGAGGTAATGGAAATAGAAGGATAGTTGATTTAAAAATTTCAAAAGGTACATTAACTATTGATTCAAAAGAAGACAAGCTTTATTGGGTATTAGATTCAAGTTATAAATATAGTGAACCCAATTTAGAAGTCCCTTGGGGAAAAATGACTGTTCTTACTTCTGGTGAGTCAAGCCCATGGAAAATTCAAATTGGTATTAATTATCCGGGTATTGACTTGACTTATAATGGGAATGATAATACTAAAGAATTGGGACAAGCACCAGTTCCTTATGAACTAATTATTGAAAATTTAGGTGCCTCTGCTGGAGATAAGGTAAACATTAATTTAAATGCAGAGTAATCAACATTAATTTAATAAACCTTAGAAATCTTTAGCTTTTAAGAGGTTTAATTAAAGAGGTAAAAAATGGCAACAATCGATATTAATTTTAATCCACAAGTGCCTTCTTTATTCAAGGAGAAAGATAAAAAGAATATTAACGTTAGATATATGGTAATCTCTCCTTATGCTTCTGTACATATTTTTTGGGATGAAAAAAATCAGGAAGTTAGTTATGAATTAGAAGAACCTCTTTTAGATGATGCTGAGAAAAAATATCTTGAAAAAATTGAACAAGCAATGCACGAGATGATTAATATTAATCTTATTATTGAAAGAACAAAAGAAACTTTAATTGAATATGTGGATAAAACTACACGCCTTATTATTTCTGAGTTAGGAATTCGAATGCCCCAATCTTCTTATGAAAAGATTTTTTATTTTCTTTATAGAGATTTTGTGGGGTTAAATCAAATTGAAGCTCTTATGAACGATTATTTTATAGAAGATATAGAATGTAATGGTGTTGGTGAACCTATATATATAGTCCATAGGATATTTAGAAACTTAAGAACAAATATTAAATTTAACTCTGTTGAAGGACTTGCAAGCTTTGTTGAAAAACTTGCTCAAAAAACAGGAAGATATATTTCTTATGCTTCTCCTTTACTTGATGGAAGTCTTCCAGATGGGTCTAGAGTTAATGCAACTTATACAAAAGATGTAACTTCTAAAGGACCCACATTTACAATTAGAAAATTTACAAAAACTCCTTGGACACCTATCCAAATTGTAAGTTTTAAAACTTTGAGTCCTGAGATGTTAGCTTATTTTTGGATTTTAATGCAGTATAAGTCTAATGTAATGATTGCAGGAGCCACTTCTTCAGGTAAAACAACTTTACTTAATGCAATTGCATTTTTTATTCCTCCAATATCTAGAGTTGTAACTATTGAAGATACTAGGGAGTTGAATTTACCTAGGGAAAATTGGCTTCCTAGTGTTGCAAGAACAGGTATTACTGCTGGAGGAATAGGGGAGGTAGATATGTTTAGTCTTTTGAAAAATTCATTTAGGCAAAATCCAGATTATGTTATTGTAGGGGAAGTTCGTGGAAAAGAAGCCTATGTATTATTTCAGGGGATGGCTTCTGGTCATGCCTCTATCTCAACAATGCATGCAGACTCTGTTGATTCAGTTATTAGAAGATTAGAAACCCAACCAATTAATTTAAACCCCTCCTTAGTAAATGAACTTGATTGTGTTGCTATTATGACTCATGCAATTGTGGATGGTCAAGAAACAAGAAAATTAAGAGAGATAGTAGAAATTGCAAAAGTAGAGGCTGATGGAGTGGCCTTAACAAATACCCCCTTTGTCTGGGCTCCATCTAATGACCGTTTTTATTTTAAAAGAGAAAGTAAAGTGTTTGAAAAGATTCAAAGAAGATATGGAATTCCTAAGGCAGAATTATTAAAAGAGTTTGAATTAAGAACTAAATTGATTTATCAAATGTTTAAAAAAAAGGTTTTTAGTTTTGATGAAGTCCAAAAGGTTGTAAAAGACTATTATAGAAATCCTAAGGCAGTTTTAAGTTCTTTTGGTGTTATATAATTTATTTTTTAATCTTTAGCAATATTAATAAATCTCTTTTTCTAAGAATACCTATGGTGGAAAGTTTAATTTTTTTATCTCAGCTAATTAGTTCTATGTCTGAAGCAGTAGAAAAACTTGAACAAGCAAAACACAAAAATAATCTTGAAGATTTTAGAAAATTGAAATCTCTTATATTGGGAATTCATAAGAAAATAGATTCAGAGGTAGAAAATGTTAAATGATTTAAAGAATAATCTGGCTTTAGAAAAACAGATTCTCCAAAAGTTAGAGAGTGCTTTATCAGGTTCTAAAAAGGATAATGTTTTAATAGACTCTTTAAAAAATCAAATAAAAATTTTGAATAAACAAGTTCCAGTTCTCTTAGAAAAAGAATCCCCTATAAAAAAACTTTCAAATTTTAATTCTAGATTAAATCCTTCTAAAGAAAAAACAGATTCAAATCATCCAGATGTTTTGAATAAAAAATCAAATTTAATTGGACCAAAATATGGAGAATCAGTTATGTCTCTTGAAAAAAAGGATTCCAAACAATTTGCAAAAGAAATGAAAATTTCTGAGGATAGTTTAGAAAAATTAAGAAAACAGCCTAAGGAAGAAAAAGTAATTATCCGGAAACCAAGTCAAATGGCTCGGTTAGCAAATATCTTTTTTTCTAACTATTCTGAAAAACTTACACCCTATCTAACAGATTTAACAAGTGATTTAAGAAAATCAAATATGAAATTCATGACTTCTACCTATATTTCTATTGCCTTGATGACCACTTCTTTAGTCTTTATTGCTAGTTTGTTAGGTGTATTAATTCTATCCACTTTTTATTTGAGTATTATTTCTTATCTTTGGGTTCCCTTTATTTTAGCTATTGGGTGTATAGTTGGATTTTATCTTTATCCTTCAACTGAAAAAAGTGATGTAGACAAAAAGATTTCAAATGAATTGCCTTTTGCAACTATTTATATGGCAGCTATTGCTGGTTCAAACATAGAACCTACTAAAGTGTTTAAAATAATTGCTATGACTAAAGATTATCCTCAGATTAGTGTAGAAATGAAAAAAATAATTAATCAAATTGAAATCTATGGTTATGATTTGGTTACTGCTCTGAAAAATGTTTCAAAGAGTACACCTAATAAAAGAATGGGAGAATTATTTAATGGGATGGCTACAAATATTATCTCTGGAGGAAGTTTAAAAAATTATCTAGATAAAAAAGCTGAGAACTTTCTAATGGATTATAAATTAGAAAGGCAGAGATATTCTGCATTAGCAGAGACTTTTATGGACATTTACATTAGTATTTTGATTACTGCTCCGATGATTTTAATTATGATGTTAGTTATTATGAATATTACTGGGCTTGGGGGTGGATGGGATTTAAATCTTATTTTGATATTATCTATTTTTGGTGTTGCAGCGATTAATGTTATCTTTATGTTTGTACTAAAAGTTAAACAACCAACAACATAAAATGAAATTACTAACAAAGAGAAATATCATCGGAGTGGTTTTAGGATTATTGATCATAGTTGGTTCTTTTATCTTTTTTAGTAGTGATAATATCAATATGTTTTATTTCTTTAGTATTATTGCTCTTGTAGTAGCTGTTCTCCCTTTTGTTTTTACAGTTATTATGGAAACAAGTAAGGAAAAAGAAATAGATAAATATTTTTTAGAATTTGTTAGAGATTTAGTTGAAAATGTTAAATCAGGAACTCCAATAAGTAAAAGTATTAGTAATCTTGGTCAGAGGAATTATGGTCCATTGACCCTTTATTTAGAAAAATTGATTAATCAAATATCTATTGGAATACCTCTGTCTAATGCTTTTACAACATTTGCAAAAGACACTAAGAGTGGAATGATTTCTAGGGCAGTTAATCTTATCTCTCAAGCAGAACGAGCTGGGGGAGAGATTGAGACTATTTTAGAATCTGTTTCTACATCGGTTAATCAAACAGAAGTTTTAAGACAAGAGCAGAAATCTGCTGTTTATAACTTAGTAGTTCAAGGGTATATTATTTTTATGATTTTTATAGTCATTATGTTAGTTTTACAATTTAAAATACTTCCATTAGCTACTGGAATAGGGGATGTTGAAGGTCTTTCTTTAAGGACTGCTTCGCTTGATGTTAGTAAATTTACTACCCCTATCTTAATGATGTTACTTGTTCAATCTTTTTTTACAGGACTTGTAATTGGTAAGATTTCAGAAGGAACTTATAAGAATGGGATTAAACACTCATTTATACTAGTTGCTCTTGCACTTCTAATTTCCAGTGCTGCAAATGCCTTTTTAGTTGGATAGGTTTGGTTATAGATTTATAAGAATAAGAGTATTAATTAAATTGGTTAAATATATAAATTTAGAAAAACTTTGAATAAAATGTTAAATAAGATGGGTGCAAGTTCACATTTAGAAGTAATTATTTCATTTATCCTATTTTCTTTATTTGTCCTTTCATTATTGTTTTATGTTAACCCGTTTAAGAATACAACATTGCCAGATACTTTAATTGAGAATATCTATGAATCTTTTATTCGGGATAATTCTGTTGAGTTAACTAAGTTTTTTTTAGATATTAATTCTCCAGAATCTTGTATGGACGTTACTCTTCCATCAATATTTGATTTAAATGATGTAAATTCTAGAGTTTTTGATTCTAATGGAAATCCTGCGGGATCGAGCATTGTAGCTGGATTGGTTATTGATTCTTCTAACAACCCTTTTTATGTTTTTCTTTCTTCTGATTTTTTACCTGGGACTGGTTGTGACAGCCCATCCCCCATTGATTGTGATGCAGGAGAGTGTTCGATCGGAAGTGTAGAAAAAAGAGAAATCGTTTCTGAATCAAAAGTATTGTCTATAGTTGAAGAATATAAAAATAATTATGAAGTTTTAAAAACACAATTGGGAATTCCAAAAAATGTTGATTTTGCAATTGTATCTGAAGGGTTTGAAATGGAGATGTATATTCCAGAGGATTTAGAGGTTATCTCAAAATCCTATTCAATAGAAGTTTTATACTCTACTGGAGAAATATTAAATAAAGATTTTATTTTTAAGATTTGGTAATATATTCAAATGGGAAATATTTTTAAAAAAAGGAATAAAAGGGCCTGGATAAAAATTGTAGAAGCAAGTATAGCAATTATTATTATTGCAGGAATTTTACTTTTTGTTTATGCACAAACTCCAACGAGGATTGAAGTTTCTGATTATGCTTATGATTTACAGACAGAAATTCTACAAAAAATTGCATCTGATTCTAATTTGAGAAATGCAGTTCTTATTGAAGATAATATCACCTTAATAAATTACATTTCTGGAGAGCTACCTGATTTTTTTGATTTTGAGATTATTATCTGTGAAATTGATGAATATCCTGGAGTAGATATTACAAATACAGAGGTTTTTGTAGAAGATAGGGTTATCTCTGGGGATTTAGATACGTATGGGCCTTTAAAACTGAGGTTTTTTATTTGGCAAAAATAAGCTCCTTAAATTATAAAAACCCTGTTAGTTTAATTTTAATATGCCATTTGATGTAATTATCGGAAGGAATAAGTCTGATAAGCAATTGTTTGGAAAAGAAGGGCTTGTTTATATTGGGAAGACTTATGTTCAAATGGGAAATTATACCTCTTTATCTAATCCTGTTCTTTTAGATGTTGCACGTTCACATGTTATCTTAGTTTCTGGAAAGAGAGGTTCTGGTAAATCTTATACTCTTGGGGTAATTGCTGAGGCTATTGGAAAAATGCCTAAAGAGGCATCTCAGAATTTAGCTCCTTTGATTTTTGATACAATGGGAATATTTTGGACTATGAAGTTTAAGAATGAAAAAGATAAAGAATTGTTAGATGAATGGGGTTTGAAGTCAGATAATGTACCTGTAAAAGTTTTTTCACCATTTGGTTATTTTCAAGATTATACTGATAAGGGAATTCCAGTTGATAAGGAGTTTGCAATTAAAATTTCTGAATTGAACCCTAATGATTGGATTTCTGTTTTTGAACTAAGTTTTACAGACCCAATATCTGTTTTAATTGAATCGGTTATTTCAGATTTAAAAGAAAAGGAAAATTATAACTTTGAAGATATCAGACAAGCAATAGTCAATAAAAAAGACACTAGTCAAGATAATAAAAATGCTGCTGTTGCACTTTTTAATGCTGCTGAAACTTGGAAAGTTTTTTCAGAAGAGAAAGGAACTTCTATTTCAGAGTTGGTTACTGCCGGGGAAACTACTATTGTTGATTTATCTATGTATTCAAGTATTGGGGTATTTAATATTCGGGCTTTGATTATTGGTCTTGTTTCTAGAAAATTATTTGAAGAAAGAATGAATGCTAGAAAACATGAGGAGATTCAGGCGGTTCAACATGGGTTAGATTATCTGTATTATAAACCTAAACGAGAGATGCCTATGATATGGATTTTTATTGATGAAGCTCATGAATTCTTACCTAGGGAGGGAACTACTCCTGCAAAAAATGCTTTGATTCAACTTTTAAGAGAAGGAAGACAACCAGGTATTTCTTTGGTGCTAGCAACTCAACAACCTGGAAAAATTGATGTTGATGCAATGACTCAATCTGATGTTGTTATCTCTCATCGTGTAACTGCAGAACCTGATGTTCGTTCTTTGAATGATATAATGCAGTCATACTTATATGAGGGTATTAAAACTAAATTAGATAATCTTCCAAAATTAAAAGGAAGTGCTATAATTTTAGATGATAATTCTGAAAGAGTATATCCCATGAGGGTAAGGCCTAGATTTACTTGGCATGGTGGAGAAGCTCCAACAGCTATTAAAGCTAAGAAAGAAGGTAGACTTTAATTTTATTAATTTTTAGTTAGACTTTTTATTTTTCTAATATTAAAAAATCATGAGCAGATTTTGCAGCAATTGCTCCTTCTGCAGAAGCGGTTACAACTTGTTTAAAAGAATTATTAGTATTGTCTCCAGCTGCAAAGACTCCAGAAATATTTGTTTTTGCTTCTTTATCTGTTACAATATAACTATCTTTATCCATTTTTAGTTTAAGATTTTGCATAATTTCTGCAACAGGGGTTGCTCCAATTTCTATAAAAACACCATCGACATCAAGTTTAATCTTTTCAATGCTCTCTTGACTTGTTTTTTCATCTTCAATTTCTTTTTCAATTTCAATTGCCTTAACAGTATTGTCTCCAGTTATTGCGATCGGATTACTTCGATAATGAATTTCAACATTTTCTTTTTCATTTAATTTTTTGAGAGATATAGGTTCACATCTCATTGTTTTTCTTCTGTAAATTATATAAACTTTTTTTGTAATTTCTGAGAGATATAGTGCAGCTTTTGCAGCAGAATCAGCTCCTCCAACTATTGCAACTGTTTTTCCTTTAAAGAAATTCCCATCGCAGGTTGCACAATAACTTACCCCTTTCCCTATAAATTCTTTTTCACCAGGAACATTTAATTTTTTATTTTCAGTTCCCAAGGCTAGTATTAATGTTCTTCCATGAATTTCTTTATTTTTAATTTCTAGTACAAAACCATTATCATCTTTTTTGATATTATGAACCTCTGCTTCAAGAAATCTTGCTCCAAACTTTTCAGCTTGTTCTTTAAATTTTTTCATTAGTTCTGCTCCAGAACCTATATATCCTGGCCAGTTTTCTATTTCTCCTGCTAGGTTTGCAGTTCCTCCAAATGATTTTGCAACTACGGCAGTAGATAAATGATATCTATTTGTATATATCGCAGCTGTTAGTCCTGCTGGACCTCCACCTAGAATTAGAACATCATAGTGTTCAATTTCCTTGTGGTCAGTTCCTTTTTCATATATATGTTTTACCATTTTTTGTATATTGCTATAACTGCCCAGATATTTTTAAATGTTGGTGAACTCTGTAAACCTTACAATCCAAGAATATTCAACAAAGTTTAAATATGCTTTATTCTCAATAAAATTATGAATATTAAAGAAAAACTAGCTTTAATTAAGAGAAATACTCAAGAGATTTTAACAGAAAAAGAACTTATAGAATTACTTGAAAAAAAAGAGCAACCAGTTATTTATTGGGGTACAACTCCTACTGGAAGACCTCATGTAGGATATTTTTTACCTATACTAAAAATTGCAGATTTTTTAAAAGCAGGGTTTAAAGTTAAGATTTTACTTGCAGATTTACATGCTGCTCTTGATAACACTCCTTGGAATGTTCTTGAAAAAAGATATGATTATTATGCTTATGCAATTCCTTTAATGTTAGAGGCTATGGGTGTTGAAACAAAAAATCTAGAATTTGTGAAGGGTTCTGATTTTCAGTTAAAACCAGAATATATGCACGATGTTTTACAATTATCAAGCCTTGTATCAGTTCATGATGCAAAAAAAGCAGCTTCAGAGGTTGTAAAATTTGGAGATAATCCTCAACTTTCTGGATTAATATATCCAATAATGCAAGCTTTAGATGAAGTTTATTTAGAAGCAGATGCACAATTAGGTGGGGTTGATCAAAGAAAGATAATGGTTCTAGCAAGAGAAGGTTTACCTAAACTGAATTATGAATCTAGGATTGAAATTATGAATCCTATGATTCCTGGATTAATTGGAAAAAAGATGTCTGCTTCTGATGAAAAGAGTAAAATTGATTTGCTTGATGATACAGAAACAGTTAAATTAAAATTAAATAATGCAGATTGTGTTTCTGGTAAAGTGGATAATGGTGTTTTAGCATTTTTGAAACATGTCTTAATGATAATTAAACAAGATAAAAAAGAAACATTTATTGTAAAACGGGATGAAAAATATGGTGGAAACTTAATTTATGAAAATTATGAACAGATTGAAAAAGATTTTATTGCAAAGAAGGTTCATCCTTTAGACTTGAAAAATGCTCTTGCAGATGAAATTTCAGTTTTATTGAATTCAATTCAAAAAAATAAGAAAATCTTTGAACTTGCTGAAAAAGCTTATTCTTAAAAATTTTTGTCACTCGCGAGGACAAAACAAGATTTAAATACTTCTTTATTTTATTTTAAATATGTGTACTGACAGAATTACGTATATGAATTGGAATTCTTGTTTAGTCAGTACTTTATTTGGCTTATTTATTAAACATTAAACACCGGCGTTTTTTCTCCTCCTTTCTCATGGGACCTGAATCCAATGCCGGCGTGCAGGCATCTATAGATTTGAATCTTTCAAGAGATTGTTTAGAATGTGGTTATGAAATTCATCAACCTCTTTGTCCAGATTGTATTTCTCGACAATTTAAAGCTTGGATTGCACAGTATCCTAAGATTGAAAAAAAAGCTTTATCAAAATTAAAAAAATTTATGAAAGAACACCAGAATATTAAAGGAGAGTATTCTCGTTGTGTTTGTTGCGGATCTAAAAAAGTGAATATCTGTCCTTATTGTTTTACAGAATTTTTACATGAGTTATTAAAATTAGAAAAAGCATCACAAAAGGTTATTGGAGAGTTTTTGTTTTTATTTAATTTTGATTTTGAACATAATGGTTATTATCAGGAGGGCGAGGACATAGGGGTATTTTAGGAATGTTTTAAAGTAGGATTGTTTTCTGTTATTTATGAAGCAATCAGTAAAAAACAAGACAAAAAAAGTAAGAAGCAGAATCAAGAAAAAGGCAGTTGTACTTTATTCTGGAGGTCTTGATTCTCGGTTAGTTGTAAAATTATTACAAAAAAAAGGTTATGAGATTTATGCATTATATTTTGATTTACCTTTTGGATGTAATGCTTGTGTTAAAAAATTAAACTTGCCTGAAATAAAAAAATTAAAAATTTTTAATTGTAAAAAAGGAAGACTTTTGAAGGAATATCTTGGAGTTATAGAAAAACCAAGGCATGGTACTGGGACTAGTATAAATCCTTGTAAAGATTGTAAGATTTTTATGTTTAAACACGCAAAAAAATATGCAGATAAACATAAGATTAAAGGGATTGCAACAGGAGAAGTTGTTGGACAAAGGCCAATGAGTCAAACAAGAAACGCTATGAATATTATTGATAAACAACTTAATTTTAAATTAACTAGGCCATTAACTGATATGGGTTTTCAAGGAAGACAGAGACAAAAGCAAATACGCCTTGCTAAAAAATTTAAAATAAATTATCCTACTCCTGCTGGTGGTTGTTTATTGTGTGAAAAGATTCCTGGTAAAAGAATAAAATTCTTGCTAGACAAAAATTTGATAGATGAAAAAACATTAAAATTAGCAATGCTTGCTAGACATTTTTTTATCTCAAATATATGGTTTGTCGTCGGTAGAGATGAAAAAGAAAACAGCATTATTGAAACTTTTTCCTCTAAAAACAGAATTTTGTCTGGAAGAGGAAAACCAGCTGTTTTTTATGATAAATCAGCAGCAAGTGCAAAAAAAATTGCCTTGGAATTACAAAAGATTTATTCAAAAGGTAGAAAAATAAGTGCTAAAAAGTTTGAAAAGTTTAGAGTTTGATTTGTTTTTCTTATTTTGAAATTCTTGGAAGGTATAACTCAAAAATAAATTGTTCTTGGGCTTTTGGATCACACCATGCTCCAGTTAATAATGCAGAAAGAGCTTTATCTTCGGGGATTTTTTCTTGTTTTAATTTTTTCATTAATTTGTTGGTTCTTTTTTCCCCAAAAAAGTATGTAAGGTGTTGGAATGTTTCTGAATTTTCTTGGTCTCCTAATAGATACCAATCTGAACAAAATTGTTTTATTTTTGTTAATTCTGATATTTTTCTACGTCCCTCATTTTTTGCATATGAAGAAACACTTTTTTCAGAATTATATAATTTAAAGAATTCTATTTCAAAAACCTCTTTTGCTAATTGCATCATTTTATTTGCAACATAGGTTTTTGATTTTAAGTTTATTCTATTAAAATCCTCTGTAGATAGATTATACTTTGAAAGATTATCTTTAGCAACCCTTAACCAATTTTTTTCTAATTCCATTGCAACTCCTTCACTATTAATTCCATGAACTTGGCAGATATAATGAATCATACTTGGAGCAAGGCCTTCGGGCATTGTTTGTTTAGACATTATTGAATTGAGTCCATGGCCCAATTCGTGAATTACTATTGGATAAATTGCTGCATCATATAATTTATATCTGTTTGTAGAATCCCTAAAATAGATAAATCTTCCAGGATCTACTGCAACAATCCTATTAGAATCATCCCACCAACTAAACGCCCCCCTACTCCAGTCAACTTCTATAAAAAAATCCCCTTCTTGCTTTAGGACCCCCTTTTCCTTATAAAAATCGATTGCATCTTGTTTTTTTGTTTCTAAATTTTCTTCTATTTCTTGTCTTATCTTCTTAAAAATCTCTCGATTTGAAGTAGAGACAATTGCAGGATCTAATCTTACTATAGACATATCTAACATCATTTCAGAATATTCATGGATTAATTTGTGTGGATAGTTTTTTGGAGTAACTGAATTTAAGATAGAGGTATATGCACATTTTCCAAACATTCCTTCTAAGGCCTTCCCAATAGATACATCTTTCTCTATATTATGGGTAAAATCATAATAAGTTTCCATACTTTGAACATTTGCATTAATATCTTGTAAAACAAGCCGATCAAATAAATTTAGATTTTTCTTGTTAATTCTGTTTGAAGATCTCTTAATAGACTCAAGATAAGATTTGGTTTTTTCAAGAGTATATTTACTTAGATAAATAAAAGGATCCCCACAACTTTGAAACCATGAGAGAGTTATGTTCCTATTCATATCTGACCTCTTTTTGTCAAGGTTTCTTATAGATTGACTTGAAATCTCCCATTTTGGGGCATATTTAAATTCAAATTCTTGCATCTTCCTTATTATACTTAATTTCTGATTTATAAAAACTATTATAGCTTAAACTATACTTTATTATTCCTATTCCAAATAAAAAATAACCCAATGATAACTAAACAAACAGAGATATTAATACTATAATTAAATATTAATGGCCATCTAAACGCTTTGTATAAGATATATGTTAATGTTAAGACTTCTCCAGCAAGCCACCACACTATAAATGTTAAAGAAAGTCCAGAAAAATTTTTAGTTTTGATTGTTTTGAATAATTGGGGAAGACCACAGGTTGCTAATAAAAACGCTCCAATCCACCCAATAATTTCTATATTCATTCTTTTATTGGTTATATTGTTTTTATAAAAACTATTATAAATCAAAATATACTTTATTGATTGTTAAAATGACATGCAAACAGTGTAAAATAAAACCAGTTTGGGAATTTACAAATCAGAAACAACTTTGTAGAAAATGTTTTATTGATTTTTTTGAAAGAAAAATATTTAGGACAATAAGAAAATATGAAATGTTGCCTAAAGATAAAGAGATTAAAATTAAAAAAAGCAATGATTTGAATACAATTGTTTTAGTTAGTGTTTTACAGAAAAAATTCCAAGTTAAATTTTCAGGAAAAGCAAATTTCTCTTGTGAAAATTTGTCTGATGTTTCTGAGGAAATTTTTTCAAATGTTTTAAAAGGAAAATTTTTTGGTGTTAAACCAAAACAGGGTGGTTTGTCAAGACCACTTTATCTTCTTTCTGATAATGAAGTAGAATTATATGCAGGATTAAAAAATATTAAAGGAAAAAAATCAAAAAGAAATAAAAAAATCCAAACTTTGTTTTCAAGATTTTTTAAAAAAAATCCAGATTTAGAACATAATATTGTTAATGCTTTTTCTCAGATTTAGCCTTTCACCACAAGCACCGGTTTAACACGTGCTACAAGCCTTGCAATACCTGTTTTGTCTAAGACAGCAACAACTTCATCAATGTCTTTGTAAGCTTGCGGAGCTTCTTCTGAGAGTCCTTTTAGTGAGCCTGATTTAACTTGAATTCCTTTTTTAGCTAGCTCTGATTTAACTTGTTCTCCTGTCCTTGTTTTAATTGCCTTTGTTCTGCTTTCAACACGACCTGCACCATGTGCAGTACTTGACCACGAGAGAGATTCTGCTTGTTTTGTTCCAACTAAAACATAAGAAGAAGTTCCCATACTTCCTGGAATAATAACTGGTTGACCTGTTTTTTGATAGTGCTTAGGGAGTTCTTTTCTGTCTGGACCAAAAGCACGAGTTGCACCTTTTCTCATTATTAAAACTTGCTTTTCTTTTCCTTTTACTATGTGAGTTTCAAATTTAGCAATATTATGACAAACATCATATAATACTTCTGCTTTAAAATTTGGAAAGATTTTTTTCACTGATTCACGCACCCAATGGGTAATCAATTGTTTATTTGCAAAACCAAAATTAGCAGCACAAGACATTGCTGAAAAGTATTTTTTTCCTAGCTCACTCTGAATTGGAGCATTTACTAGTTCTCTATCAAATTTAGGGAATCCATATTCTTGTTCCATTAGTTTAATATAATCAGATGCAACTTGGTGTCCTAGACCCCGAGAACCACAATGAATCATAATTGTTATTTGCCCTTTTTTTAAACCCCACTCTTTTGCAATCTTTTTATCAAAAATTTCATCAACAATCTGCATTTCTAAGAAGTGGTTTCCAGCTCCGAGCGAGCCGAGTTGAGGCATTCCCCTACCTTTTGCTTTTTGACTTACATCTTTTGGGTCTGCCTGTTCCATACAACCCTCTTCTTCTGTATTTTGCCAGTCTTCTTTTTTACCATAACCTTTTTCAACAGCCCATTGAGCTCCGCCTTGCAAGACTTCATCTAATTCTTTTTGTGTTAATCTAATTTTTCCTTTTACACCAACTCCTGAAGGAGTTGATTCATAAAGTGTATTGAGGATTTTTTCTTTTTTCCCTTTATCTTGTAAATCTTTTTCTGTTAGATTTGTCTTAAGTAGACGTACAGAGCAGTTAATGTCATAACCAACCCCCCCTGGACTAATGACTCCAGTGTTGATATCAAAAGCAGCTACTCCACCAATTGGAAAACCATATCCGACGTGTGCATCTGGCATTGCAATACTTGCATTTATAATGCCAGGTAATTTTGCAACATTCTGAACTTGTTCGAGTGTTATGTCTTGTTTTATATTTTCAATAAGTTTATCACTAGCAAAAACCTTTCCAGGAACATTCATGTCCCTTGTTTTGGGTATTTCATATTCATGTTCTGATTTTTTGGTTAGTTGTATTTTTGTCATATTTTTAAATAGAATTGGGAGTTTTTAGGGTTTCTGGTGTAGGGAGTTTCTACAACATTTGGATAATAAAATTCAATAAATCTCCAAAGAAGGGTTTTAGAAAAATTAATAAATTCAACTAATTCCAGTTTATGTATGAAGAAAGAAATACAGCAGATTTTTATGAATGAGCTTAAAGAAAAAGTTGTAGATATAAAAGATGTCTCTAGGGGCGTAGACCAAATTGTTAAAATTGTTCAAACTGAAAATTCTACTTATATAATCAAATTACCTAAAAAAGATGTAGCCGAATTATTAATGAGGGAATATATCGCTTGTAAAAAACTTAATGGGTTAGGTTCTATACCTAAATTTGTTGCCAAAAACAACAAATACCTTATTGAGGAGTTTATACCCGGATACCATTTAGATGAGGTTTCTCTTAATTTAACAGAAAAAAAGAACGTTTACAAAGAACTTGGGACCATTTTAAAAAAGATTCATTCTATCTCTATGGAGGGTTATGGTTCTGTGGGGGTAGACGGTAAGGGGAAAGATTTAACATTAAAAGATAGGGTATTTCATAATAGAAATGAGAACTTAAAGTATTTAAAAGAAAATTTTCTTTTAGAAAAAGAGTATCTACAACTTTTAGATTATTTAAAGAATAATGATTTTTATGCCGATTCAAGGGAATCTGTAATGTTGCATTTTGATTTTGCAGAACAAAACATTAAAATTAATAATAAGAAAGTTGTTGGGATTTTAGATTTTGGAGATTTATCTGCTGGCCCTCTTGCATTTGATTTAGCAAGATTATTTATTGGTCATTCTGGAGATGATGTTTTTCAATATTTTTTGAAAGGATATGGTAAGGTTGATTTAAATGAAGTTAAGTATTATTCTGTAATTAATCTATTATGGATGCTTCCCTACCATCACAAAATTAATAAAAATAAAAAGAGAATTGAATTAGAATTAAAAGTATTAAATGAGATAATTTAAAACAGATTTTTTTAATTATTAATTTTTAATCAGCTTGTCCACTTTCTAATCAGCTTGTCCACTTTCTAATTGATAACACATACGTTCTAAGGATTCTTCATCACCAGATTGACATAATTCATAAGGTGTTTTACCTTCAAATTCATCATTAGGCCTATAAAACCAATTAACAATACCCCCCTCAGTTATTACACCTAAAAGCCGATTTGTTATATCTTTTCCTACTAATTTTTCAATATCCTCAATTGTATGTTTTACTTCATCATTCATACACGATAAAATTATTTATTATATATAAAGATTTATGTGCTTTGAAAGAATTAAACATCTAGAACAACTTGACAAGTCCATTCCTTGGTCTTATCATCTTGCTTAACAAACATATTATTGTATGTGACTGCTTTAACATCATTTGTAAAATGATAATTTGAAGCTTTATCTCCTGTGAGTGTTGCTTTAAGAATAAAACTACTTTTATCTATTTCTAAATCTTTAATTTTTGATACTAGAAATTCTTCTGAATCAAGAACAACAATTATTTCTTCTAAAAATCCATAAAGTAAGCTTTCTAAATCTTTTCCATTTATTTTAATCTGTTTTTCTTGTTGTTCTAATATTTCTATATTTCCCTTTATTGTTTCTAATAATGCTTGGGCAGATTCTAAAAAAGCTTCTTCTAGAGTTGAACCAGATGCTTGGAATTTTACATCTGCTGTATGTTCTAAAAAATTATATGACATCTTCTTTTTTATATGGATTTTATGGCTTTTAAACCTTCCATAATCCATGCAAATTGCAATATTCTCTCGCATTAGAGGGTGTAAAACAGAATTCTGCTTCTGGTTTTTGTCCTGGTTTTAAGAAAACTATTGATTTTTCTCCTTTTTCAGAAGTAGCTTCAATAAACTCAATGTGGTGTTCTTCTGTCATTGGATGTTCTACACTTCCTACCTTGACTTTATTTCCTTTAATTACAGGTACATGTTTTTCTCTTTTATTTGGTTCTTGTTCCTGTGTTTTCTCTTGCAAGAATTTCATTGGTTGACCACAACAAACTAACTCGCCCGGAGCTTCATGTAAAACTTCGACAATATTTCCACATATTTCACATCTATAGATTTGTTTTTGTTTTGTCATTTTTATTTTTTATTAGGTTTAATAATTCTCAGCTAAGACTTCATAATAGGACTGAGGATGTTTACAAGCAGGACATGTTTCTGGAGCTTCAGGACCTTCGTGAACATAACCACAGTTTCTACATTTCCACTTCACTTTTTTTGTTTTTTTGAAAACTTCATTTTTCTTAATATTTCAAGGAGTTTTCTATATCTTTTTTCATGTTGTTCTTCAACTTCTGCAATTTCTTTAAATGAGGTTGCAATTTCTGTAAATCCTTCTTTTTTTGCTGTTTTTTCAAATCCCGGATATAGAGATCCCCACTCTTCTTTTTCTCCTTCTGCAGCAGCTAGTAAGTTTTCCTTTGTTGTTCCTATTTTTCCTGCAGGATAGCTTGATTGTATTTCTAATCCGGTTCCGCCAGATTTTTCTAGATATTGAAAAAATATTTTTGCATGTTCTTTTTCATTTTCAGCTGTTTCTAAGAATATTGCAGATATTTGTTCAAAACCAGCTTTCTTAGCAACAGATGCAAAATAAGTATATCTATTTCTAGCTTGGCTTTCTCCTGCAAATGCCTTTAAAAGATTTTTTTCTGTTTCACTTCCTTTTAATTCTCCCATATTCTATGCAAGTTTTTTAGGTTTTTATAGTTTGCTTTAACAGTGTTTATTCTATGAATTTCAAGAGGTAAATAATCCCTAGCCCAATCACCATCATTAAAAGATTTAGAAGTGTTTCTGAGATTTTAAGCTGCTTTTTTATCTCTGGGATAAGGTCAGAGGCAGCAATATAGATAAATCCACCTGCAGCGAGTGGAAGTAGGAATTTTAAAAAGGGAGTAGTATAAACTGCAAGAAAAAATCCTACAATCCCTCCAACTATTGCAGTAATTGCTGTTAAAAAGTTAAATAAAATTGCTCTTTGTTTTTTAAATCCGGCGAGTAATAAAACTCCAAAATCTCCTAGTTCTTGAGGGATTTCATGAAGTGCAATTGCAAGGGTAGTAGTAATTCCTAATGGAATATTTATAACAAAAGTTCCTGCAATAATTAGACCATCAATAAAATTATGTATAGAGTCTCCAATTAAATTAGTATATGCAAATGTGTGTATTTCACAGTGTCCTTTATGACAGTGTCTCCAGTGAAATATTTTTTCAATTATAAAGAATAAGAAGAATCCTAATAACACAAAAACAAAAGCAAGTTCTATAGAAGATTTTTCAATTGCCTCAGGAATTAGGTGTAGAAAAGCTCCACCGAGTAATGCTCCTATTGAAAGAGATACTAGTGCAAAAATTATTTTGTTTAGAAATTTTTCTTTTAGTGAGAGAGTAAACACTCCAATAAGTGAAATTAGACTAATAATAATTGTTGAAAATAAAATCCATAAAAATACAGTTATCATTTATTTTATTAGTGTTAGAAGTTTATAAGTTTAATTAAATAAATAATCAGTAGTATTAAAAATACTGATTCATATTTAGATTTATGAAAATACCTTTAGATATTATTGGAGATATTGCAATTTTTAAGTTTCCTCGTGAAGTTAAACTTGCAGATAGAAAAAAGTATGCCTTGAAATTTTTAAGAGATAATAAAAATGTTGGGACCGCACTTGAAAAGACTGATAAGGTTAAGGGGAGATTTAGGCTTGCAAAAACCAGATTTCTTGCTGGTGAAAATCGTAATCAGACATTGTATAAAGAAAATAATTGTAAGTTCTTAATTAATGTTGATAAGACTTATTTTTCTCCGAGATTATCTAGTCAAAGAAAATATATTGCTGAAGATATTTTTAAGAAGATTACTTCTAAGAAAAATAAAATTATTGTAATGTTTGCAGGTATTGCTCCATTTCCAATTGTTATTGCTAAAACCCTCAAGGTAAGAGGCAAAAATGTAGAAATTATTTCTAGTGAGATTAATTCTTCTGCTTCAAAATGCGCTGGTGAAAATGTTGTTTTAAATAAGGTGCAGGATTTTGTCTCTGTGATTTCTGGAGATTCAAAAAATCTGCTTAAAAAACTTCCAGAAAAATATAAGGCAGATTTTATTGTTATGCCACGCCCTAATTTAAAAGACACGTTTCTGGGCGTGGCTTTAAAGCTTTCAAGAAAAGGAACACGAGTTTATTATTACGGATTTGGAACTTGTGAGAAAGTTTTATCAGAAGTTAGTATTGATTTAAAAAAATTAAAAGCAAAAACTTCTAAATTAAAAATTTCTAAAGCAGGAGATATTGGTCCTAGAAAAAATAGATGGTTAATTGAGTTTTTTGTTAAGTAATATTTATAAACTTCTTTAGTTTGTTTTGTATATGATAAAAAGAAGAGGATTATTTTTATTAGTTCTAATTTTAAGCTTAGTTTTTATTAGTTTTGTTTCTGCAGAGGGTTCTTCAGATATAAGTTATTTTACTGTTGCAGGATGTGATAATAATATGCCTGCAGGAACTTGTTCTGCAGATGGAACCCAATATTGTTCTGCAGATGGAACTATATGGGATACTCTAAGTTCTAATATTTGCACTCTTATTGGAAGTTGTTGTCCTTCAGGATATTATTGTGATATTACTATTGCATTAACTTGTGTTAAAAGAACAGTTACTTGTAATGATATCTTAGTGAAATCTACTTGTGAAGACAATGGGTGCATTTGGGATTCTAATAGTGTTGGTGTTCCAAATTGTAGGGATCCTTCTGAATTTGAGAGTTGTTCAGATTATCTTTCTAGCGAGGCTTGTGATAAAGATGATGCAAATATGGGCCCTCATGGAATTGGCTCTGAAATTTGCAGTGCAGGAACTTATATTCAAGATTTAGGACTTGTGGTAAAATATGATTCTTGTAGATGTGAATGGGATAATCTTGGTGATGGTGACGAATGTGTATTGGCTCATGATGTTACAAATCAAACAAATCCTGGAGAAGGTGATTTATATCTCTGTCAAAGAAGTTTTATATTAGGGGAATGTATCGATGAAATTCAAAAGTTAACTTGGACTGGAACAATTACTCCAGACCCTGGAAATACATTAACTCCTGCTGATAAAATAGCATTAGGATGCGCTTCAAGTTCAAAAGATATTAATTGTGGAGGCCCAATTGTTAAACTCCCTTTTTTTGGGTTTTTTAATTTTATCACGGTTTTTATTTTATTAACTGTGTTTTATTTTAAAAAAGATATTTTAAATTTTTTTAAAAGAGGATAGTAACATGGATTTAAATAAAAAGCTATTATCTAATTTTTTATTTTTAATAATGGTCTTGGCTTTATTGATTGTTGCAACAAGTTATGTTATTGGTTTACCTCCTCCAAGTTCTACGTGTTATATTGAATTCAGAGATATGATGGATGATGAGATTATAAATAATGGAAATGTTAGTTTGAACGATTATGTGCGAATCGGATTTAGCACAGAGGCGGTTTGTGATGTATATAGAACTGCAAATTTGGATATTCTTTTAAAGAAGAAAAGTGATAATTCTGTTGTTAAAACATTAAAAGATAAAGATATATTTCAATTTAATAAATCAGAATCTTATATTTTAGACACCACTCCAATCGCCGGGGTTGATCTTTTTCGTTCTTCTATAAACGTATTAAAAAAAGAACAAGATTCTCTTTTTGAAGGCATAGAGATTATTTCTCCAGAATGCGGCTATTCCACACAATTTTCAGGGCAAATAACCATTGATATTGAAGTAAAATTTAAAGATGCTGATGATTATATTTCTGGATGGGTTTATGCAAATAATTCCCAAGGGCAGATAGAATTATCTCATGATATTAATAATTCTGATTCTTTTATTCAAACAATTCCTTATACAATCAATCATCCTGGAGAAATCTCTCTTAATTTTGAAGTTATTGATCAAAGAGGTAATACAAAGAAACAAAGGACAAATATTATAGTGTATGATTCTACTCCAAGGAATTATATTGCTGCATGTATTAATCCTAAGTTAGATGATTCTTTTTCAGATAGTATGGCCATTATTGATGGGTCTAATAGTGTGGGGGTTTATTTTCCTTTAGGCGGAACTGATTTACAATCTATTCCCTCTTCCAATCTAATTTTTAATTGGTTTTTTAGTGATGGTATGAAGATTACCAAAAGAAAAAATCTTGGAGGAGACATTGTTTATAAGAAATTTGATATAAATGATATTGGAAAAGATTTTTGGGTTCAGTTGGATTTAACAACAGATTATGTAAATTCGATACCCCCCCTATAAATTTTTTTAGATAAAATGAATAATTTATAATCTTTATTGCTCTATAACACAAACTATCTTAGAGATATATTGCTTTGAAGTTGCATCAGTTAAAAGATTATCTTTACATCCATTTGCTTCATTTGTTTTACATTTATATCGCTTTAGACTAACACCAGAATTAGCATAGGAATGGGATAAATATGTTTGACCTCTTGCAGCACAAAATTCTTTTGAAATTGCTATTTGGGCTATTTTTGTATCCCCTTTTAGAAGACATACACAATAGTTATCTCCGCTTTGTAAAGTTGTAGGATCACATTCATTGTTACATAATTCATGTGGTGAGTCTCTATCACTTTTAAATCCAGGATTGTTATATACAAAAATTTCTTGCCCTTGGGCAATCGCTGTTAATTCTGCCCAAGAATCTACACAAACTTCATCATCACTTGCATTTTGTAAACAAACTTTTCCAGTTCCTTGTATTTCATCAGAAGTATGCCCATGGATTATTGGGTTTCCAGAATCTAGTGCAATTCCAATACCAATAACAGTAAATAATACACTGAAGATTAAGATTGAGTAGAATGTCTTATTACTAAATTTAATATTTAAGCTCACCATGGTTTCTTAATAATTTTAAGTTGGGTTTGTTTAAATATGTTTTGTTTTTTCAATATATTTATAAAGTTCTGATGTGTTTTTGGAGTATGATTCAAAAGGTGTCCTTGTTTTTAATTTTAGGATTTATTCTGTTCATTTTAATTGGGTTTGCAGGAATTGTTTCTGCAGAATGTGATGATAATCAAACAATTTTAAGATTATATAATGAAAATAATTCTCATGTACAAGTGTGGGATTTTGGAGATGGAAGATGTGTGGATATCCGTCCTAATTATAATAATTATTGTGAGTATGGAATTCTTAATCCTTCCCCAGATAGTTCTCCAATACCTAATGAATTTAGCTGTAGTCTAGCTGGATTTCCTTGTATATGGAATTCTTCCTCTGAAAAGTGTATTGTGAATAACAGTGCTATAGGTATTGTAGATTGTTCTATTTTTAAAACAGAGAATATTTGTGGACAAGAGTTTGATTCATGTGAATGGCAATCTGGACAAGAATATGGTTATGAGGTCTGTTATGATAAAATATTCGGAGCGACTTATTCTGGAGCAGAACCACATCCAGAAACTTGTGATTCCCCTGTTTTGTGGTTAGAAGATTATTCTAACTCTCATGCTAGTGTGCCTTTTGCACAATCAGGAAGTCTATGGAATTCAATAAAAAATTCATATTCAATCCCAGTGTGTTATGGAGACTTAGTATGTAGATATACAAAAGATCCAGAATGTAATGATAAAGAAAGATTAGTAGTAAGATTATATGATCATGTAGGAAATAGTCCTGGATTGGCTGGAATGAATTCTCATGTTTCAAATGGAGAAGATAAAAACTATTTAGTTAAGGTTTGTTGTAAAAGTGGGGTTGGTTTAACAAATGTTGTTTGGCAAAACCTCCGTGGTGAAGAGATAACTGATGCAGATTTAAATGATACTGTTAAACTTGTTGCAACAGGTTCTGGATTAGATAAGGCGGGAACTAAATTTATTATCACACAAAAACGAGGAGGGATATTTGATAGGTTTATTCCTGATAAAAGAATTGATACTTTGACTTCAACTAGTGGGGTTGCAATCTGGAAAGCAACTCAACCAGGAGAATATAAGTTTAAATCAGTTTTATTAAATACTCAAGAAGAATTAGAGTCAGTAATCTTAAATGTTTCAAATGTGATTAATAATACCTCTCCAGTAATTGAAATTTTATTTCCTGCATGTAATTATTCTTTATTTTTAGGAGAGACAATTAAACCGAGTCTTAAGTTAGATGACCCAGATGATTATATCTCTGGTACGCTTGACCTTGGAGATGGAACAAGAATATTCATAGATAGCTTAGGTGCAAATAGCACTTATGAACATACTTATACTCGCCCAGGAAATATGCCTCTTGTGTTAGTAACTTCTAATGAAAGGTCTAGGACAATTAAAAGAGTTTCTAACATTATGGTAATTGATGGTTCTTCTCCTGGAAGATATCTTGCTGCATGTGTTGATAAACCAGAAGATTTATCTTATATCCCGGATGCAGAAGTTCGTTTTATTGCAAAAAGTACAAGAGCAATAGAATATATCCCTGTTTCAGGAGTTCCAAATTCTATTTCTGGAATAAACAATTTAGATATTGAATCAGTCCTTAGAGAAACCTGGAAATTTAGTGATATTCAAATTCCTATGAGTGGATTGGGTTATGATTTCACTTATGTTTTTGTAAGTCCTGGTCCAAACTGGGCAGAATTAACAGTAGATTTTCTTAGTTAAAGTTTTTTATTGACATAATATAAAACAACATTTAAATAATATAAAATACTAAACTGACTATGAGAAAAATAGGTGTGCTGATTTTAATCTTATTAGTTAGTATTTTTATAATTAATTTTACTAATACCGTTATTGCAAGTATAGAAGTACATAATTATACTTTACAAAGAGAATATTTGCCTTATGAGTTAATTAAAGGAGAAATCAACCTAACTATCTCTCAAGAAAGTTTTGATTTAGATTTAACATGCAATATAGAAAATAAAAAAATCTCTTTAATTAAATTTTTGGAAAAAAATTCTGTAGATTATGATTGTTTTCCAAATGATTGTGAATCAGGATATATTTCTAGTGGTTCTGGAAAGACAAGCAAGATTATAGATTTAGTTAAAGGAGAAGAAAAATTCTTAGGTTTTGTTTTAAATGGAGAAAAAGTTGAAGTACAAGATTTAAGTTTTAAAATCAAGTCAAATTTTGGAGTGGGAACAGAACTTCCTCTAAAAATAGGCTTTTTTAATTCCTCATTTTATAAATTTATGATTACTTCTGGAAAATTCTTTCCTTCTAAAAATTATGGTTGTTATGACCGTTTAACAAATATAGTTTATGCTTATGTTTCTACAGACCCTTATTGCGAAAAGATTTATGTTGCAGAAACACCGGCACTTCAATTAGGAGCAATTTTAACAGGAACAGGTTCTGAAAAAGTTTCTATGAAAATATATGATAAGAGTTCTAATGAGATAGATAGATGTGAGTTCCTTCCTTCAGAAACAGATTCTTGTGTAGTAGACAATGGAAAAGAAGGATTTTCTTCTGGAGAATATTATGTGTGTATTGATGCTAAAAATCCTACAAATTATAAGATAGGGACTGAGACTTCTAATGATAATTGTGGTTGGGTAGATGTACCTATTCAAGGAAAAAGCAATATTGACTTTGCAATCTTCACTCGGAGAGCAGAATATTCTGCAGCAATACCTGTTTCAATAAATATTACTGATACCCCTGAATTAAAAAATCTTGCTGATGAGGCAAATGATTATATTAAAAAGAAATATAATGGAAACTGTTCTGAAGATTGTATCTTATTTTTAACTTTTAGTGGCATAAATCAAGAATTAGAAGTTTATGATATTGATTTAAAATATAAAAAAGGAGTTGTTATTTCTGAAGATGAAATATATAATGTTGAAAAAAAACTAGTATTAGTTGATTTTTCAGGAGTTTTAAATTTAAGTTTAACAGGTTTTAATTTTTCTACTTCTGGGAAAGAGGACTTAACATTAAAAGTAGGTAATAATGAATTAATAGAAGAAGGAATTGAAGTTATTAATGCTCCAATGATTGGAGACCTTTATCCTTTAAATCCTGCAGCAGGTATCCCTGTTAGATTCACTCTAGAAACTAATTCTAGTAAGGGTATTGTTTCTTATTTGTGGAACTTTGGGGATGGAACTTCTTCTAAAACAGAAAACAATTCTGTTATCCATACTTATACTACTTTAGAAACTTATACTATTACAGTTACTGTACAAGATAAGAACAATATTACTAATTCAAAAGATTTTGTAATTATTGCAGGTTCTCCTAAGGATGCCCTTAATTGGACTTTTGCAAGGAAAAAGAGTGAACTTGATTCAATCAAACAAGAGATTGCAAAGTTTTCTTTAACTTATCAAAATATTTTAAATAAAAAATTAAAAATACTAGAATATGAAGATGAAATTAAAAAATTAGAAAAAAAATTAGAGATTGCTACATTTGATACAGATTATTTAGAAATTGCTAATGGGTTACAATCCATAAAATTGCCTGTAGCATTAGTTACTGAAACATTTCAAATGCCTTTTTATACAGATTTATATGATGTAAATTTAGCACCTGTTCAGTTTATTGGTGGGGGGAATTATGAAGCAGAAGCAATAGAAGAATATCAAAATGCAATTTTGCTATGGCAGAGAGAAAATGTGAAGGTATTACTTAATATTAAACGAGTTTATGCGGTTGGTTTAGATATGAGTCAGGATTTATTGGTTACTATATATGATGTTTCTGTTTCTTCAAGTTCTGGTGATGAGAGTTATGTTGTTATTTCTAAGTTGTATGAAGAATTGGAGTTTTCAGGAGATGTTTCTGCAAGGGGGGCCGAAGGGGCTACAGTTATAATTTTAAATCCTGAAGAAGATAAAAGTTTTCAATTTTATTTTGAAGATGATGATGAACCAGCAATTTTTGTTTCTCCAAAACTTTCAAAATTAGATATTGTTGCAAATATTGGAATCTGTAATTTTAACAAGGTTTGTGAAAAGGATAGTGGCGAAGATTACAAAAATTGTCGTAGTGATTGTAAACCTGTTTTTAGAACAATAATTTGGATTATTTTTATTCTGATTTTTGGGATTGTGATATATGCCTTTTTACAAGTGTGGTATAAGACTAGATATGAAAAGTTTTTATTTGATGATAGAAGAAAATTGTATAATCTAGTAATGTTTATTCTTAATGCAAGAGAAAGAGGTTTGGGTAATTCTATAATAAGAAGTCAATTAAAAAAACAAGGGTGGCCTGGTGAGAAAATAGAATATGCAATAAACAAGGCTGATGGAAAAAGAACTGGAATGTATGAGATTATCCCAATTGATCAAGTTATATTGCAGTTTAGAAAGTTTAAAATTAAACAAAACATTAATAAAGATAAAAACAAACAAATGAATACAATTACAATGAATGAACAAAGATTAACAAGATAATGGTAATAAAAATAATCAAGAATTTTGGAAAGAGACTTTTTGCTAAGATATTTGGAAAAAAAGGAGAAATTAAGCTTGGTTTTTATGGCCCTCCAAATGCGGGGAAAACAAGTTTAGCTAATAAAATTTGTCAAGATTTTTTAGGAGAAGATTTAGGCAGTGTTTCTAAAATGCCTCATGAAACGAGGGAGATTCAATTTAAGGAAAAAGTTGAAATTGAAAAAGGTGGGAAAAAATTAGAATTTAAGTTAATTGATACTCCTGGAATTGCAACAAAAATAGATTATGAAGACTTCCTTAAGTTTGGGATAAAGAAAAATGAGGCCCAGAAAAGAGCTAAAGAGGCTACTCAGGGAGTTATTGAGTCTATTAAATGGTTGGACGATATGGATGCAGTTGTTATTGTTCTTGATTCAAGTAAAAATCCTTATTCTCAAGTAAATATTACTATTGTCGGAAATCTTGTTTCTAGAAAAATACCTGTCCTTATTGTTGCAAATAAAATCGATTTAAAAAAGTCAAATATCAAGAAAGTGGAATCTGCATTTCCAGAATATGACGTTGTTGGAATTTCTGCTAAGAATGGAAAAAATATAGAAGATTTTTATGAAAGTCTATTTAAATTAGTCAAAAAAGTTAAATAAAAAAAAGTTTAAATAATCTAAAACAGTTTAATATAAATAAAAAAGAGATGGTAAAGAAAAGAAAAAAAGTAGGGAATTCAAAAGTATTCTCTAAAAAAGGAAATCTAACAATTTACTTTATGCCTTATAGTGAGATTGCTCATGAGGATTCTATTGGTAGGATTAAAAAAATTTTAGGAATTATTTTACAGAACAAGATTATCATCCTTCAAGGAAGACTTAAAATTGAAGAGGAAGCTAAACTTATTGAGAACACTATGACCCTTATTGGAAACATTAAGGGGTTTCAAGGGGTAGAAATTGCAACTATTTCTGGGGAAGGTGAAAACAAAACTTTATTTGAGCAAGTTAGATATAACATTGCAAGGATTTTAGTTGGAGAGCAAGATGCCATTACAATTATTGGTCCTGCAAATATTGTTAAAGAGATTAAACGAGACCCTAAAAAGATTGAATTAATGCTAAAAAAACATTAGTTATCCTAGCGAGGGCGATAACTAAAATGAAAATGAAAAGATTTAATAAAAAAGCGATTTCTCCTGTTGTTGCAACAATCTTAATGGTATTGATTACAATTGCTGCAGTAATGATTATCTGGGGAGCAATTATTCCTTTAATCTCTGATAATACCTCTTCAATAGGTGGGGGCATTCCCGAATTATATATTGTTACAAGTGGAGGATATACCACATATAATTCTGAAGAAGGCATTGCCTCTGTCCAAATCCAAAGGGAGGGAGGAGAGGATGTTAATCTTGAAAAGGTTCAAGTTTTATTTGAGATTCAAGGAGAAACTTCAACTTATGAAGTGCCTGCACCTAGTTCAAATGGAATAGGTACTTATTATTTTAGTCTTTTAGGAGAACCGAGTAAGGTGAGTATTGCTCCAATTGTTCTTAAAGGTAATAAAGAAGAAGCATTAAGTATTGTTTCTGAAGCAGAATTAAAACCCGGAATTATGACTAAATCAGAATTAATTGAAAAAGGAATTACAATTTATAATCCTGTAGGATTTATAACCTATAGTTTACAATATCAAGAAAATCCAAATCAAACTTCTGTTAGTGGTTCATGGAGTTCTGAACCGTATCTTCTTGACGGAAAGTGGGACACTTCATCATATAGTCTTTCTGGAGCATATTTGTATGTGAATTATACTAAACCTTCAAATACGGTCAATGCAATCTGGAGGATTAAACCTTATAGTGAAGGGAATCATTCTGTTACTACAGATTGTTTTAATTATTACCCTAATGTTGTGAGTTTTAGAGTATATAGTGTTGCTAGTCTTCCCCCTCTTCCTGTACAGAGTAATTGGACATGTTATAATGGGACTTGGAAGCAAGTTTATTATCAATCTTATAATCCTTTAGTTTCCGAAGAAGGAATTTACTGGAATATTTCCTCTATTGTTTAGTTTTCCCAGACATTCTTATGCAAACTTTTATTAATCTTTATTATCTTAAAATATCAGAGGAGTAATAAACTAAAAGATGCCACACCAATGTGTACACTGCGGAAAAATTATTGAAGCAGGAAGTAAAGAAATTTTAGAAGGCTGTGATAAATGTAAGGGCAGATTTTTCTTTTATATTAAAGATGAACAAGTTCCAAAGATAGAAGAAAATAAGATTGAAATCGAATTTACAGAGCCAGATAAAAGGCAAGTAGAACAAGATGTGAGAAATATTCTTGGAATTGAAGATGAGACAAAACCAGTTATTCTTGATTTAGAATCTGTAAGAGTTTTAAAACCTGGAAAGTTTGAAATTGATGTTGTTAGTCTTCTTAATAGAAAACCAATTGTATTCAAGCTAGAAGAAGGAAAATATATAATTGATTTAGAATCTGCACTACCACACTATCAAAAAGATAAGGATTAGAAAGTTTATTAAACAATTTTAGGTTGACTTATTTATGAAGATTAAAATGAATAGTGTTCTAGAAGAAGTTTTACAAGATATTTGTTTATCAAAAGAACAAGAATTTGAATTAAAGAAAATTGCAAATGAATTTATAAATAAATTAAAAAAACATAATTTAAATGTGGGAATTGGGGGAAGTTTAGCTAAAAATACCCTTATTAAAAAGAAAACACAAGATATTGATATCTTTGTGGTATTTAATTCTGAAAAGGAAATAGGAAGATTAGAGATTATTTTAAAACAATTAAAACTAAAACTAAAAAAAGTTCATGGTTCAAGAGATTATTTTCAAGTTAATATTAGTCCTAATGTAATTATTGAAGTAATCCCTGTTTTAAAGATTAAGAAAAAACAAGATGTAGATAATGTTACAGATTTTTCTTTATCCCATGTGAATTATATTAGAAATAAGATTAAAAAGGATAGTAAACTTGCTAACCAGATTAAACTCGCAAAGGTTTTTTGCCATGCTCAAGATTGTTATGGTGCCGAGAGTTATATTAAAGGCTTTTCTGGTTATTCATTAGAAGTTTTAGTTTGTTATTTTGGAGGATTTATTAATTTTTTAAAGAATATAGGTAAAGAAAAATATAAAATAATTGATCCTGAAAAATATTTTAAAAATAAACAACAAATATTGTGGGAATTGAACGAGAGTAAATTAAAATCTGGTTTAATTATCATTGATCCTACATATAAATATAGGAATGTTTGTGCAGGATTATCTAAAGAAACCTTCGAAAAATTCCTTAAGTCTGTAAACAATTTTTTAAAATTCCCATCAATAAAAGCATTTGAAAAACAAGAAATTAATTTTAGTAAAATAAAAAGTTTTGCAAAGAAAAGAAATGCAAAACTATTAAAAATTATTTTTAAAACAGAGAAGCAAGAAGGAGATATTGCAGGCACAAAAATGAGAAAATTCTTTGATTTTATTTGTAGTGAATTTGAAAGAAAATCTCAAAAAGTCTTACAAAAAGAATTTGTTTATGAGAAAGGCAATTCTGCTACAGTCTATTTAATTATAAAAGAGAAGAAACAAATAGAAAGAAAAGGTCCTCCAATTAACGATGTTTCTGCTGTTTATCGATTTAAGAAAGCTCATAAAACTGTTAAAAAGAAAGGTAAATTCTTATATGTTCACGAAAAGACATCTATCCAAGATGTTTTGAAATTTTTAAAAAGATTTGAAAAAGATATGAATGTTAAGATTAATATCATTTAACAATTAATCCTGAAGGATTTGGATTATGTCTTGTTAAAAAGGTTGGTTCTCTCGGGAAATATTGATTCCAAAGTTTTCTACAAAAATCTAAAGGCATTTCTGAAAAAAGTACCTGACTTATAGAATCAGGGTCTTGTTCTGTAGCTGTTAAACATACTCTGGAAGTGTGGTTTTTATTTCCATTAATTTTTCCAATATATGGGATGTTTTCTAGTATTGTAGATAAAAAATTATCTTCTCCAATCATTTTAATCCTCTATTAAGACAATCCACTAATCTTGGAGCGAATCTCGTTTTTATTTGGTTTATTGTAAATATTTGTTCTGGTTTTGCACTTTCAGGTATATCTTTTTTTGAAGAATAAGTCTCTATTACAAAAGGATTAACTCCATTAATCCCAGGATCATGGACCCGAACATATTTAATTATGGGATTATCTAGATTATTTATTGACATATATTCTAAAATTGGTTTTTTTGTTTTTACCATTTTTGTTTTTACACATGATTGTTTATTAATCTTTCCAAGCTAGTTCAAACATATAAGCAAGAGAATTTGTAAAATATTCAGAGTTTATCCAAATTCCATGGTCAAAATCTTCATGAACATCTGTTGGCTTTAATGTGAATATTAATTCTTTTTTATCTGCAATTATAAATCTAGCATTTATACTCTTTGATTTTATTGTTATTCCAAACTTTTTAGAAAGTTTTTTAGCTTCTTCATCAGAATCTGGAACCATTGCTTTGATTACTACATTCCTCTTTTTTAATTTTTCAAACATATCTGTGAACATTCTTTGTTTAGAAATTAATTCGTGTTTAGATGTTACAATATAAAGTAATTTTTCTGCATCATCCATTACTGTTCTCATTTGAGTATAAAGGTTTGTTCTTCCTTTGATTGAACCAGAAAGGTCTCTATTATTAATTGGTTCTACACCAGATTTATGTAATGCTTTTAGTTCTTCAAATTCACTAGTATCTTTTAGATTTTCTAATGTTTTTATCTTTTCTTCTGCATATTGTGCAGTATTGTTCTTTATCTTTTCAATAACAATATCTGGTCTTACTGCAAGGTATTTTACTGGTTTTCCTATTTTTTCAATAGCAAAGCCTCGTTTTTCTAAAGATTCTAATACATCATAGGTTCTTGATCTAGGAACTCCAGACATTTCTGCTATTTCACCAGCAGTAGAGATTCCACGAGTAAGTAGGGCTAACCATACTTTAGTTTCATAAATATTCAAGTCAAAATAACTTCTTATTTTTTTTACTAATTCTTGTTTGATTATCATTTTATTTTTTCCCCTCTATTTTAGAGTTGTCTGACATAAATTTAGTTCCTTCTTTTATTGTATATCCGGCACTACAAATAATATTCTCAACATTTGAAGCTCTAAAGTCTCCTTTGATTTCTATTGTTGCGGTTTTAGGGATGTAATTTATCCCTTTAACTATAAAAGGAGCTGTCTTTATTCCGAGGTAAGAATCTGTTACTTTAAAATTTACATTAGAAGTTTGATTTGAACCTACCGAATCACGATGAATTTCTCTTTCTATCTCGCTAAGAGTCATTGTAGGGTTTCTTGCTTGAATATGAATTATTGCTTCCATTTTTTACTACTAAAGGTAAATTAAAACCATTTATAAATCTTTCTATTATGTTGTATTTGTATAGTAGTTACAAAACAGTAAGGTTTAAATATAATCAGATTGTGATGATTTTATGGATAAAGAACAGATTTTAAATCTTGCTATTATGTTTTGTTTTGGTTTTCTTAGTTGTGTATCTTTAATCGGAGCTTTTTCATATTTTCAAATTGAAAAACCATTAAGTTATTTTGCATATTCAAATCCTAACACTAATTCTGCCCCTTTTGATTTTATTCAACCCCAAGACATAGAAATTTATCCAGACAAGGTTATTATTAATATTAATGGTGCTAGTATGAGTTCTTATGCTGATACTGGAAGTATGAAACCTTTATTGGATGCTGGCACAAATGGAATAAGAATACAACCACAGAGTGACGAACAGATCCATGTTGGAGACATTATTAGTTTTAGTCATGGGAATAATCTTATTGTCCATAGAGTTATTGAAAAAGGTGTAGATGATGAAGGAGTTTATTTTATCACTCAAGGAGATAATAATGATGTTTCTGATGGGAAAATAAGATTTAGTAATATTAAATATCTCACTGTAGCCTTAATTTGGTAATTAAATTTTTCTTTTCTAAACTCTTTAGATAATGTTGAGTATAATTCCAGTAACAATCCAAGCTACAAGTCCTAAGAAGATGCCTATTGTAATAAACGGCATTGCAGGGTAGAACTTCTTTTTTTCTGAATTTAAAAATAAATAGGATAGTCCTATGAATGCTCCAAAGATTACAAAAAGTGCTGGAGCTATACTACCAAATGCTCGCATAAAAACTCCTGCAGTGATAATTGGAAATACTACATCTCCTCCGCCGAGGATTGCAAGCTGTATTCTGATTTTTGATTTTTTTAATTCTGATTTTTGTTTTGTTTTACTAGTAATTAATTTTATTTGTTGAAGTTTATTTTTATCTTTTTTAGAGACATGGGGAATTAAAAACCCTCCAAATATTTTTAATTCATTCATTTGATATTTAGCCATCTTTTGCATAATTCCTGAATGCCATACGGCCCACATATCATAGAGAGAAATTAAAATTAATAATGCCATTATTGTAAATATATTTAAAATTGGTACAAAAACTGCTGCAATTCCTGGGTAAATTAATATTTCTGTTAAATTATGTACTAACATGTTGGGTTTATATATTTTAAAGATTGCAAAAGGAATTGCAACTAGTGCAGCAATTATCCAGGGGAGGGGAACCATTTTCCAATTTAAGAAAGTTATTGTAAAAGGGAGAACATTAAAAATAAAAGAATTAAAAGCAATCCCTAAAGCTAAAATTATTACAATAAAAAACCAAACTCTTATTAAAAATTTGAATTTATACTTTTGTAAAATAAAAATAAGAGTTACTGCAATTGCAAATGCGATAATGAGACTTGGTAAGGTTGTATAAAAATCATATTCTTGCATTTCAGGAGTCTGCATTCCAAATGGGAGGTTATGGGCCGTGTAAAAATTAACCACATATATCCCAATAAACTGTGCCATTAGAAATATTACCAGTAGAATTATAGTTATCTTTAGATTATTTTTCATATTTCTCTTATGTTTTTATAAGTTTTAAACCTATCTTATAAACTTAGAATATCACTTTATTTAACGTAAACGGATTGTTTCTAGATTTTTAGGAACTACTGTTTCAACTTTTTGCATTTTATATAAACTAGATGCAAGATCTAGGGCACGTGAAGCTTCACCATGATTGATGATTATTTTTCTTGGTTTAGGATTTATATTTGCAACAAATGAGAGTAATTGGTTTCTTGAAGAGTGTGCAGAAAAACCCTCAATAGTTTTTATAGCTAGTCTTATTGGTACAATCTCTGTTTTACCATTTACTTGGAAAGTTGTTTCTTTAATTCCTTCTTGGATTTGTCTACCTAAAGAACCAATACCCTGGTAGCATACAAAACAAATTCCATTCTTTGGATTATCTGCAAATTCTCTAAGATATTCTACAGATGCACCACCAACAAGCATACCTGAAGTTGCTAATACAATGCATGGGCCCCCTTCCATAACCTTCTTTCTTTCTTGAGCAGAACCAACTTGATTAAAAATTTCTGATAAAAATGGATTTTTATCTTGGAAAATTTGGGAACGTACAGAGCTTGATAAAAAATCAGGATATGCAGTATGTATTGCATTAATATCCCAAATCATTCCATCAATAAATATAGGTGTTTTTGGAAGTTTTCCATTTTGTATAGCATCTTCTATAACAAGCATTGTTTCCTGTGCTCGACCAAGACCTAATTCAGGAATTAAAACTTTTCCTCCCCCAGAGACTATTTTATTAATATATTCTATTAATTCTTCTTCTGATTCTTTTCTAGGGGGAGAGGTATTCTCTTTTCCACCATAGGTAGATTCAATCATTAAACTTTCAACTCTTGGAAAGTGTGTTTGTGCAGGATCTAGAAGACGAGTTTTTCCAAATTTACTATCTCCAGAATAAACAAAATTATGTAATCCATTACCAATATTAAAATGAATCATTGCACTACCTAAGGTATGCCCTGCATTGTATAATGTAATTCTAACATCTGGAGTAATATCAGTAACCTCATTATAATTTAAACAGATAGAATGTTTTACCATTTCTTTAACATCTTTTGTAGCAAATAATGGTGTTGAAGCTTGTTTATAGGCTACTCCTATAAAATCGAGAGCTAACAGTGCTGCAATATCTCTAGTAGGGTCTGTCATGTAAACAGGTCCTCTATATCCCATTTTATATAAAAATGGAACTAAACCAGAATGATCTAAGTGTGCATGAGAAATTATAACTGCATCTAATGCATCAATATTAAATTCTGAAACATCAAAATAAGGAAACCGGTCTCTATCTGATGCTGAAACATCAATTCCACAGTCAATGAGAATTTTGGATTCCGGAGTTTGTAATAAAATACAAGAACGTCCAACTTGTTTTCCACTTCCTAAGACAGTCATTCTAACCCATTCATCTATCTTGTCTGGATTCCATTCCTCATATATTTTTTTACCAATAGAATTTAAAAATTTCTTTCTATAGCTATTATTTTGGTATAGAACTTCTCTAATGTTATCAATTATTTTTGATTTAATTGCCGCACTTCTTTGAACTTGAGGTATCCAGAGAGTTTCTTGTTTTATCTCTCTTAATATTGAACCAGCTTTTCCTATTGCTAGACCTGGTTTTTTTGCTTCTATTACTACAATACTTCTCTGAATATCAAATAATATTTGGGTTATGTCTGCTTCTACTGGGATTTTTGCTCTGATTATCTTTTCTGTTTTTTCTTCATCCATTAAAAGTTCTTTTTCTACTCTTAATTCTACTCTTTTTTTGATTAAATTTACAATGTTCTTTATATCTGAATCTCCATCTAAGAAAAAACTTTTATCATCTGTATAGACGACTATGTTTGCTCCCTCATAGTTTATAGAACTGATTGAGCCTTTAGGAAGCTGCTCTTCTATTTTTTTCAATATTTTTGACATATTAGATTTAAGATCTTTTAATTTGAATAAGTAAGTCTTTTGGAATTATTGTTCACTATACTCTGGTTTTGATATTTGTTTGACTATATGTTTTATTCCGTGTTTGGTTATTGTAAATACATCAATTCCGTTTCCTGATGCAGGATCTCTTTCTGAAGAAGATTTGATTGCTTCTATTACTAGAGCTATTCCTTGTTCAACAGTAATGTCTTTTTTATATTGTCTTTCTAATAATCCTAAGATATAGGGCATTCCAGATGAATAGTTTGCATCATAATCTGATATTTTTTTAGCACTTCCAGAAGGTTCTATAGAGTACAGGGAAGTTGTGCCCTCCTCATCAAAACCTCCAATCATTGTTCCAGCAATAAAAGGCACCATTGATGGCTGTCTTATATTCTTATATGCAATCATTGCAATCAGATTTGCACATTCTTTGATTGAGGGTCTTACTTTGTCTTTTAATTCTTTTAATCTTAATTCTGCTGAGATTAATTTTTTTAAAAGTTCAAAATCAGATACAACACCTGTTCCAGAAATAACTAGATAATCATTAATCATCATAACTTTCTGATAATCTTTACTCATTACAATCTGTCCACCAGCTGTAACTCTTCTATCTCCAGCCATGACTAATCCATCTTTACATACAAGTCCAACTAGGCTTGTACCTGTTGTTAGAATATTTTTCTTTAAGTCTTCATCCATTTTAATTCATTAGAATTCTCTAATAAGATAACTGAGAATTTATATAATTTTGTTAATTTAGAGATTTATAAGCTTTTTGGTTTGATTTTATGTGTAGATACGCATAAAAAACATTTAAAAATACCCTAAACCTGGGCAATTTATGGAAGTGTATGAAAATTTACTTGATTCTGCATATGAAAAAGTTAAACCTTTAAAGGCCTGTGATAGATTTGAAATCAAAAAGGTTGAGGGCCATATAGAAGGTAAAAAGACAATTATATCTAATTTTATGCAAATTGTAACTTGTTTAAGGAGAGATCCAGACCAATTTGCAAAATTTATATTTAAAGAACTTGCAACTTCTGGAGAGATTGCAGGAGATAGGTTAATACTAACTAGGAAAGTTTCATCAGAAAGTATAAATGAGAAGATTCAAAAATATATAAATACCTATGTATCATGCTCTTATTGTAAAAAACCAGACACAGAAATCGTTGAACAAGATGGAAAAAGATCCATACACTGTTTGGCTTGCGGACATAAGAAAAATATCTAAATGACAAAAAACAAAAAAGGAGGTAAACAAAAATGACTGAAGGATATTGTGTAAAGTGTAAGAAAAAGGTTGAGATGAAGGATCCTGTTGAATCTACTACAAAGAAAGGTACAAAAATAGCAAAAGGAAAGTGCCCTGATTGCGGAACAACTGTATGTAGAATGGGCGGAATTCAGAAATAAAAAACCCCTTATTTTTATTTTTTTTATTTAAATTAAATTTAGTAATTTTAAAATTTGAAATGTTAGTTAAAATTCATAATGCTTATCGGCAGACTGTTGCTATCTGTGATTCTGATTTAATTGGAAAGAAATTTTCCTCACAAGATGGTATGTCTAAATTAGACTTAACTGGAGGGTTTTTTCAAGGTGAGGAAACGCCAGAAGAAAGGGTATTAGAAATAATCCAAGATGCTATGAGGGAAGATGCTACTTTTAATCTTGTTGGAAAAAAAGTATGTGATACTGCAAAAAAAGCAGGATTAATTAAAAATTCTGGAATTAAGACAATTGAAGGAGTGCCCTTTGCTCTAGTTTTGTTGTAGCTTTTTTATAAAAATTTGTTAATTTTATTTTAGTCAAGCTTATAAATACTATTTTTGTATATAGAATATGCCTTTTTATAAAAATAAAGCAAAGAAGAATAAGCAGAAAACTTTTGGAACTGCTGAAGGTCAAGAAGGACCAATTAGAGTAAAAATGCCAAGAGGAAGAGAAGTGATTGGAATTATCACTCAGAGGGTTGGGGGAAGTAGAATGTTGGTTTCTTGTATGGATGGTAAGACCAGAAACTGTCGTGTTCCTGGTCGTAAGAGAAGAGAATTATGGTTAAGAGAGGGAGATGCAGTTATTATTGAATCATGGGAGTTTGATGATACTCGTGGAGATGTTCTGTATAAGTATTCAAAAGCAGCTGTTCAAAAATTGAAAAAAGATGGGCATTTAAAGACAAGTGAGTCAGAATTTTAAAAAAAGTCTCTGTTTTTTTGATGGAGTTTATAGTAAGTTACATTCACCCTGTATATCCACTTTGCTAAAAGAGGTTTTTTTAAACTGTCAGGTTTATTAGGGTAATACATATTGTGAGTATTACAAATAACAACCTCTGCTCCAGTTCTTTTTATTTCTCTACAGACATGTTCTTCTACTTTTTTAGTTGCCTTAGATAGTCTAATTCTTCTTTCTTCAACATATTCACTTTTTATTTCCCATAAAAATTCTTCTAATCCTTTTGGTACATCTTCATTTCCAGTTATTATTATACATCCCTTTCTCATATTTTTATGACAGTTTTTCTCTACTTAAACATTACTGTATTTAGACCTACAGTTTAAATTAAACTTATAAACTTGCTTTTCTTTTCAAAAAAATGAAAACCTTAGTTATAGCAAATTCAAGAAGAATAAGAAAAGCCATCCCAATAATAGAATCTAAAATTAAAATAAAAATTAATTATAACCTTAGAAGGGTTTCTATTACTGGAAAAGAACTAAATGAATTTTTAGCAGAACAAATGCTTATTGCAGTAGATTTCGGATTTAATGTAGAAGATGCTTTACTTTTAAAAAATGAGAATTTTGTTTTAGAATTTGTAAATATTAAGGATTATGCTCGTAGGAAAAACCTAGAAGAAATTAGGGGCAGAGTAATTGGAAGACAAGGAAAAGCAAAAATGACTATTGAGGAGTTGAGTGGTGGTGTTTTAGCTATAAATAATAATCAAATTGGGGTGATTGTTGATTCAGAGCACCTTGATGCAGTTATCCAGGGATTAATCTCTTTAATTAAGGGTGCAAAACACTCTAATGTTTTTTCTTATCTTGAAAAACAAAATGCTAATTTAAGAGAACTTGATGAAGATGATTTAGGGTTAAAGTTGGAAAAAAAGGATTAAAAGACAAAGTTTTATAAATAATCTGTTAATGAATTTAATTATGGAAGATCAATACTCTTTATTTGATGAGGAATCTATCAATGAGATGTTAAGTTGGGAGGTAGTTCTTAGAAATTCTTGGCCTAGAATACCTCAGTATTTCATAGATGAAGCGACTAGAGATTTTGGCAGAGAACTTAGAAATAAATAATCTCCATTTTAATTTATGGAAAAATCTCAATAGAAGTAATGTTTAAATAAGATAAATTTTTCTTGATAGTATGCCCGGATAGCTCAGTAGGTAGAGCATACGGCTGTTAACCGTAGTGTCGGAGGTTCGAGTCCTCCTCTGGGCGTTTAGTTCAAAAGGAAAATAAAATGAAACTGAAAAATTTAGTGCTTCCAGGTTTAATCACAATAGGAAGTTTGTTTTTAGAATTATATTCTAAACAGGATTATACAAAATATCAATCATTTGAACCAATCCCTATAGAAAGTATTGTTCTAGGAGATTTTAGATTAAATAGAGAGGAATTTTTCCAGATTGCCCCAATTCTTTATAATACGTTTTCAGGACACAGAACAGAAAGAGATAGAAGGCCAGAATTTCCAAGATTGAGAAATGGCCTGACAAATATGATTGAAAGAAGTTTTAATCTGAATTTTGGCTCAGAAACTAATTTTCCTTCAAGGCCTAGAAGAAATTGGGGTTGGAGCAGATTTAGTAGAAGAGGAAGAATAAGAGGAACTAGAGATGAAGAGAAGAGAAATATAACAAGATTAATTGAAATATCTAATAATGAGTATGTAGAACCGAGTACAAATCTAATAAGAGAAATTGGAGGAATAACAAATGTTTATCATACTGCTTATTCAAACATTATTGCAAGAGTTGTAAAAGGAGAGGAAATTTTTGAAACTCTTGTTCCATTAGGCGAGGGGGTTGATTATGTTATTGCAGGAAATGTTTTGTATAGTTTAATTGAAAATACTGCTACAAATTCTGGAAATGGGCTGAAAGGTAAAGCTATAATCAAGAATGCAGAAGGTAGTGATTTCAAAGATTTAAAAGAGATAACTATTTATCGTCCAGGAGAAGGGAATAGATATATTTCTAATGGAGAGATTACTAATATCCCCCCTGGTCAAAAATATGAAAGAAAAGACCCAATAAATTAAAATGGAACATATTGAAACTATTATTTTAAACGGAATTTCCCAAACAGATTATTATAATTTGTTAGATTATATTAATTCTAATAAGGAATATCTTGAAATAAAAAATTCAGATGAAATGAAATCATATCATAGTTGTTGTGGACATTCTTTTTAAAACATAATAATTGCCCCAATAATAATTCCAGATAATGAACAAAAAGAAAAACAACTAAAAGCATTTCATGGTTTATTAGATCTAATCTTTGAATTTGAATTAATCGTATGATAGTTGTTCTATTAGTTGAAAAACATTTTTATACTCCTTTTTCTTATAAAATATATGAAAATAGAAGATGCAATTAAAGAGAGAAAAAGTTCTAGAAAATATCATCATAAAAAACCAGATTGGAGAAAAATTATTAAAGCAATTGATGCAGCACGTTATGCTCCAATGGCTGGGAACATATTTAGTTTAAAATTTATTTTAGTTCAAGATGAAAAAAGAATAGAACAAATCGGAAAAGCTTGTCAACAAGATTTTGTTAGAAATGCACAGGCAATAGTGGTGGCTGTTTCTAATGATGCAAAAGTTGAAAAATCTTATGATAAATTTGGGAAAAAATTTGCACGACAACAGGCAGGAGCTGCGATTGAGAACTTTTTACTTGAGATAGTTTCTCAGGGGCTTGCAACATGTTGGGTTGGTTATTTTGTAGAAGATCAGATTAAAAGAGCCTGTGACATCCCAGATGACTTTACAGTAGAGGCAGTTTTTCCTGTAGGAATTCCTTCAAAAATAAGAGAAACAAGGAAACCAAAACCAGAATTAGATAATATAATTTATTTTGATAAGTTTAAGAATAAGTACATGGAAGGTATTCCTAGGGTAGGCCATAGGGGTGCTTAATATTTTGTTTATAAAAGATTTTCTAACATAAAATTAACTTCTTTTAGTGTTTTAGACCTTGTTTTTATATGCTCTTCTAGATGAAATGTTCTATAGGTCTCTTCCATTTTGGTATTTGTAGTTTTATCATTAATGTAATCTAAGATATGTTTTATTTCTGGAGCGATATTTAAGTCATGTCTTTTAACAGCATCTACATTTAAAAATTCCAATAAATTTTCTATTGTCCCATAAATATTAACCCCATAACACTTTGGGAGATCTGAATCTGAGATTGCCAATCCTTTTTGAGGGGCTGTTTCTTCAGAATCATTAGGAGGGAATAATTGTAAACCCTGATATCTAGTCACAAGGTATCTTGGAAACAAAGTTTGAAATGCTTCCTTAGGGCTGACTTGAAGATAAGCAATAATCTCTGGATTATCTCTTTCAGATCTAGACCGAAATCCTTTAGATTCATAATAACTAGCAAGTTCTATTTTTGCACATCCAAAAATCATCTACTGTAAATGTAATCTTACTTTATAAAAATTATTATAATAAACACAAAAAGAAAAAGAAAAAAAGAAAGAAAAAAATAAAAAACCCTTAAAGGGAAATTAAGACTAACTTAAGTCTTCTATGCCGAGTTCATTGATTTGAACAGTTCGTTCTTCGAATCCACTTCGTTTTCCTAGTATGTAAGGTGATTTAACACCAGTCATAATTGTTATGACTCTTATACGCCCTTGGAATTCTTTGTTGATTCTTGCACCAATGATTACTTGAGCTTCTGGCGATAAGTGTTCTGTTACTAGTCTTCCAATGTTGTCAAATTCTTCTAACTTCATATCTGGACCACAAGTTACATGTATTAATGCTCCTGTAGCTCCACGATAATCTACATCTAGAAGAGGGTGTGTTAATGCTTGTTGAACTGCAGTATCTACTCTTGAAGTAGAATTGTCTTCACCAATACCAATAACAGCTACATCTCCGTTTCTCATTATAGAAGAAACATCTGCATAATCTAAGTTGATTAAACTTGGTAGAGTTATTGTTTCTACAATACCTTTTATCATTGTAGATACAAGTTCATTTGCAACTGCAAATGCTTGCTCCATTGGTAACTGTCCTGCAATATCTACTAATCTATTGTTATCTAGAACAATTGCTGTATCAACAACTTCTCTTAACTCTTGTAGACCAAATTCTGCCTTATCTATTCTCGCTTTCTCAGCTTCGAATGGCATTGTAACTACTGCAATAACTACTGCACCTGCTTCTTTAGCAAGTTGTGCAACAACTGGAACTGCGCCTGTACCTGTACCTCCGCCCATACCCGCTAGAACAAAAACCATATCTGAACCCGAAACAGCTTTTTTCAAGTCAGTAAGAGCTTCTTTTGCAGCTTCTCTTCCTTTTGCAGGATAACCACCACAACCAAGACCACGTGTTAATTCTTTTCCGATAAGAACTTTTTCATCAGTCTTTGTTATTGACAAATGTAGTGCATCTGTATTAATACCATAGATTGAAGCACCATTGATTCCTTTGTTGAAAAGCCATGTTGCCATATTACATCCACAACCACCAACACCGAAAACTTTGATGTTTGCTTTTCCAGCCTTTAATTCGTCAAAGTTGATACTATTCTTCTCGACATTGTCTATCGCTTCTTTTGCAAAATCTAAAACCATTTATTTGAGACCTCCTTTTTAGTAATTTAGGATAGAATTTTAATGACGAGAATCTTTAAAAATATTCTTATGTTGTAGTGAATAGGATTTTTGTTTTATTTTTAGAGTTTTTCAAATTTTTTACCTATTTCAAACAGAATATCTTCTGAAAATTTTGGAGCAAAAACTTGTAATCCAAGATTTTTCCCTTGAATTTTTCCAGCAGGAATAGAAATACCACAAATTTCTGCGAGATTTGCAGGGATTGTTAAAACATCATAAGCATACATGTCTTTTACATTTATCTTTTCATTAATCTTATGTGCTAATCTTGGAACTGTTGGTAAAATTAAAATATCAACTTCCTTGAAAAGAGAATCAAATTGTTCTTTTACATATTGTTTTGCTTTTAATGCGTTTCTATAATATTTTCCATGGTATTCTGCCTTGCTTATTTCACTACCTCCGAGAATCCTTCTTAAAACTTCAGGGCCTGCTTTGTCTTCTATTTTAAATCCAAATCTTCGGCCATCAAATTTTCTTGTAGCAGAAAAGAATTCTGTATAAACTAAAACATAATAGGTTTCAATTGCTATTTCTAGAGGTAAATTTACTTTTTTTATTCTGAATTTATATTTTTTTGCAAGTTGTTCTGTTTTTTTCTGAATAAGGGTAGAGATTTTTGCATCGCAAAAATCTTGTACATCTACTAATCCAATTGTAAGAGTTTTTTTATTTTTATTAGTGGTCTTATTTATACTTGTTGAAACTGGATCAAAATTATCTTGTCCTTTAATTATATTAAAGATGAGTTCAGAATCTTCTGTTGTTTTTGTTAAAGGTCCAATTTGATCTAAAGACATGGATAAATCAATTAAACCATATCTTGAAACAGAACCATAGGTTGGTTTTAATCCTATAACACCGCAATGTGAAGCTGGATTTCTAATTGAACCGCCAGTATCAGAACCAAGGGCAAAATCACAAAAATCAGCTGCAACACTTGCTGCACTTCCAGAGCTTGAACCTCCTGGAATTAATTGAGTATTTGTTGGATTTTTTGTAGGTCCAAAAGCAGAAGTTTCTCCAGATGCACCACAAGCAAATTCATCCATATTAACCATTCCAAGAATTATTGCATCTTCTGAAAGTAATTTATCAATAACAGTTGCATTATATCCTGAAACATAATTTTCAAGAACTTTTGAACCACAAGTTGTAACAAGACCTTTTACAGAAATACAAGATTTAACAGCAAAACAAAGTCCTGCAAGTTTTCCGGTTTTTTTACCTGTTTTTATTCTTAAATCCAAGGCTTTTGCTTGTTCTATTGCTTGCTCATTTTTTATTAAAAATATGTTTAAGTCTGGATTAAGCTTTTGAATTTTCTCTCCAAAATTCATAACATTTTCAACTGCTTTTAGTTTTCCTGCCTTGATTGCTCTGACTTTTTGTTTAAGTGTTTCCATATAAATTTTATTTCCATCCTGCCTTTTCAGCGACTATTGAATCATCCTCGACAAAAGGGGCATTTGCAAGAAGTATATCTCTAAATTCAGGTTCTGTTTTCCATGGTTCACCTTCTTCCCTAGTTCCAGAGCTAGATTCAGTAGAAGAAAAATGTTCATTATCTTTGATTTTTATTTTTTCTAATTTTCCTCCAAAATCCTGCATAATCTTTTCAGCTTGTTTTTGAATATCTTGTTTTTCTTTTTCAGTAACTTGATGCCAAGTAAACTCATTTTTATTAGTATTTTCTGCCATAATTAACAGAGTTGTTAAGAATTTATAAACTTTTGTTGGATTTTTTCTCTGATTTTTATATCTTATTAAGTGTAATTAATTTTAAATATACTTTTATCTTTAGTTTGTTAAGATGGCCTTTTGGAATAAGAAAAATAAAGAAAAACCTAAGGAAGAAGAAAAACCTGTGGAAAAACCTAAGGAAGAAAAAACCCCTCCTACACAAAAGATACAGAATTCTAATGGAAAACTCTTACCTCTTGATGAGAAATATAATATTCGTGTGAAGGTATGGGACAGATATATTGAGAGGTTTCCCCAGTGCCCTTTATTAAAATACCGTATCCTTACTGAAAATGGGATACCTACAAATCATTATCAATTAGGAGAAATTGAAGAAGTACTTCCGCTGTGTTGTGGTGATTCTGGTTCTTGGTGTGAATATTTAGAAAAACTTGAAGATAATTCTATTTTAGAAAATAAAAACACAACCCCCCTAAGACCCTTATCAACAAGGGCAAAATGCAATTTTAAAGATTTGAGTAAAAAGACAGAATGAATAATTAAGGACTTAATCTTTCTCTATCTCTTGGGAAAAGAACTGCTTCTCTGATATTATTTAAACCAAGCATAACCATTGTAAGTCTTTCAACACCCATTCCCCACCCAGCGTGAGGAGGAGCACCGTATCTAAAACTGTCTATATAATCTTTGAAATCTTTAGGGTTTAGTTTTTTCGCTTTTAATCTTTTTTCTAATAATTCTGGAATATGAACTCTTTGACCACCAGAAGAAATCTCTATACCCTGATATATTGCATCAAATCCATTACTGAGTTCTGATTTTTCATCTTCATCCTTAGGCATAATATAAAATGGTTTTCCTTTTAATGGCCAGTCATGGACAAATACTATTGTATCTGGATAGAGCTCTCCAAGTTTTTTTTCAGCATCTCCAGATAAATCATCTTTCCCAGTATGGACTTTATTTTTTTTCATCTCTTCAGTAACTTCTGCAAAAGTCATATATTTTATTTTTGGGATAACGAGTTTAACTTCAAGAGATTTTAATTCATCTTTATTTGATTCATTTACTCTTTTTACAATATATTGTACACATCTTCCTAAAACGTCCATAACCGTTTTATCATCTGAAAAACATTCTTCATAATCAAACTGTCTTGATTCATTTAAATGCCGCACTGTGTTATGTTTTTCAGCTCTCCATACTGTGAATGTTGCAAATACTTTTTCTATTGAACATGCTAGCATTTGTTTATACAATTGACAAGATTGTGATAAAAAAGCATTTTTTTCAAAGTATTTCAATGGAAACAATTCTGTTCCGCCTTCACTTGAAGCACTTATTACAGATGGAAAAATTGCCTCAAGTGCATTTTCTTTAATCATGAACTCTCTGAATCCTTGCAATATTGTTGCTTGAATTTTGAATATTGCTTGGATTTTTTCTCTATGTAAATCTAAGAATCTGTAATCTAATCTCTTTGGTAATTCTGTTTTAGAGTAATCTGAAACATCTATTGGTAGTGGGTCTTCCGCTTTAGCAATAATTGTTATTTTGTTAGGAATTATCTCTTTTCCACCAGGAGCTTGTTTACTTGGCTTTATTTCCCCTTCTATTTCGATTGCAGATTCTCTATTAACCTTATTCATTAAATCGAAGAATTCATCAGGGGTTTTCCCCTTTATACCAGTTATTTGGATTCTTCCAGTTATATCCCTTAGAATAATAAATCTAATTTTACTTAAGTCTCTTTTATCATAAACCCATCCCCTAACAAGTACTTTTCCAGCATCTTCAGATTTTTCTATAATTTCTTTTATATATGTTCTTTTCATGTTTGTTGAAAGTTTTAAGGATTTATAAGGTTTTTTAGTTATTTAACTAGATAAGAGATTTATAATAAACCTAAAAGGATTACTAATAATATTCCGGCTATCAAAGAAAAGATTGTAGTATGGTTGGTTAGTTTACAGCATGAGCAAGGAATTAACTCATCTGCAGTAATGTAAATCATAAGTCCGGCTGTTGCTCCGATAATTAGTCCTATTAATGTACTTGATATTTGTGTAAATAAAAATTTGGCAATTATAAATCCTACTAAAATGGGAACAGCTGTTAATGAAGACAGTAAGAAAGATTTTAATCTTTTACCTGTACAATGATAATAGGGTGCAGAAGTACAAATTCCTTCTGGGATATTATGGATTGCAATTGCTAGGGCAATTACTAAGCTAATTTTAATATTTGAAATAGTTCCAATAGCTATGGCCATTCCCTCAGGAAAGTTATGTAGAAATATTCCCAACATTAGATAGATTGCAGTTTTTTTCAGTTTGCATCCTTGTTCTTGAGAAACCATCTCTGGATGAATATGCGGAATTAATTTGTCTAATGTATACATCCCTCCAGCCCCAATAATAATTCCAATAACAGAAACACCTATTGAAGATAGTTGAATACTTTCTGGGATTAATTCTAAAAAAGATATTGCTAACATTACCCCTCCTGCAAAGGATAACATATTAAACATAAATCCCTTCGAGGGTTTTTTTATTATTCCTATTAGAGATCCTACAATTGGTCCTAAAACAGAGATTATCAAAATAATCCAAAGTATTTTTTCCATTATTTATTTTTCTAGATTTTTTATTTAATCCTCTTTTTAAGTTCTTCGATAATTTCACTTCCAGAAACCTGCCCTTTTAATTTAGCCATTATTAATCCCATATAAGCATTAATTGAGAGCCCTGGTTTTTCTTCTATTAATTGGTTTATTTCTTTTGTTAAATCAATTTTTTCTTTTTTTATAGCTTCTTCTAAAGATTTACCTTCTATAATTTTCTTTAACACTAAAGATACATCATTTTCATTGATTGTTTTATCTACTTCTGAAAGAACTTTTTCAAATATATCAATATTTAAAATTTGCTCAATCTGTTCTAATGTTTTTTTAGAACTCATAGCAAGTTGTTGTGGTAAAAGTGTGATTGTCTTTGCAATTAGTTTTGGATTTTCAATTGTGTTTAAAAGAGTTTTAAATTCTTCAATCTTATTTTGTTTAAGTAAAAGTTTAATAAGTTCATCATTCAATCCAAATTCTTTTAGATAAGATTTATGTTCTGATTTTAATTTTGGAAGGTCTTTTTTTAATTCATTTATTAGATTATGTGGAATTTTCAATAATTCTATATCTGTTTCTGGATACATTCTTGCAGCTCCAGGCATTGGTCTTAAGTATGTTGTTGTAGCATCTGGATTTGCTTTTCTAACTTCGTTAATCGATTTTTTTTGTTTTACTAATTCTCTTTGACGTTGAATTTCATTATCAATTACTTCTAACATTATTTTTGGATCTTGAAATCCTTTTATCTCAACTCTTTTTGAACCAGTTATTGAGATATTTACATCTTGTCTAATTGTTCCAATTCCCCTACGGACATTACATGCACGTAATATTTCTCCTATTTTTAGGGCAGCTTCTTTTATTTGCTCAGGTGTTTTTAAATCCGGTTTTGTTACAATTTCAACTAATGGAATTCCAAGCCTATCTAGATTGTATGTTTTGGTTTTATTTTCTTTATCATTTTTAACTACTCTTGCTGCATCTTCTTCTAAAGCGATTGTATCTATCCCTACTTTTCCTTCTGTTGTTTCAATATAACCATCATGTGCAATCAAGACTGTTCTTTGAAAACCAGAAGTATTAGAACCATCAATCACTGTTTTTCTCATTACTTGTGTTTCTGGAAATATTTTGCAATTAAAAAGTAATGCAATCTGTAGGGCAATCTCTAATGCTTTTTGATTTATTGAATGTGGTGGTTCTTCATCTAGTTCTACAAGACAATTTGTATCATAGAGATTATATAAAAATGTTTTATCTTTTGATTTTTCATATAATGCTGCAGCATCAATTTGTCCTGTTTCACCTATTACTGGATTAAGTTTTCTCTGAACTTGAAATAATGGTTCATCATTTCTGAGTATAGAAGGACATTCACAGAATAGCTTATGCGTATCTAATTGTTGATGTATTTCTAATCCTGATTTTAATCCTATTTTTTCATAATCTATTTCTTGTTTGTTTTCTTTTTGTTCCATAATAATTATTGTTTAAGGGGTTTTTTATTTGTTTTGATGGTTTTTTCTTAATAGAGATTAACTACTTTAAAAAGACATATTCGGAAAGGTTTATATATATTTAAAATTCCTTGAGGTTATGAAAAATTATAAAATTTTTAAACTTTTTCTAGTTGTGATTTTACTTTTTTTATTTCCTATTTGTTTTGCATATTTTACTTTAGGTTCTTCTTCTAATGAAGTTCCTTATAAACCTTATAATTACACTGGAAAAAATGTTACAATTGGCATAATTAATCACGGTATAGATTATACTCATGGTGATTTTTGTTCTGTTCTTGTAACAAGAGATACAGATAATAGTGATGATCCTTACCAGCCTGGAAAAACTTATGTAACAGAGATGTTTAGAGAAGAAGTAGCTGCTTATTATGATTACTGTATAGATGGTTCAACACTGGTTGAATATTTTATTGAATGGCCTATTAATCATAGTGTGGGGAATAAGACATATACTTGTACAGGATTATGTGTTAATGGAACTGTTGATAATAACACTGCTGTAGGATATTGTAACGTTTCTGGATCAGTTTGGCCACTTAATATTAATTATTATAAGTATGTATATGATGCTTGCGACAAGGTAAGGGGCCAGTATGATGAATATTGGTGTGCATCTAGGAGCGATTCATATTGCACACCTATGGAATGGAATAGTAATTATGGTACTGCTATGGTTGGAATAACTTCTGCAAAAGGAGATTATAATAAGAATGGGATTTATGATGAGGGAGAGTATTGGGGAATTGCTCCAGATACAAAAATTTATAATTTTTGGGCAAATCATACTTTGGGTTGGTTTGAAAAGATGGGAGAATCAGTTGGAGATTTTGGTTATCCGGATGTTGGTGTAGATATTATGCTTAATCCTGTTGAATTAATTTATGATATTAAAAAATATGCTAATTCAAGAGTTGATCAAAATGTGGAAGGAGGAAATATCTTTGTTACTTTTGCAGGAGATAACGGTCCTTCAGAAAGAACAATAGTCTATCCAGGAACATCAAGAAATGGAATAACAGTAGGCATATTAAATGATAACTCTTCAAGAGGTCCTGTAAAATATCTACCTGATGATACTACTTATCCTAATGAATATGAGGTAAAGCCAGATTTAGTCACAGAAGACAAGTCTTATTGTTCTCCTCTTAAAGATAGTGTTGGGGGTAATTGTCTCGATAGTGCTCATGCGCTTTTCAGTGGAGAAAGATATGCAGCAGCAGAAGTTGTAGGAGCTCTTGCTTTGCTAAAAGAAAAAAATATGAGCTGGAACCAAAGTCATATGAAAGAAATCTTAAGAATGACTGTAGATAATGTTGGTTCTAATCCTTTAGTTGTTGGTTATGGTTTATTGAATATTTCTGGAGCACTTGATTATGAAGGAATATTAGATTTAGAAACCTCTATTAATCATCCTGGACTCTTTGATAATTCAAATATAACTAAGTTTAATATAACAGGAAAGTTAAGAGAAGAGAATTTTATTAATTATACCCTAGATATAGGATTAAGTGTTCTTGAATATAATGGAGAGTATATTAGAGATATAAATTATAATAAGATCTATAGTTCCTCTGTTTTTCCTGTTGATGAATATTTAGCCAAGGACCTTAATCTACCCTATGCAAGGGGATATCATGTAGTAAGATTAATAGTTTATTATTCTGATAAGCAATCTACAGTGAGATATGCTATTTTAGATAATCAGATAGGAGAAAGTTATCAATGTGTTTTTGATCAAGATTGTGGAGATAGTGACCCTTGTACTCTTGATAAATGTATTGATAATCAGTGTAATTATGAAACTATTCCGCGGTGTGGAGGAATTTGGGATAAAAAGATTGCTCCAAAAAATGTAACAATCCAAAAACCGATTTATAATCTTAAATTAAACAAGATTTTAATTAAAAGTTCAGATATAATTTTCTTGAATTAATTTTCATAACCTTTAAATATCTCTAATGTTTGATATTATTAAGGAGGTGAAAATGCAACAAGTAAAAAAACTTGGAGTTCTGTCTGTAGCTAAGATTGCTGCATTATTTGGATTGTTAATGGGAATTGTAGGAGTTATTCTTGCTCTTATATTTCAGACCATTGTTCCAGCACAGTTACTTGAATCATATGGGTTTGTAGGTTCTATCACTTGGAAAACAGCAATCTCAATTCCATTGGCTTATCTAGTAATGTGGTTTATTGCAGGGTTAATTGGTTCTGCTTTCTATAATCTATTTGCAAAATGGATTGGAGGTATTAGAGTAGACCTTGGAGAAGTAAAGATGAGAACACCAGCAAAAAACAAAAAAAAGTAATTTAGTTTTATATTTTTAATTTTTATTTATTAAATTCCAGTTCCTTCATTAAATGATCCATTTTCTTCAAGGTTTAAAATAAAGTCGCTTAGATTTATATCTACTCCAAGGTCTGGTTCTTGTCTAGTAGATTCTTCATCAATTGTTTCCTGATTATCTGATATTCTTTTAATTAAATCTTTTTTAAAATATCTTAATAAATTTTCATCTTTTACTAGATACCATCCTTTATACTCTCCTCTAGATTTTGAAGAAAAATAATCTAAAGGAGATCCATATACCCATAAATTTTTTGTTTTTTGGAATAATCTTGCCTCGTTTACTAATAGTGTTTTTATAGGAATTCCTTGTTCTATTGAATTATTTCGTATCTCATCTAAACCATTTAATAGCCTTTCTGATTCTAATAATTTCTTTTTTCCTTGTTTTCTAATTATCGCTGTTTGATAGTAGTCTACATTTGGTAATTCTATATACCTAAATAGAATGTTTTGTAATATTCTTACTTTTTCTTTGTTCATCCCTTTATTTAAAAGATATTCTTCACTTCTTTGCTTTTTAAAATTTTCAAATTCTTCTATTAAATAGGATTTATCATCTAGAGGTTTTACTTCCATATAATTAAGTCTAAGATTACCCTTTTAAACCTTTCTATTTGTAACTATTTAATAGTGACTATATTTTTATAAAAATTGTCTAGAAATCACTAAAACCTATTCTTTTATTAAGTTCATGAGAAATATTTTCAAGCATTTTTTCTTTTACACTATTTGAATTTTTGCTCCATTCTTTGTGTCCTAAAACCCATGCAAGTTTAACTAATGCTGTTTCTGGTAACATATCTTTTAAAAAGATTAAGCCTGTTTTTTGAAGATCACGGCCAGCTGAATAAACTTTGGGATTTAATCTCCCATAGATAGTCTGAGGGGCTCCACAGATTATTATCCCTTTTTTTATCATCTGTTTGATTTTAGGAAGCCAGTTATATCTCGCTTCATCATATATTGGTGCATGGCCCAGGCCAGATAGTTCTAAAACAAGACCTTTATATCCTTTTTCTGCATAAAAATCTAAAATTTCAGGGTTTTGTCCAGGATATATTTTTATTAGTGCAACTTTTTCTTGAAATTTTGTATCTAGTTCTACTTTTTTATTATTATCCCGTGCATTAAACTCTTTTAATATTTTTATTTCTGTAGCTTCTTGAGAGATTTCTGCAATTGGTTCAGAGTTTATAGTTTTAAATGTATCTCTCCTAGAAGCATGCATTTTTCTTACTTTTGTCCCAGGCATTGCTAAACAATATTTATCATTCAAATCTTTATGTCCAATAATTGCAACTTCTGCTATGTCAGATATAGCATATTTACAAGCACAGATTAAATTTAATGCAGCATCTGTTGAACCACGATCAATACTTCTCTGAGAGTAGGTTAGTGCAATTGGCTTATTTAAATGAGGTAAAAAGAAAGATAATGCTGAAGAAGTATAATGTAAAAAGTCTGTTCCATGGGTTATAACTACTCCAGAAATATTTTTATTATTTAATAATTTTTCAGTTAGTTCTGCAATTTTTTTCCAATCTTGGTAAGACATATTTTCAGAAGCTTTCATAAATGGTTTTTCAATTTTTAGGATATTACATATCTTTTGTATTTCTGGAGCAATGGTAAATATATCTTCAGCAGAAGTCCATTTGACTCCCCCTGTTTTTGGGTCTAATCTTGAAGAAATTGTTCCTCCAGTGATAATCATTGCAATATTTGGGAGTTTTGAGTTAACCTTTAGAACAATTTTTTTATCTTTTTCTTGTTTATCTGTATTATCTTTTTCTAGAACTTTTAAATCTAATATTTCATTTTCACGAATTCCAATATTATAACCTGATTCTAATTTTAATAAGATTACCTCAGAATCATGACTCTCTAAAATATATCCTTGCCATTCTTTTGTTTTTGTCTTTAAAATTACATGGTCTCCGGGTGTAAGTGTTTTTTCCTTCATAGTTATAGGAGTTTGATAAGATATAAAAAGGTTTGCTGATTCTTTAGTTTATGAAAAAAGAAAAAAAAGAATTAAAATCAACACCTGTAAAAATAGGCTTGGAAATACATGGATATCTTAATACTGAAGAAAAACTATTTTGTAAATGTTCTACTTCATTGGAAGATTTAGAAGAACAAGAGACACCTAACTCTAGGATATGCCCTATTTGTACTGGACAGCCAGGTTCAAAACCTATGTTACCTAATAGTGAAGCTTTGAAAAAGGTAATACAAATTGGATTATTGCTTGATTGTAAACTAAATCATGACAAGAAATTAGTATGGCAAAGAAAACACTATTCATGGCCTGATCTGCCTAAAGGATATCAGAATACAGTATCTGGAGCTTATTCTATCCCTGTAGCAGAGAATGGTAAATTTCAAGGAATTAGAATCAGAGAGGCACATATTGAAGAAGATCCTGCACAATGGAATCCAGATACAGGAAAAATTAATTATAATAGGTCTGGGTTACCTTTAATTGAAATTGTTACAGAACCTGATTTTGCTTTTGTAGAAGAAGTTATTGATTGGCTGAAAAATCTAGTTATTGCATTGTCATATATTAAGGCAATTAGAAAAAATGCAGGGATTAAAGTAGATGTGAACATTTCAACATATGGGGATAGGGCTGAAATAAAAAATTTAAATTCTTTAGTAAAAATCAAATCAGCAATTGGTTATGAAATTGCACGTCAGCTTGAAAATTATGAACAAGGAATTATTCAGAAAAGAGAAACTCTTGCTTATGATGAGAAAAAAGGCAAAACAATTAAAATGAGAGACAAAGAAGGTCAAGCAGATTATAGGTTTGTCCCAGATCCAGATTTACCTGTTTTAGATATTGATATTAAGATGGTTGATGCAGTTAAAAAAAATCTTCCAGAATCACCTCAAGAAAAACTTGAAAAATTACTTAAAAAATACAAATTAGATGAAAAAAATGCCATGATTTTAACTAAGAATCTAGAGTTAGTTGATTTTTTTGAAGCCCTTTCTGATGCAGGTATAGATGTTAAAGATAACATCTCTTGGGTTACAATTGAACTATTACGTGTTTTAAACTATAATAAAAAGACTTTAGAAGATGAAGATGTTGATATAAAACCAGAACATCTAGCAGAGCTGATTAAGGCAGTTGAAAAAAAACAAGTTACAGTATTAAAAGCAAAACAAATTATGAATGATTTTGTACCAAAATCATTTTCTATAAACGAGAAGTCCCATAAGAAAATAGGGATTATTTCTGAAAAAGAGATTGAAGAATTTTGTAATCAAGTATTAAAAAAGAATCCTTCTGCAGTTCAAGATTTTAAAGCAGGAAAAAAAGAATCTTTAAATTTTTTAGTTGGGCAAGTTATGTCTCTTAGTAATAGAAGGGCTGATTTTAATATTGCTAGGGTTTATTTAGAAAAATTGTTAAAATAATTTTTCTAAACTGTTTTATCGGCGATAAAATTTAAATAGAACTGAATTAATACAAAGCTTTAAAAACTATTTTTTTGATACAATAAAACAATGAATAAAATAAACGTAAAAACATTAGTAGAACAAGTTTTTGAAAAAGGTCTTAGGTCTTTAAGACACATGTCTTTTATAGAAAAGATGACTGATAGGTCTTATACAGTTCTAGAAACCGTTCCTGTTTCAGGGATGTTTGTAAGTTCTAATTGGATTACTAAGCACTACCATGATAATGGTGAGCAAGAGACAACTGAGATAAGGTATCACGAAAGAGATATACCTCTTAGATAATTTTAGGTTAGTTAGTATTCAATAAAAAATTCTTTTTTTTCTTTTTTATTATTTATATTTACACTACTTGGAAATCTAGAATTTTACTCAGTAGAATTATTTTCTGTCTCATTTCCATTAGGCAGTTCAAAACATAAGCCAGTTTCTTCAACACAACCTAAATTACAAATAGAACATTCGATTGTTGTGTTTGTTGTAACACAAGTATTATCTATACAGTCTACAATAGGTGTGCTTAAACAAGAACTATTCTGATCACAAGAATATTCCATAGAAACACTACAATCTTCTGCTACTTCACATTCTGGTTCTGGTAAATCTGATTTTCCAAAAGCTAAAAAATACCACCAAGGTGTATCAAATTCTTCAACTTCTCCTGTTTCTGCATTTATCATTGCTGTTAATTGTGCTCTAACTCTAAACATTCCTAAGAATTTAACTTGTTTTTCTGTGTCTGCATGATATACTGCCCTGATATTGTTTCCTTCACCAACTTCTTTTAATTCAACATTTACATCTCTACTTTGTAATTTATCAATAGCTGTTTGAGAAGCTGTTTCAGGCATTATTTTTACATCCTGATTATTTCCATTACTTAATTTTACTTTTATTAATTCTCCTTCTGCTCCAACAACCTGAACATCACGAACTTTAATTTTTTCAAAAGTTTCTCCTTCTCTTGTTTTTGTTTCTGTTCTTACTGTTATTTGGTATTCTTCACCTTCATTATCTATAAATGTGTATGTTTGTGTTTGTTTTGTTACACCTTTTTCTTTTTCAGTTTCTTCATCTTCTTCTGTTTCTGTGTCTTCTCCTGCTTCGTTTTCATCATCTTCACTATCAGTACTTCCATCAGAATCGTCATCAGAATCATCTGAACTTGATGTAGAACTTGTATCTGAATTTTTGTTGCCTTTATCTGCATTTTTCTCAGGTTGATCAGCATAAGCTAAAGAAACAGCAAATATTCCAATTAATAAGATACTAATGATTCCTATGACTAAAAATGATAATGCTTTTTCCATAAATATTTATATAAAATACAGTTTATAATATTTTCTTTTTATTCTTTATTTTCTTGGCTCATTTTAACATAGACTTCTTCCATCTCATCTGGGATGAAGATAGATTCAATATAGTCATACTTTCCATTTACTTTTTTTCCAGGATAAGCATAATAAACATTCCCATTTGTAGCTTCTAAAATGACTCTTACTCTTTTTCCATTCTTATCCCATTGATTACCTTCACACCATGCATGGAATAATTCATCGCTTACTCTTTGTTTTCCAACAATTAGCTTAACATGAATCCCCTTTTCGTTTAAAAGGTGTTTAAGTAATCTAGCCATCTCATTACAATCTCCAGTATTTTTAGAAACTGTTTCTTCTAATGTTAACCATTTATTATTTCTTTTATACTCTATTTTATTAACCCTACCCATTGCACTTTCGATTATACCCATATCTGTATTAAAAACAGCATAATCAATTCCATTCTTTCTATTTTCTTCAATTAGATTATTAATCTTTAATCCTCCATAAAGGCCTAAAACTGTCATAGAAACTATTGCTAAAGGATATTTAATCCAAGGATATTTCATTTTAAAAGAAATTATTATTAAACATAGAAGTATGGGTTTCTAATTCTAGATACATCCTATTAACCTTATCTGAGATTATTTTTGGAGTTATCAGAATTTGGTTTTCTTCTAAGTCTTTTAAAACATAATTTAATATTCTTGGTGCTTGCCTAATCCTGTTTAAACATTTGTCACACTCTTTTATTATCTTTTTCCTATAGGTTTTAGATATACCTAAACTTTTTAGGTGTTTACAATTAGAATACATTGTTTTAAAATGGCTCCTTAAAAAATATTCTTCACTCATTTTATTTTTAGGCTCTTTGTTTTTTTAAATAAATCTATTGTAGAGTATATATTTTATATTTTTTAAATAATTCGGTTATTAAATGTATATTTTATTAAATCGTTTATAAGAAAAATTCTGCTAAGATACCTAAGATAAAGATAAGGCTGACTAAGATAATAATTGCCCAATTAATAGGAATTGAAAATTCTGGCTTTCTATTTCCAAGTTTTTTAGCTCGTTTGTTTATTATTAGAATTAATATTCCTGTTAATCCTCCAGAGATAACTCCTCCTATTCCTAACACTTGTACAAAATCTAATAAGTTGAAAAAAGAGATAATTAAATAGAGTAAGAGTGGAAAAAGACATACCCAGAAAAATGTTGTAAAATTTGAAGATTTGAAATCATATCTAAAAATATCTCTAAAAGAAAAACTTAAGACAAAATAACTAGTTAGCATAGTAAATATTCCTAGAATTATTACAAATTTTCCAAGAGACAGAGTTGCGACTTCTGGAACATTGCTGCCCAATATCCCTACAAATGTGAAACAGAATAGAAGATATAGAATAATTGGAACTAATATTCCAAACATAATTGCTTTTTTATATTTCTTTTCTTGACCTTTTATTTCCATTCTTAGTTCAGGTATAGATGTAAATCCTAACAATGCAAATAGAATTACCCCCATAGGAATAAAAATATTTGGAAGATTAATCTCACTTAAATAGGTATAATTTACCTCTGGAAGATACCATATAAAAATAAAAATAACTAAAAAAGCTATTGCTAAGACACCCCAAGTTTCAATATTTTTTAATCCTTTTAATCCAAATTTTAAAAGCATTGTCATAACTATCCAAAAACCAATTCCAAAGAACAAAGCATATTTTAGACTTCCGGTAAATAAAATAGATAGGCTTTGCCCTTCTCCTATAAGATATGCAAGTAGTGCTGAATAAATACCAAAAGCCATTGCAAAAAACATTACCTTTTCACCGTTTTTTCCAAGATATTTTTTTGCATATCCTGTAAGTTGATGATTATCTTTTGTTCTTAGTCCAATTTCTCCAAGATAAAGATTAACAATTAGAATAATAAATCCAAGTAAAATCAACCAGATTAAACCAATAAGAAATCCAGATTTTGCAAAAACATAAGGTAGTCCTAGAATTCCTGCCCCAATTATTGTGCCAGTTAGTGTGAAGGCTGTTGCCCAAAATTTTTTATTCATTTTCCTCTTTTTTTTACTAATCAAGAAGTTTTTAAATATGTTTTGTATGGTATTTTGTGTGGGCTTATAGTTTAATGGATAGAATAACAGGTTTCGGCCCTGTTGATCGAGGTTCGAGTCCTCGTAAGCCCGTATTTCCCATATGTTTTTAAATTTAGGAAATCTTTACTAATCATGCAAAATAAAAAATCTAAAGAGAATAATAAACAACAAGAAATTGATAATAAAGGCATAACTGTAAAAAAACAAGAAAACATGCCTGAGTGGTATTCTGAAGTTGTACAAAAAGCAGAGCTTGCAGACTATTCAACTATCCAAGGTTTTATGGTAATCCGGCCTAATGCTTATTCTATATGGGAAAAAATTCAAGAGTATTTTAATAATAGACTTGAAAAAATGCAAGTAAAAAATTCTTATTTTCCATTACTTATCCCAGAAAGTTTTTTTAAGAGAGAAGCAGAGCACGCGCAAGGGTTTGCTCCTGAGCTTGCTTATATTCAGAAAAAAGAAGATGGAGAAAGATTTGCAATTAGGCCTACAAGTGAAACAATAATGTATGATTCTTATTCAAAATGGATTAGATCTTGGAGAGACTTGCCTTTAAGATTAAATCAATGGTGTAATGTTTTGAGATGGGAAGTTAAACAGACAAAACCATTTTTAAGGACTCGTGAATTTTTATGGCAAGAGGGACATAATGTTTTTGAGACAGAGAAAGAGGCTGTTGAAGATATGATGATGGTTATTAAGGAATATAAAAAATTATGCGAAGAACAGCTTGCAATTCCTGTTTTAGTTGGAAGAAAATCTCAAGCTGAAAAGTTTCCTGGAGCAATTACAACAATGACTACAGAGGCCTTAATGCCTGATGGAAAAGCTCTGCAATGTGGAACAACACATAATCTTGGTCAAGGTTTTGCAAAAGTATTCAATATTAAATATTTAGATAAAAATGAAAAACAGTCTTATCCTTTTCAGACTTCTTGGGGATTTTCTACAAGATTGATTGGTGCAGTAATTATGACCCATGGAGATGATAAGGGTTTTGTTCTTCCACCAAAAATTGCTAAAAATAAAGCAGTAATTGTTCCGATTTTAATTGGTTCTGAAAAAGATAAAGAAAAAGTTTTGAAAAAATGTTTAGAAGTTGAAAAAAAACTATCAAAGTTTGGAGTTTTTGTTGATTCTCGTGAAGAGTATAATCCTGGTTGGAAATTTAATGAGTGGGAATTAAAAGGTATTCCTCTTAGAATTGAAATTGGTCCTAAAGATTTAGAAAAAAAGCAGATAACTATTGTTCGGAGGGACACTGGTAAAAAGGATTTTATTAAAGAGAAAGATATTTCTATTAATGTTGGAAAAATCTTAGAAGATATTCAAAAAAGTTTATTTGAAAAGGCTAAGAAATTTTTAGATAGTCAGATAGATTCTGCTTCTAGTCTTGCAGAATTAAAAACAAAAATTAGTCAAGGAAAAATAGTCAAAGCTTATTTTACAGAATCAGAAAGAGTTGAAGGAGAAATAAGAGATTCTGTAGGAGTTAATTCTAGATTTGTTGAAGATGTAAAAAAACCAGGAAAATGCATTATCACTGGAAAACCTGTAAATACTTTAGGATATTTTGCTAAGAATTATTAATCTTTTATTCAAATATTAATTCAGTTCCGGATAAAATCCTCTTTTAAGAACTTGTTTTTTGAATTTTACAATTTTTAATTCTTTTATTAAAAATTTAAGAGTTTTATTTGTATTGAATTCTTCATTTGAATAAATATCTAAACAAATCCATCTTTTTTTTGGATAGGTGTGTATTGTGATACTACTTTGTTTAAGAAGAACTGTTCCTGTAATACATTCTTCTGGTTCTTCTATTTTAACTATGATAGGGTCTGAGGTCTGGTCTAGTTTTAATTTTCTAGTTATTTTTAGAAGAATTTGTTTAATCTTTTGTTCATCTTTTAGATTTTCTTTTGAACTACCATCTAATACTAAATGATTCCCTTTTTCTAATATTTTTTGACTTGGCATGTTTTATCATAACTTTTTCTATTTTATAAATGTTAGGATTGAGTGGGTTCACTTGAGAATGAGTAAGATTTCTTCTATTCAACAAACGCTTTAGCAACAATTAAAGGAAAGACAAGTGTTGCGTCTGCATAGACTTTTACTGATTTCGCATTCTGCGAAATCTTTCCCCAGGAAACTGCTTCATCTGGCCGAGCACCAGAATCACTTGCATCAAATTCTTGTGCAGTATTAATATAGACAGCATAATCTGCACCATTTCTGTATAAGTTTGCATTACAGATTGAATGTTTTACAACTCCACCGCCAAGGATAATCATTCCTGTTTTTTCTTTTCCAATTGTTGAATTATTGAGTTCTTCTGTATCTGCTATAATATCAAGAGTAAAATCAGGATTTGAATTTTTGAAAAAATAAAGCATGTCTCCAATAGAGCCATCCATTATTGCAGGACAGAATACAGGTATATTGTTTTTTTGAGCCCAGTAGTAGATTGATTCTTTATTGTCTATTTCTTTTCCTAGAATTTTTATTAAATCCCCTGGAGTTTTTATTTGTGATTTGTATTTTTTTAATATTTTAATTGCAAAATCTTCAAATTTACAATATCTTGAATTTGGAATAAGAATATTTCCTGCCCTGTTTATACCTTTGTCTCGTAAATCAGATCCAGATAGTTTAAAGTCTCCTAACTTAAAATCTCCTAAACATTTGATAAAGTCCTCTTCAATTCCTCCTGCTGTTGTAACAAGTACATCAACTAGTTTGTGTTCTGTTAAATATCTGATTATTTCTCTAATTCCTGTTGTAGCCATGTTTGATGTATATCCAAGATAAATATAGGCCTTGTTTTTCCTCATTTCTTTTATAATTTCAATTGCTTTTCCTAGGTTTGAAGCTTGTGCTCCTGTTGACATGTATGTATCAAGTAATTTTGAATAATCCAAACCAGAGTTAAAGTCATAACCTTTTATAGAAATCCCTTTAGGTTCTTGGCTTTCCCGCAAGATGTTTTCTCGTGCGATCTTGTCTTTATCCATAAGAATAAGGGTTATTTTTTGTTATTTAAAGATTGTGATGAGTTATATATAAATTTAAATATTATTAATTTGCCTGAGAAGTATGGGTAAAATTCCATTAAGGACAATTGATGAAACCTATGAGAGTCCACTTAAGATAGGGGGCAAAGCAATTGTAACTAGGGTTATTGGGGAGTATAGTTCTAATCGAAGGGAATATACTCTTGCAGAGTTTTTAAGAGTTGGAGATAGTGAAAGACAATTAGGAACTTGGAGTTTAGAAGACCCACTTATGATAAATGATGTATCTAATCGTTCTACTGAACAGTTAGTAATGGAAATCAGAGCCAAGGCCATCCAGGATAGAGATATTCTTGCCATAATTAAATCAATGTTGTAATGTCAAGGATTCTTAAAATGTATTTTAAATTATCTAAATTATTATAAAGGAAATCATTGTTCCTAGAATCATGAGAGCAATATTTGGAGAAACAGGACCAAGTATTTATTTAGAACCCCAAGATAAGAATGATGTAGAACAAGGAAAAACACTTGCCTGTATTGTTGATGATTATAAACGTCCAATATTATGTTTGGAGGTTGTAGATATTATCTCTGGAGATGATGAATCTAGGGATGATGGAATTAGTATGCAGTATTGGCCTCCGAATGTTGGTCAGAGAAATAGTACTCTAATTTTTGTTGATATAAGTAGGGGTGCATTTAATAGATTAATTACTGTTTACGATAAAGAAGCTGGAGGGGGTTTTTATTGTGCTAGGACAAAGTATGATAGGATTCATCTTACTTATTATATGGATGATGATTTTGGGCCTGGAAAATAGGTGTTTTTTGTTGTTTGAGGTTTGGGTTTAAAGATTGTGGATTGTGTGGAAGAATAGAAAAAATTTAGAAAACTATTTATTTAATTCTCATACCATAAAATCTTGTTTGTACAATATCTGTTTCTAAATTATATGAAGTTTGAATCTCTCCAACACGAACATTTACCCCGGGTATCCATTCCACTCTAAAATTTAATCCTCTAGATTGATTTGGAAATATGATTGGATAATTTACAGAATTTCTTAAGATTTTTGTTCCATCAAGTAAGGATATAGCATCTTGGACTAATTTATTTTCCCTAATATATTTAAGAGCCTGATTTAATTCATCTGGTTTAATATCCCCTGTGTGGGGAATAGTGGGTATATCTACATCTAATTCTGGGAATTCTCTTTTCAATATTTCTTCAATGGGTTCCATGGTTTTTATTATTGTGAGAGGTTATTTAAAGATTATGGTTTTGTTTTCAAAAGATTTTTAAACCGTTACTAGATGATTATTTTATGGTTAGTCTAAAGGATATGAGAGAATTACATGAAGAATTTAAAAAAAATACAGAGCAATATTACAAAGAATTAGATAAAAACAAGTCTCTTTTTGATATGTCAATAGGTTCACAGAATTATAAAAGAGTTATAGAATTAGCAAATGAATCATATAATTTAGTGTTTAATAATTATCAATTTTCTATAGATCTTAGAAGAAAGATTTGTGAGATGGCAGAGCAAGTAACAGAACCAATTTTAATTGAATCATTTAAGAGTCTAGGGCAATCAATAGATGGTTATATCCAAGGTTGTGCTGAAAGACTGAATAGGCTTGGTGATGAATTAAGACCATTATGATCACATCCTTCTCAAACGAGAAATCCTCTGTTCAATAGGAGGATGAGTAGCAAACATCACTTGCATTTTTGAGGGGCTTGAGATGAAGAGAGGAGCAACAGCTCCTGAAACCTTTTTTTCCATTCCTGCACTGGTATTTATCTTTTCAAGCGCACCTATTAATCCTGTTGGAGAACGTGTCATTTTAACTCCTGTTGCGTCTGCAGTGTATTCTCGCTTTCGCGAGATTGCTAACCTTACTAAAGAAACAGCAATTGGAGCAAGAATTGCAAGAGCAATTCCAATTATTAAGAATATAGCATTACTATTATTCTTACTTCCTTTTCCACCTGAAAAACTACTCCAAAATAAACTTCTTAAAAATATTTGAGAGATAATTGAAATCATCCCTATAAGCACTGCTGTAAGAGTCATAAATCTAATATCATAATTTGCAATGTGTGATAATTCATGACTTAGAACACCTTCTAATTCTTGTTTATTGAGTTTTTCTAAAGCTCCTGTTGTAACACAAATTACAGATTTTTCTGGATTTCTACCAGATGCAAAAGCATTAATTGATTTTTCTTCCATTACATATAGTCCTGGTTTTGGCATTCCGCTTGCAAGACATAAACCTTCAACAATATTATGATATTGTCTGTATTTTTCTTGTGTTGCCTTTTTTGCTCCAACAGATGCAAGTGCAATATTATGAGACTTATAATAACCTACAACAATATAAACAATAGAAAAAATAGTTGCAGTAATCATTATAATTAAAAAATAATCAGGCCCCATTGCCATTCCAATAACATACCCGAAGGCAATTAAAACAATAAAAATTAAAACTATTAATATTCCAGAATAAATTTTATTTTTTCTTATTTCTTCATAAAAAGAAAGCCTTGCTTTTGGGATTGTTTGGTTTTGCTTTGTTTTTTCTGAATTTGATTGTTCCATTTTATTGTATATTTTGGATAATACCTTTTAGTAGATATATTTTATAACCATCCTTTTTAATTATATAGTTTATTAAGTATACTTTACAATATCTATCTTGTAATATATATCTTTCAATATGCCTAATCAAAAGCAACCTTTGGAACTGCTCTTGCTTCTGTTGGGATTTTTAAATAGTCTTTTTTACCAAAACCATACATCTTTGCAAACCAGATTCCTGGGATTGTAGTTGTTAGAACATTATAAGACATAATACCATCATTGTAATACTGTCTTGCATAAGCTACTTTATCTTCTATTGCTGATAGCTCCTGTTGTAATTGTAAAAAGTTTTCATTTGCCTTTAAGTTTGGATAGTTTTCAGCAAGTGCAAATACTGATTTTAAAGCACTTTGTAATTGGTTTCCTGCTTTAATCTTTTTGTCCATTGTTTTTGCACCAATTAAAGCTTTTCTCGCTTCTGTTACTTCAGTAATAATCCCTTTTTCATGTTTCATATAACCTTTTACAGCAGAGATTAAATTTGGAACTAAATCAGCCCTTTTTCTTAATTGAACATCAATCTGTGCTAAAGAATTATCTATTTGATTTGTAAGTCTTACAAATCTGTTATAATACATAAAAAAGACTAGAGCAATTAACAATACTACAGCCCCAATTATAATCCACATTATCATATTTTAATAATAGTCTATTGGTTTATAAAGATTGTGAATGCTATCCTCTTGGTTTATTAATCTTATTTAAGATTGTATCAGAGAATGCAAGTCTTCTAAGTTTGAATAAGCTTGTAAGACCTTTATGGTTAAATTCTTCAACTTCTCCACGAACTTCTGTTATTTTTTTTGAAAGTGAAAAATAAACAATAAATCTTGCTACTCCTGAGACTAGGAAAATAAATATTAATGGGGAGATAAAATAAAAATTAATATTTAATGAAGCTAGAATACCTCCAAGCATTGCCCCAATAAATACTCCAATACTGTTTATCACATTAAAATAAGCAATACATTGTGCCATTTTCTCTCTTGTTACTGCATCATAAATAAAGTTTCCAGTAGAAAGATTAAATCCTCCCCAAAACAATCCAGAGATAGCTTCAACAATAAATAAAAATATGATTAAGAATAATAAAGTTTCCTTTAAAAAAACAGAAAAAACCCATAAAAGTGGAATCATTGGAATAAATAATCCTGTCATTTTCATTATCTTGAAATTACCATATTTATCTGCAAATTTTCCCCACATTGGCATAAATAATAAACTTGCTAAAGATGAAGAAAGAGTTATAGTAAAATAAAAGAAATAACCTAATGTAATTGATTCAAATCCAAGGTTCTTTAACATATATACTGCAAAAAATGGAGCAGCAATAGATGTTGCAAGAGATATAAGAGAAACAAAGATAACAAATCTACCAAAGTTGTTAGAATGCATCTTTTTTATAAAGCTAAAAAAACTAAAGTGATGTTCTTTTTCATGTTTTAAATGGGGTTCATATTTTTTTGTTAATAAATAAGCAGAGATAGCTCTTGCAATAAATGAAAAAGAAAATAAGATTATAAACGCAATAAATATTTTTGTATCTTTAAAATAATCTAAAACAAAACCTGCAATAAGCATTGAAATTAATGCAACTGTTCCTGCAATCCTGTTCCTATGCCCAAAGTATTTTCTGCTTTCTCTTGAAGAAACTAAATCTTTCATCCAAGAACTCCAAGCAGGTCCTGCAGAGGCTCCAAATAAAATTAAAAATGTATAAATAAATATCAAAACATTCGGAGAACTAAGAATTGGATTTGTAGGATTAAAATAAAAATATAAAACTCCTGGGATTAACATTGCAAGCCATATAAATGCCTGTAAAAATGAACTTAAAACTACTATATTCTTTCTAGAATATTTTCCAGTTAGTTTTGCACTTATTAATTGTGCTAAATTTCCAATTAAAGTTGGAATAGAATTAATTAAACCAATATGAAAATTATTTGCCCCAATTGCTAAGGCATAAGGTGTTATATTTCTAAAACCAAAACCTTCGCTTACACTATATATTGCTCCCTCTTGCACACTTGTTTTTCGTGCATTTGCCTTTAATTCTTCTTCAGAAATTTGATTTGTTTCTACCATTTTTTAATACTTCTTTTTTAATAAATTAAAATATATTGGTTGGCTTTTTAAACCTAAGTAAGAGTTCGAACCAACTAACTTTTAAACCAATAATTCTTCAGGAACCTATGAGTAAAAAAGATCAAAATCTTGAAAGTGAAAAACTTCCTTATGTAACTTCAGAAATTGATGGGATTTATGGGAAGATAAAAGAAATACCTGAACATTTTATTGTAAAAGAAATTCCCTTGTACAACCCTAGTGGTAGTGGAAATCATCTCTATGTGAATTTTACAAAAAAAGGTGTGACAACAAGAGATGTTGAAAAAAAGCTTGGTGAAATTTTTAATCTTGGTTCTAAAAAAATTGGCAGTGCAGGAATGAAAGATAAAAATGCAATAACAACACAGACTATTTCTATGGAATTTAGTGAGGCCGAGTTAACACAAGAAAAAATACAAGAAATAAAAGAAAAGATTGAATCTATTCCAAATGTTAATGTAAACTGGTTAAAACAACACCAAAATAAACTAAGAAAAGGTCATTTACTAGGAAACAAATTTACAATAACAATCTCAGATTTAGATAAAAAAGAAAAAAAATCAGCAGTGCGAAATTGTAAAAAGATTATTCAGAAGATTAGCTCGTGTGGTTTACCTAATTTTTATGGTGAACAAAGATTTGGTGTAAACTCTAATAACCATATTAAAGGCCGTGATATGATCCTGGCAGGGATACGTCCAAGGATATGGCTTGAAAGATTTTTTGTTGATTCTTACCAGTCTTATTTGTTTAATTTATACTTAATAAAAAGAATTGAAAAAGGTTTTTTTGATAAATTACTTGTAGGAGACATTGCAAAAAAACATGATACTGGAGGTATTTTTTCTGTAGAAAAGAAAAATCTAAAACAAGATCAAAAAAGATTTGATTCTAAACAAATAAGTTTTACAGGTCCTATTTTTGGGAAAAAAATGTCTCGACCTTCTAATGACTCTTGGGAATTAGAAGAGTCAGTTATTGATAGTCAGGAAATAAGCCTAGAGACTCTAGAGTCCTTAGGGATTGAAGGTACTCGACGTGTTGGTAGGATTTTTTTAAAAGGTTTTTCTGTTAAAGAATGTGAAGAAGGTATTATTGTTGAATTTGAACTTCCTAAAGGAAGTTTTGCAACAGTTGTTTTAAGAGAGATTATGAAGAATGATTAATTTTATTTAAGATAGATTTTTATATTATCATATATTCAAATAAAAATGGAAAAAAACAAGGTGATTATGATCATTTCTTTATCTTTAGTACTTTTATTAATTATTTTTGGACTTGTTTCAATAGTCGGAAATAATCTTACTGGTAGGGCAATACAGAGAGATTATTCTCAAGAATCTAAAACAATTTTTCAAAAGATAATAGATAAAATCGGATTTAGAAGATTTGATCCCGGAGTTATGGAAGATGTGTTTAAATTAAAAGGAGAACTTGAAACTAAAGAGTTAGTTCAGGAAATTAAGGGGCAGGGCATAGCAAGGGAGACAGCTATACAAGAAATCTCTGATGCATTTGTAAATCACTTAGATAGTTTAATTTTTGAAAAATCAAAGAAAAGATTAACAGACTATGGGGAATTTAAAGATGGAACAAATTTTGAAAGAGTTGAATCTGCACTAAATATTCTTAAGAAAACTAGTGGAGAAAAAGTATTTGAAAAAGAAGCAGCAGATTTTTATTATGTTTTGATTATGCTTGAAGAAGCCTTAAAAAGTGAGATTATTGAGATAGATTTACCTTCTGAAATTAGCTCGGAGGAAATTTATGGTTTCGGGATAGGTGGGAGTTTTAAGTTTGAACAGAGAGATTCTTTAATTAGAATAATTTTGATAGATTCAGATGATAAAAAATATTTAGTTTTTGAAGCATACCCTCTTTTAGATTACCTTCCTATGAAAACTTTTTCAATAGAGGATTATTGTGAAGAAACTTGTATTTTTGAAGAAAAAATAACTCCAAAGAAATTAAGAGTAGAAATTTATGGTTCTGATAAAAATATGCTAAAAATAAATTTGGTTTCTTTGATTAAAGAGGCCCCTGTAGATGATAAGACCTTCATTAGTTCTCAACAAGAACGATCAAAGGTTAAGAGATTAAATAATATGATACAATATGCTCATTTAAGTTGGACTGCAGCAAGTAATGAGTTTTCCAGAAGTTCTTATGAGATTAAAGAGTCTATAAAACCGGGGTGGGGAAATTCTCAAGGTTTTGAATATTATTCAGAAGGTGTTTTTGAAAAATGGAAAGAAGAAACAGAATCAAAAATTCCTTTAGATGAAAGTAGGGGGACTATAGAAATTGAAAAACCAACTTTAATTCAGAGATTTTTAGGAAGAGTTATTTCAAGTAATGAAATTAGTGGAGAAAATTCTGAAGATAAGGAAGAATGCGAATTTAGAGATTCTAGTGGAAGATGTCTACCTGATTCTTGGGATTGGAGAAACTGGCAAGGTGGAAATGGTAAAGATTCTTGGATAACCCCTGTCGGTGACCAAGATGGTTATGGAAGCTGTTATGCTTTTTCAACAACAGGAACTGTTGAAGCTGTAGCTAATTTATATTATAATCAAGACATAAATCCTGATTTGAGTGAGCAAACAGTTATTTGTCAATCAATTGATTCTTATAATGAGATTAATCCTTCTTTAGTTTGGGTTCCTCAGTATTGGATTGGAAGATTTACAGTAGGGAGGTTACTTAATTATATTTTTTTAAATTTTGGGGGCGGTAATCCTGCTTACTCATTAGAGAATGTAAAAACTCACGGTGTTGAAGAAGAAATAAAATATGGGGATGTTGATTGTAATTATTATACAGCCGGATCTGAGATATGTTATGATTATTGTATGGAAGCTAAAGATTATGGTGGTACATATGAGGGGGATTGGAGAATTAAAGATTATGATGGCGGAATAATAAGTTATATTCTTGCAACCTTATCCCCTACAACTAAAAATGACAAAACAGAAATAAAAAAGAAATTAATTAATGGGGGCCCTTTAGCTTTTGCAACATCTCTTAGTGAACGTTTTGACCTCTTACCTGCCCCACACGCCATGGTGTTAGTCGGTTATAGAGAGTCAGATTCGTTGGGAACAGTATGGATTGTTAAAAATAGTTGGGGACATGCACCGGGTAAATTTGGAGATTTTTTTAAGTGGGGATTTACTGGAGGAACGTGGGAATTTCCTGAAATTCCTTCAGATTCTTTATTTATTGTAGGTTCGACAAGTGTTGAAGAACCTTATCATAAATCTATAGATCATGATATAAAATGTTATGATCAAGACGGAGATGGATTTTGTAACTGGGGATTAACTGGATTTCCACTAAAAGAGAACTCTTGGGAATCTGAAAATCCAATGCCTGAGAGTTGCGAAGAAGTTTCATATGGCATTTCACCAGATGGAGGGCCAGGAGTTTATGATACTGAATGGGGCTGTGCAACTCTTAATCCAAATATGCCGGATGCAGATGATTCTAATCCTTTAATTGGACATTATGAAAATGATAGTTATTCTGGAGCTGTTTCTGATTGCTTGATTCATGCAGATTGTGAACAAGGTCAGAGGTGTGTTTGGAATGAAGAGTTAAAGATTAGGCAGTGTGTAACAAAGTGTCAGAGAAGAGAAGATTGTTGGGAAGCGGGTTTTTCTTATATTAATAATGAAGGGGCATGGTGTCAAGGGAATTGCATTGTCGGACCTGGAGAGTGTCATTCTGATTGTGTTGCAAATAATTATGATAGCTGTAAGGAGACAATTACTAGTCCTGCAGGCCAGACCTGTACGTTAGTTTGGAGAGGTCCAGAATGGGAAGGTTCTTGTTCAGCTGATTGTGACTTTTTCCCTCCAGAAGGAGCTTATACTGAAAATTAATATCTCTAAACTCAGAGTAACCTTTAAATAATAAGATTTCTAGGAATAAATATGGTGAAAATTTCTGTTAATCAAGAAACATGTATTGGCTGTGGAGCTTGTGCAGCATCTTGCCCAGCAAGCTTTGAAATGAAAGATGGTAAGGCGCATGCAAAAAAATCTTCTGTTTCAAAGATAAGTTGTGAAAAAGATGCAGAATCTGTATGTCCTGTTCAAGCTATTTCTATTTCTTAATTTTTAATCTTTTTTTATTTTTTTGTACCCTTAGTTTTACCTTTACCTTTTTTAAAATAGTATTCAATACTCTTACCTATTGAAAATATTATTGCACTCAAAACTCCAAAGATCATATCAATCATTGTATCGTCTATTTTTTCTTGAACTAGGTTTAATTTTGTGGCTTCTAAACCAACTATCTCAGATCTTAGATAAACTCCTTGTAATTTTAAATCTAGTAACTTATCCAGCAAATATTCCCCAATTTCATGAAATGCAAGAAATGAAACAATTACCAAAAATGTTAAGAGAAGTTTCCATTGAAATTTTATATCAAGCTTATTTACCATAAAAAATATTATTGATGCTGCAAAAATAGGTAGAATTAAATGGAGAACTTTATCATAATTCTCTGATATAAAATAAAGTGGAGAAAGTAAAACTCCAAAGACTGCAATAATAAGGAAATAAACATAATGTTTTAACGAAAATTCTAAATTAAAAGAATGGTCTATAAAATAAAATACCACAAAACCCAGGGATAAACCAATAATCCTTAAAATTACTGAATAACTTCTAAAGATGTATAAGATTAATAAAAGAAAAGAAAAAAACCCAACTAAGAGCCTCCTTTTATTTTTATAATTCATCATTTTGTATATATTCTTCTATATAAAAATTTTTTGCTGTTGTTTCATTGAACGTTGATTAGCGAAAGATTTATAAATAATGGTTTACAATAGTTAACTATATAATCGGAGGAAAAATAAAATGTATATGTTACCCCAAGAAATTGAAGTTTGGTATATAATCCCTGCAGTTAGAAAAGAGTTAGCAAAATGTCTGGTTAAAGATTATAAACTAAGCTATGAAAAGGCCGGAGATATTCTAGGAATAAGTAAGGCTGCTGTATGTCAATATCTTTCTAATAAACGGGCAAATAAATTCAAGCTTAATACAGATATGAAAAAACAGATTAAAAAATCTGCAAAAACAATTTTTCAAGACAATCACAAGGCAATAGTGGAAATTGAACGAATTATAAAATATCTAAGAACTAATCATTGTCCTTGTGAACTTTGTAAAAAGTACAATGTAGGGATAGTAGATTTTTGTCAAGGAAAACCAGTTTGTTAAAAATTAGGAGGAAAAATGATATATTTAGATAATGCCGCAACAACAAAGGTCGATGAAAAGGTAGTAGGGGCTATGCTACCCTATTTTAGTAAGAAATTTGGGAATGCAAGTTCTGCACATATTATTGGGTTTGAAGCAGAGCGAGCTTTAGAAAAAAGTAGAAAGATAATTGCTAAAAAGATAAATGCTAAAACAAAAGAGATTATCTTTACTTCAGGAGGAACAGAGAGTAATAATCTTGCATTAAAAGGTTTATTTTTAGAAAATGCTAAAAAATTCGGAAAGAATCATGTCATAACTAGTAAAATTGAACATGACTGTATTCTTAAAACTTGTAAATGGCTTGAAACCCAAGGTGCTGATGTTACTTATTTAGATGTAGATAAAGAAGGTTTTATTGATTTAAATCAACTAAAAAAATCAATTACTCCAAAGACACTTGTTGTTTCAATAATCCATGGTAATAATGAAATAGGAACTATTCAAGATATAGAAAAGATTGGTAAGATTTGTAAAAACAGCGGAGTTTATTTCCACACAGACGCTTGTCAGAGTTTTTTAAAAACAGAACTAGATGTAAAAAAACAACACATAGATTTAGTCACTTTAAATGCCCATAAAATTCAGGGTCCTAAGGGCGTAGGAGCATTATATATTCGTGAAGGGATCAAAATAACTCCTTTAGCACACGGTGGAGGGCATGAACATGGATTAAGAAGTGGTACAGAAAATATTCCTGGAATTATTGGTTTTGCAAAAGCTGTTGAAATATTTTCAAAAAGGGATATAAAAAAGATGGTAAAACTAAGAGATAATTTAATTAAAGGAATTTTACAAATTTCAAATACAAAATTAAATGGGCCAAATATTGAGAATAATAAATCAAAAAGATTATGTAATAATGTGAATGTCTCATTTGAAAATATTGAAGGTGAAGCAATTGGGGGTTTACTTTCAGATTATGGAATATATACTTCAACAGGTTCTGCTTGTATGTCTCATTCGCTTGAACCGAGCCATGTTTTAAGGGCATTAGGACTTTCCCATTTACATGCAAATAGTTCTATAAGATTAAGTTTAAGTAAAGAAACTACAGAGAAAGATATTAAATTTGTCTTAAAAGTATTGCCTAAAGCTGTAAAAAAATTACGAAGGTTTAGTCCTTTTGCAAAATAACTAAATAAATCAGAGGAAATAAAAATGAAAAAACCTACAAAGATAAAAGAAGAGTGTATCTGTTGTAATGACAAAGAGAATACTTGTGAGCCTTGTGATTGTAAGGAATTAGAAATAGAATAGACCTCGGTTACATTGAAGATAAAATGAAGAAAAAAGAATTTGTAAAATATGCGTGCGAGTTTAAGAACGAGGCTGAGTGTGAAGAAGAGCTTGAAGAAGAAGGGGAGAGTATAGAAAAAGTAGATGAAGAATACTTTGAAGAAGATGCAGGAGAGTTAACAGAATAGAATAATGGATAATCGATAAAGTTTTAAAGTAAAGTGTAATTAATGATTCCATGAATGACCTTGAACAAGAAAAAAGGGAATACAGAGAAAAAATATTGAGAAAGCATGGAGATATTTTTATAAAACCTCAAACTTGTTTTGGTCATCTTTCATCAAGATGTCCGCGTTGTCCAACCTGCACTGTGGATGATTATAATCGTCGCTGTGAAAACTATAGGCCTAGGAAATTAGGTGGCCCGGTATTTGAGATGGTGGATGAAGAAGGATTTACTAGAAAAGTTAGAGTTGCTTAAAAAAATAAAATAAACAAAAATAAACCAAAAAAATGAAAATAAAAAAAACAATGACCTTTGGAGAGATAATGGCAAGGGATAAAGATGCCGCAGTTAAGTTAGCAGAGCAAGGACTCTTTTGTGGCGGGTGTCCAATGGCTCAAATGGAAACACTAGAGCAGGGAGCAATGGCTCATGGATTAAATCCTGATAAACTTGTAGAAAAATTAAATAAAAAAACTGGAAAAAAGGCAAAAAAGAAATAAAAATGGCAATGCAATACTCAAAAAAAGTTGTAAAACACTTTAAACATCCAAAGAATTTTGGAGAAATGAAAAATCCTTCTGCAGTTGGAGAAGTTGGAAATCCGTCTTGTGGAGATGTTATGAAGATTTATATTAAAGTTAAGGATAATAAAATTAAAAATATTAAATTTGAGACAATGGGGTGTATTGCAGCAATTGCAACTTCTTCAATGATTACTGAAATTGCAAAAGGTAAAACCTTAGAAAAAGCTAAAAAAATTACAAACCAAGATGTAGCTAAATCCCTTGGAAGCCTACCTCCAATAAAAATGCATTGTTCTAACCTTGCTGCAGAAGCCTTACATAAGGCTATTAAGAATTTTGAAAAAACACAAAAATTATAAATACTCTGAATTCTTTTTTTAACTATGGTAGAAACAGAAAAGACATTTCTTGATTATCTTAAGAAACTTTCCCCAGGAACTCCTTTAAGAGATGTTGTTAATGATTTACAAAGAGCTGGGCTTGGGGCATTGATTGTTTTAGAGTCTCCTGAATTAAATAAGATTATTGTTGGAGGATTTAGGGTTAATTGTAGATTTAGTCCTCAAAAGCTGTTTGAATTATGTAAGATGGATGGGGCGATTATAGTAAGTGCTGATTTAAAACGAATCTTATGGGCAAATGTCTTACTTGTTCCAGATTATTCTATTCCTACTTCTGAAACAGGAACTAGACATATGGCTGGGGAAAGAACAGCAAAACAAGCAAAAACATTTGTTATAGCAGTTTCAGAAAGAAAACAAATAACCTCTTTATATTATTATTATTCTAAATATCATTTAAAGACTTCAGATGAATTATTAAGAGATGTTGGTAGTAATCTTCAAATTTTAGAAAAACAAAGGGAGATATTTAATGAGTTACTTGGAAAATTGAATATTTTGGAAATTTCTGATTTGGTTTCTGTTAGTGATGTTGTTAAAATCTTGCAAAGGGCAGAGATAATATTAAACTTATCTGAAAGAATTAAGAGGGATCTTTCTGAATTAGGAAAAGAAGGGAATGTTATTAATATGAGATATAAAGAATTATTAAAAGATGTTGAAAAAACAGAGGAAAAAGTAATTAGAGATTATGCTAATCAAAGATTAAAGAAAACTAAACTACTCCTTTCTAATGTTAGTTTTGAAGGGCTATTAGAATCTTCCACAATTTCTCGTTTAGTCTTTGAAAAAGGATTAGAAGACGCTATACAACCCAGGGGATATAGATTTTTATCAAAATTAAATTTAACAGAAAAAGAAATTTCTCAGATTGTTTTAAAATATAAGAATTTAACTAGTCTTTTAGATGGGAAGCAAGAAAGATTGGAAGATTTATTTAAAAACAAGGCAGCTTCTATTAAAGAAGATTTAGAAAGTTTAAGAGAACAGATTTTATCTGGTAAGATTCTATTTTAGGGTTATTATTATGCTAACTCAAAAAGAATTAGGAGAAATTCGTAGTCTTTTAGAATCAAGTCAGAATCCTTTGTTCTTTTTTGATAATGATGCTGACGGATTATGTAGTTTCTTGCTTTTACAACGAGGCCTCGGGCGTGGGAAAGGGGTTTCTATAAAATCTTTTCCTAATCTAAATGAAACATATTTAAGGAAAGTTAATGAGTTAAATCCTGATTATGTTTTTATTCTTGATAAACCAAGAGTTGATAAGGAATTTATTGAGGGTGTTTTAGAAAAAAATATTCCTATTGTGTGGATTGATCACCATGATGTTCAAGTAGAACCAGGATTATTAGATAGAATACATTATTTTAATTCTTTTCCAAGTTCAGAACCAGTTACATATCTTGCGCAGAATATTTTTAAGAGAAAAAAGGATTTATGGTTAGCAATGATTGGTTGTATAGGAGATGTTTATATGCCGGATTTTGCAAAAGACTTTTCTAAAGAGCATCCAGAACTTTTTGATAGTAAACTTGATGCTTTTGATTCTATGTATTGCACTGAGATTGGTCGGGCAATTAAAATTTTGAATTTTGCATTAAAAGATACAACTACTAATGTTTTAAAATCAATTAGGCTTTTGTTAAAAGCAGATTCTATTTATGATTTATTTGAAGAGAACAGCAATACTAGGCATATTTATCAAAGGTATAATCAGATTAGTAAGATTTATAATGGTGTTTTGAAGAAAGCAGAAAAAGAAGTTGGAGATTCTAAGATACTGGTTTTTACTTATGGTGGGAATATGAGTATTAGTTCTGAAATTTCAAATGAACTTTTCTTTAAATATCCTGATAAGTTTATATTTGTAGGAAAAGAAAAAGAGAGCAAAATTAGTTTTTCTGTTAGAGGCTTAGGTGTTAAGAAAATAGTTTCAAAAATGCTTGAGAAAATTCCTAATTCTATTGGTGGTGGACACGAGAATGCCTGTGGTCTTCAGATTAGGGCTGAGAACCTAAGTCTTTTAAAAGAAAAGTTAAATTTAACTGTATAAATCTTTTGTTTGGATAAATAGAAAAATTTATAAACTTTAAAACATACCTATTATTGCTTGGCTTCGGTCAAGTATATTTGGCTTCGGTCAGATATTGGGGAGATGAGTTTACTTTTCTCCCCTCTTTTTTTATTTTATTATTCTATGGATTAATAGAATCAAACATCATATTCAAAATAATCATCATAAGGGATAAACCAAGATACACAATCTTTTTTGGATTTATGTTCTATGATTTTTCTGAATAAACGAATTGAGTTTCCATGTGCAGAGATTGCAACATTAACTTGATGCTTTTTCATATATTTTTTTAAATTATCTATAAATTTTTTAACACGTTTTTCAACATCTTGGAAACTCTCTCCTTGGGGAGGCCTATTATCCCAACCCCTATGCCATTTGTCATACTGTGCAGGAGATGTTTCTTTTACAACATCAAGATGGGTTTTTCCAGATAATTCTCCATAATTTCTTTCAATAACTCTATTAGCAGTTATTATCTCTCTACACTCTGGATGAAATTTTAATACTTCTTTTAAAGTATCTTTAGAACGAGAAAGTTCTGTTTGAAATGCTATATCGATTTTTTTGTCTTTTAATCTCAATGCAATTATTTTTGCATCATCTTTTCCTGATTTAACTAATTTAGAATTTCTCCAACCACTAAATTTTCCCTGAACATTATCTTTTGTTCGTCCATGTCTAAATAAGTAAATTTTTAACCCCTTTTTTACCATTATATTAGTTGTAAAATCAACTATAAAAACATTTTTATATAGTGAATGTTTTTTTATAATATGATTAGTTTAATTGTCATTGCAATATTAGTTATATTAGGATTCTTATTTGTTAAATTTTATCATACTGGTATGAAAATTAAACTTGTTTTACTGCTTTTGTTAGGGCTATTGTTGTACTGGTCTATATCTGGATTAATGAGTTCTGTAAATCTAGATGTAAATTCTCCTACAGAGGTTATAAAGGGTGTTGGACTTTACTTTTCATGGTTAGGTCAAACAGCTACCCATGTTTGGGACATTGGAAAGACAACTGCTCTCACTATCAAAGATACTGTTAGTTTTAATAATACTAAAACTTAAGATTCTTAAATGAAAATGGGAACTTTAAATTGTAAAGAATATTATTGTCCAGATTCTATTTCAAGAGGAATAGGACAAGAGTATGTTATTTGGGATATGATTAAATCAGGATTAGTTAGTTATCTAGATTTACCCAAATATGATTTAGAACCTTCTCAAAATTAAAGCCGCCTCTGGGGATCAAACCCAGGACCTCTACATTTTTGGATTTTTCCTTCTTAAACTATTTTAGTTTCTTTGATTCCAGGGAACCTTTTTTTTCTAACTATTTAGTTTTTTTGCTTAGGGGGAGTCTTTTCTTTTAAAGAAAAGAGAGTCCTTACCAATGTAGTGCTCTATCAACTGAGCCAAGGCGGCAGGTATAATTCTTATTTATAGTCAAAATTTATAAACCCTCTTATCACACACAATTTATGGAAAAAGAAGAAAATTTTTGTAATTGTAATAAAGATGAAAAATGTGAATGCTGTTTAGAACAAGAAATTGAACAGTTAAAAGCAAGATATAAAAAATTAAAAGAAAAATATTCTCTTCCCGATTTTGAAAATCTTGCAAAAGATTTTGATATTGAACATATTATTGAGAAAGAAACAAGTTTTTTATTAAGAGATATTAGAAAACAAATTTCTGATAAAACTACTAATTATTTAGCTTTATTTGAATCTCTTATAAATCCAACTAATGCTCCTCTTTTTATTTTAAATTCTATGAAAAACTTTGGAGCAGGAGAAGAAGAAAAAATAAAAAGTAGTTATAATGTTCTTGTACGAATTCAATTTAGTTCGATGAAGCTTGAAGTCATGTATAATGAAGAGAAAGAAGCAGAATTTATTAAATCAACTTTTGAAATATGGCAAAAGATTAAACAAGATATCTATAATTTAATAGAGAAGTTTGAACAAACTTTTTCAGAAACTAAGTTAAAAGAAAAACGAGGATATTTTGGATAATTCCTTATAGTGCTTTATCTTTAATCAAGTCTTAACCAATCAATATCTATCTCCAGAGCAGAAACAGGCATTTTAATTTTCCAATTTTTAAGAACTCTTGGAGCAATTTCTCCAATTTGACCTATATTTTTCCTATTAACAATAATATTTCCTACTCGTCCAGTAATATAATTAGAATCCTCACAAATTTCTATTTTATATTCTTTATCAAGCATTTTAAATATATAATCAAGAGTTTGTTTTATCTCTGTAAAATTTGTTTTTTCATCTGTAATTGCAATAGATAGATTCTCACTTTCTTTTATTTTGCTCTCCTTTGAAGAATCTTTTTCAAATACACTTCCTATTTCGAAAATCCTTTGAGGATAACCAGAATCAGAATTTTCTGAAATAACTTTCATTAGATTTGATAGTAAATCATTCCTTAAACAATTATACTCTGTTTTAGAATTTTCAAGTTCTATAAATTCTCTAAAATCAAAATGCATTTTTTTAATATCTTCTTTAGTTGTTAGATGATATGAAGAAACTTCTAAAAAACCAAGACCAGAAAGTATTTCTTGTACTTTTTTTCTTATTTTAGATATTGGATTTTCTTGTGCAATTGTAGCTATTTTTGGTAATTCTGGTTTAAAATTATCATACCCATAAGCAATTGCTATTTCTTCTGTTAAATCTATCCAGTGTAATATATCTGTTCTATACGCTGGAATTAATGCAAGAGTTTTTTCTGATTTTTTATCTTTAACTTTTTCAAAACCAATACCCATTTTTTCCAGATTATTTTTTATTTGTTTTTCTGTTAATTCTAGGCCAAGAGTTTTGTTTATGTCTTCAATCTTAAATTCTAGTTTTTCTGGCTCGAGGTTTGGTGTTGTAAAATGACCTTTTTCAGAATCAACAATTTCCATTGAATATATTTTTCCTTGCATCTCTGAAAGTGTTGTGACAAGCATATTCAAACATTTTTTTTGATGTTCTAAATTAAATCCCGAACATTCAATAAAGACATCTTTAGTTTTTTCAGAGATTTTTCCAGTTTCACTTGAATTGATTATTGGAGGCATACTTAAAATCCTATCATCTGCATCAACAAATATTGGAAATACATTTTCATTCTCAAGTAAATGTGCATATTCTCTACCAGTTGGATGTTGTTTTAATATTTGTCTTGCATTTACTTCTTTGTCCATTTCAAGAGGAATAAATTTAATGTCTTCTGGTTTTTTTGCTATGAACCTTATAGGAAGTTTTATTTTTTCTAATGGGTAAATACCTATAGCAATCTTTTTTCTTTTTCTTCCAATTGAATTATGTAATTTTTCTTGTATATCAATTATTTGTTTAATCTTTTCATCGTCAAATTTCAATCCTTTCATAATTGCACAGACAGTATAAGGCCTTACAGTTTTTACAGATTTTTCTACTTTTACTTGATAATCTTTTTCTGGTTTCTCAACTTTAAATTTTGCAATTCCTTTTTTACCAAGATATTGTAAAAAAGACCGAGAAAATCCCTCTAAACTCAGTAAGTCTGGTCTGTTTGGAAACACTTCAACACTTACTTCACTTTCACTGATGTTTTCAACAGGAGTCCCAAACATTGTTATTTGGTCTTCTTTCTGTTTAGTGATTGTTCCTATGTGGCTTTCTAGTTCTTTTCTTTGGAGTGTTAGTATTGTCATCTACAACCTCCAGCAGGTTCTAGGAGTCCAGCAACCATTCTAATTATTTCCATTATTTTTTCCAGATTTTCATGTCACGTAATTTAGTTATATTATTTTTATACATCTCCCTTAGGTCTTTAATCTTGTAATACTCCATGATGATTCTGTCAAAACCAGGTCCCCAGGCTAGAACTGGAATATGTTTTCCGAAAATAGGAATTGTTAATTCTGGTCTGAAGAGTCCTGCACCACCAAGCTCGACCCATTTCTTTTTTTCTGGATGAAAAGCATCTATTTCTAAACTTGGTTCTGTATATGGAAAATAGCCTGGCCTAATTCTAATCTTTTCATAACCCATTTTCTTAAAAAATTCAACTAAATAACCAAGTAATTGTCTAAAGTTTGCATTTTCATCTACAACAATCCCTTCTGTTTGGTTAAATTCAAATCCATGTGACCAGTCTACTGTTTCGTTTCTAAAACATTTTCCAAGTGCAAAGTACTTAGCAGGGAACTCTTTATTTTTTGCAATTCCTATAAGAGTTTGAGCAGAAAGGCATGTTGTGTGTGTTCTTAGTAATACTTTTTTAGCATTTTTTTCTTTCCATTCACATTGCCAGCCCTTACTTTTATCTACACCGACTTCATGAGATTTTTTCACAGCTTGAACAAGATGCTTATCTGGTAATTTTCCTTCAATATCTTTAATAAAAAAAGTATCTTGCATTTCTCTAACAGGGTGATCTTGTGGCGTGAACAAGATATCAAAATTCCAAAAACCGGTGATAGTTATTGGACCTGTCATTTCCTTAAAACCCATTTCTAACCAGATAGATTTAGCATATTCTGTAGCCTGATTTACAAAATGTTTTTTCCCACCATCTATTCTTGGAATAGGAGACAGAATGTTATATCTTCTAAATTTCTTTCCTTTCCAACTAGAAGATTTAATCATCTTAGGGGTTAATTGTTCTATCAAATTTTGATTTAAGTCAAGACTAGAGATTTTTTCTCCAAGCTCTGTAAGTTTTGCATAGATCTGTTTTCTATCATTAACTTCTAAAATATTTTTTCTCTGTTTTAAGTTTTCAAATGCTAATTTTTCCTGTGGCTCAAGTTTATCTATTTCAATAGGAATTTTTTCTAGTAATAGCTCTTCGAGCATTTTTTTAGTTATTTCTTTTGTCTCTGCGGTCATAAGAACTCTGCCAGATTTAATCTCTATAACTGCTTTTCTTTTTAATACGCCAATAGCAATTTTTGCTTCATTTTCGTTTAAATTACATATCTTTGCAATTTCTGTAATTGGAATTGATTTTAACTTTTCTAATTCAATTAAAAGTCTTCTTTCTGGAAGTTGTTTTTTCAAATAGAGTAGACCGTTTAATCCTACTTCAATCATTTTTGTTTCTTTTGATTGAGTTTCTACTAGTTCTTTAGCTTTTAGAAATTCAATTGCCCTCATAACTGTTGTCTGGTCTGTTTCTGTTTTTTCAGCTATCTGATTTGCTGATTGTGATTTATTTGTTAATTGCGGGAAGATAGTTCTTTCTATTGGCGACATAGATTCAATAATAATTTGTTCTTTTGTTTCAACCATAAAGAGAAGAGTTTTTCTTATTATTTAAATTTTAGCAATTTTATCATTCAATTTTAATAAAGAATATTATGGATGTCTTTGAGATTTCTAAGATGCCTTTCTTTTACTTCTAGAAATTGAGATTTTTTCTTTTTGAGGAGCTCTAGCATTTCATCTCCCGCCAATATCTTTGGAAGAATAACATAATCTGCTCCTTCCTCATATAATTTTTTAGCTTCACTTATTCTAGATGCTGTTAGGATGATTATTGTTTTAGAGTTAATTCCTTTAATTTTTTTCAGTAAAAATAAATTTTCATCATAATCTGGAGCAGTACTAATCACTAATTTTAACTTTTCTAAATTTACATTATCTAGTAATTCTGGACTACTTAGGCCTCCATAAATACAAGAAACTCTTTTCTTAGTTAATAAAGAGATTATTTCTGGGTCATGGTCCATCACTAATAACTCTTTTTTGTTTTTCATTAACTCTTGTAATAATATACTTCCCATTCTGTGACATCCAATTAATAAAACTGATTTATTACTTTTAGAGGTGTATGGGAGGGTTTCTTTTATTGGTAAGAATTGAAGAATCCTAGCAGGAGTTTTAAAAAGTTTGAACATCCCATTTTTATATTTTATAAAGTAGGGTGTAAATGCCATTGTTATTATTGTTGCTAAGATTATTGTAGAAAATATAGATATCTCTAAGACACCTACACCAATCATCCCAATTATCAAAGAAAATTCAGATAACTGTGCAAGAGATATTGCAGTTAAAAAAGAAGTCTTTGCCATATATCCCGTGATTCTAAGCAAAATAAATGTTATGATTGGTTTTATAATAAATCCTACTCCAAGTAAGAAAATAAACAAACCTATATGTTGGGAAATCCCGGTGAATACTAATTGCATTCCTAATGACACAAAGAAGAGTATTGCAAAGAAATCTCTTAATGGAGAAATCCTTGATTCTAGTTCAAGTTTAAATGCAGAATTAGCAAGTATGACTCCTGCAATAAACGCCCCAATAACAATTGACAACTCCGCGAAATAAGCTAATATTACAAACAAGAACAATATTCCGAGGGAAGAGATAAATAATAATTCTGTAGTATGGGAAGCAAACCTAAATAATGGATCTAAGATAAATCTTTGAATTAATACTGCAATCAGTACTATCGCAAGTAATTTGATAAGTGCAATTGATATGGGGATTAATGCAAATCCTCCTGCAGTAAATACAACAATTGCGATTATTGCTACCAAGTCTTGTAGAAGTAAAATTCCTAAGATTAATCTTCCATGTAATGTAACTAATTCTCCCTTATCAGATAATAATTTAATTACTACCATTGTTGAACCAAATGCAAGAATTATACCAATATATGCAGATTGAAGATCATTTAATCCAAAGAATTTTCCAGCAAATACTGCAATCAAAAAGATAAAGAGTACTTGAAGAGACCCAATTAGTATAATTTTTTTCAGGTTTGCTTCTTTAATTTTTCTAAAAGATATTTCTAAACCCGCTGTAAATAATAAGAATGCTATTCCTATTTCTGAAAATGCATATATCAGTTCTGTATTTTTTACAAAACCTGCAAATAATGGTCCAATAACAAGACCTGCTAAAACATATGCAGGAATTAATGGTTGTTTTAATAATCTAGCAATTAATGCAAATACTGCAGAGACAATTAAAATAATTGCAATATCAAAAATTATTGATTCTGGGCCACTTATGTTTGATAGGTGGTTGAACATGCCTGAGAAGATACCTTCAAAAAGCTCTGCTATCATTTATCCCCCTTTTTATTATCATTTGTTTACTTATTTTATTATTTAGGAAACCAGGTTTTTATAGGTTTTTATAGGTGGTTTTTATAACACAAATTGTTTTAAATTAGGTTTTGTTTTTATATTTGTTAAAATGGTAAGAACATCTACCGGTTTAGTAGGTTTTTTAGTATTCCTGGCTGCAACATTTGGAGGTTCGTTAGGGTATCTCCAAAATTGCTCTAAGGAGTTTTATAGAAAAAATTCTTTTTATAAAAAAATAAAACATGAATTAATCTATTCAGAAGATGTTTGGATTCCAAAATATAGTCTTGCAAAATGGGAGCTTGCAAATCAGATGATTTATATTGTTGAAGGAACAACAAATATGATTTTAACTGATTTAGTTGGAGAGAAAACAATTAGTAGTTGTTCTGACAATGAAAAATTAGAAATTATATATCTTAATGGAACAAACTTTTTTAGAGAGAATATGATTGAAACAACAACTGCCTTGGGAAGAGAAACACAAAGGGTTTTTTCAGAAGGAGATGCTTTTTATAATCATAATAGACATAAAATTAGAAAGGTTAAAAAATCAAAAACTAATGAGGCGAAAATAGAAAAACAAGCATCTCAACAAGACTCGGAAGCTTGTTGGCTAGACATGTTAAGAGAAAAACCAAATGATTGAAGTTCTTGTTTTGTAGATTTTCCAGAAAAATCGATAATTATTATTTTGCATTTTGCTTTTCTGCAGATTTTTATGTTTTGTATAATTCTTGCTAATCTTTTTGAAAGTTGTTTTTTTTCTTGAATTGATTTTGCATTTTTCTGCATTTGTTTTATCTCAGCAAAATCAATTACAATTATGATTTTATGTTTTGTAGCGATTTTTGCAACAACATGATTTAAACCAGAATCTCGTTGTTTTAACGTGTCTTTTCTTTCATGATCTAAATCTCTCTCTGGAGAAATTAACATATTGATTTTACAAGTCTCTAGAACACGACGATTAAAATTATTGTCACGACCAAAAACTGCAATTTGTTTGTCTTTAATCTGTTTATCTTTTATTGATGCAATTATGCTTCTTATTGTTTTTTCATCTGCATCAATTAAATATACCTCTTCCTTATCTTTTATTGAGGGGTCTTGTTTTGATTTTATTAGTTTGTATTCTTGTCCCATAATTTAAAGAAGTAGTGCGGGTTTTTATTATTGTGGGTTAAGAGGATTTTCCAAATTCTAATTGATCTTGAGAATAAGGATATCTTGCCCTGTGATGTGCAATAGTTCTTAGCATTCTTGCTTTTCCCTTAACATCCCGGTTTAATGATCTAATCTCTCTTGAATAATCTTCAACATAAGCCTTAAGTTTTTCTTCAGATTCTTGTTTAAGAGTTCCCACTATTCTTGTTACAAGTTCAATTGTGGCATTAAGATCTAATGAAATATGTTCATATTTTCGAATAAGTTTAGAATAATCTTTTAAATCTTGAATATTAGCAAAGGGTCCTGATTGATCAAGGAAAAATTCAAGGTTTACTATTTGTAATAGGTCTCTATGGTTTGGAATATTTTCTTCAGGAGTTTTAGGTACAACTGTCATAAATCGGATCTTGTTTTAGGATTTATAAGAATTTATGTGAAATATTATATCTGTTCATTTTCTATCCGCAAATTAAACTTCCTTGAAAAGGCTTATTAGAAAGAATTTTATCAATATCTGTTAATGTACCTACAATATATGTTGGAATCTTTTTTTTCATAATTGTTTTTGCAGCGTCTTGGTCAAGCACAAAATGCTGGCCTGCCTTGTATTTTATTTTTTGTGCTTTTTTATAAAATGTTTTCCAGGTCATTTTTTTTATGAATTTTGCATTTTTATTTGTTTTAGGATTACTTGTATATATCCCGCGTACATTTGTTAGATTAATAAAAGGACAATTTAAATATGCAGCAATGTCTGCAGATGTTCCATCTGATGTTTGGTTTGGATTATATCTTAAAGCACCACAAAAGACAATCTGATTTTTCTCTAGCAAGTTTTTTACCTTTTTCATGTTTTTTGGTAAAGTTTCATTTGCTTTTGCCCCAAAAACACGCATAAGAAAATTTGCATTTAATCTTGTAACTGTAATCCCCATTTTAGATTGAGACGTTGTTTTTTTATGCAATTTTTTAAGGCCACGAATATATTTTCTAGCAACACTCCCCCCGCCTGTGACCCCTACAAATTTATGAGAAGGATGTTTTTTTACTAGATTATGAAAATTTTCTATAAATTTAGAATCAATTTCTTCAGGAACAATTCTACTTCCACCAACTGATAAAACCCAGATTTTATATTTACTTTTCACACTCTTTTTCATATAAACTCTAAGAAAGATTGTTATTTAAATTTATTGAGAAAATAAAAACAATTAATAGAGTTCTAAAAATTAACAATCTGTAAATCAACAGACTGTAAACAGTTTATTATCATGAACATCAAAAATTCTAAGTCTGACTCCAGAGTCAAGCCACCCATGTGCATAATTCAATGCTGCAAAACAATTAACAAAGTCATTTTTTTTGAGAAAATGGTGTGCGTCTGAAACATAGTTATCAACCATTTCAATAATCTCTTCTCCATCTTTTTCTCTACCATGAATTATATTGACTTTAACTAGTTTAAGAGCACTCTCTGTTAGGTTAAAATATTTATCAATTTTCTCTCTAGTTATCTTATCTTGTTTTTCTGCTTTAGATGTCTTTTCCATGAATTTTTGAATTAGAATTGGTTTTTAAGGCTTTTGATTCATGTAAAAAAGATGACACGCTTAGAAGAATATTTAAGAAAGCAATATTTGAATAAAAATAATTTTTAAGATTTAATTAAATAACATTCTTTATTTTCTTTCTAATAATGCATAAGGATTAACTTTTTTAATAACAAATCGTGTTCCAATGTCTTCAGAGATTATTGCTTCAACTACAAAATCTCTTATTGCTGCTCTGAAAACCCCATCAATTAAAGGGATATGGGCTTCCTGGGCAATTATTTCTAATAAGTGTGTTATTTCTTCCTTGTTTAATACAATTCGTGTTGACTGTTTTAAACCAGACTTAATTATAGATATAAATTTGTTTTCACCAGGACATTCAATTGTAGTTATTGATGGATTTTTAATTAAAGAATCTATTCTCCCAAATTCTCCTGAAGGGAGGTTTAGGTTTTGGGGAGCAGGCATTGTTTTCATTTTTGCTCTTGCTCTTTGCATTTGCCTAAAATTTAATACAGGTTTTATTGAGTGAGGGTTATGGAATTTTTCTAGAGATTTAAAATTTGGGAGTGGTTGTTGAGGTAATGGTTGAATTTCTCTAGTAATTAGTTGGTGTTTTTTTGTTAGTTCTTCTCCAATATTTGGAATAAGGTCTGCGTTTATTATTTCCCTTATTTCTGTTTTTCTTATTTTTGTTGAATAAATAGTTTCAATAATTGCACGTGTAAAAGTTTCTATTATATAAGAATTCTCTAAATTCAATTGTTTCATATTCTTGGAAGAGTTCTTGTTTGACCTTGTTGAAATTGATTCTGTCTATTTTGTGGGTTTTGTTGTCCAATAGAAGGTTGCATTTGTTGCATGCCCTGTGGTCTTGGCGATTGATTTCTAATCTTTTCTTCAATTAAAATAATTCCACTTGCAAGTGCTTTATTTTGTTCAAGAACTGTATCTATTTTTTTTAAAATATCAATTTCTAATCCACTTGCATGGCCTTTTCCTTGAGTGATTCTTTTTGCAGACAATTCGAATATTTCTAAAAGGTTTGTAATTTGGGAAGTTAGAGATTCAAATTTTATAGAAACATTTGTCATTGCTTTTTGCAAACCTACAAAATTTTCTATAAGAATTTCTTGCATCTCTTTGTTTGTAAGACCTTTTTTATTTTCACAAGATTTTTTAGAACTTTTTACCTCTCTTTTTACCATCCTAAGACTAGGTTATAGAGATTTATAAAACTTTTGAGGAACATAGAAGAGAAAATAAATATGGGCGCAGGAGGAATCGAACCCCCATCTGCCGGTCTGGAGCCGGCCATTCTACCACTAGACTATGCACCCACAGAATTGTGTGTATTGATAGGTTTTTAAAATTTCTTAATATCTACAATAACTAAGATTAGCCTAATTTTTTTATTTCTTCTATTTCTTGTGAAGAAATTGCTGCACCCTTATATTTTGCAGCATAGAGAACAGCCTCTAAAAGGGATTTATCTTTAGATATATCAAACAAAGATTTTTTATAGGCAATATAAAGTAATTCTGTAGATCTAATAAATCTAGCTTTTTTCATAGGTTTTAGATTGTTTTCATTTAATGATAGATGCATGTGTAACTTGGTTTCCATCATCGATTTTAAACTTAGAGGCGATTCTACTAACATTCTAGTTGTTCGTTCATCAATTACAATTGCATTTTCACAATTACATAAATTAGAGAATGCAATGCAAGAAGCCTCTCCATAATGGATTAATTCTATTAGTCTTGATCCAGATTTCATAGAGCTATTTACCAATTTGAGGATTTTATCAGTTTCTTTATTAATTTTTTTGTCATCAATAAATTCTGTAGACATCTTTAATATACCCTTGTTTAATAAATCTTTAACCTTTATTGCTTCAAATTCATATTTTTTAATTTTCATAGGTTTTTCTATTAGTTCTCTTTTAGCATGGGGAGTAATTATAAATTCGCCATTAAACTCTTTTTTTAATTTTTCTAGAATATATAATAATCCATTCATAGATAATGTTATTATTGATCCTGTATCAAATATTAAGAATTTTTTTGGTTTTTCTTTCATCTTAACTGAACATATCCTCTGCGATTTTAATTCTTTTTTTTAATGGTAATCCCATGTCTTTTTTTACTTCACTTAAATGTGATTGACCAATATATCCAGACAAATCCCAAAGGCTTACTCCTAATAATTGGGCTGTTTTTTCTGAACTTAAACCATGCGCATAAAGTTTTAATGCTTTGTTTAATTCTGCTTTTCTAAATACATCTTGGATATAAATTCTCAAATTACTAGAAATTTTGTTGATTGAATTTCTTATTCTTCCTAAGATTATCCTAAAATTTTCTATATCTTTTTTTTCAAGATATTTTATTGAAATATCTATATTTTTTATTAAATTTTTATTGAACTCGGCCCACCCAAGCATTTTTTGATAATGTTCTCTTTCGACTATTTTACCAATTGAATAGATAAGAACTGCTACAATTATATTGTCTGGGTCTTGATAGATTGTTGCAGTGTGTATTGTTTGGTCAGATAATTGATTGATTTTTCTAGAATCTTTATCAAAGATAGCTTGTCTAGTCTCTTTGAATATTCTTAAAACATTGTCTACCTCTTGCATAGTCCTATATAACTTTAAAGATATATAAAGATTTGTCTTTGTTTGTGTTCTCTATTAATCATTAATTGTATTCCATAATATAAATGCTTAAAAATGGTTTTTTCATGAGACTTGTATAACAACTAAATATGGTAAATGAAATAGAGAAGATAGTCCAAGGGTTGAGTGAAGGTGAAAGAGATAATCTTGCCTTAATAACTTTAAACCACTTTAGGGGCCGTATGATGGATCTTCTTTTTAAAATTAAATTATATGCAAGGCAATCAGAATTTGAACTTAAACTTATGGAGGATTTCGGCGGACCTGAACCTTCTTCTAAAAGAGTACTTGATAGTTTAAAAAACCAATATTCTAGTGCTAGAGAAAATTTAGTAGAATATGGAATACCTACTGATCAATTTGATGAGGTTTATCATAATTTAATTAATGGCAACAATGTAGAGGCTGAGACTATTGCAGGATTATTATAATTAGAGAATAAAATGGAAAAAAAATCTTTTCTCCCAAATGAACCAGAAATTAGACAGAGAATAAGTGTGCTTGAGAGAGAACTTCATGAAGCACAAATTAGTTTAGATAGATTCAGACCCGGAGACCATAAATATACTGAAGAAGAAACTCAAAAAGTTCTAAAATTAAAAAAAGCTAATATTCATAATATTCTAAGACAAATAACATTATATCAGAATACTATGAATCAAATCTCTCCATTTAAAAAATATGCCGGTAGTGTGGTTATTACTGGAAAAGAAGGAGAAGGAATGATTGGTTATGAGCAAGATTTTAAGGACACTATAGAGGGTCCATTCTGAACTTGGTCCTGTTTCTTCAGGCTTATATCATGTTATTGTTTCTGAAATAAATTCAGCTTTCTTAACAACCCATCCAACAGAAGAAAATAAAACTTTACTTGTTATTCCATGTATTTCTAATTTGCCAGATTACATAAGTCCCTATAATAAAATTCTTTAAATTTCCTTTCTTTTCAAAAAATTTATATACACTTTAGATTTTTATGTAAGATGGAAGTATTACTTGATACAAATTTTATCTTGAGTTGTATAAAACAGAAACTTGATTTTTTTAGTTTAGCTAATGATATCTTTGACGAAAAAATTGATTGGTTAGTTCCCTTTGAAGTATTACAAGAGTTAAAAGATTTAAGTGAAAGAAAAGGGGAAAAAATTCCAGATAAAGAATCTGCAAGAGTAGGATTAGAATTTGTTAGGCTTATTAAAGCAAAAGAAATTCACTTAGGAAATAAGGTAGTAGATAATGGAATTGTAGATTATGTGAATAACAAAAAAAATAAAATTATTGTGGCAACACTTGATAAAGCTTTGAAAAAAAGGCTAAATAGTCAGATTCTTACAATTAGAGATATGGGAAGCCTAGAAATTATATAGTCCGATTAATCGGCCTTAGAAGGTAAGATTTATAAAGCAATTTTTTCTCATTAAAATATGTTCTATTTAATTGAAGTTGAAGACTATGTACGAGTAGAGCCAAAGAGATTTGGA
>CAZNUV010000003.1:0-96384 GCA_964576755.1 Candidatus Woesearchaeota archaeon
TCACGAGGAGAATTTTTTCGAGGAAATTGAACTTCCCTTAAGCCCGATGTTCAACTCAATAGTGAGCCAAAGATAAAGAGTAAAAAAGTTAGTAAAGAGGACACTTTAAAACCCCCGACCACCCGCCCCTAAAATGTAGAAATTGTTGTTAATAAAAAAGTGAGCCGCCTTGGTGCTTCGCACATTTTGTCTTGACTTCGTCAAGCAGAAAAACTTCTTTTATCCGACCAACGAAAACTCACGAAATTAAAATTTCGTCTAACAGAGGATAAAATGCTTCGCTCAAATTTTTCTGATATAATTGGGGCACTCTCAAACAAAAAACAAAACTTTATAAATATCTTCTTTCTAATAACTCCATAATGAAAGCAAAAACAATTTTACCCATTTTATTTTTGATGCTATTAAGTTTTTCTGCTTTTGCTTCTGCTCAAAGTTCAGTCTCGGATACTTTAGCAAGTTTATCAAATTCTGTAAATTCTTACGATGATGTTTCAATTGTTTATGGAGACAATGCTGCAATTGAAGATTTGTCAGGTTCTTTTATGATTTCAGACATTTTTCCTTTTATTGATGAAGACCAAGGACGAGGTTCTTATATTAAAAAAGCAAGTGAAGTAACTTCCTTCCAAAATAAAAATTTAATTCTTGTTGGAGGTCCTTGTGCAAATCCAATTTCAGAAGAAATTACTAACAAAAAAGGATATAATTGTGATGATTGGAAATTTGATTATGGACAAGCAGTTGTAAAAGTTTTTGATAATGGAAATGGAAAGGCAATAATGATTGCGGGAACAACAAAAGGGGATACATGGAAAATGTCCGATGCAATTAGGAGATATGATAAATCAGATAAACTAAAATCTTCTGATGAAGTTATTTTTGAGACCCCTGTTGAAAGTCAATGTGGAAATAATATCTGTGAGGTTAAAGAGACCGATACCAATTGTCCAGTTGATTGTTCTAATGAGGGAAGTGTTCAATTGACTTCAGGATTAATTGTTAAAACTTTAGATGTCTCTAATAATTATATTACTTTTGCAGATGGAAATGGAGATGTTTATGTTCAGAATTTAGATACAAAAGATTTGAAAAAGATTGGACAAGGTTCATGGCCTCAAATTGATGGAGATTATATTACTTATCCAAGCACAGCCCCCACATATAATGAGAACACAGGAAATTATGTTGATTGGCCTGTCATTAAATTATATAGAATTTCTACTGGCGAAACAATTCAATTAACAGAACCTCAAATAAGATATTATTTTGAGTGGCCAATAATTTCTGGGAATAATGTTGTTTGGTTAGAAAGAAATGAAGTTTATGGAGATACAAATTCTCCAAAACTTATGATTTACAACATAGAGACAAAAGCAACAAAAAAACTTGTTGATGTAAGAAATTATTGGGATAGTAATTTTAAAATGGATGGAAATTATATTGTTTATCAAGGACCAAAATATTGTGTTCCAGAAGATTGTTCTCAGGTTAAATCAGAACCTAGCCCCGGAAATTTTGTTTATGAAAATGCAGAAGAGGGTGACCAAGACATATGGCTTTACGATATTTCAACAGATAAAAAAACAAGAATAACCTCCGATGAAGAATATCAAGGAATGCCTGAAGTTTGGAATAATTATCTTGTTTGGGTTGATGATAGGTCAATTGCAGAAGGAAATAAGGGAATTTATATGTATAATATTTTAACAGGCGAAGAAAAACCTCTTAACTTAACTTATGCTGTTTCGGGAGGGCATACTGCAATTTCATTTTCAGATTATAATGTAGTTTGGACAGATTATAGAAACAGCGACCAAACTTCAACTAATGAAGATGTTTATTTTTACAACATACAAGGAAATACTGAAAGAAGAATTACATTTAATTCAGACCATCAAGGCGGAGGAATTTTAGATGGAGATTATGTTGTTTGGATTGACCATAGAAATAGGACTCCTGCAAAAGATGCTCAAGATTTGTATATGTTAAAACTTAATTAAGAGTGCCCTTCTTCTTTTTTAGAAAAAAAGAAGCAAAAAAGGCGGTGGCTCACAAAAATAAAAATACACAACAATTTCTATTATTAAAATGGACAGCGTCCCGCCGTCCTAAAGTGTCCTCTTTAAAATTAATATGGCTCACGACTTTGATTTTTTGCCTTCGGCATCGTTGCACTAAAAATCAATCCTTCCAAGTATTCAGGAGAGTTGAACAGCGATTAAAGAGTTCCGAAGTCTTGCAGACTTCTCCACCCAAATTTTTTCTTCAGCTCTGTTCCGCTTCGCTCCACGAGGAAGAAAAAACTTCCCTTAATCGCGATGTTCAACGCCAAACGATAAATTTTTATATAACTTATTCTTATTCTAATCAATGAAAAAAGAAGTGATAGTTTTACTATTATTAGGGATATTATTATTTTCCCCATTAGTATTAGCTCAGGAACAGGCTCAAACTTATTCTGGTTTTGGTAGATTTATTGATAATGTTAAAATGTTTTTTGCTTCTGGAGATGGGGACGTTAAATTAGCTTTAGAGATTAGAGAAAAAGAAGTAAACTCAGCTGTAATAAACACAAAAAATGGAGAGGATAAGGATGCAGAAAAGAATCTTGAAAATGCTTGGAAGAAACTTCAATTAGTACAGGAAAAAGTTTCAATTAATACTGCAGAAAAAGTAAAAGAAAGTTCTAGTGAAGTAAGGGAAAAAATAAGGACTCAGGAAAATTTACCAAATAGCTTTGATGTTTATGTGTTAGAAGAGGAAAAAACAGGACTTACAGCAGAATGGGTAATAGAAGTTAATGGAAAAGAAGGACAAACTCTTGAGAGAGAAGTGAATGTAATCATGGGCGAAGATGATGCGCAAAATAGGGTTATGCAAATTGAAACAAGGATAGGGGAAATAGATGGGGAAATTAACAATTGGGTTGTTGAAAATAGTGTAGGTAAAGATGGAGAAGGAGATAATGGGTTGACTTGGGAAGTTAAAACAGAAGTAGCAAATGGAGACAATGGATTAAAACCAGAAGTTAAAACTTATATGGATGTTGTAAAGAATAATGTTATTGATAAATCTCCAATGACCAAAGATAATAAAGATGTAACTCCTACTCAAAATATAATTGATAATGATATGTGTGAAGAAGGAGAAGAGAATTGTAATAACAATATTGCTCCAGGACCAGATGGAATTGTGGGAGTTATAGTTCCTGAGCCAAGAGATAATGGTGCTCCTTCTGATTTTGTAGATAATTCTGAAGAAAGTAACGATGCGGGAGAAGATTCTGGAGGAGATAGTGGAATAACTGGGGAAGTCATTGGAACCAATAATAAAAATTCATTTTTAGGTCAAATCCTTCAAAAGATATTTGGAGTATAAAAGAAATAGTGTTCTAGAGTTAATAACAAATCCATCTGAATTCTAAACTCACTCTGCCTTGCTCACACCCCCCAAATAGATAAATTTTTATATTTTGATTACTAGAGATTATTATGGTACCTAGGACCATGAAAGGGTCCATAAAAAAGAGAATTAATAGGCCCTCTTTATTGAGAAAACCAAATAAGTTTAAACATAGGAGCCGGGAAAGTGCACAAGCAAAACTTTTAGATGCTCTGAGTCATTTATAAAAATTATTTCTTTACCTCTTTTTTCTTTTGAAGTCTAGACTCTCCAAGAAGAGTTTTAGCAAGTAATCCAGAAATATAGGCAAGCCAATTAAGAATATGCATTGAAACAAATAATAAAATTATTCCTATCAAAGAAATTATATATGTCTGCCAAGGTCGAGTAATTACTTGAACACCATTAATAACCATAAATCCTACATTAGGAATATATGCTGCTAGATAATAAAATAATGGTGCAACAATTAGTGCAAGAGATACAGATATAAGTGTAACTAACAATATAAAAGAGATAATTCCTAGAGGGAATTTAATCAATAAGTAAGCAAGGCTCTTCCATGTGATTTGTTGAGTAAAGTGTGTTGTTATTTTCTTTAAAAAAGTCTTTTGTTTAAATGCCTGACTTTTTTCAGGATTAGCATTTATATTTAACATTTTAAATGTTACACGAGCTTCAAAAAGCCCAATCCAGTACCATAAAAATGTCATCAAGATTAATAGGGGAATTCCTGCTAATGTAATTATAAGTCCGAATCCAAGAGAAATACCTACAACTAAAAAAACAAAATAGAAAATTCCAAGAGGATAAGATAGCAAGAGATATAACATATTTAGATAGGTTTGACTCTTTTCAATAACATTAAAAAAATTCACCATCTTAAATATTCAAAGAACGAGGATTATTTAAAACTATTTAAAAAACCACTAAACCGAAAGCTTTAAAAAGCCAATCCATTTATAAAGCTAATGGTTGTAAAGAAAAAACCGGTTTCTAAAAAAACTTCTAAATCAGCTTCTCAAAAAAGCTCTTTAAAGGTTCAAAACATAGTTGCAACAGCTTCTTTAGGAAAAGACGTTTCTCTTACAAAGCTAGCAAAGACAAACCCAAATACAGAATACAATCCAGATACATTTCCTGGTTTGGTTTTAAGGATAAAAAAACCAAAATCAGCAGTTCTTGTATTTAGTTCTGGGAATTTAGTATGTACTGGTACAAAGTCCATTGCACAAGTAAAAGAAGTAATTCAACAAGTAATAAAGCAACTAAGAAAAATAAATGTTATTGTAACAGATAAGCCTAAGATTACTGTTCAAAACATAGTAGCAAGCGGGAGTATTGATTTAAACTTAAACTTAAACTTACTTTCTCTTGAATTAGAAAACACAGAATACGAACCAGAACAATTTCCTGGTCTAGTGTATAAGCTTGAAGACCCAACAGCAACTTTTTTATTGTTTAGTAATGGAAAACTTGTTTGTACAGGAACAAAAAACAAACAACAGTTAGATGAATCAATAACTCAGTTGAATAAGAATGTACGAGCTGCTATAAAAAGACTAGGTTAGATTTAGATACAATTTTATATTTTTTAATTCTTTTTCCTTTTATTCCTTGACATAGAAATATTCCCCTTCTTGAGATTTAGGAATAATATCTCCAATACATGTTATCTCAATACCATCAACTATTGGTATGCCATTTTCTTCTATAAATCTTTTAAGACCTTCTTTTCCAGAAGCTCTATTTTCTCTTTTTATAACCACTATTTTTCCTTCTTTTTCATCTGGATATTTGATCATACAAGGTGTTTGTTCTAAGCTCCATCTTATATTTTGAGCAGCATAGTATGGCATGGTGATAGGTGTCTTGCGTAGTTTATAAAAATTATTGTAATCAATTACATAACATAAATTTATAACTTATCTATGGCACTTATCTTTATGGAAAATAAATCAGAAAAGATTGAAAATCCGCATAAGTTTAGGATATTTCATACTACCAGTGGTAAACTTGTTTTTGCAGGAAGGTCAGCCGAAAATAATGAAGCTCTTGTTTTCCAAGCAAAACCTAGTGAGGTTTTGCTCCATACAGTACAACCTGGAAGCCCTTTTGTTAATATTAAATCATTAAAACCAACAAAAACAGATATTGCTCAATCGGGAGTATTTTGTGCAAGATATAGTCAAGATTGGCGAGATAGTAAGACAGATATTATGGTGCATATTTTTCAAGGAAAAGATACATACAAAGACAAAAAAATGAAACTCGGAACATTTGGTGTAAAAAAACACCAAAAAATGAAAATTAAAAAACAAGAAATACAAGATTTTATTAAACAACAGGAAAAAAACAAAAAATGAAACCAATAAAACAATTTCAAATAGGAAAAAAAGGACTTACCAAGGAAATTATAGATCAAATTTCTCTTGCATTTAAGAATATAGAATCAATGAGAATTCATCTGTTAAAATCTGCAAGGCCGGATAAGGAAGCTGCAAGGAAAATTGCAGATGAATTAGTAAATGCCCTTGGAAAAAACTTCACCTATAAATTAATAGGATATGTACTTGTCATAAGAAAATGGAGAAAACCAAAACGTTAAACATTAGTAATAATTTCAACATTAATCTTTGCTAAATTTCTTTTAATGGATTCTAGAGTATTTTTAATATTTTCCTTAATCTTTTCATCTCTTTTCTTTTCCTTAATCTTTTCAATATTTAAATCTTCAATCTTATTTTGTTTAGAAGTTATCTCTTTCTTCATTTCTTCGATTACATTTTTTTTGGGAATGTCTTTTGAATTTGCAATTTTTCTTTTCTTTTCTAAAATATTATTTATTTTTTCTTTAATAGTTTCATTTAATAATTTAGATTCTTTTAACAATCTCTCAAGGGTTATTCCATCGTCTCTTTCAAAAACCTCTTTAAAATTCTCCTTATAAACTTTAATCAATTTCATATCTTTTTCATTAATATGAAAAAAACTTGCCAAACTCTTAAAATCAATCAGTTTTTTTAGATTAAATATTGCATTATTTAATTCCTCTTTTAAATTTTCTAAATCTTTTTTCTTTGTAATTTCATCAATATATCCCCTGCTTTTCTTTGTAATCTCTATATCTTCCCCAATCTTTTTAATTTCTTTTTCTATCTCCTTAATTTCTTTATCTTGTTCTAAAATTTTTTTCAAAAGGTTCAATCTTAAGTTTTCTAAATTATTCTTTTCACTAAGCCCTTCTTCTATGATTTCAATTGTCTTAATTTTATCCAAAGAGTCTTTATTTTCACTAATAACTTTTCTAGTATTTGCTAGGAACTTTTTAATACAATCCCTTATAGCCCCTAATTCTTTTCCAATAAGGATTGTGGCCTTTTGAAAACTCATAGAAGATCTTTTTTGAAAATCTCCAATAAGTCTATCAATTTCATTTATTAATCTTCCAGGATTTTTACTATCTTTTTCTAAATCTTTTAAACTATCTTTAAAACTCTGAACCTCAGAGAGGTACTTCTCAAGATTTTCTTTAACAATTATTTTAATTCGTTCTTGTTCTTTAATTTTATCTATCTCAACACTTTCCAAAACTGGAATTTTTTCATCAAGTTCACTAACAGATTGAAGGATTTCTTGTTTTATTAAACCTAAGAGCTCCTGGTTTTGTTTTTCAAGAGTCTTTTTTTGATTATTTATCCAAGACCCAAGTTCATTAAAACTTATTTCTTCTACTTCTTTTTCTGGTTTTTCTTGTCCAGATAATTTTTTTAAAAAGTCTAAAAATCCCATAATATGATTGGAGATAAATAACTATAAAAAATTATGGTTATTGATTATACAAGTTTATCAGATAAGCGCTTCAGTAACATAAACTCTATCATCTGTTTCTTGATATCCTATATCAATAACACTGATTTCTTTTGCAATATCATAAAAGTCATTTGCCTTTACAAAACTTCTTGATATTGTGTATAAAACATCATCCATATATAAGCTTCTTTTTATTGCTGTTTGATAATCAGGATATCTATATGGTGTAGGATATTCTTCTACCCCTGTGTCTATTGTTATCTCAGGGTCATGTGTAATTTTTCCTCTTATTTCAATTTTGTTTAAATCAATATGTAAGACATAAGCACCTTGCCATACAAATGTTCCGTATCTACTGTCTTCATCAATATAATAATCTCTCCCATCATTTTTGTTTTCATCAACTTCATAGAGCTGAATTGGTAAAACTAAAGTATTCCTTGTTCTATCAAACAAGACAGCTTTATGATCATAAAGAGCATCACTCTGTGTACCACGATCTCCAATTTCAATTTTAGCTGTTTCAATTGGATTTTCAACATCACTTACATCAAATAGAGAGACCTTCACACCCTGGTACCATGAAAAGTCTTCATTTCCACCTTGTGTTTCTTTTCCAATTCCAATAACATGATTTTCATCATAAGGATGTAAATAATCAGAAAAACCAGTAATCTTCAAATAACCAAGTACTTCTGGATTTCTCGGATTTGAAACATCAATAACAAATAATGGATCAACTTTTTTGAATGTAACAATATAAGCTCTACCTTGCATAAATCTTGCAGAATAGATTTTCTCACCAGGAGCAAGGTCTTCCACACTTCCAATTAATTCAAGATTTTCATCAAGAACATATAAATGGTTTAAACTATTGCCCCCACTTCTCCAGACTTCTCCAGTTGTAGTTGCAATTCTAAAGTTTTCATCATACTCATCCATTGAAAACTGATTTAAAATATGTCCAAAAACTTCCCCTTTTGATTTGTATTCTATTTCTTTTCCATCAATATTAATTTTATATATAACTGTTTTTTCTTGCTCTTTTGATATTGATTCTTGAAAATCTTCTAATCTCTCTATTAAGTCTTGACTAAACTCTTCTAAATCATTACCATCTAGACTATCTGTATAATCTTCAATTAATTCTTGAAGTTCATTTAATTTTCCATAATCTGTTATATCTTTTTTACTTATTTCTTCTACTTTTTCTTTCCATTCTCCAGAAAAGATTTTCATATAAACTTCATCAATTATTCTGTCAGTATATTCTCTAAACGGCATACTCTTTTGCTTTGTTAAATAGATATTTTCTTGAGAAACATAGACTGTCGCACTTGAACCCATTAAATAGGTTTTACTATTAAAGTCATTATCATCTAAATCTATTGCAGTAATTGTATTAAACACATAATTTGTGTCTGGATAAGGCATATAGTAAATTTCTTCCAGAGGGGTTGGTCTTGTAACTCCATCATCTATAAAAATCGGAGGTTGAGGATTGTCTCTTTGTATGTATTTGTTTGAAATAACATAAACATAATCTCCAATCATTCTTGAATTTTGATAAGTTCCATCTGTTTGTATCTGGCTTTCTAAAATAGGATTTTCTCTATCAGAAATATCATAGATAAAAACACTTGAGCCATATGAATAAGGATATGAATCTGGTATTAAACAACCCCCTTTTTCTGAAGCACATGCTATTTTTGCTGATTCAGAAACATGGATTTCTGCTTGTGCAAATACAATCAATTTATCATTATTAATAAAAATTCCATTTATTCCTTGTAAATCTTTAATCTCACTTACAATTTCCATGTTCTCAGCGGGATAAGCTTTTATTATTGTAATTTTGTCTCCATATTCACTTGTTGTGTAAATATATTTTCCATCATTTTTTACAATATCTGCTTCATCAACACCTTGAACTTGGATATTTGTTTCTGAAAAGTCTTTTGCATTTTGACTCACACTAGCTCCTGCTGTTGCACTTTCTGAAGTTGCTGCAGTTGGAGCACTAAAACCTCTAGCACTATCCAGAGTTATTAAATTTCTATCATAATAATTGGTTGATTCTATATTTGATTTTACAAATTCTTCTAATTCTGCTTGAGAAGAAAATTGTTTTAGTTCTCCATTAGAATCATCAAATAAAGAAGTACCAGGGCCTGGCCCTGCAGGGCCAGTGCCTGGTTGATTTGCTATGTATATAGCTGCAATTGCAGCAATTAGTACAATTCCTAGGAAAATTGGAAGAATACTCCTGAGTAAGTTTAAACTTGGTTTTTTATCTCTTGGCGAGATTATGATGTGTTTTTTTGCAAGTTTGTAAGTTGGAATTTTTTTACCTTTAACACTCCAGAAAAAAGTTTTTGTCTTTTCTACAAATCCTGCTTTAATCAGTTTTTTTAAATTATAATCAATAGTATTTAGTGGAACCATTACTGCCTGTGCAATATCATTTTGACTTGCTTCATTTGTTTCTGCAAGATAATCCATCATCTTTCTGCAGGTTTTATTTCCAAGTATTTCTGCGATTTCCTTAGAATTTGCATCATCTAGTGACGTTAAAATAAATTTATCATTTGCCATTTTGTTTTATCTTAATCTTGATTGATTTCTATAATTTTTATAAGATTTAGGTATTTATAAATGACTTGATAGCTTCGATATGATTTGAAGTTATTAGGGTTTTTTTGCGTGTTCCCATATTCCTAAAAAGAAATCTTTATACTGTTTTGCAAGTTCTTCACTTGTTATTAAGATTCCTGTTGGTTTTCCTACCCAATTTAAAATAACTACTTGGTTTCTAAATATTGCAACATCTCCTGGAAAAGAGACAAGACTATATCTTAAAATAGATTGTTTCATTGCCCTTATTGCTTCTAAACTTTGGGCTTTTTCAAATTCTTTTTTATTATAACTAGAAATAAGAAGATGGTCGTTTAATCCAGCATTTAATTTTAGGGCTCCCCACCATTCGTAAAACTCTTGTATTTCAGGGTCTGTTGAAGTTTCTCCTGTAGAAAAACCATACCAGTCTTCATTTTTTTTAATATTACTAATCATTCCTAAAAACATGCCCCGTAAGGCCTTTGCACCTTCAAATAATTCGACAGATTGTTTTTTTTCAGATTGTTTTGCTTTTAGACTTTGAAGTATTGATTCTACTTTTTTTTGTTTTTCCTTAAATAAAGCAAGAATTCTATCAGGACTTGCAGCTTGAAAGTGTTTGATTTTTCCCTTAATAATATAATTGCATAATCCTTTTTTAATCAGAGATTCTAAAACTCCATATATTTTTGATTGAGGGATTTCTGATTTTTGAACTAATGGGCCTGTTGTTGTGCTTCCTAATTCTAGTAATGCAAGATATGCCTGAGATTCCCAATTGCTTAAACCAATTTCTTGCAATAAGTTTTCACTAACCATATAAAATAGTGGGATTTTATGTATAAAAACCTTTCCATCTACTTACTACTTTAGTAGTTAATCAAGTATTAATATGTATTTTCTATAGATAAATTATGGAAACAAAAGAATTCATAATAATAAAGAAGATTGCCAAGCACGGTAATCAAGCAATAATCGTTGTGCCTAAAATGCTTAGTGTGGATCTTCAACCAGGGACAATTGTTAAATTAACAATAAATATTTTAGAGGAAAAAATAAAATGTGTTCAATAAATTACTTACAAAATACAACAGATGAGAGAGCTGAAAAAACTCTTGATATCTTAGCCCATCGAGGACCAGATAGTCAGAAATATCTAAGAAACGGAACAGATGTAATTGGAGCTACAAGATTAGCTATTGTTGATGTTGCTAATGGTGATCAACCAATGAGAACAGAGGATGGAAGATATACTATTGCATTTAATGGAGAAATTTATAATCATAGAGATTTAAGAAAGAAACTTGAAACAGAAGGAAGAACTTTTAAAACAGATTGCGATACTGAAGTTGTTCTTAATTCTGTAGCAGAAAAAGGTAATGGAGCTGCAAAACATTTTGATGGCCAATTTGCTTATGTTGTTAAGGATAGGGAAACAGGAACAGTTTATGCAGCAAGAGATCATTTTGGTATAAGGCCTCTTTATTTTGGAGAAGGAGATAATGGGTTTGTTATTGCAAGTGAGATTCCCGCACTTTTAGCAAATAGTGTTCCTGGAGAGAGAATAAAAAAACTACCCCAAGGATGTACTTTAGAGCATAAGGTTAATGGCGAAACAAATATAGAGAGATTTTATGATGTTAGAGATAATATTAAACATGAAAAAGCTGATCCTGATAAGCTCTATAAATTATTACAAGAAGCTGTAAGAAAACGAGTTCCAGAAGAAGTAGATCATGCAGTTATTTTATCCGGAATAGATAGTTCAACAGTAGCCTATCTTGCTTATCAACAGGGCAAGAAACCAAAGAAAGCATATACTGTTGCAACAGATCCAAATTCTAAAGATATACAGTGTGCAACACACCTATCCAGAGAGTTAGGTATTGAAGGGAAAGTAGGATATATTGATGAGAGTTTTATTAAGAAACATCTAAGGGATGTAGTTCGTTCTATGGCAACACCACTTTACTTCCCACTAATTAATGCTTTTCCAACACTAAAACTCGCTCAAATGGCAAAACAAGATGGGGTTAAAGTGGTTATGACTGGTTCTGGATCAGACGAAACTAATTTAGGTTATGATTATCTTTTTGAATTATTTGATCCAAAATACATGCAAGAAAATGCACTAACTCTTGTTCAATCTATAGGAGATCATGAGTGTCATAGAGAAGATAGAATATTAGCTTCACAAGGAATTGAAGGTAGAGTTCCTTTTTTAGATAGAGATTTGGTAGAGTATGTTTTATCTACTCCATTTGAAGATAGGCTTGTTAAACAAAATACGGGATATGAAATGAAATCTCAACTTAAAAAAGCAATGAGGGGAAAACTTCCAGATTTTATTGTAGATAGAAAAAAAGAAAATTTGTATAGGAGTACAGGTATAATGCCGTTTATAGATAATGTGGCTAATGAATTAATGAGTGATCAGGAGTATAAGGCCTATGTAGATTCACTAAAGAAATCTGGATGGAATAAATGGATAATTGGAGGAAAAGCAGGAGCATTATTTCATAAGGTTTGGTCAGAAGAATTCCCAGAATTGGCAAAGGTTCCACTTAAGAATGTTTCTTGTGGATTTAAAGAGACATCCCCTTTTGATGATTTAGGTGAACTCTCTAAATACTGGACAATTGCTGGAGGGGGAATTAACCTCAGGGGCTGGAACGGGGGTGTAAAATAAAATGGAAACTCAAAATAAAATAGATACTAAAAAAACAGCAATTCTTGTTATAGACATACAAAAAGATTTTTGTTCTCCTCAAGGATTTGGAGCTAAGAATTGGGGACACGATGTTTCCCATTTTGATGAAATAATTGAAAAGATAATTGATTTCACAAGGCAAGCAGAAGAGAGGGGAGCTAGTGTGCTTTACACTCAGTTAATCTATGATCCTGAAAAAATGCCTAAATCAATTGCTAAAAAACTTGGTTCTTTTACAGGAAAGTATATGGCTCCAGGCATAGAAGGAATAAATTTTTATAAAATTAATCCCCCAAAAGACAAAGTATTTGTTAAACACACATTTAGTGCATTTAGTAATAAAGACTTAATAAATTATTTAAAAGAACAAGGAATAGAAAATATTTATGTTATAGGGTTTAATTCTAATATTTGTGTTGAAGCTACAGCAAGACACTCTGTTGATCTTGGATTCCATACAACTATTATAAAAGATCTAACTAGCACACCAACATTTTTTCAAGTTCATGAAGAACAAACCCTTACAACATTTAGCCTTCTTTTTGGGGATGTTAAAGATTCAGAAGAGATAATTAAATCTTTTAATAAGCAAGATGATATTTGAATTTAAATCATCTCTTGGAGAATCTTCTTCTTTAGAGGAAAGAACTAGTGAGACTAGCTGGAGCGATATGTTAAAGAAAAGAAGAATGTTAGCTGCATCTGAAAGTAGTTCTAGTGCTGCTGTGCCTTCTAGAGATTATGAAGAATCTAAAAAATATGGAGGAAAGAAGTAAAAATGGCTCCCGACTTATTAACTTGCTCAGCAAGGGATTGGTGTGAAATGATCGGGAAGGATTTATCAGATTATCTTCCAAGACCTTTTGAGAGTGTTGACTTGTATATAAATGAGCATAAACGTGAATTTGATTATATAAGAAATAGGAGGTGTACTTCACTAAAAGATGTAGAAGTTATAGTTGATTTAAGAAAAGTAATGAATTCATATAAAGGATTTGAATGTCGTTGGATAGAGGTTGTCACTTATGGAACTGCACTAATTCCAAAACATAGAAAAAAGCGAGGAAAGAAGTAAGATTTCGATTGTGATTTGGAGTCATAACTCAAACTCATCAATAAATCCAACAATTGTCTTGTACTTTTCTAAATACTCTTTACCCTTTGCAGTTAAGATTACTTTCTTGTTGTCATGGGAATCTTGCATTGTATTAATCAAACCCTTTTTAAGAAGCTCTTGAAAATATTCATAAAAACTTTTAGAAGACAGGCCTGATTTTCTTAAAAGAGGCGTAGACCTAATTGAATTATGGTTTTCCTGAATAATGTTTAAAATGTCTTTGATTATTTCTAATTTTCCTCTTTTAGGCATCTTAAATTCCTCCAACTCTCTTGAGAACCTTATAGAGTAGTGTAAGAAAAACACCTATTGAAGCTAGGTAGATAAATAACTGAAATTGTTGTAAGGCACTAGGAACAAGAATATCAAGAATATTTAGTATCCAAAATACGAGAAGAAGGAGATAAGTAGTGTACAGGCCAGAACCTTTTTTCTTTTTCTTATGATTTTTATGAGCAAAATAAAAAATAATACTTACTGAAAAGAATAAAACTAGATTTAAAATAAGATATACTGTTGGAGATCTGAATAATATACTTACTAGAGCTATAACAAACCCGGCAGCATGAATAAAAAATAGGCTTACAGGCTCATTTTTGAATTTTTTCCAGATAACACTATATAATAGGTAGAAGATTGCAATAGAACTAAAATACATAAACAAGAACAAGCTTGCTGTTCCGATAAAATTTGTAGAGAGATCTAAGATTTTAGTTACATTAAAGTAAAATAATATAAATTTTATAAAAGATCTAAAAAAATACGCAATTGCAAAGAATAAGAAACCTAATCTAAAATATTTTATCCCCTTGTGAGAGGTTAGTTCGTATAGTTGTTTTGTTCCGAAATAAATCATCATACTACAAACAATAATTACGAAAGAGTAGATGATTTCTAGCCCAAGAACCGAGAGTATATTTTTACCTTTCATCATTCCCTGAAATCCGAGTTCTTTTACTGCTTTTCCTGTTAGTTGTGCCATCTTCTATAATTTTTATATAAACACTTACAAGTTTAAATACTTTTAAAGGAAGTGGACCTTGGGTCCACCTTCTTTATAAATAAAAATCTATAATTATAATTATGAAAATAAAACAATTGAAAGGAGGTATTAAAAAATGGGAATAAAATATACTGCAACTGCAATTACTTTAGTCATGATTGCATTACTCGGTGTTGGATTTGTTTCTGCTTATCAGTTTGGTAACGGGTTCATGAACTCTAATTTATCTGATGAAGAAAAAGCAGATAGAGATGTACAGAGAGAAGCAATTCGTAGTGCTGTGGATAATCAGGATTTTGAAACTTGGAAGAGTTTAATGCAAGGAAAACTTGAACAAATGCAAGAACGTCTGACAGAAGAAAACTTCAATAATCTTGTTCAGAGACATCAGGAAAGAGCAGAATTTAGACAGGCTATGGATGATGCTAGAGAAGCAGGAGCAACACGAGAAGAAATGCAACAGCTTAGAGAAGAATACGGTATTGGAGCTGGAAACGGCTTTGGAAAGGGTCTTAAAAAAGGTTTTGAAATGAGATCTGGAAATGGCCAGGGTAATGCCGGAGGCCGAGGAGCTGGTTCTGGTAACTGTCCTCTAGCTGAGTAAAGAGATTTTTATTTTTTTTGATTTAAAAATGGACGTTAAGTCCATATAGATTATATACTTGGTTTTTTATTATATTATATATTAAACTATAGAGTTATAACTTAAGGTTATATACTCTTTTGACGTTTTAATAAAACAAAAAGGAGGTGAGTAAAATGAACTACAAGCATATTGTTACTTCTGGTCTAATAGTTGGTTACACAGCTCTTGCTTCTATTGGTTCTTTATATGGGGTAGCACCTAAACCAATTCATGCTGGAACTGTTTTAAGTGGTAAAAATGTTGTTCATCAAGTAGAAACTCCTCAAAGAGAGAGAAGCCAAAGACAATATAGGGTAAGAGAGATGACTCCTGAAGAAAGAAGGGAATTTAGAGAAAGACTTGCACAAGAATATGGCACTAATCGTGTTCAAAGAGTAAGACAAAGAAGAGAGAGAAGAGAAAAAAGAGATGGAGAATATCAAACAAATAGATTTCAAGAAGTAGAAGGAAGAGACCCAATGCAAAGAAAGCAGAATAGAACAAGAGAAAGAAGGCAAGAAAAACAACCAGAACTTGAAAAAGCTGTTGAATCAAAAGTCTTAATTTAATCAGATTATTTTCCCTTTTTTATTTTTTAGAGTTTGAATTATTTAGAAATATTTAGAAGGAAATTTGTTATTTAGTGATTACTACCGATTAATAGCATCTCAAGGTAATGTATTCTATTTTCTCTTTCATATACAACTGCAACCCCTCCAGTATTTTTACTAGTTAATACTCTAGAAGTTGGATCTCTTTTATCAGGAAGAATAAGTTTGTCTAATTTCTTTCTTGTAATCCTACAAAAATCCTTTCCCAGAGGCGCACTATTTATAATTATTCTAGGATATGGAAGAACCATTCTTTCTGTTAATTCATCAGCTTCATCAAGATTAACTAATTCATCTAATAAATAAATTTTTACTTCAGGATTATAAAATCCAGCAGTTATTGTTAAATCAGAAAGTTCATATTGAAATACACTATATTCCCATTTTAAATATTTTTCAAATTCATCTAGTAAAACCGGAACATCAGATAGTGTTTTTTGCAATTCTTGAAGTTCTTTAATACCTTCAATAGTATACTTTTGAATAATCTGATTTAGGTTTGTATATTTTGTCATAATTCATATTAGGGTTTCCATTATATAAAACTTTTTAGAATTACAAACAAAAACCTTTAAAAACCATCTAAACAAGATAATATTAAGTTAAACGTTCTTATTATAGAACGCTCTAGCGCTGAAAAGCGCGACTTATTCAATTTAAAGAAAATGGCAAGAACAATATTCGAGCAAGAACCGCAATCATATAACAAAGCTTTAGCAGAGGCTCTTAAAAAAATTCCAGAATTTAAAGCACCTGAATGGGCAATGTTTGTTAAATCTGGAGTTTCAAAACAAAGAGTTCCTTCTGATGAAAATTTTTGGTATATAAGAGCTGCTTCAATTTTACGTCAATTATATCTAAAAGGAGTAGTTGGTGTAAGTAGATTAAAAACAAGATATGGAAGTAGAAAAAATCGTGGAGGAAAACCTGCAAGATTTAAAAAAGCTTCTGGAAAAATTATTCGTGTTATCCTTCAACAAGCAGAAGCAGCAGGATTTGTAGAGAAAGTATTAATTAGACAATTTGGAAGAAGATTAACTCAAAAAGGAAGAGACTTTTTAGATTCAATCAAGAGTGAAAAACCAATAGATAGGACTGCTGAATTAATAGAAGTAAAAAGATTAGTTGAAAAAGAAAAAGAGTTTGTTCAACAAATTGGTGAAGAATTAGAAGAAACAGAAGAAGAATTAGAAGATAAAAAAGGTAAGAAAAAAATAGAAAAACCAGAGACTGAAGATTCTAAAGGAGAAACAGAAAATGCCAAGTAGAAAAGTTCGTGCTAGTACGAGTAGGAAAAGACATTTACAAAAAGCAGGAAAACAAACTAGATGGGCTCCTTTTTGGACTGTTTTAAAAAAGTTTGGTCAAGGTAAGAAAATACACCCGTCTACAATTACTCATGTTAAAAGACATTGGAGAACTAGAAAATTAAAAATTAAACCAAGGAGAGTTAAGAAAGAGTATTTAGGTTAATCCTAAAACTATTAAGACTAATATAAAATGGCTGAAACAAAAAAACCTGTTAAAGAAGAAAAAAAACCAGAACCAGTTAAAGAAATCATAGAAAAAGTTAAAGAAGATTCTGAAAATTTAACAGATATAGCTAAGAAAGAAGAAAAGATAGCTAAGATAGAAGTTGAAAAACCAAAAGAAGAAAAAAAAGAACTAGACACAAAAAATAAAACTGAAAAAAAATCTAAAAAAGAAAAATTAAACTTGCCAGTTTTAGTTAGAGAATATATTGTACCATTAAGGAAAAAAACCAGAAAAGCAGTAAGATATAAGAGAGCAAAAAAAGCAATTACAGTTTTAAGAGAATTTATTGTAAAACACATGAAAGTTGAAAATAGAGATATTAAAAAAGTTAAAATTGACCACTACCTGAATAATGAAATCTGGTTTAGAGGAATTAAAAATTATCCTGCTAAAATTAAAGTTAAGGCTACAAAAGACTCAGAAGGAATTGTAAGAGTTGAACTTGTAGATATTCCAGAACCTGTTAAGTTTATTATGGCTAGAAAAGAAAAATCAAAACAATCTGCAGAAAGTGCAAAGAAAAAGATAAAACCAAAAACATCAGAAGAACAGGCAACAGAAGAAGCATCAGAAGAAGCAAGAGCACCACAACAAACAGAAGAAGAAAAGAAAGATATACAAGAAAAAGAAAAATCTTCTGTAGAAGCAGGATTTGCAGCACAAAAACAAGCTGCAAAAACAGCTAAACATACAATGAGTGCAAAACAAACCCAGCCTAAAAGGCAGGTTAGAAAAGCTTTGAAAAAATAAGTAGAAATAGATTCTAATTATATATAAGCAATTGACAGAAAACTTAAAACCTTTAATTCTAGATTATATACATGTCTAATCAATTAAAAAAACTTGAAAAAGCACTGAAAAAAGCCAGAAATAAAGAACAGGCAAAAATCTTACAGAGATTTTTCAAAACATCTCCAGGCGAGTATGGAGAAGGAGATGTTTTTCTAGGAATAAAAGTTCCAGAACAAAGAAAAATTGCTATACAATTTTCCCCCTATCTAAACAGTAAGGATATCCAAGAATTACTTAATAGTGAAATACATGAACACAGGCTTGTAGGTCTTTTAATTTTAATAAAAAAATATGAACAGGCTTCTATTGCATTGAATGAAAAAACAAAACAAAAAATATTTGATTTTTATCTTGAAAATGCCTTGCGAATTAATAATTGGGATTTAGTTGATTTAAGTGCTCCAAATATTGTAGGAAATTTTTTACTTGATAAAAACTTAGAAAGAGAAATTTTATACAACCTTGCAAATTCAAAACATCTTTGGGAAAGGAGAATAGCAATTGTTTCTTGTTTTGAATTTATAAGAAATAATCAGTTTTCAGATGCATTGCATATTGTAAAAACATTTTTAAAAAATAGCGAGCAACATGATTTAATTCATAAAGCCAGCGGATGGATGTTACGTGAGATTGGAAAAAGGGATTTAAAAATTTTAGAAAAGTTTCTAAAACAATACAACAAAAAAATGCCCCGTACAATGTTGAGATATGCTATTGAAAAGTTTGATGAAAAAAAGAGAAAATCTTATCTATATCCTTGAGGAGGATTTCCTCTTCCTAAATCGTCCAATCTTTCTTTAACATTTTCATCTATTCTAGGACCGAACTCATCAAGTACAGACCCTATGTTTTTTTGTGAAATACTTACACTCTCTCCTTTTCCTGCTCTAAGCCTTCCACCTTCAATTTCTTTTCGAATAACTTTTTCCACAACTTTTGGAGGAATTCCTTTATTTGAGAGGTGATGGGTAATGTTGGAGATATCTTTAGTATGATGCCCATAAGCATCTTCATGTCCAAGAATGTTATAAACTTCTGAGGCAACAGAACTATAATTAGAATTATAATGTATTAAGAATAAAAAAACACCAACAAGAACCATTACTAAACCCATAAACTGAACACTAACTTGTGTAAAATCTTCCTTAATAGTAAACCCAGTTAAACTAAAAATAGGATGACTTAAAAAAAAGATAAGGCCTAAAATAATTAAAAGTATTGCAAAACCTTGTTTTTTCATCTAAATATTATTAATGAAAACTATTTAAATATTAAGTATCGGAAATTTTTAAAAGAATTTATATAATGATAAAACCCTCTTAATTCTATGGACAATAAACCCAACCATAGCTTAGATAAAGAATTTGAAAATCTTATTAAATTTAGTATATTAAACATTGATAAGCCGTGTGGACCTACAAGTTTTTCTGTTTCAGATTATGTTAGAAAGAGAATTGTAGAGATAGCCCCAGAGATAACTAAGACAAGCCATTTTGGAACTCTCGACCCAAAAGTAACAGGGGTTTTACCTATTGCTATTGGTAGAGCTTGTAAACTAACTGGGTTTTTTCTAGGCCATGATAAAACTTATATTGGAATTATAAGAATTGGTAAAGAAATTTCTACTAAAGAGATACAAGAAATGATTGACGAATATTTTATAGGAAAAATAAAACAATTACCTCCTGTAAAATCTCGTGTAAAGCGTGAAGAACGTGTAAGAGAAATTATGGAATTTAAAATTCTAGAACAATCTGCAGATAAAAAAGACTTCTTATTTATTTCTAAAGTTCAAGGAGGAACATATATTAGAAAACTCTGTCATGACCTTGGTGAAAAATTAAATTGTAATGCCCATATGTTAGAATTACGTAGAATTCAAGCAGGAATATTCTCAGAAACAGATAAGGAATTTGTAAATTTGTATGATTTTGATACTGCAATAGATGATTTTAAGTCTGGAAATACAAAAACATTAAAACAACTCTTAATTTCAGGTCAAGAAGCAATAAAAAAAATCATGCCCGTAGTAAATGTAAAAAAATCAGCAGTAAAACAACTTTTAACAGGAAAACCAATATACAAAAATGACCTTATAGACAAACTCCCTGGTAAAAATCAAGGAGATATCTTTGCAGTTTTCTGTAAAAATGACTTTATTGAAGTAGCAACAACGAATATCTTAGAAAAAAAGCACAAAGACATTGTTGCTAAACCATTATTTGTGTTCAATTAGTCTAAAACTATTATATACTTTTTATAATAAGAAACTATAAAAACAGACCCTTTATTCTTATAGTATGGAAGATACTGATTCAGGAGATAATGATGATTTTGGAGAACAAGAGTTTGAAAATACTGATTTTGATAGAGAAAAAGTAACTCGGGAAGACTTACTCAATGATGCAAAAGAATTCTTTAATGCACATAAAAAAGAACTTTTAGGGGCAAAAAAAGGAGAAAATGTTATTCAAATAGATTTTGAAGAGCTTTCTGAACATTCTCCAAATTTAGTTGAAAATCTTATATTAAAACCAGAAGAAACCCTAGAATTACTAGAACAGGCAATTATAGATACAGAACTTACAATTACTTCTAAGGTTCCAAGAGCAAGATTAAATTCTATTATGAAGTCTCAAGAGTTGAAAATTAGAAATATTAGAGCAAAACATCTTAACACTTTAATTGCAATAGAAGGAATCGTACGTCAGGCAAGTGAAGTGCGTCCTCAAGTTGTAAATGCAAAATTTGAATGTCCTTCTTGTGGAACAATTATCTCTGTTTTACAGATAGGTAAAAAATTTCAAGAACCTTCTCGTTGTTCATGTGGTAGGCATGGGGGTTTTAGAGAAATATCCAAAGATATGGTTGACGCACAAAGATTAGTAATTGAAGAATCTCCAGATAGTTTAGATGGGGGAGAACAGCCAAAAAGATTAAATGTATTTTTAAAAGAAGATTTAGTTGAACCTAAAATGGAAGAAAAAACAACTCCTGGTTCAAGAGTTAGAGTTATTGGTGTTCTTAAGGAAGTATCTATTACACTTGCAACAGGTGCACTTTCAACTAGATTTGATTTAGCATTAGAAGCAAATAATCTTATACCTTTAGAAGAAAGTTTTGAAGATTTAGAAATTTCAGATGAAGAAGAACAAGAGATAAAAGAACTTGCAGCAGACCCAAAGGTTGTAGAAAGATTAGTTGGTAGTATAGCCCCTTCTGTTTGGGGTTATCCCGAAATTAAACAAGCTTTAGTTTTACAATTATTTGGAGGAGTAAAAAAACAGAGGAGTGATGGAACAAAAACTAGGGGAGATATGCATATCCTTTTAGTAGGGGATCCGGGTGTAGCAAAATCGGTTATGTTAAAATTTATTTCTGGAATTGCTCCAAAAGGACGTTATGTTTCTGGTAAATCTGCATCCGGAGCTGGTTTAACAGCAACTGTTGTAAGAGATGAATTTTTAAGAGGATGGTCTTTAGAAGCAGGTGCAATGGTTCTTTCTAATAAGGGTTTAGTGTGTGTAGATGAGTTAGAAAAAATGGATGAAAATGATAGATCTACTATGCATGAAGCAATGGAGCAACAGACTGTTACAATAAGTAAAGCAAATGTTCAGGCTACACTAAGAGCTCAGACTTCTGTTCTTGCAGCTGCTAACCCTAAATATGGAAGATTTGATCCTATGGAATTAATTGCAAAACAAGTTAATCTGTCTCCTGCATTATTAAATAGGTTCGATGTTATTTTTATTTTGAGGGACTTACCAAATAGACAAAGAGATGAATCTATTGCTCAACATGTTTTAGCAGAGCATAAACAACAAACATCCCATAACATTATTGAGAAAAGACTTTTAAGAAAGTATATTGCATATTCAAGACAAAAATGCCATCCAAAATTAACAGATGTTGCAATAGCAGAGATAAAAAAGTTTTATGTAGAATTAAGAAATCAACCTTCAGTTTCTGATAGTGTTTCAAGACCGATTCCTATTTCAGCTAGGCAGTTAGAAGCATTAATAAGACTTGCAGAAGCAACTGCAAAATCAAGATTAGGAAAAACAGTTACAAAAGATGATGTACAAAAAGCAATAGATTTAATGAAGTTTTATTTAATGCAAGTAGGTTATGACTATGAAACAAAGACTTTTGATATTGATAGAATTGGTGCAAATCCAGCATCTAAAAGAAGTAAAATTTATGTTGTTAAAGATACAATAGAAGAACTTGAAAACAAGCTAGGAAAACTTATTCCCTTAGAAGAAGTTGAAAAAGCTGTAGAAGATAAAGTTAAGAAAGACGAGTTAGATGAAATTATTAATCGTCTTGTTAAAGAGGGTGATTTATTTAGACCAAGGCGTGGTTATATTCAGAGGATGTGATTGAAATACAAAATGAAGGGAATAAGACCCGAAGTTGAAGAGTTAAGAGAACTTTTACAAAGATTACTTTTTGATTCTATCGAAGAAAATAGACCTAATGAGATTACATACAAAGATAAAATTTTTTTAAACAATGTTATAACTATGCAGACTCGTTGTCCAGACTATGCAAGATTGTATATTCAAGAGTATAATCTTAACCATAAACCTAGTAAGTATATTGGTATAGATTTTGAACTGAAGTTAAAAAAACCAACTCAATCTCAATAATCTTTATAAAACCCCTATTGTTTTTAGCTAGATGATGGAATTAGAAGAACCAAGAAAGAGGAATATTGCTTACAAATTAAGAATAGGCGATATTTTAAAAGGAAAACCAGAAATGCAAGAAGGAAGATTTTTATTTTTAGAACTTGGAGATAAAAAATTGGTCCGTGTAAATATTATTGCTAATGTTGTTGATAAATTTGTTACAGAGGGAGATAAAAAATATGTTTCTCTTACAATGGATGATGCTTCTGGCCAGATTAAATTAAAACTATTTGGAGAAGATATTGCAATTTTAAAAGATTTTTCACAAGGGGATACATTACAAATTATTGGAAATGTTAGAGAGTATAATAGTGAATTGTACATTATGCCAGAGATTGCAAAAGCAGTTGACCCTAAATGGCTTTTAGTTAGAAAACTTGAAATTCAAAAATTAAGAAAAGATATGCCAGGACCGACAAATGTACCTGTAAGAGATATGATTTTAGAAAAGATTAAAGGATCTGAATCAGATGGAGGAATCGATATGGATGGCTTAATAATGAATATTGAGGCATCTCCTGATTTGATTAATCAAGAGATTAAGAAGTTGCTTGAACAAGGACTTGTTTATGAACCAAGGCCTGGTAGATTAAGATATTTAGGATAAACTTTATTTTTCTAGAGATAATGGAGAATTTTCTTGTAAATTATTAGTTACATTTTCTAAATTCTTTTCTTTTTTATATCTCTTCCTTTTTGATCCAAGTGCTGTAAGACATCCAACTGTCATTCCTCCGACTGCACCATATAATGGAAATGGGATGGGTGGAATAGCACACATTGGGGCAAAATTGACTATTAATGCTCCAACCCATTTAGCTCCCTCTGCAAATAAACTATCTGATTCAATTCCATTAAAAAATAAATATCTAGCTGCGATAATCGGAGCAATTGCACCTGCAACAGCCCCAGTATAAATATATGCCCTTTCTTTAGTATTAAACCCTTTATTAACTAAGAGTTCTTTTATACTTCCCATAAAATTTAGAGAATCATTATATTTATAAATCTTTCCTTTTTGTTACCACTTTGGGGTTAGGATAAACTCTTTTAAGAATCTTCTTCAAGCTCTATATCTTCACCAAACATTTCTTTTTTTTCACGAGCTTTTTTCATATCAATTAAATCACTCAATGTAACATCTTTAATTTCATCTTTTTTAGAAAAATCAATTTCACCAGATTCAATTTTTTCTTTTACTTGACTTCTACTAGTTGGGAGTATCTCTCCCCGTTCAACTTTCTCCATATTCCTCTTTGCTTCTTCAATTATTTCTGCTTCTGTCTTTTTTGGATATCTAAACGTAACATCTTCAGCTCTATCTTTTAATAGCTGAATTCCTAGAGCGATTTCTAAATTTCCCATAATTTTCTCAATCTCTGTTGGATCTGGAAGAATACCTTTCTCAATATTTTCAATTGTCTCTTGACTAATTCCAGTAGATTCAGAAAGTTGTGCAATTGTTATTTTTTTCCTTTTCCTAGCCATTCCTGCAACCCAGTAATAATTGTTGACTAGTTTTTCAGATTCTTGTTTTTTTTGAGGTAATTTTATTCTCTTTAAATTTGCATGAGCAGTCATTTGCTCAAAGCTTGGTTGATTCTTCCTTAATCCTGCCATTCTTTCCATTCTTTCCCTTACAGAGAACTTTTCATCTGCTTTTTGTAACTGCTCTTCATCTGGCTTTCTGATTAATGGGACATGCTCTGATTCAGCACACTGTGTACATACATTGATTATCTTATCCCCATAAATACCTTCATGTAGGAACACTTCTTCTTCAGACTTGCCACAAATGCCACATATCATGATATTTAAAGAAAAATTTTATTTTTAATGTTTATTATACTTTAAACTATACTTTAATGTAATGGGCATTTGAAGGGTAAATCACTTTTGTGTTTTTGTTGAGTTTTTCCCAGAATCAAATGAATCACTAACAATCTTCTCTTCTACTAGTTCTTTAACAATATCAAGATCCTCTATCTTAGTAATCTTATATTGTTCATCAACAATAATTGTAGGAAATTTATCAATTCCATAATCTTGTAACATGTTTTTTATAGAAAATAGATTCATATTACCCGCAATAGGAATTAATACCATTCTGTCTCCTTCTGCATTTTTTAAGTCTGAAAGATATCTAGAAAATGCAGTTTGTACTGCTTCTCCATTTAAATCTGGTTCATATTCATAAACATATACCACTGTATGAAACTGGTCTGGACAACTTTGCCTTATCTTAATACTGTTTATCCAAAATAAAGTTCTTAATAAATCATATTTTTTATGTTGAACTTTTAAACCTTCTGAAAGGGTTTCAGAATCTTCTAGTTTTTGAAGTAAAAGAGCTTCTTCATATATTTTATCCCCAAAATTTATATTTCTCTCAATAGCTTTTACACAATCAATTTCATTCAAGAATAATAAGTCTTGTTGCATGTTTAAGTCTAACAATTGAACTTCAGATTCAATATAATATTGTTCTATATTTTTTTGATTAAGGGATTCTAGGAAAAAACCGATTATAAGACCGATTAAAAAAACCAATATGGTAATTACTAATGCTTCCCAGAATGCGTTTTTCTCGCTTTTCAAATACCTATTACCTATCCAATCTTTTATTACCATCTAAAATCTTTTTTTATTAACCTATAAATTGACGAAAACCATACTAACGGATATATGGTTAAGTATACTAGTAGATAGAACATCCGTTTAAAAATATTTCTTAAATCCTCCCATTCTCCTTTTTTCTTACCTAAAATAATAAGGATATACCTTGAATAGACAAATGCAGTTATAAACAGGACAAGCATAAAAAATATTAAAATAGAAGGATGTAAATTCATGTCTTTTGTATTGAATATATATGTCTTGGCAAGTAGACTATATTGGGTAGAAAAGAAAAATAACATAATTTTTTTCAATATTATATAAATAGAAAATAAAAATACAAACATACTAAGGACAATTGTTATTGAAACAAAAGGGATGATAAACATTCCAAGCATTCCATGTTTTAAAAAAGACTTTCTATATTTTATTAGGGCTTGGATTCCTCCAATTCCCCACCTTTCTCTTTGTCTCCACCAATCTTTGACCTTTAAAGGAACTGATGTTGTGACAAAAGAATCTAAACACATATTAGTATGATAACCATGCCTAAGCATATTCCAAGTAACATCAATATCTTCTGTTACAGTATTTCTATCAAAACCTCCAACTTCAATTAAAGCAGATTTTCTATAAATACTTAAAGGACCATTTGTAACATAAACAGCATCGACAAAACTTAATATTTTTCTCGTCCATGCTAGAATTGCATATTCTATTGCCTGTATTTTTGATAAAAAAGTATCTTTATTTCTTACAAAAACAGTCGAAGTAACTGCCCCCATCTTTTCATCATTAAAAAATCCGATAATTTTTCTTATTGCATCCGGGTAAGGATATGAATCTGCATCGACAACACCGATTAATTCTCCTGTTGCAATTTTTATACCCTGATTTAGAGAATCTGCCTTCCCAGTATTTTTTTTATTAATTAATTTTAAATTTTCATATTTTCCCATTATCTCTTTAATCATTTTTAATGTGTTGTCAGTAGAACCATCATTAATTACAATAACTTCTTTAAGTCCGGGATAATCTGTGTTAAATATGGCTTCAATTGTTCCTTGTATGGTTTTTTCTTCATTATGTGCAGGAATTAAGATTGTTAGACTGAAGAGTTTTTTATATTTAGGATAATAAAATATTCTGTGTTTGTTTCTTATAATCAAAACTATATAGAAGAAGAAAAAGTAAAGTGCTATAAACATTAAGACAAGATAAGTTAGTGTTGTAAAACTTGGCATTTATTCCTCTTTAGGCTGTTGCCCAGTTGTTTCATTAGAATCTTTTTCCTCAATTTTTTCTTCTCTTTCTACTTCTTTATTTATTTCTTGTTTTTCTTTTTTATCTAAATGGAAGTATTCATGAAAATCATCTGATAAAGTCAGCTCGCGAGTATGGCCCATTCTTTTTGCATGAAGTAAACCAAGTTCTATGAATTTATGGATATGATCATAAGATTTGTTACCACGTATTTTTATTATTACTGATTGTTTTATTGGTTGTTTATAGGCTATTATTGCTAGTGTTTCTTGTTCTGCTTTAGTGAATTCTACATTTCCTGTTGCAAGTCTGTTAATTAAATAATGGTATTTTGGAGCTACATCCATCTTCCAAGACTCGCCCCGTTTTACAAGTCTTATTGCTCCAACAGAATGTTTTTTCTCAAGTCTATGCAATATTTCACGCAACATTATTGGATTAATGTCTGTTAACATGAGTAGTTCTTGTGTATTAAGAAATTTGCCTGCTATAAAGAGGGCTGCCTCTGTTTTTTCTTCAAGTTCTCGCTCTTTTTCATCAAAAACATTATCGAGCTCTTCTGCTGTCTCGCCTGTAACATGTTCGACAGATTTTTCCTCTTTTTCTCGCTCTTTTTCCATGATGTTCTATAGAATTAGGATTTTAAAAGGTTTGTTGAGAAGGATTTTATTAAAAAAGTAAAAAATTTATATAGTTCTTAAGCAATAACTAAATATGAAAAATAAAGGATTCAAATATTTAATTTCTCTTATTGTTATCATTGGATTGGTAGTTTTATTCTTGTTTCCAGAACCAGAGACCAATTTTCTTGCATATCTTGCAACAGGATTATTTTTTGTGTTATTAGTTTCTATTTTAGTATTTTTCAAACGGAGAAAAAAGAAATAAATTTTCTAAGATTCATTTGATTCATTTAAACAAATTTATATATTGTGTTATCTCTTAGAAAATATGTTTATTATTGATAGAATCTTATCTCTTTTAGTTCCTGCATTAAGTAGCTGGGGATATACTATTCTATTATTATCCTCCATATTAGAGTCTTCTCCATTTTTTGGTTTACTAGTTCCTGGCCAGACAATTATTATTGTTGGAGGATTTCTTTCTAAACTTAGAATTCTAAACCTGGGATATACAATTATTATTGTTGCAATAGGGTCAATTATAGGTGATTTAATTGGATATTTGCTAGGAAGAAAATATGGTTATTCTTTCATAAGAAAATATGGTAGATATATTTTCTTTAAACCAGAACATTTTGAAAAGACAAGAAAAATAATGAATAGTCATCCAGGAAAAATATTGATTCTTGGAAGATTTAACTCTCTAACAAGGGCGTTTGCTCCTTTTGTCGCTGGTTCTTCTAATCTCTCATTTTTTAAATTTTTAAATTATAATATTATCGGAGGAATTGCTCTAGCAATCGCTTTTGTGATGATTGGTTATATTTTTGGAAGTGGTTATGAACTTGCATCTAAGTATCTCAGTGAAGCTCTTTTTATAGCCCTATTAGTAACTGTTTTGTTTATTCTCATATATAGATTCATAAATAAAAGAAAACATATATTCACAAAGTATAATCTTTATGCTTTAATTATAAATCTTTCATCCCTATATGTTTTGTCTAAGATGATAGATGATGTTATTGGTAATGAATTAATAACAAGATTAGACTTTTGGATTAGCACAAAAGTAGTTTTGCTTTGGAATCCATTACTTAATAGAATAATGATATTCATCACAAATATTGTAAATTTAACTAATTTATTCATTTTATGTTTAATTTTATTTGCAGTCCTTATCTATAAAAAGAAATGGTATAATTCTCTGTTATTATTCTTCAGCATGGCTGGAGGGTTATTTTTTGAACTTTTAATAAAACAGATTATTCAGAGAGCAAGACCAGAAAACGCATTAATTAATGTTTCTGGATATAGTTTTCCAAGTGGACATGCAACAATGGCCGTAATATTTTTCTCTTTACTTATCTATTCATTTAAAGACGATATTAAAAATATAACTTTAAGAAACTTATTTATCTTTGGAAATATCGCTCTGTTTTTAATGATTGGAATAAGTAGAATTTATCTTAATGTCCATTGGTTTAGTGATGTTATTGCTGGATTAAGTTTAGGATTATTCTGGCTTACACTTTTAATTTTAGTTTTTAAAGTTGTAGTTTCTTGGAAAAAAAGAAAGAGTCATGCAAACTATCTTAAATAGTTTTCTTGATGAATACCTTAACAACCTTCTTACCAACACCTTTTTATACTATTTCCCATTAATTTTATTATGGTGATAAAAAAATCAAACAAAAAAAAGAGGCCAGATATTGACATAAAAGTTAGGAATCTTGATAAAGTTTGTTGCGATACTAAGGGTAAAAATCATTATGCCCATCATGGCGGACATTTTTGGATTTTTGGTTCTGCACTTGCAATGATTTTGTCTTACACAAGAAGTGAGAAGATTCTTTGGGCAATATTGCATGGAGTGTTAAGCTGGTTTTATGTTTTATTTAGAGCTATGCAGATTTGGGGCTGGATTTAAATTTTAAAAATATTCTTTATTTTATTGTAAACATATTTTCTAATGTTTTCTTTAGTTCAGAACATTTTTCTGCAGAACTTCTAGTAGAAATAAACTCTTCTCCAATATTTATAATAGCTTTTCTTCCCCAAGGAAAACTGTAATTCCATTTTCTCTCAATTGTAGCTGGAATAATAGGATAATGATTACCAGTCATATTTTTAACATAATCTTGAAAATGAAAAACACCCTTTCTAACTCTAGAAATATTTCCTTGTTCTTCTATTTTTCCTTGAACATACATACAGGTATTATATCCTCTTTCTAAATAGTCTATTGCATCTGCATAATATTCTTCTCTTGATCTTCCAACCATAATTATTCTAGCGATTTTTGGTAGAGCCCATGTACATTTTGTAGACCCATCAAAAAAAGCAACTCTTGTATCTTCACTAGAAATAGCAGTTCCAAAAACAAAACTATCTGAAAATTTAGAATGGGTCGCTGCGATTATAGAAGGTTGATTAATATTTTTCATACCAGTAACTTCAAAATTACCAGGATATCTCAGTGCAATTTTCATTACCCTTTTCAGTCTATCATATTTTTTATCTTCTATTTGTGGTTTCATTTTTATTCAGAATTAGGTTTCTGAGGACCACACCTCTAAAATGAACTATTTTGTTTACTTTTAAAGATTGCCCTGCTTGTTTATCCAGCAATCGCAAATCTTAGAATACCACCAATACTGCCAAGATTATCAAACTGAACTCCTTCAGGAGTTTCTTTAGAAACAATATGCACTTCTGCAGAAGTGTTTTTTGCAAGTTCTTCATATTTTTTTATTTTTGCCCTATCAAAAGATCTTGAAAGAATAAGTTTTCCAACACTTCCTTGTTCTAACCTTTCTTTGACTTCTGTTTCTCCATATGCAACCTTATCTGGCTCTTTTGCAAGCATTGTGAAAAACTCATCAAGAATTTGTTTTTGTTTTGTAATCTCTTGTTCTGCTAAGACATCTTCACTTGCTTGAACTAATGCCTTTAAACCAGCTAGTTCTGTATCACCAATGTCACGAACAGCAATAACTTTTTCTTTTAATGCTGTTACTAACTGGCCTGTTTCTAAAAATTCATCTTTAGTAGGAATTGGCCCACCAACTAAAATCCCTTTTAATTTTTTATTATCAAAAAAATGTTTTTTCATTGAATCTGCTACTCTCCTAAAAAATGCTTTTGCAAGTCCTTCTGTAATTCTGTGAAATCTTTGAGATGAATTATGCACTACAATCCCGTTTGCAAGAAAATTGTGATTTTTAGTTTCAATGTCTATTGTTTGACTTTTGCCAATAGATTCTATTTTTGAGATTTTAACTGCAATTAAATTTGAATTATAGAACATTTCTAGTCTTCTTTTTAGTTCTAGATTCTTTATTTTTCCTAGAATTTTTTCTTTGAACATTTCCTTGCTCATTTGTCTTTTATTACAAAAAAAATAAGGTTGATTAAAATCTCTTGTATTTAATCCAGAATTTCTAATTATTTTTGCTACTTCTTTTCCATTTACAATTAGTTGTCTAATCTTATTTTTCTTACTTCTGTTTCTTATTAGACTTTCTAGTTTTTCTCTTTTTTTTGAAAAACTAAAATTAATAAGAGATTTAAATTTTTTTAAAGACTCTAAATCATCTATTGCTAAAGTATATCTTGTTTTATTTGAATAAGGGTTTTTCTTGTTATCATACTCTGAAATTGAAGAGATTATTCCCAACCTAAGTAATACAAACTGCATCTGTTTAGATAATATCTGGTTATTTATTCCAAATGCGACCCTATTGGAGGAAACATACCCCTCTGCATCAAAAAACCCTTTAATAAACGAAGCTAAGACATTATCTGGAGACCTTAAAACAATTAAAGGAATTCCTTGACTTAGTGTTTTGTTTTTTTCTTTAAAAAAAGAATCAATAAATTGAGATAATACTCTGCTATGAAATCTTAATTGCCAGTAACCTTTGTTTTCCCTAAATCTTAAGCTCCCCCTTAATCTGAAATAATTAGATATTAATTGATTATATTTATCTACTACTTCTTTTGATTGCTCAGAAAAAGATATTCTATCTATCTCATGACTCCCATCTCCTAAATAATATCCTAAAATTTTCACTAATTCAGAATCTAGTATTTTTGGAATAAATATCTTTTTGGTGTTAAATGCTTGTTTTATAATTGGTTTGAAAATTATTTTTTGAGGATTAAGTGTTAGATTAATTTTTTCTGGCATGACTAAATAGTCTCCTTGTTTTATTTCTGATAGTGGTTTTTCTTTTATACCCTCACTAGTTCTTACAAAAAAGGTATGGTCTTTTGAAGCTTTAATTTCAAACCTAGGATAACAAGTAGTAACTTTTAGCAACTCTTTATTATTTTTCCATTTTGCAATTAAAGGGGTTTGTTCTGTCTTTTCTGTATTAAAATTTTCAGATAAGACTAATAAAGGATTATGAGATTCTTTAATTTTTAATATTTCTCCATCATCTTTCATTATAAGTGTATCTGGAGATAAACACTGTCCACCTGCTCTAACTTTGCCAGGTACACCAGAAGTCATGTGTTGCAAGACACGAATAGATTTTCCTTCTAAAATTCCTATTGTTGCCTCTTTTCTTTCTATTACAAGAATAGCATAAACCTCGTCTGTTTCAAGCATTTCTTTTAAAGGGTCAAGAACAAAAGTCTGGTCACACCTATACATTCTTACTTTCAAAGGTTTTGGAGGTTCTATTGTCCAGAGTTGTAAATCTTCTTTTCCTTCAACATCAGAAACATTGCCTGCAAAAAGAACAAGCCCATTTTTAGGTGTTTTTTCAATAAGTTTTAACTGTCTTCCAATTTTATCCAGAGCATTTACAACATTCTTACGAGTAGAAGTTGATTTAATGTTTGTTGCTGTTCCTTTTTCATCTTCAATCTGTTTTCCAACTTGAGTAAGAGTATATCCTGCAGGCACATAAACAGTGATTAATTCTGTGTGCCTTCCACGATAGCCTTCAAGCTCTTCTACTGTTGCCTCGAGCTCGTATTTTTGTGCATCATCCATAAATAGGGTTATGTAGGGGGCTTTTTATATTTTCAGGTAGAATTTAGTTTGATTATTCAGAAGACCTAATTATTTTATCACACTTATCTAAAAGAGAAAAATCAAGAAAATTTTCTTTATCATAATATTGAAGCCTCTCAAAATAATCATCAACTATTGAACTTAGTTCTTTTAATTCTTTTCTAGAGTTAATTTTTTCATCATTTGTTTGCGGTTCTTTACCTTCAGCCATTATAAGTTCACACCTTCTTTTATTAACCCTGTATACAAACCTTGTATATGGTTTTACAACTTGATCAAAAATCTTTCTCGCAATTCCGTTGCCAAGTTTTTTATAGATTTTTTCTTCATCAATTCTATCATGATTATTTTTATCAGGCCAGTATAGGTGGATAGCTTTTGTTGCTCGTTCAGTGGCTTCTTTAGAACTCATGCCTGTTTTTACAAGATTTTTTACTACCCTGTCTACAGTAGATTGGTAAGTTAGGTCTTTTTTTGGTGTTACCATGTTTTTTATAGGATTTTCTTTTTTTTAAAGAAATCTATACTTTAAAGTATATAACCTATTTATCTAAATCTTTCGGCTTTTCAACAGTCCAGTATTTGAAATAAGGTTTATCCCACCAAGAATGAAATTTAAGTTCAATTCTCCCTTCAAAATCTATCTCCATTAAATGAGCATCCAATATAATTCTTAAGGTTGATTGTCTAGGTTTTGGTTTGTTAGGGTCATAAGGATCTATTCCCCCACTTAGCATGATTAGTCTTCCTTCAGAATCAATTCTTTCATAGGCTATTGAAAATCCTTTATGATAATCTTTTAAAGGAAAATGAAACACTTCATCAGAATCCACTAGCATGTGTAAACCCGAGTCATCTTTTTTAAAATAAAGAGTTCTATTTTCTAGTTTTTTTCTAACTTTTGTTTTTCCTGCCCAATCATATTTACCATTCTCTCTATAACCCCCACAATCTCGGATATATATGTTGGTAGGAGGGTAATTCTCTAAACAAAATTCTAAAGTTTCAAAAATTAATTTATCTGGTGTCCAGTATTGTTCCATGCTAGAAGTTAGATAGTCAGGTTTTTATATTTTTAAAAATTCTTACCAACACCTTTTTATACTTAAAAAAATTAATAAAAACATGGTAAAAAAGGTGATAAAGAAATCAAAAAACAAGCCTGATATTGACATAAAAGTTAGAAATCTTGGCAAGGTGATTCGTGAAAACAAAGACAAAAAACACAAGACACGTTGTGGAGGCCATTGCAGTGGATTTTGGGTTTTTGGGTCTGCACTTGCAATGATTCTGTCTTATACCAGAAGCGAGAAGATTCTCTGGGCAATCTTGCACGGAATATTTAGCTGGTTTTATATTTTATTCAGAGCTATGCAGATTTGGGGCTGGTTTTAGGTAGAAAATTCCCTATTAATTATTTTATTGTAATTTAATCTTAGCTGAGCTGAGCAATAGATCTTTCTAAATTAGATGTTCTAATCCTGCTTCTTCTGCAGCTAATTTGATTCCAACTTGATTACAATACAATTTAGAATATTTATCTTTAAATCTTGGATCAATAGTTTTGTGTTGCTGAATATGTTCTTTAGTTTTTTTGTAGGTATTTAGGGTGTCTAGACCGTAGTTAGTCATAAAAAGAGAAAAAAAGCCCGCCTCAAATAAACCAACACTAGCTACTGGAAATTTTTTTGTAATACTATACTCAATAAATCCTAATAATGGAGATAAACCCATGGCAAGATGCCTTCCAAGAGTGAATCTGTTACCGACTGCACACTTTACATAGTCTTTTATTTTTTGTTTCATTGTACTTTCCATAGTAATCATAGTTGGATAATTATTTATAAACTTTTCTATTTGTAACTACTTTAGAATAACACAATATAGTAAAATTCTAGATTTATTTCTTTCTTATTTCTTCAAGCCAGTTATTTAAAGAACTATAAAACTCTTTATCAGAAGTAAAATCATTTTCAACTTCATGATATATCTCAAGACTTGATTTTGGAGAGTATGTTGTTCCTTTAGGTTCAATACACAGGAGAGTATCATTATGCCCATCCCACTCAATCAGTGGAAATTTAGGAGCAAGACCTCTATCTAGGCTAGCATCAATCTGTTTCCATTTTCCATTAATTTTAACTTCTAAATAAACATGAAAAATTTCATCCTCGTGAGGAAGATTTATAATTTTTGTAGGTAGATTTAAACTACTCCAATCAGAATCACACACCTTAGGCCTTACTTCTAATCCAGCATTTTTTAAGAGTCTTTCAAGAATCTTGTGTTTTCCTAGACAGCAATAGTCTGGTTCTTCAGCATTAAGTGGGCAACGATACGGTATGTCCCGCACCCAGTTAAAATACTCTATTCTGTTCATAAAAATGAGGAATAATGCTGGTTTATAAGAATTATTGTAATCTAGCAGAACTCAATCTTAAACTTATCTCTTAAATTTTTGAATTATCAAACCAACTAGGCTTCCAATTAAGAAGTAGGCTACAAAAGATATTAAGATTAGCAAATTAGTTCTTAGAAAGCCATTTTCAATATTTTTAACAAAAATAAAAAAAGGCAAAAAACTAAAATAAACTAAAATAGGTACAGTCCAAGAGGCTATATTTTGTAAACTTACTGAAGAATACTCTAGTAAAGCAAGAATAAATATCATTGCAGTTGAAATAAAATCAATTACAAAAAAGACAATTCCTGTTTTTAGCCAGAGAGGAGATCTCTGCCACCTAGTCTGCTTTTTCTTTTTTGTTGTTTGCTTTTCCCTCTTTTTTACCATATTATATATTAGATAAACTCAATTTTAAACTTTCCTGTCTTAATCTCACGTGTAGAAGTAACAGCTTTAAAATCATCTAACATTTCTTTAAGAGCTGTCTGTTGTGTTTTTTCTAGATTTAGTGTGATTTCTGCTTTCATTGACTTTTGCTGTTTTGTTTTTTCCTGTCTAATCTTTGCAAGTAGATCTAAGAATAAATCGAGCTCTTTTGTGTCCTTTGGTTTGCCCTTGTCTGTCTTGCTTGTAGATTCTGCTTCTGGCCAGCTTGTCAGGTGAATAGAATCAATCTTTTCATACTGTTTAAAATAAGAGCAATATATTTCCTCTGTTACAAACGGCATAATCGGAGCAACCATCTTGAGGATTGCAAGTAAACTTGTGTAAAGAGTGTACTGTGCAGATAATTTTTTATCGCCAGTTTGATTATAAATCCGATACTTAATAATTTCTAAATAATTATCACAAAACATATTCCAGAAAAATCTTTCAACACTCTGTTTTACTTTACTATACCCATATTCTTCAAAACTTACTGTTGCTGCAGTGATTAAGATGTTAAGCCTGTCTAAAAATTGCTGGTCAATTTTTTCAAGCGTTTTTAGTTTTCCCTGCTTAATAGGATTGTAATCTTCAAGATTCATAAAAGTAAATTTAGAAGCATTCCATAGCTTATTGATAAACTTTTTACCTGTAACCATATCTTGCTCTTGATAGTCTAGGTCTTCTCCAAGTTTAGAACCAGATGCCCAGAACCTTAGAGCGTCTGCACTATATTTTTCAATTACTTCTTGAGGTTTTACAGAATTGCCTTTTGATTTTGACATTTTTTCTTTTCCAAGTGTAACAAATCCAGAAACCATCATGTTTTCCCAAGGAATCTGGTTTTCGTGATAAAGCGATTTAACAATGGTGTAAAAATCCCATGTCCTAATAATATCATGAGCATTGCACCTGATTGAAAACGGAATTTTAACTTTGTTGTTTACTAAAGATGCGCAAATCTGAGGAGTAATTGAAGACGTAGCCCATGTGTCTAAAACTTTTTCTTCTGGTCTTGCTTTTGCACCACACTTAGGACATTTTTTAGTAGTTTGTATAGGGTCTATTGGTAGTTCTTTTTCATCGGGTAAAATAATCTGATTACACTTATCACAGTACCAAATAGGAATTGGAATTCCAAAGTGTCTGTCTCGAGAAATAGACCAGTCCCATTCTAAACCTTCAACCCAGTTCTCGTATCTTTTGTACATAAATTTTGGTAACCAACTAACTTTCTTACCTTGGTTAAGAAACTTTTTTTTATTATCTAGGATTTTAATAAACCACTGAGCTGTTGTTATAAATTCTATTTCTGTTCCACATCTGTCGTGAACATTAACTGCGTGGGAAATCTGCTTTTTTTCTGTAATTAGTCCTGATTTTTCTAAATCTTCAAGAATTTGTTTTCTTGCTTGTTTTATTTTTAACCCTTTATATTTTTCTGCAAGCTTATTAAGTGTCCCGTTTTGATTTAAAATAATTCTTGGATTTAGCTTGTGTTTATTTATTGCTTCAACATCAAACTTGTCTCCATAAGAACAAACCATTAACATTCCTGTGCCTTTTTCCATGTCTGCACTAGGGTCTTCAAGAATAGGAACCTCATAATTAAATAAAGGGATTTTAGCTTTCTTACCTTTTAGATGTTTAAATCTTTCGTCTTTAGGATTGTAAAAAATAGCAACACACGCAGGTATTAGTTCTGGACGTGTTGTAGCAATTAATAAATCCTTTCCTTCACAAGAAAACTTTATTGTTGAAAACAAACTTGCAAGCTCTTTGTCTTCTAATTCTGCCTGAGCAATAGCTGTCTGACACTCAGGACACCAGATTGTTGGAAACTCTTTTGTATAAATTAGTTTTTTATTATAAAGCTCTAAAAATGATTTTTGAGACATTTTTCTAGAGTTATCATCAATAGTTGAATAGGCTAAACTATAATCAGAAGAAATCCCAATATTTTTCCAGTCTTGTATAAAATCTGGTGTAATTTCTTTTAGTGTTTTTAGACAGAGCTTGATAAATTCTGCACGAGTCATGTCCTTGCTCTTAACATTTTTTAGTCTCTCTATTAATCTCTCTGTAGGAAGACCGTTATCATCTGTTCCAAACGGGTAGAATACACTCTGGCCAGACATTCTTTTAAATCTAGCTACAAAATCTTGCTGAGAGTACTGAAAAGCGTGACCAATATGCATCTGTCCAGAAACAGTTGGAGGAGGATTGTCAATACTAAAAATTTGCGCCTTGTTTTTAGAATCAAATTTGTAAGTACCCTGCTTTTCCCAGTAATCTTTCCACTTTTTTTCTATTTCCAGGGCATTATACTTACCTAGTTCTGGCTTATTATTAGTCATAATATGTTAAGACCCAAGAGATTTAAAAACTTGTTGGGTTTTATATCTGTATGAAAACAAAGAAAAAACCAGTGAAAAAATCAACTAGAAAAATTACTAGCAAACCAACTTCAAAAAAGCAAGAAAAGCTTAAGATTCTTGCAATTGGAGATTTACACGGAGATTCAAACCTAGCTAAAAAATTAGCTCAAAAAGCAGATAAGAATAATGTGGATTTGGTTATGTTATTGGGAGATATTCACGGATTTGTTGAGTCACGAAATTTGGTAAAACCATTTCAAAAAGTAAATAAGAAGGTTGTATTTGTGCCAGGGAACTGGGATTCTAGTCTTGATGCAAAACAGCTTTCAGAAATTTATGGTGTGAAAAATCTTGATGGTTATTATGCGACTTATAAGGGGGTAGGGATTATTGGAGTTGGTAGTCCTGATTTTCAATTAGAACTTAACGAGAAAAAAACTTTTGAAAAATTAGAAAAAAACTTTGAAAAATTAAAAAAACTAGGAAAAACTAATCCAGAATTAAAAAAGAAAATTCTTATTTCTCATATTCATGCTGCAAAAACAAAATCAGAATTTTCTGGTTTTCACGGAAGTTCTGCTTTAAGAAAAGCAATAGATAAGTTTCAGCCAGATTTTTTCCTTTCTGCACATATTCACGAGGCAGAAGGAATTGAAGAAAAAATTGGTAAGACCCACGTTATTAATGTCGGGAGACATGGTAAGATTTTTGAAGTGTAAAAGTTTTATATTCTTCTTTGATTAGATTCATCATCCCATTTTAGAATCTTCATTTGTTTTCTATAATATTCCCCTGATTGAAATTTTCTTATAGTGTCTAGATTTTTATCTACATAAGGATTTCCTGCTTTTGCACCAGGTTTTTGATTATCTGGAATAGCATCTTCTGGATAAACTTTTTTGGTTATGTTAATCACTAGATTTTCTCGAAGTGTTTCTGTTAAACATTCATCATAAAAATCTGCCCCTGCAGGACTTATACATCTATAATACTTAGTTAATTCTTGAAATTCCTTTTTACCCTTACTATAAACAATACATTCTAAAAGAGAGTCTAGAGAGTGTTCTATTCTTAGTTCATCATGAATTTTATTGTTTATTATTTCTTGAACTTCTTGTTTTGTTAGAATATACTTTTGATTTGTTAATTTAATTATCTCGTTTGCTAATAAGACCATTCTATTTATTAGATTATTTGAATCGCCTGGTTTATCTGAATCATCTACCATAAAAAACCTAATGGAGAGGTAATATAAAAATTTAATTACACTAGAGTTAATCCCAAAAAATTAAAAAGCCTCCTAAGTATCAAATAACATGCCTAAGAAAGTTTCTATAAAAAAGAGCAAGAAAAAAACAGTTTCTAAAACAAAGAAAACTGCTAAGAGCAAGAAGAAAGAATCTAGTTTTAAGATACCTAGTAAGAAAACTACTAAGGTTATTGGAAAAAATGCTGTTACTCTAATTATTACTGAGAAACCTCAGGCAGCTGAAAAAATAGCTGCAGCACTTAGCGACGGCACAGATAGAAAAGTTACAAACAAGTCTAAGGTATCTTATTACGAGTTTTCACGTGATGGTAAGAATTATGTTGTGGGGTGTGCAGTAGGACATTTATTTGGGATAGCACAGATAAAGAAAACCGGGCCTTTTCCAAACTTTGATGTAGAGTGGAGACCGAATTACGAAAATAAGAGGGCTGCATATACTAAAAAATATTTTGATGTTCTTAACAAATTATCTAAAAATGCTAACGAGTATATTGTGGCAACAGATTATGATGTAGAAGGAGAAGTAATTGGTCTCAATATTGTGAGATTTATTGCAGGGATGGATGATGCAAAGAGAATGAAATTTTCATCTCTAACAAAACCAGAACTAGAAAAAGCATTTACAAATTTATCACCTCACTTAGATTGGAATCAGGCAGTTGCAGGAGAAACTAGACACTATCTAGACTGGTATTACGGTATTAATCTCTCTCGTGGATTAATGAAGGCACTATCTTCTACAGGAAAGTTTCAGATTCTTTCAATTGGTCGTGTTCAAGGACCTGCACTATCTCTGGTTGTAGAAAAAGAACTAATTATACAAAAGTTTAAACCACAACCCTACTGGCAAGTATTTTTACAAATTCAAGATTTAAATAAGAATAAGGCAGAGGTACAGTATATTAAAGATTTAACAAAAAAATCAGAACTTTTAAAATTTAATCAACTAAAAGGGAAAAAAGCAATAGCTACTACTGTAATTAAGGAGGAGATTGTTAATCCACCATTACCATTTGATTTAACAACACTTCAGACAGAATCTTATCGTTTTTGTAGCCTGACTCCGAGTCAGACACTTCAAACAGCCCAATCACTATATCTTGCAGGTCTTATTTCTTACCCTAGAACATCTTCTCAAGAATATCCAGAAGATATTGGTTATTATAAAATATTAAAACAACTAAAAAAACACACTAGTCTTGTGAAATATGCAGTAAATAAAAAACCTACAAAAGGTAAGAAAACAGATCCTGCACACCCGGCAATTTATCCAACAGGAGAATTTAAAAAATTAAGTGGAAGTGAAAAAAAACTTTACGACTTAATTGTTCAGAGATTTATTTCATGTTTTGCAATTCCTGCAATTGTTGAAAGTAAAAAATTAACAGTAAAATTAGATGGATTAAATTTTGTTGCAAGAGGTTTAGTAATAAAAGAGAAAAATTGGATAAATGTTTATCCTGCAAAATTAAAAGAAGAAAAACTAGACACAATCAACGGAGAGGTAGATATTAGAGAATTAAGAATAGAAGAAAAAATGACAAAACACCCAAATAGGTATAGTCCTGCTTCCCTAGTTAGAGAGCTAGAAAAGAGAAACCTCGGGACAAAGGCAACCAGGGCCAATATAATTGAAACTCTTTATTCTAGAAACTATGTAAAAGAAAAATCAATTCAGGCAACACCCCTTGGAATGAAGCTTGTATCTACACTAAAAAAACACTCTCCGATAATTCTTGATGAACAACTAACAAGAGAACTAGAAAATGAAGAACTAGTAGAATTAAAAGCAGGAAAGTCAGAACTAGAAGAAAGAGAAAAAGAAATTTTAGATAAATCGAAAAAAGTTATAACTGAGATTGCTAAAAGTATGATTAAACACCAAGAAAAAATAGGCAGAGAATTAGCAGAAGGAACAGTAGAACTTCGAGAAGAACAAAGAAAAGAAAACACCCTAATGAAATGTCCTAAGTGTAACAAAGGAGATTTAGTTATTTTGTACAATAGAAAGTCTAGAAGATATTTTGTAGCTTGTAATGCTTACCCAGAATGTAAAAATACTTACACTCTCCCCCCTTATGGATTAATGAAACCTGTACAAGATAAAGAAGGTCAACCAGAATTATGTCAAGAGTGTAAATTTCCTTTAGTAATGGCCTTGCAAAAAGGTAAAAGGCCATGGAAATTCTGTTTTAATCCAGAGTGTCCTAGTAGAAAAAGAGCAGAGGAAAATAAGGAGAAGAGAGAACAGGAGCAGGCAGAAGAAACTGATAAGAAAGGGAAAAAAGTAGCAGAAAAAGTCGCACTAAAAAATACAGAAGCTAGTGAAAAAGAAAAGAAGAAAAAAAGTAGAAAAAAATTATAAATATCTTTTTAAATCCAGCCCCGTTTTCTAATACCTTGATTAGTAATTTCAAAAGTCAGTTCTTTTTCAGGCATAGAACGATGTTTTTTAATAATCAATTTTCTTTTCCCCCGATTATTTTGAATCTCAATTAAACATTTAGACCAATATTTTAAAAGGTCTCCACCAACCATACTAACTCCTTTTTGGACTCCTTGCTTAATTTCTTCTGAGGATAGAAATTCTGCATAGACTTGATTAGTTACTATTATGGGTATCTCTTGTTTTCTTGCAATTTCATTTAATTGTTTCAATTGTTCAGATAATTTTCTATTAACTTCTCTTATTTGCTCATCTTCTTTAGATTTAATTGCATCTCCAAGTTCAAGTCTATAAAGCATTGCAATACTGTCTACGATAATTAGAGAGACATCTCCCATCTTAACTTGTTTATTTAATTCTAAAAAAGCCTGCTCTTGTTCTTTAAATGTAGTTGGTTTTAACAACAAAATGTTTTCTAGAACTTTTTCTAATTCTTCTGACCCTTCTTTTCCAGAACCTAAAATTTGTTTTATTCTATCTGATGAAAAACCTCCTTCAGTATCGATGAATATGACTTTATTTCCTTTTTTGGCTTGACTAACTGTTACAATCATACAAAAATTAGATTTTCCACTTCCTCCAGGCCCATAAAAAGTGGTAATTATATCTTTTTCATAACCTCCAAAGAGAAATTTGTTAAGATCATAACTCCCTGCAGAGATTTTATTTCTATAGCTTTCCATAATTAAAAATATTAAATTAAACTTTTAAGGATTATTGTGATAGATAAAAGGTTTATAAACCATTTTTGCCAATTTATTTTATGGTCAAGAAAAAGAGTGAAAGAAAAGAAGCTTGGATGAGGATTATTGTAGGAATAATCTCTGGGCTTTTACTTGGAATTTGGAGATCTCTGATTTGTATCTTAACAATAATCCATTGGTTTATTGTTGTATTTAGTGGTAAAAGGAACAAAAACATTGCAGATTTTTGTGAGTATTGGAATACAGAATTCTATAAACTTACAAGATACATGACTTTCGAAACAAACAAAAGGCCTTTCCCTTTTAGTTCACTTCAAAGATTCAACAAGTTTGAATAATAACTAAAAATTTAAAATTTTCTTCTTTTTTTATTACTTAATAAGAAATATACATTAAAATATCTATAATCTTAAAAATAAGACTTTTTTTATTCTTGAATGGCTAAAAAACCAAATAAAATACTTAATCTTGAAAAATGGGTTAGTCGCCAGAATGTTAGAAGAGATACAAGTCTTTTAAGAGAAGAATTTAGTAAATTTGGTAATGATAATTGGTATATCCATAATATGCTTGTAAGATTTAATTTAGCAGGCAAATTAAATAATGCTCGCTGGCTAGGTAAACAATTTACAGAATATGAAGATTCTAATATTCTGCGAGGTTTAGATAGGGAACAACCAGTTATGGAAGTTTTAAAAGATAAATTTACATTCCATAGATATTCTCCACAACGGAATATGTCCCATAAAAAAGTTTTTAGAGAATTAATTGTTTTAAGTGGAGATGAAGAAAAAGAAATAAGAGAATTATTTAAAAAAGCAGATTTAGTTAATTCTGAAAAATGTTATGGTGGTGATTCATATTATATGGGTCCTGGAGGAGAGTGCAAATCATTCAGGGTAAACAGTTATTGGTTTTCACCAATTATCGATGGTGGTAAGATGGATGAGATTATTATAAATCTTGAGAAAAATAACGATTTTGCAGCATTAACCCTGCATTGCCATGGTTTGAGATGCGCATACAGGCCTAATTCTTGGAATCATTTTCTTGCATATGAATTTAAAAATAATCTCCATTGTATTGAAAAGCCACTTGACAGTAGAATTATTGCCTCAGATAGAAAAAAGAATAATATTAAGACAGTTATCGATAAGAAAGTTGTTCAGCCAGGAAATTTCCTTTTTGTTTACCAAGGACAAGATGGAAGTTACACCTTTCAAGGTTTGGGAATGTTTGATATGTTTGGAAAGTTGTCAGGCATGCATAAAAACATGATAGATCATACCCTTGCTAACTTAGATGAAAATCCAGAGTTTAAGTGTATAAGAATTTATGATGGTCTTGCCTGTGCTGTTACAATGCAGAAAAAAGATTTTTGGACAAAAGAGTTTAATAAAAAACCAAGAGAACAAGTTCTTAAAACTCTTGATAGAAGATTAGGAGCTGTATGTGATATTTCAAAACTTCCAGTAGTCTCCTTACTTCCACATACTACAGACAAAATGTATTTACCCTATGAAAATAAGCCCTTAGACTCTACAGATTTTTATTCATTATTATAAGAATTCTAAGAAATACCTAAAATTAATAAAAACTAGTTTCCACGTCTTCTATTAGCTCTTAGAGATGGTCTAACTTTTGGAGCTTTAATTGTACTGTTTCTAAGTCCACGAGCTTTTTTACCTGCACTTGTCTGAGCTCTAAAAGCTCTACCCCTTGAAGAAGGTTTTGTTATGAAATTTAACTGTCTATCCGATTTTATTTCTGGTTGTTCTCTATCAACTAAGATTATTTCATAGAAATAATTTATACCATCCTTACCAATCCAATATGAATTAAGAACTTCCATATTTTTATATTTTCTAGAAGCTCTTTGTTCTGCAATTTCTTTATAGTTCATTTTAAGAACTTTTTTAGGAGTCATTCTTTTACTCCTTCTACCCTTATGTGGTCTAGTTCTTTTTCTACCACCTCGGCCAATTCTTACCCTAACTACTATGATTCCTTTTTTAGCTTTATACCCCATAGCTCTAGCTCTGTCTAATCTTAATGGTTTTTCAACTTTTACAATAGTGTTTGATTTTCTCCATTCAATCATTCTTTTTTTCAATACTTCTCTGTCTGGTTTTTTCCAGGCTTCTCTTAAATAGTGAAATAATCCTTTTGTCATGTTTATACTTGAAAAAATAGGTTTTTAAAGCTTTTTAGTTGAATTTATTTTTAAACACAAAATGAGCCTGCGCGGATTTGAACCGCGGGCCTCTGCCTTATCAGAGCAGCGCTCTAGCCTGGCTGAGCTACAGGCTCATCTTATAGACTTGTTAGAAAATGGTTATTTATAAAGTTTAAGTTTTTTCTTTTTCAGAATATTTGAATTACTTAATATTATACTGGAAAAATTCTTCCAGGAAATTTAAATCCAAGGAATGATTTTGATTTAAAATAAATTTCTTCTTGTTTAACTAAATCATCAATAACTTTTCGTATTTGAAATCTTGTTAAATTATCTTTATGAAAAGTTTTAGAATAACTCTCTATTAGTATCATTAGGCCAACACTAGTATATTTTCCAGGATTTTTTTCAACAACTGAAACAGCATATTCATAAAAATGTTTTAAATTAACTTCATTTTCTAGATTCATTTTAAAGTTTAATTTTTAAGTTCGAAAAATAGTCTGCCTTGATCTAAATAATACCTTAATATTTCTGCTTTTATTGGTAAGGATTTGAAAAAACAATTCAGTTTTGAATATGCTCTAATTTCTATTCCATCTTCTAATTTTGTAATAGTAATATCTTTTTTATCCTTGACTCCCGGAACAGATATTTCATAAATAATTCTATCAGATAATCTTCTTACTATTGATTCTGCATCTTTCATTGGCAAAGTTCTTCTTCTTCGCATTTCTTTTTCAGATATTTTTTCCTGTTTAATTGAGATTTCTTTTTCTTGTTTTGCATTAAAAGAATCCTTATTCTTTTGAGATTGGGATTGGTTGTTATTGTTCCTTAATTGTTCTATCTTTGGAGGCTTTCCAGTTGAGATTTGAATCTTAAATCCCCTCATTCCTCCAGGATTATTTTGATTAGAACTTGGATTATTAAATTCATCTAATTCTGAAAATTGTTTCCCTAATTGTTTAATTAAGGAATCCATTATTTTATTCAGTCCAAAAGGCATCTTAACCTGGTTTTGCACTTCTCTGAATATATCATCTCTTCCAAGCATTCCGAAATCATCTTCTTCTCTTTGCCTTTTGAAAGAGGTTCCACAGTAAGGACAATAGTCAAATTTCTTACTTATTTTGTTGCTACATCGAGGGCATTTTTTTCTTAGCATATAAAATTAAATAATAACCATCTTTTAAATGTAATGTTAACATTGTTTAGATTGGTTCTAACAAAATAGAATCTATAGAAAGATTTAAATTTAATGAGATGTTATTTTTTATATGGGTTGGAAAGATTTAAGTGGTCTAGCAAAAGGCGGAATTATCGGAGCAATTATAGGATTTCTATTGGGTATTGTAGGAACAATTATCTCATATTCTTTTTCTACTTGTCCTGCTGGCATGGCTTGTGCTGTTAGTCCAATAACTAAACTTACCAGCATAATTATCGCCGGAGTGGTTTTAGCAGTATTAGGATTTATTATTGGAAATATAATTGGGCATATCATTGAAAAGAGAAAAACAGGAGAGATTTGGAAAAATACCTCTTATTGGGTTAAAGGAGAAATAATCGGAGTTATTCTACTTATTTTAGATATATTAGTTTTATATTTAACTCCAATACCTAGCTTTATGGGAATTCTCTTAGGGTATTTAGTTTTTCCATTTAATCTAGTTATTTTAGGGATTATTATTGGGGTGATTATTGGAAAAATAAAACATAAAAGCTAGTTTAAATATGATGTTCTATTTTTTCAAATGCGTGTTCTACAGCATGGAGCTCTCTTCTAATCCCACTAGCTGGATTAAGTTCTCTAATAACTAAGGGAAGAGTTGCCTTTCTTACATATCTCACTTCTTTTAAAGACTTAGAAAAAATAAAATAAACTACAAATCTTAAAATTCCTGAAACTAATATGATAAATAGGAGGGTATTCATAAATCCGATATTAAGTAATGCTAAACCAGAGCCAATTAATGCTCCTAAGAATAAACCCATTCCTGTAAAGAAATTAAAATAAGTTAACCCATAGCTTCTTTTTTGGGAATTAACAGAATCATAAATATAATTTGTACTAGCAATCATAAATCCTGCAAAACCAAATCCGCTAAAAATTTGGGGAACGATTAATAGATAAAATTTAAGAGATAAATCTGTAAGAGGTAAATAAGCTGATAAAACCCATAAAAGAGGTGTAAGTGGCCAGATTAAACAGGAAATTCTAAGTAATTTTATATTCCCATATCTATCTGAAAATTTTCCTACAATTGGATAGAAAAATAAAAGAAAAAGAGTTCCAGAAACTGTTATTGCCATAAACCAAAAATAAGAAAATCCTAAATCCCTTAATAAATAAACTGCAAAAAAGGGAATAGCAATGTTCCTAGTAAGATTAATCATGGTTGCAAAAAATGTAAATCTTCCAAAGGGAGTATTCCTTCCCTTTTGTATAAAATCTTTCAGAGAAAAGTAATCTTTCTTTTTTATTTTTAATTTTGGTTCATACTGATTATGGAGCAAATGAAGAGTAAACACTCTTAGTAAAAATGCAATAATAAAAATTACTCCAAAACCAATTAAGACAATTCCAAGTTTTTCAAACTGGTCTAGAATTATTGCACCAACTAACATACTGAACAATCCGAAAAATCCAGCAATCCTATTCCTTTTTCCAAAATATTTTCCACGTAATTTTTTAGGGACAAGAGAACCCATCCAAGAAAACCATGGAGGATAAGCAACAGCACCAATAGCAAAGAATATTCCGGCTAATAAAATAAATATCCAAGGGAGATATTTTAAAAAAGAAGAATAAGGAAATTTTAATAATAAAAACAAGGATAACAAAATTATAGGTATATAGATTAAATTTTGAAGTTTCACAAATTTTATTGTGAGCCTCTTTCTTGAAGATGTCTCAATTAATCTTGAAGATTTTAATTGGACAATACTTGGTAACAAGTTAATTAGGGCGTTTAAAATACCAATTTCACTAGAAGTGGCATTTAGAGCAAGTGCATATGGTGTAAAATAGGAAGTTCCAAAACCCGCAGATGCAGAAGCATAAGTCCCCTCTTTAATACTTAATTTTAAACTCTCATCTATTTTCCTTTTAATTATTGGATGATTTTCACCAACTTTTTTTTCTGAACTCTGTTTAACACCCCTTTCCATAATGTAGTGATAGTTTTTTGAGTTATAAATATTATGGATTTGGGTGTTTTCCCTATCAGTTCCTTAGTTGTAGTTAGTTTTTTATATGCTTTTGATTTGTATGCTCTATGGTAAAAAAGAAATTTTATGTTACAACTCCGATATACTATGCAAACTCAGAACCGCATATAGGCAGTGTATACACCACTGTTGCAGCAGATATTTTAGCAAGATGGCATAAGTTATTAGGAGAAAATGTCTTTTTTCTAACTGGAACAGATGAGCATGGGCAAAAAATACAAGAAATAGCTCAGAAGAATAATCTTAAACCTAAAGAATATGTAGATAAAATTGCTAACAAGTTTCAGCAAGTTTTCAAATCATTAAATATCTCAAATGATTATTTCATCAGAACAACAAATAAAGAACATGAAAAACAAGTTAAAGAAATTCTTCAAGATTTATATGACAAAAAATTAATCTATAAGGGAACTTATGAGTCTTATTATTGTGTTGGATGTGAACAATACTTAAATAAAAATGACTTAATTGATGGCAAGTGTGTGTTACATAAAAAAGAACCAGAAATAATTAAAGAAGGTTCTTATATGTTCAAACTTTCAAACTTTCAAGAAGAAATATTAAAATCTATTACTTCTGAAAAGTTCAATATTCTTCCTAAAAAAAGGAGAAATGAGATGCTTTCTTTCATTAAACAAGGTATTAATGATATTCCTATTTCAAGACTTAAATCAAAAGTATCCTGGGGTATTGATTTGCCATTTGATAAAGAACATACTTGTTATGTATGGGTTGATGCTTTTTGGAATTATATTACTGGGCTAGTTATTAATAAAAAATTAAAAGAATTCTGGTCTCCAGATATTCAATTAATGGCTAATGATATTTTAAGAGTTCATGCTACAATCTGGCCGGCCCTTCTTATTTCTCAGAAAAAAGAATTACCAAAAAATATGTTTATTCATGGTTATTTTACTGTTAATGGGCAGAAAATGTCAAAATCTTTAGGAAATGTAGTAAATCCAGATTATCTTGTAGAAAAATATAGTACAGATACATTAAGGTATTTTTTATTTAGAAATATTCCTTTTGGACATGATGGAGATTTTTCTGAAAAAGATTTAGCAGAAAGACACAACAATGAGCTTGCAAATAAACTTGGAAATCTGGTTTCAAGAACTACAACTCTTGCTGAAAAATATGGTATTAAAAAAGTAAAAGAGAATAAACTTTTAAAAAAGTTAAAATTAAAACAGATTCAAGAGCATTTTGAAAATTTTGAAATTGATAAATCTTTAACAGAAATTTTTGCATTTGTTGATTTATGTAATGAGTATATCCAATCAAAAAAGCCATGGGAAACTCATGATCGCGAGGTTCTATATGAGTTAATTGATTCAATAAAATCAATTGCTATTTTATTATGGCCCTATATTCCTAGTACAAGTGAAAAGATTTCAAAGAATCTTGGTTTTGACTTGAAATTTTCAGAAATACAAAAGCCTCTGAAAAATACAAAGATTAAAAAATCTGAGATTCTATTTAAAAAAATATAAAATGGTAAAAAAAGAACAACCAGAAGGAATAATCGAATTCAAAGATTGGGAAAAACTAGATTTGAAAGTTGGAGAAATTCAAGAAGTTGAAAATATTGAAGGAGCTGATAAACTGTATAAGTTGAAAATTGATATTGGCTCTGAACTTAAAACTGTCTGTGCAGGATTAAAAGAATATTACTCTAGAGACGATCTAAAAGGGAAAAAAATCATATTGTTCACAAATCTTGCCCCAAGGATGATGAGAGGAATAGAAAGCCAAGGAATGATTTTAGCAGCAGTTTCTTCAGATCACTCAATTGTTTCATTAATTCAACCTGATTCTGAAATAGAAGTTGGAAGTAGAGTTAGCTAGATAAAATCTATTAATATCTAGTCTTTGTAGGGCATATTTATTCTGTCATATTTAGTAGTAATAGTTGACCTTAGATTTCTGATTGCATCAAGAACAGTTTTATACTCTGGCAATTCTTTTACTTTTAGACTTGCGGGATTTCTTTTATCAATCTCATCCACTACTTCCTCTAGGTTTAAGGCAACCCCCTCAATAGAATCAGAAATCTCTGTTCTTCTATATACCCTATTTTCTTCATCAATTATTGACATACTTTTTACAACAAAATCCTCTTTATAAAAATTTATATCCTTTGAAATAGATAATTAATGCAATCTAATATTCTCTTTTAAAAAGTCTAGAAAACCAATTACCTTCATCCACAATATCTCCAGCAATCTTTCTTGCGATTTCTAAATACTTTCTCGCAACTTTACTTCTAGGATGAGTATGCATTATGGCATCACGTTTAGAAAGAGCTTCTTTAACTTTATCATCTTCTGGAATAATTCCTATAATAGGAGTTTCTAACATAGACTTGATTGAGGATAAAGACATCTCATAACTTTTACCCTTATGTCTTGTGACTATAACTCCTTTAACTTCCTTACCCATTTCACGAGCAACTTTAACTGTTTTTAATGCATCTGTAACAGCAGGCATTTCTGGATTTGTTACAACAATTATTTCTTCACTTACTCCTAGCGTGTCCATAACTTCTGGTCCAAAACCTGCAGCACTATCAAAAATAACAAACTCAGTTAGATGATGTAATCTTTTAACAACATCTGAAAGATTTTTAGTGTTAAATTTTGTTAATTCTTTTATAGAAAGAGAAGAAGGTACAATTTTAGTACCAGAATAATGTTCATATATTGCTTCTTCAATATCTGCCTTACCGTTTAAAACATGATTTAAACTAATTGGTACAATTGGGGCTCCTAAATGGATTCCAAGATTTGGAGTGTTTAGATTTGCGTCCACAACAATTACATTCTTATTAAGCTTATTTAATGCAGCAGCTAGATTTATAGCACTAGTAGTCTTTCCAGCCCCACCTTTTCCAGAAACAATTGTGATTATTCTCGCCATTTCTTGTTAATTTTAATTTTTACTTAGAAAGAATATGTTTGACTTCACTTATAAAGTTTTCGAGAATTTCAGAATACTCTTTTAATTTTTCCATATTTATTTCTATTGTTTTAGTTGGCTCAATTATTTTTAAACAAACATTTTTTCTAAATTCCCCTTCTTTTTTTATTTTTAATTCAGGAATTCTTTTGAAAAAGATGTATAAAGGTATAGATTCTTGAATTTTTTCATTTTTTTTAAAATATTTCTTCATAAACTCTATCTTTTCTTTAGGATTCTTAGACATGTAGGGTATTTTTTTGTTTTTTAACGCATGTTCAAGTAATCCTTCAAAGCCCATTTCCATCATAGATTTCCATCTTGCAATAAGATTTAATATAACATCGCAGGTTTTTGTATACTTCAAGCTAACATAAAGCAGGTGATCTGCACTAGTTTTCTCTTTGAGTAAATCGGATATTTCTTCCATGATTGTATTCTAACCTCTCTAATTCAAAATATAGGACGCAATTAATAGAAATGCTTAGAGTTTTTATATCTTTCTCAATTTTCAATCATTTTATCTTTTGTACTAATTATGGCCCTTTTTAATACCCCTAAAAATTCTCTTATTTTTTCAACAGTGAGGACAATATACTGGTCTCCCAGAAGTATAACAAATTTGTCTCTCCTTACAAATTCTACAGGAGATTCTTTGTGTTTTTTTTGTATTTCCAATATTGCCAGCATTATTTTTAACTCAGATTCGTTAAAATATCTTGGAGATATTTTGTTCTTAAAGGTTTTTAAATTGAGTTCAGGATTCTTGTATAACGGGACTCTTTTAAGGGCATATTCATATTGTAGCAGACCCTTCATTAGACATGTTGCACAAGAATAGAGTTCTTCTAATATCTTGATAATCATTCTATTTTCTTTTAGAATTGTTAGTGTAACATAGGCCATATGGTCTGCTATTTTAAGATGCTTTTCAGCTTCTTCTATGTTCTCAACCCATTTTTCTTGATTTTTAGTTGAATTAGAAAAATGATTATTAGGAAATATCTTTCCAGCTTGCATAAAATTAGAATATAAAATAGGTTTTTATGGTTTATTGTTGTAGAGTTTATAGGGGTGGTTTTTATTTAATAGTGATGACAAAAAGAAAAGATTTATAAATAATTTTATTTAAGTTAACTTATGAGACTCAAGTTTGATGCACAAAGTTTATTAAGAAAAATACAAAATCCAGAAATCACTCTAGAACCTAGCCAAAGAGTAAACTTTGAAGCTTCAATCGAACAGGTAAATTCTCTAAAAAGAATGAATTCTGTAGTGCCCTTAGAACTTGAAAAGAAGTTATCTTTTAATAATCTATTTTCAAGATATTCAATTGATGTTGGCGCAACTTCTCTTCCATTGCCTTTTGATTATATTCTTTCAAAGATTAATTTAGATAATGGTTATTGGAGTTTTTTTAATTTTATTAGATTGGAAGATATTTATCAAGATGAATTTGATAGGTTTGTATCCAATATTAAAGAAACACGAAAGGACTGGATTGAATTTGGACCTCTTTTGAAGGGATGTTTTACAAAAGATGGAAAACCTTACTTAGAGGTTAGTACTGATTTCTTGATGAATGGTAATTATTTAAGTATTGCTTTTAAGAATAAGAAGAATAAAATAAAAAATTTAGATTCTACTCAAGGAGAGATTAATGCAGTGTTACACCAGGCAGAATTTTATGAGGACATTAATTACATAGGGCAGATTTTATCAGACATAATTAATAAGGGTTTAGAAATATTAAATCCGACTGGTTTTGAAAAGACTAAAGATTTAGAATTGACAGTTAGATTATAATTTTCCCTCTATTTCTTTAATTCTATAATTGCAGAAGCAATATCTCCATTGTGTTTATCAAGAATTTCACGTGCCTTTTCCTTGCTTACATTAGTTTGAGCAACAACCATTTCTACATCTTCTTCTGTTATCTCTTCACTAGATTCTTCGTCTTCAGAGCTATCTTGTGATTCTTCTCTTTCCATACCAGTAATTTGATAAGTTGTTTGGCCTTGCATTGTAACTTTAGTTATAGAAGGCTCATCAATAATTGTTCTTGAATCTTCTTTTTCAATTATAACTCTTTTTGCATCTACAGGAATCTGTGAGATTCCCATTCTTTTCATCACGCCTTCAATTTGTTTTGGGTTTATATTTCCGAACATTTTTTATTTATTACTTGTTTATTTTATATTTGATTATAAATTTATTAAAAGAATATTCTTAATGCAAGAATACTTGCAATTGCTAAAATAATAAGAATGATTACTTGTGTTGGACTTATCTTTATCTTAGAATCATATTCTTCCTTATATCTCATTAACCCGCCAAAACCAGCAGGCATGTTCATCTCTGCCATAATTATTAAAATTTCAACTTGTTTATAAGGGTTTTGGTGAGAAGACTAAAGATTACTAACACCAAATTCTAAATGTGTTAAAAAAGTTATAAGCTAAATCTTGTGAAAAAACATAAAAATTACCCCAGTCTGCTTTTAATCTTTCATCTAAATTAAATCCTAAATTATTTCCAGAAGGATCATTAAACTCAGTAATTATCGGAGTGGTTGATTCAATCCCGGCCCCATTACTTAAAAATGTTCTTGAATCTAGGTCTTCATTAGGGAACTCCATTTTATTTTTTACCTCCGATTTTCTTTTTATTATAAATATATGGTTGAAGTGCTTTTGGAATATTAATTGTTCCGTCTTTATTCTGATTGTTTTCCATTATTGCAACTAGTGCACGAGATGTAGCAATCACAGTGTTATTTAATGTATGTGGAAAATAATTTTGTCCAGAAGGATTCTCAATTCTTATTCCTAATCTTCGAGATTGGGCTTCTTCCATATTTGTTAGAGAGGTAACCTCAAAATATTTCTTTTGTCTTGGAGACCATGCTTCTAGATCACATGATTTTGCCTTTAAATCTGCTAAATCTCCAGAACAACATTCTAAAACTCTAAATGGAATCTCTAATGCCTTAAATATTTCAATAGAAGCATTTAACATTTTATCATACCATTTATAACTTTCTTCAGGTTCACAAATTACAATCATCTCTTGTTTGTTGAATTGATGAGTTCTATATATTCCTTTTTCATCAATACCATGACTTCCAATTTCTTTTCTAAAACACATACTATATCCTGTTTGAAGTATAGGAAGCTCTTTTTTTTGCATAGTTCTTCCGATAAATTGTCCGATTAAAGGGTGCTCTGATGTTGCAATAAGATATAGGTCTTCACCTTGGATTTTATATGCCATCTGTTCAATTTCTTTAGTTGAATAAACACCGTCTAAAACTTCTTTTCGAATCATTAATGGGGGTTCTACATATTCAAAACCATATTTAATCATAAAATCTCTTGCAAAATTTATTAGGGCCATGTTTAATTCTGCTAGTTCTCCTTTCATAAAGTAAAACCCTTTTCCAGATGTTTTTGCAGAAATATCAAAGTCAAGTATACCTAATTCTTCTCCAAGTTCAACATGACTCTTTACAGGAAAATTAAATTCCTTAGGTTTTCCAAACTTTTTAATCTCAACATTTTCTTTATCATTTTTTCCAATAGGAACAGAATCATGAATTATATTGGGAATTTTCATCATTATCTCTTTAATTTCTAATGAAAGTTTTTGCATTTTTTCTTCAATCTTTTGTATTTTAGAAGGAATATCTTTAGCTTCTTTAATCAATTTTTCTGCACCTTTTTTGTTTTTAGACTTCATCAAACTGCTTATCTCTTGAGAAATCTTATTCCTTTCAGAACGAAGATTATCTGATTTTTGCTTTTCTTTTCTCCAATTTTCATCTAATTTTTTTACCTTATCAACGAGCTCAATCTTTTCTTCTTGAAATTTCTTTTTAAGGTTATTTTTTACTAATTCTGGATTTTCCCTGATTAATTTGATATCTATCATGGTTTAAAGAAGAAGGATTGTTATTTAAATTTTCTTATTACCCTATTGGACTACCTTCTCGAGATTATTAGTGTTATTGGGCATTTTTATTAAGCTTGCAGAAATATTTGCTTGATGAGTTGTTTTTGGTTCATTAATACACCTAGCATTATAATCAATATAATCAGGTATTGTGGTTCTCATTCCCTGAAAAAATGTTTTAGGATTAAGACAAATATACATGACCATAGCAACACATATAGATGTAGTATAAAAAACACCTAGTTTAATATATTCCATGAATAAGTAATTTAATTAAGGGTTATATTTTTTATTTAATAAATTATTAGTTTAATATCTTTAAAAATGGATTACACAAACTTTATTAATCTTGTATTCAAATAATTAAAATTAGAACATGGAAGATGAAAAAGAGTTGATTAGAAAAATTAGAAATTCTAGGGAAATTGGGATGTCTCCAGTGCAGATTACAAGAAAACTTCAACAAAGAGGTTTAAAACTAGAATATATAGATCTTTTATTAAGAAAAGCTTATCCAAACAAAGCAATCTTTGCTATTTCAATCCTTATATTTATTGTTTTAATTCTATCTAGTATTTTGGTTTATATTTTGTTCTTCCAAACAAATATAAAAATAGAACTACAAAATCCTCTAGCAGATCTTAAGATTTCTAACCAACTGATTCAAGATTCTAATATTCAAGAAACAGAAAATAATCTTCAAGAGATTCCTCAACAGAATCAATATATTGAAATTGAACCAGAATTTTTATCATTTATTTTAAACGAGATAGGAGTTTATGATTTGCACAAAAATCCATTTACACTAGAAAAACCAGTAATAGCATTTGATATTGAAGGCCAGGATTTTTATTCTGTTGTTACAAAAGGAGAGATCCATACTTATGAAGGCCAAACACCAAAAACAATAGCAGATAATCCTGATTTAATCTTTACATCAACAGGACAAGAAGTCACTAATGCTATTCTAAGTGAAGATACTGGAGAGTATATTGCTCAATCTATTGCTAACAAAAACACAGAGATAGAACAGATAGCAAGTCAGCAAGAACTTTTTGCAAAAGGCTATTTAAACATTTACAACCCCTTAATGTCAACCTAAAAAATCAGTATAAATTTGTATCTACTGTTTATGGACGAATTTCTTGAGAAAGCTTTATAAGGACTTTCTAACTCGGATATATAGATTAAAATATATATATTAAAATAAGGTAAAATGGGAGACAACTTTGATTTATTTTTCAGGAGAAAGCCAGCTTTAATGTTAATTGCTTTAAAAAAAGTATCAAAAGCTAAGTATGGTTCTGTTCTAGCAAAAGAAGTTGATTGTACATATTCTCACGCAGTTAAAATTCTTCAGATTTTAGAAGAGCTCGGATTAGTTGTTTTTGAGAAAAAAGGTAGAATCAAGATAATTCAGCTTACAAAAAAAGGCCGTGAAGTTGCTGACCGTATTGAAGAAATTAAAAGGATATTAGCTTAAAATGCCTTATAATCATATTTACCAACAAGGGTTAGAATTACCTAAGAATGGAGTGGTTGCTCAAGAATATGATACAATTATTACTGGCCATCGGCGCTTTCTTTTTTATGGTGAAGAATACAGCATACCTAAGGGGTATCAAGGAAGTGAGGATCAGAAAAGACTAAGTTCTAGGAAAGATGGGAAGATAATATCCCTTTTTATTAACCTTAAAACCGGTGAAGTTCATAGACTTCCCTATAGTAGAAGAACTCTAGGAAAATGATATTCAAGGGCCTAGATAAATAGTCTTATCTACTTTTAATAACACCAACTTGTTTACATAACTTTGAAACAGGACATATTGAACATTTTGGACTAATTGGTACACATATTGTCTGGCCAAATTGTACAAATAAACTATTAAATTCTGGCCAGTATTTTTTTGCCAGAATTTTTGCAACCTCGAGCTCTGTTTGTTCTGGATTTTTTGTTTTTATCAGGCCAAGCCTGTTTGGAATTCTATGACAATGAGTATCAATTGGAAGAACAGGTTTGTCAAATGCAAATCCAAGCACAATATTAGCAGTTTTTCTTCCTATGCCCTTTATTGATAAAAGTTCTTCTTCTGTATCAGGAACTTTTCCCTTGAAACGCTTAATTAATTCAGATGAAACATGTTTTAGGATTCTGGATTTCTTTTTATAATGTCCAGAACTATAAATCAGTTTTTCAAGTTTTTTTATTGGCATTTTTACAACCTCTTGGGGGGTTGATGCAATTGCAAATAATTGGCTTGATGCTTTTTCTGTATTTTTATCTTGTGTTCTTAGAGAAAGCAGGCAAGAAATAAGGATTTTGAAGGGATCTCTTTTTTTCTCGTGTCGCATGTTATTCAGAGTTGTTTTTGTTGAAGGATAATCTTTAAGTAGAATCTTCATCACTTTCTCAAATCTTTTTGTTTTTTGTTTTTGATTTTCCATTTTTAGAATTAAAACAAAATGGCCCTGGAGGTCCTAAAAATTTCTTTGAAATTTTTGGAACTTAAATTCTTACAAATTTAAGTGATTTGAACCCTCTTGTTCAAATCCCAAATGGCCCTGGAGGGATTTGAACCCCCGACACCTAGGTGACTCTTATGTGTTATCTTAAACTATTACAGTTTCTTTGATTCCAGGAACCTTTCTTTTCTAAAGAAAGGGAGCCTATTAAGAGCCTAGTGCTCTAACCAAACTGAGCTACAGAGCCTTGGTAATTAATAATAGAACCAGTTTAAAAGTTTATCTTATCAAGATACTTATTCGAACCTTTAATATTTCTGTAGAGTTATATGATTACTCTTTAGTAACAAAAAGAAAGATTTATAAATCTTTAAATTAAAAAGTTTTATGGACAAGCTTACTCAATTCAATCCTTTATTACATATAAATGTTTTCTCAAAATATGGGGGGTTTACCCTTCTTAAATATCTTGAAAAGTATGATTTAAATGTTAATGATTTAGCAAGAGAACATCACATTTTGTTCCGTTCTTTAGGTTGTTCTGAATCCCAGACTAGGGGCCCTTTTGCAGAGAGCTTAGATAAGGCATTATGTTATTATGATGAAAGAGAGGAAAATAAAAGGAGTCTTAGCATGTTTTTTATTTTAAGGACAAAAGAGGACATAGAATTTCATCAATCAGGTAATGGGATTATGCTTGATCAAAATTATCCTTTAAACTGTTTAAGTCTTGAAGTTTGTAAAGATAAACAAGATGAAAGAGATTATTTATTAGAAGAGTTAGGTTTTTATGATTATAACTTTTATGATTTTTTAAATTAGAAAAATTAACGATACTCTCGCCAAGTGTTTCTGCATTTTTTACATCTAAAAAACTTTGTTTCTGCTTCATCACCAGAACGTGTTTGAGATGTCCAGAAATGTGCCTTATCATGTTCACATTTAGGGCACGTTGCATCAACTGTAGGCAAGGTGTCAACATCTTTGTCTTTAATCACACGAATTTCTTGTTTTTCACCAAGTTTTTCACTTACTTGGAGCTTTATTTTTTCTGTTGTAGAATAACTACATCTAGGACATCCATAATTTTTTCTTTTTTGAACTAGAATTGAACCACACTTAGGACAAAATTGCATTGTTAATAACAAGAACAAGCATATATAAAGTTTTTGATTAATCAAAAACTTAGAATTATTTATTAATCCACAATTTATAATTTCTTTTTAATTACACAGGCCTTTTTCTTCTGGAGAACGAGAAAATTCAAAAAAAATAAGTTTTAACCAACCAATATAAGGGATTCTAAAGACTGCTTTTCCTATCAGTCTTTCTTTATTTATATCTTGTTCAATTGATAACTGTCCGATATTATGATCTCCTTTTGTACTAATCTTAGTATTTGTCTCTGCAATAATTCTATGGATTATGGGATGAGCAACACCTCCATTAAATATAACTACATTGCCAATTTCTGCATTTTTAGGGTTAATAACAAAGATAATATCTCCTTTATTCATACCATTTTTAAAACTCCAATCTTCTGCATCATTTAATGTAACTCCATTGCTTGCATAAATAGGATTTTGTAAAACTTCTTCTAATCCATCAGAATGATACATTGAACAGCTTTCAACAATAACTAAAGGCAAGGCAGTACCTGTTGCAATAGATAATAGTGGGAAAAATATGAATTTAATTATTAAAAATGCAAGTATAAAATCCACAACTAATGAAAGAAAAGAATCTTTTCTTAAAAATCCCCAGATATTTTTCCAAACACTTAAAGATTTTTGAAAAATATTTTTTTCTTCTCTAGGAATTGTAATTTTAAATTTTTCTTTTCCAGCCATATATCTACTTAGAATAAAGGGTTTTTAAGTTTATTTTATAATCATAAAATTTTAATAGGTTGTTTTCTATAGAACATTATGAAAAAGAGAATAGCAAGTAAAAAAGGAGAGATTCTTGGTCTTAGTAATACTCCTGAAGTTTTATGGTACAAATTTAGACCAGAAGATCTAACACTGGAACTATTAGATGACATTTTTGATATTTATGATAAGCTTTATTGCGAGGATATAGACAAGACACATTCTTATAAATTTCATACTAGTCCTGGAGATATTTATTTCCCTCAAGAAAGAAAAAAATATCGAGCTTATTTTATATTCACAAAAACAACTGCTCATTTAATCCTAACAAAAACCTTGGCTTGGAAGAAGTTTGATAAGGAGATTGAAAAGAAATTTGAATTTGTGAAGATTAAATAGAATCCTTGGTTTATTCTAAACTTTTAACAGGCCCATCTTTTGGATTAAAGAGTTTTACACTGTTAAAATTTCCACGTTCATCAAAAAGATAATTAAACTTTGCACCTTCAAACCAAACATTATCTCCGTGTTCTGTTAATAATTTTTCTCCAAGTTGTGTATAAAAAATTCTGTTTCCTTCTCGAGTCTCAACATATGCAAGTTTGGTCTCATTGTCAATTTTCCTTACAATAAGAAAATAATCCTCCTCTGTCATTTTTATAAGGGGTATCTTGATTTTATAGGCTTTTATGTTTTGAAGTATGTACTAAATCACCAAAACATTTAAATAGTATACACTTGAAGTATATACATGACAGATATATTTGATAACACTATTTTATGCAAGGACTGTAATAAACCAATGCAAAAAGCAGTAGTTGAAAAAAATGGATTTCATATTCGTGTCCTACTCTGCGATAAGTGTGGTAATAAAATCCTGCATCCGGCAGATTTAAAAGAATATGAAGATTTCCAAAGTCTCAAGAAAAAACAATTTAGAGTTAAGCTAAGGTATGTTGGAAACAGCTACGCTGTTTCAATACCAAAAGAAATTATAGAATTTATGCAAGAACAAGAAAAGAAAATGAAAGAAATGGTTGGATTATGTTTTGAAGAAATGGGAAGGATTTCATTAAACTTTGAATAAAAAATAAAAATAAAACAAAATAAAAATGGCAGAAAAAGAAAAATCACAAAAAATAAAGCTTCGTGTTCTAGAAGCATTACAAGACGATGCATATAAAGGCATTGCTAGAATTGACCCAGAATTAATGTCAAAACTAGATTTATCTCGTGGAGATATTATAACTATTAATGGTTCAAGAGAAACAGTTGCAATTGTAGATAAATCTTATCCTGCAGATAGAGGAGAAAAAATTTTACGTATTGATGGTATAACTAGGAAAAATGCAAAAACTGGAATTGGAGAATATGTAGAAATAACAAAGGCAAATGCAAAAGAGGCTAAAAAAATAACAATTGCACCAGCACAACAAGGAGTAATAGTTCAAGGTTCTGGAGATAATCTAAAAAATGGTCTTCTTGGTAGGGCAATTGTTAAGGGAGATTTAGTTGTTCTTGGTGGTGTTCAGAGAAGAAGAGATATTATGGGTGGAGAGTTTGGAGATTTATTTGGAGATATTGAAAACATATTTAATCAAATGTCTGGGGGAGGGGTCCCTGGAGGAATATCTCAGTTAAGATTTTCAATTGTATCTGCTGCACCAAATCAGCCAGTAGTTATAACAGAAAACACCCATATTGTTTTAAATTCAAAAGCAGTTGAAATATCAGAAGAGACAATTCCGCAAGTTACTTATGAAGATATTGGTGGATTAAGAGAAGAAGTAAAAAAAATTAGAGAAATGGTAGAGTTACCATTAAAACATCCAGAGATTTTTTCACGTTTAGGAATAGAACCTCCTAAAGGAGTTTTATTACACGGACCTCCTGGAACAGGTAAAACACTACTTGCTAAGGCAGTTGCAAATGAGAGTGAAGCACACTTCATATTATTAAATGGGCCTGAGATTATGTCTAAGTTTTATGGAGAATCTGAAAAAAAAATTAGAGAAATATTTGATGAAGCAGAAAAAAATGCCCCATCAATTATTTTTATTGATGAGATAGATGCCATTGCACCTAAAAGAGAAGATACTGCAGGAGAGGTCGAAAGACGTGTTGTAAGCCAACTATTAACAATGATGGATGGTCTAAAATCTCGTGGTCGTGTTGTAGTTATTGGAGCAACAAACAGGGTTAATTCAATTGATCCTGCATTAAGAAGACCTGGAAGATTTGATAGAGAGTTATCTATTTCAGTACCAGATAAAGATGGAAGATTAAGTATTTTTAAAATTCATACAAGAGGAATGCCCTTGACAAAAGATGTAGATTTAACAGAGCTTGCTGCAAAAACTCACGGGTTTGTTGGAGCTGATATTTCTGCACTTGCAAAAGAAGCTGCAATGTCTGTTTTAAGAAGAAATCTTCACAAATTTAAATTAGATGAAGAAGAAGAAATTCCAAGAGGATTATTAGAAGAATTAAAAGTTACAAAAACTGATTTTTTAGAAGCCCTTAAAGTTGTGCGTCCTAGTGCAATGAGAGAGGTTTTGGTTGAAACTCCTAATGTACAATGGGGAGATGTTGGCGGAATAGAAGATCCTAAAACAGAATTAAAAGAAGCAGTTGAATGGCCACTTAAATTTCCACAGTCTTTTGAAAGAATGGGGATTAGACCCCCTAAAGGAGTCTTACTTTACGGACCTCCTGGAACAGGTAAGACTCTTTTAGCAAAAGCAGTTGCAACAGAAAGTGAAGCAAATTTTATCCAAGTTAAAGGCCCTAGTTTACTAAGTATGTGGGTTGGAAAATCAGAAGAAGGTATAAGAAAAACTTTTGAAAGGGCAAGACAAGTTGCACCGTGTATAATCTTTTTTGATGAAATAGATGCTCTTGCAGGTAAAAGAACTGGACAAGGATCTGGCGGAAGCAGAGTTACTGAAAGTGTTTTAAATCAAATGCTAGCTGAAATGGATGGTATTGAAGATTTAAGTAATGTTATTGTTATTGGAGCTACAAACCGGCCAGATATGCTAGATACAGCATTACTTAGACCTGGAAGGTTTGACAGAATTGTATATGTAAATGTCCCAGACAAAACAGGAAGAGAAGCAATCCTAAAGATTCATACAAAAAAGATGCCTATTGATAATAAAGAAGCTTTAATTAAAGATCTTGCAGATAAAACAGATGGATATACTGGGGCAGATATAGAATCTTTAGCAAGAGAAGCAGCAATGCTTGCTTTGCGTAAAAATATTGATGTTAAAAAGGTTACAAAAGAAGATTTTGAACATGCCATGGATAAAGTCAGGCCTTCTGTAACAAAGTCTGATATTGAAAGTTATAAAAAAATTGAGCAACAGTATTTAAGAAGTGCTAAAGCAGCTTTGTCAGAAAAAATTAGATATGCTGGTTAAAAATATTTAGAATTTTTATTCTTGAAATTTTGGAGGTTTGGTTAATGATTGATTATAAAAATTATTAATTATTTTAAGTGCATTAAACTCTTCTTCTGGAAATGGTTTAAGGTCCTCTTTTAAATCAGGAATTTGATTTGCATTAAATATCACGACTTCTATATTTTCACTATCTTTTATTTCTTTTAATCTAGATGCTAGTTTAACAATTAGTCCCCCATATCCTTTTCCAGAGATAATTTCATTTCCATTTCCAATAGATTCCAGAGTATAACATTTATCTGGTCCAATGTAAGAGATATATTTTTTTGCTTTTGCCATTTTTAAAATTAAAATTTTTTATTTATAAAAAGTATATTTTCCAGAAGCTTATAAACCTTTTGCTCAGTGTTATTTTAAAGTGGTTACAATACAGATAATCTTAAGACATCAGATCCTAATTAGTAATCACAATTTTCTCATCAAAAATCAATAGGGTTCTTTCTGCTTGAGAAACTGGTTTTTTTGTCTTTTCAATTAGTACAGGAAAGTTATGTAAGATTCCTTGGCCTGACATTTGTCTTAATGCAAAATTAATTTTTTTAAAACCTAATTTCTGTGCAGCCTTTTCAATCCAACGCTTACAGAAGGGTCTTGTTTGATATTTTTCTTTAATATATTGGAGTAACTTTCTCGCATCAGAATCTCTTACTTGTTGTGTTTCATTTTGTAACATATAAATCTCTCCTGTTTGACCTTCGTAAATTAAACCACTGCCTGTTGTTAAAAAAGGTTCAATTGCAATTGCCTTTCCAAATAACAGGGTTTTATTCTCATTTTTATAATTTGAAATTGTTAGTCCTGCATGAATCATATTTTTTTCAAGAGTATGGCCTGAAAGATTTTTGATTATTGTAAACTTTCCCCTTTTCCCAGTATTTTCTAAATTTTTTTCTATATTCTTTCCAACGTCTGATACAGTTGAGTTTAATGTTAATTCACTTAGAGTTGATTCTAAAATTTTCTCATTTGTTTCAATCATTTCTTTAAAATCTCCTTTTTCAGTTAAATCAATAGAAAAAGCTCTGTCAGAGATAAAACCATTAATACAAACCCCTAAATCAATCTTTAACAACCCATTAGCAATAGTTGTATCCTCGCTTGAAGGAGTATAATGTGCAGCTACTTCATTTAAGGATAAATTTACAGGAAAAGCAGGTTCTGCACCAAGTTCAGCAATCTTTGCATCAATCTTATTGGCAATATCAATAAGTAACATGCCTGGTTTAATCTCTTTTCTAATATAGGATTCAACCTGTTTAGAGACTTCTCCTGCCTTCACATAAGATTCTATTTGCTTTTCTGTTAGTGTCATTTCTAATTCTTCCTTCTTCTTTCTTTAGGTAAATAGTTATAAATAACTTTCTTGTCTTGAGATATTTTCCCTGTTCCGATTATATCTTGTTTAAACATAACTGCAACAAAGCCACTAGTCTTGTTTTTTTCTGCTTGTTTTTGCTCTTCTTTAGAAAGTTCTAAATCTTTTCCTGCTAACCAGTTTTCTTTTTGTTCTTCAGAAAGCTTCACCATATTATGGGTAATTTGTTTTTGTAAAACATGCATAGCATCAATACTAAGTCTGACCTCTTCTTGTCCTGGTTTGCCAACTTCTTTTCCAAAATATAATCCAATTGTTTCAATAGGAAGAATTTTTCTTAGTTCATTAATCTCTTCATTACTTAAAATTCCAGAAAACATTCTTATCTTTTCCTTACCTGTAGTTAATAATAAGAAGGGAATTTTTTCTATTCCTAAGTATGAAATCTTTTCTATAATTTTTTTCTTTTTTGTTTTGTCAAGTATTTGAAATTTCATTTTCTCCTTTCTCCTATTTGTTTTTCTTTTTCAAGTTCTAACAATCCTGATTTATTAATCATATAAACTGGATTTAAACCCATATTTTTGAGGTATGTCTTTTCTTTATTTATATTATCTTCTTTTAATCTTGAATATTGCATAAGTATTATCTTATAATTGTAATCTTCTTCTAATTCTTCTTTTGAATATAGATTTTCATACATTTTTTTATATTTTTCAGCTTTCTCTAGATTGTCCTTAATATAATATAAACTAAATATCTCTCTTAGAGCCATTTTTTTTGTTTCAATCATATGGAATTTATTGTAAACTTTGAAAAAATATTCAGAACTTTTTCCAAGCTCTCCAACTTCTTTGTAAAATCTTGCTTTTAATTCATCATCATCCCAAGGAATATGCTTGCCTCTTCTTGCTTCAATACTTTCTTCTCCACAATCAGCCCAAGTTAAATCAATATGAGTCAAAAAAATATTTTTATCTGTTACAGCTAAAATTGCATTCCAAGCATGAGTAGGATAATCTCCTCCAAGAGAACCATCTAAAACATAGAGATTATTAATATTTTTATTATATTTTTTTAATTGATTGAATATTGCACTTAATCCTCCTGAATACTTATCACAATCCCCTTTTCCAATATATAAATAATCTTCAATAGGTAAAGAAGAACCATATTTTTTTATAAAATCTTCATCATTATCAACATAAGCAAAATCTAAACTATTCGTAATAATCTTAAAACATAAATTTAATGCTTGGCTTGGAGCTAATTCTTCTAAATCCTTTTTATTATATCCAAGTTTAAAAGCTTCTGTAATCAAGATGTTCTCTAATTTGCTTTCATCATCGACATGATAATACTTCTTAAAAATAAGTGATTTTTCTCCTAGCTCATTATTTTTTTCAATATTGGTTCTAGGAAGTAAATCAAAATGCATATTCTTAAAATCTTTGTAGATTATCTCTTTATCTTTAATAGAAAAAGGCAATTCTTGAAAATAAGAAGATAAAGTCCTTATTTCTCTAGCACTAGCTTGTTTTGTCTCATTTGTTTCTGCTTTTGAGAAAAGACACATTCCAGCAAACAATAAACTTGTCCCAAATTTTGAAATTGTCCCAAATCTCATTTTCTCCTTTCTCCTATCTCTTTTTCCTTATCAGACAATTTTTTTATTTTAGCAAGAAAAAATCCATCAGTATTATTATCTTGAGGATAGATACGGCAAGAATTCTTTATCTGTTGATTTAATTTTTTACCATCCCATTCACATACACCGCAATGTCGTTTTAATGGAAGGTTTATTTCTTCTATCTGGATATCAAATCTTTCTAAAAGATAATTAATAACTTCTTCATCTTCTTCAGGAGTTAAGGTACAGGTTGAATAAATCATCTCACCACCGACTTTTAAGAGTCTTAATGCACTAGATGCAAGTCTTTTTTGTATTGAGCCTAACTTGTGAACCATGTTAAGATTCCACATTAGATAGGTTTTTGGACTTTTTCTTAGAGTTCCTTCTCCAGAGCAAGGAGCATCTACAAGAATCTTATCAAATTTTAAGTTTGATCGCTTAAGCAAATTATTACAAAGTTTAACTCCATCACTTCGAGTAACAATTGCATTCATAACCCCACATTTTTCTAAATTAGAATTCAAAATTCTTATCCTTCCAAGATTATTATCATTTGCAATTATTAATCCTGTATTTTCCATATATGCACTCGCCTGGGTTGTTTTACTTCCAGGACTTGCGCAAAGGTCTAGAAATATTTCATTTGGTTTTGGTTGAAGCACAAATAAGGGTAACATTGATGAAATCTCTTGGACATAATAATATCCTAGTAGGTGTTCTTGTGTTTTACCAAGCTCTCCTGGAGCTAACTTTCTTCCTCCCCCATTGTTTGTTTCATCAATAATCATTATTTCCTTGTTGTTTTCAAATGGTTGAACAATTTTCCAACCATACTGTTCAAGCCTCTGTTTTAATTCTTCTGGGGAAATTTTAAGAGTATTACATCTAATTGAGTCTGGTGTCTCTGTCTTACATATTTCAAAAAACTTCTCTGCTTCTTGCTTACTTCCAAGAAGTTTTTCCATTCTCTCTACAAATTCTGGTTTTGGCTTATATATTTCTCTATGTCTTTGTTTTGCTTTTCCCATGTTCTTAGAAAGAGATTTGGGTTTTTAGAGGTTTTGGATTTGCAGGAATTGATTAAAAAGAATGAATAATTTAAATAAAAAATCTAGACAAAACCCTTCAGATGGCTAAGAATTTATTCGAAGTTATAAGAAGATTTAAAAACACCCTTAAATGATATTCTTCTAATCAAATTTTTTGAAGCAAAAATTGAGGTAAAAATGTTATCAATAAAAGACTATATAAAATTGAATTATAAGGATAGGAATATTGTAGAACTAGAATCTCTGAGAAAAAAGGCAAGAGTTCTTGTTTCCTCAAATGATCTCTGCCAAGTTTTTTACGATACTTTTAAACAAGGAGAAGTAACCCTAACTATTCCTAGTATAATGTTCAAGGGAAATATGCCTGAATACAATTGTATAACCGAAATGTATTACCAAAACAAAAAGGTATTTCCTTTAATTCAAAAACCATGGGCAGATGATCTTGGAGATGTTTTAGAAACCTTTTTTAAAAAATTATGGGTTTGATTTTAGAAATCACCTAACCCTTTTTGTCTGTGGTCTTTTATAAATTCTTTTTCAACATCAATATCAAAAACTTCAAGAATATTCCCTACTGCAGGTAAAATTTGATTATTGAGATAATAATCAATATCATACTCTCCGGATTCATCTGGAAGCTTAACCTTATCCCGGACTAGCTTGCTTTTACTTGATTTGTTTTCAGCTAAATAATACTCAATCAACATTCCTTGTGATACTGCAAGACCAGCGTCTTCCATCTTTTGAGCAGCAATAACATGTGGGCCTTTAGAAACATATTCATTAATTGGTTTTTTTAATTGAGTTCTTATCATAAGTTGATTTTTATCAATTTGTCTTGCTTTAATTTCTTTTATTGTCTCTTTTATTAGTTCTAATGCAGATTTTTCATTCCCTTTTTTAAGAATATTTTGTAAAACTTTATTCTGGAGTTCACGAGAAAGTTTACACCAGTCTCTTCTAACTGTTTCAAATCCCCGGATTTTCATCTTATCTTTTTCATCGATTAGTGCATATTTTTTCTTTGCACCACTATCTTCTCTGGTTTTACCTTTTTCAATAGATCTTTTAGAAACAAATAGGCCACGCTTGTAAAAATCTTCTAGTTCAAGTTCCATAATCCCTGGTAATTTTAAATTAATCTCTTTTAGCATCTCTAAAACTGTTTTTTTAGTATTTTTTCCTAAGAGAAATGCAATACTATCAGTATCTGAATATATTATCTCATACCCTTTTTTCTTAATTTTATCTATTGCAGTTAGTATATTCTCTTTAGCATAACTAGCGGTTGCAGCAGCCGCTTCTACACAATAATACCTTGCACCAAAAAAACCTTGATAACCATAAGCAGCATTTGCAAGTAACTTGTATGCATTACTTCTTGCTTTTGTTACAGGATTTTTATTTTTATTATATTCTTGTTTGTATTTTTTCCTTTTTTCAATTATTTCTTCAAGCATTTTTGGAAAAAAACCTTTTTGTTTTGAGAAAACTGGTTTTTTTTCTTTTATGCTTTCAAAAGTAGATAAAGAGAGATTATATGAAACAATAACCGAAGCATACATAGAAGTAAAATCAAAAAAACATAAATTTTCATAGAGTCCGGGTTTTGGTTGAAATACAAAAGCACCCACATACTTGGGTCTTTCCCTTCTTTTTCCTATTTCCTCATGCAATGGTCTTTTTTCAGCGATTTCATCAAACCCACTTAAATTCTGTAAAATATAATCCTCAACATGACTTGACATTGAGTTTCTACTAACATTAAATAATGGCTGTTTCATTATCTTAGTAAATTCCAATATATCTGGCCAAAGTTTTTCAGCAAGTTTATAAGTTATTACAGAATCTTGTAGATTGTAGGCAAAAAAATCTTTCCAATCTTGTTCTTTCATATTTTTTAATTTTAAAAAATCAAAATCATCTTTTTTCTCTCCAAGTAGTTCTGAAGCAATGTCATTTAATCCAAGGGTTTCTGACTGTAAATATTGGAAATAAACAGAAGAAATAAATCTATACAAATCAAGATGGACTATGCCAGATATTTTTCCAGAAACTAATCTTCCTCTTGAAAAAACTGGTTGACTTCCATCAATTCCTAGTGCGAGCTTAACTTTATTTTGATGTGCATTTGCTCTTAAATATGGAAGGTCAAAACCATCTGAAAAATAACCAGTAAGAATATCTGGTTGGTATTCTTTTACAGATTTAACAAATGCTTCAATCATTTCTTCTTCATCTTTAAAGCATTCTACAAAATCTTGTTTTTTATTACATTTTTTCCAGGTTAAAACTTTTTTAAAATTTTTACCATATAGAGAGATCATTAAAATTTCTCCTTTTCCAAGTTCAATATCGCTTACTTCAATATCATATGCAAGAATTTTAGGTTTAAACTCTGGCTGTTCCTTACTTTTTTCTTTTCCTTCTATTTTCAAACAAAAATCTACATCTAATGCCTTACCAATTCCTCCAAAATCATCAGAATTATCAATATTTTCTCCATTAATTCTATACCAACATAATGGTTCTATTCCTCCTTGCATAACATATTTTGAAATTAAAGAGATATCATACTCTCTTCTTTTGTAGATTTCTTTCATTCCTAATTGGTCTGCAATACCATGCATATCTTTGTGATTTGTAACAGAAATTTTAATTGCTCTTACACTCTTGCCTAAAAATTTTTTATTACAGAGTTCTGTTTTTAATACACTAGAAGTTCTACTAGGGTTTTTCACTTTAATTTTACTGATTTTTTCAATTATTTCTTGAATTTTCTTTTCTTTTACTTTTGGTTGTAGAATAGCCCAAAAACTAGCTTCATAATCATCTATTACACATACTCTTTTGCCAGAAAGAGTTCTACCTATGATTTTTACATAGTTTTTCCCTTGCCAATCAAAATCAGAATAATCTATTGGCATAAAATCTATTTCCATAATCAAAGATAGCCAAGTGTTTATTTAAAGTTTCTCAATTATTCTCTTTTAGTATTCATCCTTACTACATAGTGACAACATTAGAAAGATTTATAAAGAGCATTTTTTTTATGTTTATATGGCTGTAGGAAAAACTTATTCACCTCAAGAAATTTTAAATGGTTTAGAAAGAGCTAAATCTATACAATGTCCTATTGATTATGCTCTTTGGTTAAATTGTGCTTATAATTCTCTGGATCATTCAGTATTTGATAGTTTAACCTTTGAGGATATTGATTTTAATCTTTGTGCTCAAGGAGAAGAAGGACTATTTAGATTGGTTGAATCAATTAAGAGGGGAAAACATGAGTTTGAATGATAATCTTGGCCCTTATGAAATTCCTGGAGATAATTCTCCAAAAAGTGATATGGATAGGGCAAACAAATCTCTTACAGAGATAAAAAGATTAGAACTTATCCTTGATGAGGCATTAAAACATCCTTCTGCTAATCGAACTTCTATCGCGAGAAAATTAGTTCTAATAAAAAGATATAATCCAAAACAAGGAGAAAAAATAAGAGAAGACTCAAGAGGATACTTTGGAAAGGATAGTTTAATTCTTCTTAATGAACTTTTAAATGGTTATATTCAATCTGCAAAAAATACTCTTGAAGAAAAAAGACAAAAGTATAATGCTAGGTGAAAAATAGGAATAAAGCAAAATTTATTAATTTAATTTACTTCTTAAAAACATTAAAATGGGCGTAAATATCTCTGAAATAATACCTAGGAAGTATGTCTTATTAAAAGACTTGAAAGGAAAAGTTATAGCTGTAGATGCATTAAACACTCTTTATCAATTTTTAACAACAATAAGGCAATTTGACGGAACCCCTTTAATGGACAAAGATAAGAAGATCACAAGCCATCTTTCTGGATTATTTTATAGGAATATTAATCTTCTTATTGAAGGTTTAAAACCAATTTATGTTTTTGATGGAAAACCTCCTGAATTAAAACAGATGGAGCTTTCTAAGAGAAGTGAATCTAAAAAAGAAGCAGAAGAAAATTATCTTAGAGCAAAAGAAAAACAAGACATAGAAGGTATGAAAAAATATTCTCAACAATTTGTCAAGATTACAGATGAAATAATCCAAGACAGTAAGGATTTGCTAGAAGCAATGGGCATTCCAATCATTCAAGCCTTAGGAGAAGGGGAGGCAGAAGCAGCCCATTTATCTAGGATAAGTAAAGCGTGGGCTTCTGCATCACAAGATTATGATTCTCTGCTTTACGGAGCAACAAAACTAGTAAGAAACTTGACTCTTTCTCGTAGAAGAAAAACAAGTTCAGGAGCTTATGTGGATGTTAATTTAGAATTAATTGAATTTGAATCCTTACTTAACCATTTACAAATTAATAGAGATCAATTAATCTGTTTGGGTATTTTAGTTGGGACAGATTATAATCCTGGGGGCATAAAAGGTATTGGACAGAAAACAGCATTAGATATAGTAAAGAAATTTCAATACCCTGTAAGAATCTTTGAATATATTGAACAAAATGAAAAATATCGCATAGATTTTAATTGGCAAGAGATTTATGCTCAATTCCAAGAACCAGAATGTTGTTCTATTGAAGATATTGAATTTAAAAAACCAGATGAAGATAAAATTAGAAAAATCCTTCTTGCTAGAGATTTTTCAGAACAGAGGATTGAGTCTGGTCTAAATAGATTAAGAGAAGCAGCTGAAAAAGCAAAGCAAAAAGGGCTTGGTGAATTTTTTTAACGTCTTTTTATGACTATTTCCTCACTCTTACTACTCATATTGTAAATTGCATAAACAATAATTGCAACACCAATTATAAGGGATAACCATCCTATGAATGGGTTTTCTAACCAATCAGGCAAGAGGTATATAGAAAAGATATCTGGTAAGAATTTAACCAGGATAAATAATCCCCCTACACCAAATAAAGTTAAAGGTAATTCTGTTTTTGACCGTTTTACACCAATATAAATAAGAAAAATAATAACCCCCAGAGCAACAAGGAAAAAAATCAAACTTGAAGAAGTTTCTAACCCATAAATAAAATCTTGAAAAGAATACATTACATTAGTATAATTTGTTAGGCCCCAAACAGCAAGAAGAGATATACATGCTGCAATAACTACAGAGATGTTTCTATTGTTTCTAAATACTCCTCGATTTAATCCAAGAAAACTTACAGCAAATATAATTAGAAAACTTGCTACATAAGGCACAGCATCAGAGTAAAGTAATTGTTCAATCCCCATTTTTGTTTATGTTTATCTTAAGTTTAATTGGTTTTTATTTGTTGTTATTTTTCAAATGCCTCTTTAAATGTATCTGCAATTTCTGCCCCGGATTCAAGTCTTTGTCTATTGTATTCATCTTTCATTTCTCTTTTCTTTTTTTTAAAATATCTTCCTAGAACAGCACTAATACTGATTAAGATTCCAAGGACAACAACAATAATTAACTTTATCCACCATTTTGATGTAAAATCTATGATATGTCCAGAGAGCTTTACGGTTGTCTTAGTTACCATAACTATAATAAAGAGTCCAACCCCGATTAGTCTTGAAATATTTTCAGAAAAAGGAGCTACATCAGGTAAAACAAAAACCAACCCCCATAAAAAAAACAGCATAAAAACAATGTTCAAAGCAAATAACCAAGAGATTTCTGGTTTCATCCCAAAAACCCAGGATAACCAACTAGCATTTTCCTCCAACCAAAGATTTATTGTATCAATTCTCTGTTCTGCTTTTGATTTATATCCTTGGAATTTCTCTTCATCAAGTTTTCCTTCCTCGGTTAATGGAATTTGGTCAGTGAGATTTAGTATTCTATCAACATCTTGTTGTCCTGTACCTTCATCTCCTAAAGATGTTTGATTATTGGTATTATTATCTTCTGCATAAATAATACCTAAATTAAACATTGATATGATTAGCAAGAATAAAATCAGTACACCTATTTTTTTCATAGATAATAGAGAAGAAACAAGTTTTTAAATTTTGAGTTTAGAAATTACTATTAATCCTGAAGAGCTTCGTTAGACAATCTTCTTAATGCTTTTATATCTTCAGCACTATTCAATGCTTTTTTTGTTAACTCAAGACCTCTCCTTCTAGTTCTTACACCAATTAACCAAGCCTGTAATTTTTGTCCCCCAAAGAAAATAACTATTAGTGCAGCTATTGCTAAGACAATCGTAAGTCCTCCTGCAGCAGCACCCGCCCATCCAAATACTTGAGAACCTATTAAAAATATTCCAGAAGCAATTGCAACAGTTGTCTTCATTAAAATCATAATAATTACTAATCCAATACCAATAATCCAATTAACAGTTTCACTAAATGGGGCAACAAGCATTACAAGGTCTAACATTATTGCTCCAACAATTATTAAGGAAATAAATCCAATAATCCATGCAATAGAAGTTCCATAATTTGTTTCAATTTTTTCTACAACAAAATAATCCTTAGCAGAAGTAAAGGTAGTAATTGAAGTTGTTATTTCTCCAACTTTATCTGTAAAGGCATTAGCACTAACAACACTAGCACAAAAACTAAATAAAAATAATCCGAGAATTATGAATGTAAACGTCCTTGCGATGTGCTCTTTTTTCATAAGCATTTTAAGTTTTGATTGTTTATAAATATTTTCTATTTTGTTTATTTATTTTGAGTAGTTATTTTATCTTCGGGCTTGAATCCTTGCCCTAACACCTACACTCCAAATAAGCAGAACACCAAGTACAATTAGTGCTACTTGATATACAAGCTCTCCAGGCGTTAACATTTCTAAAAATTTGTAACTTGCAAAAAAACTACCAACTTGTTCAATTTTTAATAGAAACGGCCAAACTCCCAGTGCGATTATAATAATTCCAACAAGTTTTTCTTTTAATCTCATCTCTTTAATTACCTCTTATTCTTTTATGATTTTGATATTTATAAAACTTGCCAAATTGTAAAATCATCACAACAAACTTTATAAATCTAAATTAAGATATAAACTTATGAATAAATGGATGGAAATTTTAGTAGGATTGGTTCTTTTAATAGTTCCAATCTATGCATGGATTGTAAACTTTGCAGGAACAGGAGTAGCTGCTTTAGAATTTTTTAAAGGTGGCTTAGTATGGTTCTTAATCCTTCTTGGAGCATTATTCCTTCTTTTAGGAATTAGTGACTTAAAAGATTAAGATAACTGATATGACTCTTTATAGATTAGTGTAAAGATTACTCAATTTAATGCAATAATAAATTTAAACTCTTACTTCTTTTTTTCTTAATAAAACAAGAAGAGGGTTATAAATGGAAAATATTTGTATTAGATGCAAAGGTCGTGGTCTATGTGGACAACCGTGTAGAATTCTTGCTAAATTTAAAGAGTCAGTTCCAAGAATAAAAACACACTTTTCAGGTTCGACTCCTCCAGAAGTTTTTGTAGGTCGGATTAATTATCCTAATGTTTTTTCAGGAATACTTTCCCCAGTTCAACATTCTGATACTACTATTTATTCATCACCAGAACAATGGGTTTCTCAAAATTTATCTATAGAACAGATTTTAGAATTACGTGGACAGATGATTTATGGTAGAAGTCAGAGCCATATAAAATCTTCAGAATTTAATAAAGATTCAGGAAAATTTAAACAAGTAACACAAGAATTAGCATTATCGAGTAAACCTGTTTCAACAGAATTTTTTTTAAAACATAAACCAGAGTTTAAATTCACAGCATCTCGATTTTTTCAAATAATTGCAAATCCTGCACCAATTCAAAAGATTTTACTTGAAGAGAATCCTAAGGTTGAAAAAAAGGTTGACTATCTTACTAATGATTATGATGTTAAATCTATTCAAGCAATAAAAGAACTCTACAAAGCAAAGATTCTTACATCTCATCTACAAAAATTACTTTCAGTAGGGTTGCTAGGTGTTAAATCATCTAGAAAAATGGTCCCTACAAGATGGTCTATAACTGCCATAGATGACACTTTAGGAAAAACTCTTTTAGAAAATATTCGTTACTATCAAGAATTAAATGAAATTCAGGTTTTTTCTCAAGATTACAATGGAAATCATTTTGATGTCTTATTTCTTCCAGGAGCATTTTCTTTTGAAGTAATAGAAACTTCTATGCCTGGAAGTGTTTGGTCAGAACAACAACCAGTAGATAAATCATATTCTATGCAAGATTATGAAGGTTTTTTTGGAAGAAAAACTTATGCTACTAATGTGGTTGGTGCATATTATACAGATAGACTTGCTGTTTGCGAATATCTAAATAAAATAAAAAGACAAGCAACAGTTCTTCTTTTACATGAAGAAAGACCAGAATATTATGCTCCTCTTGGAGTAGGAATAATTCGTGAAAGTCTAAGAAAAGCATTTACAAAAAAACCACAAATTTATGAAACAATAGAAGATGCTCTAAGAAACATAAAAAATAGAACCCTAGTTCCAACTGATAAAATAAAAGAAATGTCCTGGGTATTAAAGAATTATGGAAAACAGAAATCTCTAAAACAATGGTTTTAGTATTTTTTATTAGCTTGAAAAAGCAATTAATAATCCTTCAATAATTGCTGCAATAACAAGTAAAGGGATAACAATAAAGACAAAAGCAATTACTGCTTTAAAAAAATTCTGTTTAAATTTATTCCTTTCTTTAAAAATTCCAACACCTAATTTTAATCCTAACCCTATTGAAATAAAAATTGCTGGTAACTCAAAAATACCATGGGGCAATAATCTCCATAATACTAAAAAACCCTCTTGAAATACACTTTCCCTAGCTACAAAACCTACTAAATATCCATTCACAACAGTAGCTCCTAATGGAAATAAACCAAATCCCATACCCAATAGGAAAATCAGAAATGCTGATTTTAGATTATTCCAAAAGATAAATAATATTAATTGATAAGGTCCCATCCCCTCTATCTCATTAACAACATTTTGAATAAATTCTAAAATTCTATTACTAATCTCTTCTGGGGCAGGAATAAAAAAACCTAAAATCAAAAACAACACGAAAATCCCAAGACCTATATAAATATAATTTTTACACTGTTTTAAAAATTCCCAAGAAACCCTATAATTTTCTTTAAAGAAACTTTTATTACTTTTTTCCTTCGCCATTTTATCAACCATCTTTTTAATTTTAAACTAAATATTTATTATTATGATTATATAACATAAATCTGAGATTATTTAAACTATTCTTTAGGTTTATCTTGAAAAATACTTTGCAATCATTTTAGTTTTTCTAGGATATTTTATCTTTAGATAAAACCCATATGCAAGACCTATTAATAGACCTCCAAGATGAGCAACATTTCCAATTGGAACTCCTAATCCAAGAGAAATAATCCATAATATTCCAAGTAATGCAATCATTGCTAACCACATAGGCATAGGTATTACAAAAAACACTAAAACTGGAAGACGTGGGGTCAATACTGCAAGTAGTCCTCCAAGACCAAATATTGCACCAGATGCACCAACTGCATAGACATTTAAATCAATACCAGTTAATGCTGCAAGCAATACAAATAAAACTCCTGCGAATAAACCAGCAGAAAAATATACTATTAAAAATCTTCTTTTACCAATTAGCCTTTCAACAAAGCTTCCAATAAACATTAAGGAGATCATGTTTGCAGCCAAATGCCAAAGACCTGCATGCATAAACATGCTTGTAATAAATGTCCATAGGCTTTGGCCTGCAATAATTGAATCAGGTTTTAATGCAACAAGATTAAGGATAACAGTTTGATCAAAACTATTAAGTAAGATTAAAAAAATTATAAATGCAACAACATTAATTAGAATTATCCAACCAGTATAACTATCTAAAAGTTTTTTATTATACATTTTTATTTTTTCTTAGAACTTTTTTTGCTAACTTTTTTCTTTACTAACTTTTTTTGCTTTTTTGCTTTTTTGCTTTTTTTACCTTTCTTTACTATTTTCAAAAGTTTATTAATCTTTTTTTGTTTTATTGTTGTTTTAGGATTTTTCTTAAATTTCTTACCTTTGTCTCTTTCTATTTTTTTATCTTCTTTTATTTTATCTTTGATTCTCTTATCACGTTTTGCTTTTCTTTCTGCCTTTTTTTCTTTTACCTCTTTTACCTCTCTTTTTACTTTTGCCTTTGCTTCTTTTTGATTTATTTTACTTAGTTCTTCTTTAATAATATCCATTTCTCTATTAACATGAGAAATTTTTGTTTTTATTTCTCTTTTTGGCTTTTCATTATCTACAAGGTTATAAACATCTGCACATTCTTCACATGAAAAATCGTGTTCTAGGGCAGTTTCTTCTTTTACCTCAATACTACAATTTTTACATACATAGAATCTTTTATTTTCCCTACTTGCAAGCTGCTCATTTAAACTTTTTATTTTCTTTTGCAGAGTTTCTTCCAATTTTAACAAACATTTTTTTGTGTTTAGTGTCCAATAATAGATATACCATCCCTTTCTTTTGTCTTTCTTTCTTATATGTGAGACAAGGCCGTCTGCAGATAATTTGTAAAGGATATTTCTAACCTGGTTTATAGTTAAATCCATCTTTTTTGCAATTAAGAACTCATTTACATCCTTCTTACTAAAAAGTATATCTACTATCTTTTCATAATCAGGGCCGACTAACTCTTCTGCTAGTGTCTTAAGAAGTTTTAATTGCATCTATGTGAAAAATATCTCGTTATTAAATACTTTTCGTTTTTAGACTGTTGTAACTATAAAATTAATATAAACCTATAAAAAACAAATTTGACAAATAGTACTATGGGATTTTTTAAGAAAAAAGAAGAGGTTCCAGAATTACCTCAATTACCAGACTATCCTCCAGTTTATGAGGACTCATCTAAACCATCTAAGTCTAGAAAATCACTTCCAGAATTGCCTAAAAGTGATTTTGGAGAAGGTCTTAGTCAAGAAATGGTGAAATCTGAGATAAATAACACACATACTAATCAGAATGTAGAACAACTTCCAAGGAATTTTAAGTTAAATTCTCCAGAATATCCTGGGCATTCTAAAGAAGAGGGAGATTTAATACCTTCTCTTCCAAAAAATAAAAAACAAACCCCACTAACTAGAGAGATTCCAATGGAGATGAGTCCAGAGTTGCCAGAGATACACCGAAGATCTTTAGAACTTCCTTCAAATGCAGAAATAAGACCTCTTACAAAAGATACAGACCCAATATTTGTAAGAATAGATAAATTCCAAGATGCTCAGAAGAAGTTTAATGAAATAAAAAAAGCAGTTAAAGAGATTGGAGAAACTCAAAAAAAGATTAGAGATGCAAAAGTAAAAGAAGATATAGAAATTGATGCTTGGGTTCAAGAAATAGATAAGGTAAAGGCAAGATTAGGTGAAATAGACAAAGATATTTTTGATAAATTATGATTCTTATAAAATAAAAAAATAAAATGGCAGATCAAAAAGTTTATGTTTCAATAGATTATATGGGTTATAAAATGAATAAACAAGATATTCTTTATTGTCAAGCAGATCTATTAAAATCACTACAACATCTTCAAGAATTAAGAAAGATAAGAAAAGAAAAGAATAATCTAAAATTAAAATTAGCAAGGCAACTTGCCGAGTTATTAAAAACATTAGAAGAGATTAAAGAATTATTTCCTACTCCGGTAATTCCAAAAGGAATGGGTATGCATGATAAGGAAGAACTAGAATTTAAAGAAGATAAAAAAGAATTAGATAAGCATAATAAACAGTCTAGAACTATTGAACAAGAATTAAGAGAAATTCAGGAAAAAATTAAAGGTCTGAATAAATAACTAGTAAATTGAATATATAAACTAAGAATTATTTCTATATACTAATAAATATAGAATAAAATATGAAAAAAAATAACCATAAAATACATAAAAAAGTACCTTTCCTTAAATTTAAATATCCTAAACTCTTATTATTACTAATTTGTATAATCTCTGCATATTTCTTATTTTCAAACCCTCTTATTCAAGGTTCGATAAATGCTTTACAAGAATTTAGGTATCTTGGTTTATTTATTGCAGGAATGCTTTTTGCCTTTGGTTTTTCTGCTCCTTTTGCAGTAGGATTTTTTATTACTTTTAGCCCACAAAATATTATTCTCGCAGGATTAATTGCAGGAATGGGTGCATTATTTTCAGATATACTTATATTCAGATTCATTAAAATTTCTTTTATGGATGAATTTGAAGAATTGAAAAAAACAAAAATTATTTCAACTACACAGAAAGCAATGCAAAAAGGTTTAGGGCTTAGGATTAGTAATTATCTTTTGTATGCTTTTGCAGGAATATTAATTGCCTCTCCACTACCTGATGAGGCCGGAGTTACCATGCTTGCAGGACTCACAAAGATAAAAGTTTCTGTTCTTGCAATAATCAGTTTTATTCTTAATACTCTTGGGATAATTGTTATTCTTCTTCTTAGTGCATAATCTTTAAGAAAATTTAAAAGTCTTGATTAATTAATATATACATGCCTAAAATGAAGATAAACAGAAAAGAGCTGATTAAAAAATACATAGAATTTTTTAAATCAAAAAATCATAAAGAAATAAAAAATTCTAGTCTTATTCCGGAGAACGATCCTACAGTGCTGTTTACAACAGCAGGAATGCATCCTCTTGTGCCATTTTTACTAGGAGAAAAACATCCTCAAGGTAAAAGACTTGTAAATGTGCAAAAATGTATTCGTACACAAGACATTGATGAAGTTGGAGATAGTTTTCATCATACTTTTTTTGAAATGCTTGGTAATTGGTCTTTAGGAGATTATTGGAAACAAGAAGCAATAGAAATGAGTTTTAATTTTCTTACAAAAGAACTTAAGATTCCTAGGGAAGAGATTTTTATAACTTGTTTTAAAGGAGACAAATCTATCAATGTTGATAAAGATACAATCTCTGCAGAGATTTGGGAAAAACTTGGAATAAAAAAGAACAACATTAAGTTTCTAGAAAAAAAAGATAATTGGTGGGGTCCTGCAGGAGAAACAGGTCCTTGCGGACCTGATACAGAAATGTTTGTTAAGGGTATTGAAATCTGGAATGATGTTTTTATGCAGTATGAAAAATCAAAGAACAAAAAATTTATCCCTGCAACACAAAAAAATGTTGATACTGGAATGGGTGTAGAAAGAACAGTTACAATTCTTTCTGGTTTAAATGATAATTATCTTGCAGATATGTGGTTACCTTTAATAAAACAAATTGAAAAAATATCTAAAAAAAAGTATGGTTCTAAAGATAAAGAAACAACAAAAGCAATGAGGATTATTGCAGACCATATTAAAGCTGCAGTTTTTATTATTGCAGAAGGCATTGTCCCAAGTAATACTGAACAAGGTTATGTCTTGAGAAGATTAATTAGGAGAGCTATACGATATGGGAAAAAGTTAGGAATTCCTTTAGATAAAGATTTAACAACACCGATTGTAGAAGAAACTCTAAAAATTTACAAGGATTATGAGATATTAAATAACAATAAACAAAAAATAATTGATGAATTAAATAAAGAAGAAGACAAATTTGAAAAAACCCTCGAAGAAGGATTAAGAAAATTAAAAAAGATGGCTGGAAATAAAAAGATTTCTGGAAAGGATGCATTTCTACTCTATCAATCTTATGGATTTCCAATTGAAATGACTCAAGAGATTGCAACAGAAGAATGGAGTGCTTCTGTTGATTTTGCAGGCTTCCAAAAAGAACTTGCAAGACATCAGGAACTCAGTAGGACAGCTTCTGCAGGCCGTTTTAAAAGTGGTCTTGCAGATCATTCAGAACAAACAACTAAATTACATACTGCAGCACATTTAATGTTAGCAGGATTAAGAAAATTAATTAATCCAGATATTGAACAAAGGGGTTCTAATATTAATGCAGAAAGATTAAGATTTGATTTTACTTTTGATAGAAAATTAGAAGAAAAAGAAATTAAAAAAATTGAAGATTTTGTAAATTCTGCAATATCTCAAAAGATTGATGTTGAAAAAAAAGAGATGTCTCTTGATGAAGCAAAAAAATCAGGAGCACTTGGAATATTTGAAGATAAGTATGGGGATAAAGTTTCTGTATATAAGGTTGGGCAAATAAGTAATGAAATCTGTGCAGGTCCACATGTTTCAAATACTAAAGAACTTGGAAAATTTAAAATTACAAAACAAGATTCTTCAGGTGCAGGTGTTAGAAGGATTAAAGCTGTGTTGGAATAAATCTATAAAACCATTAAAATCACTTTTTCTTATTCATTTTTCTTTCAATTCTTGAAAGCATTGTTTTAACTTCTTCAATTTCTCTTGCAGCTCTTCTGTTAACCTGATAATCATATTCCATTTTGAGCCTGTCTTTCTGAGCCTGTCTATTTTGGCTCATTAAAATTATAGGCGCTTGTAATGCCGCAAGACAAGATAAACACAAATTAAGAATAATAAATGGCCAAGGATCCCATTGTTGAACATAAGCAGTAACATTAAGATAAATCCATATTGCAATAAGTATTAGCAGAATAATAATAAAAGTCCAGCTACCTGCAATTTTTGTAAGGCCGTCTGCAGCTTTCTGTCCAAATGTTCTTTCTGTCTTTAAAACTTTTTTAACAACACCTTCTTTTTTTATCATTTTTATTTCTTATAATTATTAATATAATTTTTAGTTTAAATAGTTAACCCTATTTTTATTTTTTATTAGGGATTTCTTCAAGCATTCTTAAATCAATTAAATCTTTTTCTTTATCTCTTGTTTTCAATTGATATTTTTTAAAATCTATCAAATATCTTTTACTCAGGACACGACACTTTATGTCATTTAATTCCTTTTCATCTTCTTCAAAATCTTCTTCAACAATCCCAAACTCTTTAACATAGGGTCCAATATCTACTTGAACTCCTTGTTTATTTTCATATATAAAATTAGTAAGATTTTCTGTTAGTCTCGGTTTTCTTTCAGAAATCTTTTCAAATCCAAGACTTTTTAAAATTTTTAGAAATTCTTCTTGATCTTTAGGTGTTTTAACAATTAAATCTAAATCATTATGTTCTCTATAAACTCTCCCTATATGAAAAGCATGTGCAAGTCCTCCAAGTAACCAAAATTTAATCCCTTTTTTATTAGCAGCTGTTTTTATATCACTAAGAGCTTTAAGACAAAGTTCTGTTTTCCTAAATTCTTGGTTATTTTTATTATAATCCATCTTCTTTTTTACTAGACATAACTAATTCATAAAGAGTTCCATTTCTCATCCAAGGTTCGTAAACTTCTGCGAATCTTTTAGCATGCCCATTAATTGTCCAAAGTAGGTTTGCTTGATTCCATCCAATATCTTTTCTTTGTCTCTGACTTTCTTCATATTTGAATCTTTCAATACATTTAATCTGTTCTAACATACGATCATCAACTCTTGATTCTCTTAAGACAATCTCTTTTAGTATACAATATTTACCTTTACATGGACAAATATCCTCAATAACCTCCCTATGTGTTCTATTGTTAGAAGTCTCTTCTCCCATCTCTTTTTAAATTATTTTAAATAAATTGCAGGTTTTCCTGGTTTTGCTTTTTTTGCCTTACCTTCAGGATCATGCTTGGTTTTTTCATTTACTCCATAAATATTTATTTTTAATTGGATAGCCTTTTCTAAGTTTTTTATTTCTTTTAAATAAGATTCTTTTTCTGAAGGGATTACATAGATAAATGCCTTTGTTAATTTTTTATTTTCTCTCTTTTCTAGAATCTCTTTAATATGGATTATCTCTTTAGTTAAATTTTCTAATATCTGTCTTGGTTTTTTTGAATTCTTATTTATCTCCTCTTTTTTATATTCTGGCCATTTTTCTAAACTAATAAATTTATTTCCAGATTTATTATTTCCAATCTGGGCCCATAACTCTTCTGCAATATGTGGGCAGAATGGCGAGAGAAGCTTAATTGCAGATTCTAAATCTTTTTTTGCAGTTTGTTTTTCTTCAATTATTTGATCAAATAATTGCTTAATTTTAATTGTTGCAATCCTATATCTAAATTCTTCAATATCTTCTCCAACCTGCTTGATTGTTTTATTTAATAATTCAGAAAGTTTTGTAGAAGTTTTTGTTAGGTTAATTTTAGGGATATTGAGAATTAACTTTTTAGTAAATCTTAAACTTCCTTGAATTCCTTTTTCAGACCACTCTCTTGGTTTGTCTGGTTCTGCAAGAGAAAGTAAGAAATACCGTGCAGTATCAATTCCATATTTTTCAGAAACAGCGTCAGGGTTAACAACATTTCCCTTAGATTTAGACATTTTATTTCCACCCTCTCCGTGTAGCATTCCTTGGTGAAATAATTTCTTTGCAGGCTCTCTAAAATTAATTAATCCTAAATCTGCTAGGAATTTAGTATAAAACCTAAAATAAATCAAGTGCATACACGCGTGTTCTGCACCACCAATATACTGATCAATAGGGCACCATGCCTCAACTTTATCTTTATCAAAGATTTTTTTATCATTATTAGGATCACAATATCTTAGAAAATACCATGAAGAATTTACAAAAGTATCCATTGTGTCTGTTTCTCTTTTTCCTTCTCCACCACACTTAGGACATTTTACATTAACCCACTCCTTATTAGTTTCAAGAGGATTCCCTTTTCCAAATTTTACCTGTTTAGGAAGTTCTACAGGTAGGTCTTTTTCAGGAACAGGAACAGCACCACATTCTTTACAGTGTATAATTGGAATCGGAGTCCCCCAGTATCTCTGTCTAGAAATTCCCCAGTCTTTTAATCTAAAATTAATTATTTTTTTACCAAAACCCTTTTTTTCAATATAATCTGCCATTTTAGGTAGTGCTTTTCTATTATCCATTCCAGAAAATTCTCCAGAATTAAACAATATTCCATCATCTGTGAATGCATCATCAAAATCTTTTGGATCTATCTTTTTCCCATCCTTACTTATCACAAACTTTAATGGAATTTTGTATTTTCTTGCAAATCTAAAGTCTCTCTTATCATGAGCATCACACATTACAACTCCAGAGCCATACATCAAAACAAAATTGGAAATATAAATTGGAATTTTTTCATTGTTAAGAGGATTTATTGCATATTTTCCTGTGAATACCCCTTGTTTTTCCTTTTCCTGATTTGCTCTATCAATAAGTGTTTGTTTTTTTACTTTTTCTATAAAGTCTTTTGCAGGTTTTTCATACTCTGTGCCTGCGACAAGTTCTGGTATAAGTGGGCTTTCTGGTGCAACTGCTAAAAATGTTACACTATATGTTGTGTCACACCTTGTTGTAAATGTAGGTAAGACCTTATCTGAATTTTCTAGTTTAAAATAAATATCCACACCATGAGATTTTCCAATCCAATTCTTCTGCATTGCCTTTGTTTTTTCAGGCCACCCATCTAATTTGTCTATAGAGGTGTATAACTCGTCTGCATAATCTGTTATTTTGAAATACCACTGTTTAAGATTTTTAATTTCTACTTCTGTGTCTTCATGTCTCCAACATTTTCCATTCTGAACTTGTTCATTTGCTAAGACAGTATCGCATTTAGGGCACCAATTAACATCAGACTCTTTTTGATGTGCAAGATTCTTCTCAAGCATTTTTAAGAATATCCACTGATCCCATTTATAATAATTAGGGTCTGCAGTATTTACCATCCTTGACCAATCATAACTAATTCCTAGTTCTTTTTGTTGTTTTATATAATTCTTAATTGCATTATTTGTGTACTCTTGGGGACGTGTTCCTGCTTTTATTGCTGCATTTTCAGCAGGAAGGCCTAGGGCATCATAACCCATGGGATGGAGAACATTAAATCCTTGCATTTTCTTATACCTTGCAAGGATATCTCCGATAACATAATTTAAAGCATGGCCCATGTGAAGCCCATTGCCAGAAGGATAAGGAAACATTACAAGAACATAATACTTTTCTTCCTTAGAATTTTTTTTAACTTCAAATATTTTCTTTAATTCCCAAGCTTTTTGCCACTTACTCTCAATTTTTTTAAAATTTACTTCTTCCATACTTATTAATTGGTATCTAGTGTTTAAAAATTTTTATTAAGTAGTTTTTCTATGTGTTTTCTTATACCTTATTTCTGCTTCTTGTCTTTGTAACTCAAACTCTTTGAAATCTTCTTTAACCTCTGGAGAAATAATTAATATCCCTTCTATTGAATTAGGATTTAAACTTTGAACACTTTTTACAAAAGTCCAAATACCTTTTATATTCTTAATTTTTGGACGATAATTTCCATTCCATATTTGATATTCATTACTAAGAATATTGCCTGTACTTGGTTCGCATCTTTGTATTTTATATTCTTTTGCCATCGTATTGTAAATTAATTTAGATGGCCTTATAGTAAAGCCACGACTAACACTAAGATTAGAACTAGTAAGTTTTGTGTTAATCTTTTCATATAATACTTATAATATTAGAGTTTAAATAATTTTGTAAACCAGACTAGGAGATTCTCATAAACGAAAATTTTAAATATCTTTAAGATATTAATAAATTATGGCAGAAAAAGAACTAATAGGAGAAGTTTCAAACTACTTTGAACATGTTGGTGTTGCTGCAATAAAACTTTCATCTCCATTGAAAGTTGGAGATAAGGTCCAAATTACTGGAGGAGAGAAAACTGATTTTGAGCAGACCATTAGCAGTATGCAAGTGCATCGTGATAAAGTAGAAAAATCAAAACCTGGAGATGAAGTGGGGATAAAAGTAGATCAAAAGGTTAGAAAAGGTTACAGAATTTTCAAAGTCTAACCTTCCCTTCTTTTAAATAGGGACTATTGAATTTCTAAAAATTAGATAATTATATTTTAAATAAAAATAAAAAAGGTATTGGATGGCAATCAAGAATTTTTAATCTTCGTTTTCGTCACTGTCATCGTTCCCTTCATCTTGATTTTCATCATCATCCATATCGTATGAGTCTTCTTCCATTTTTTACCTCCGATTTAAATCCTCATCTTTTGCTTTTGGTGTTTTTAAACGTTTCTTTTCAAGTGTATTCACTCAAAAATAACTTTTTTTTCTGTTTGGAATAAATTTAAATAGTTTAATGATTTAACTTAATCTATAGATTACCTTGGAGGTGAGGGTAACATGGCAGCAAAAAAGAAAGCAAAAAAGAAAGCAAAAAAGAAATAAACTTAACCTTATCACAAGGTATTTTTTCTTTTTATTTAATTTTATTTAATTCTGATTTATATGAAGTTTTTTAAATAGTACTTCTTAAATATATTATATTATGATTTGCTCTCATAGTCTAGTGGCCAAGGATACTGCCCTCTCAAGTAGAGAGTTTGCGTCGATGAGACAATAAACTCAGTCCTCTTAGGACAACTACAATCTCTGAGAAAATTTCAAGAATTTTCTTCGAGGTGATGCAGGGAACGGCAGAGACCCGGGTTCAAATCCCGGTGAGAGCATTTTATCTCTTATAAACTTTCAGAGGTATTTGTTCAGGATTTTTTTCAAAATATTCTTTATTATTTTGGGCTGCAATATCTTCAAGATCAGCTTCTCCACCTGTTAATGGAATTATTCCTTTAAAATGAGCAACCTTAAAATCAAATTCTGCAGGTTCTTCACGTTCTATTCTAGCTTTTGAACCAACATAAACAATATAAGGACAAAATTTTACAATATTTTCAGATATATCAATCTCTTGAAGACATCCAATTATAGTACTATGATCTACTGGAAAATGTCCAAACCTTCCTTTCCATCTATCATAGGTTGGATGCTTTTTTTCTTCATTATCATTAAGATTAAATCCTACCATAATTAAACTAAAAAATAGGACTTTATAAATCTTACTATTTGTCACTACTATAGAATAGGTTCTTTTTAGTAATCTTAATTATATCTAGTCTGGTGTATAAGAATATTTAAGTATAAGAATATCTAAAAAAAGATATGGAAGACTTTTGGGAAGAATCATTTAAAGGTAGTCCTTTTGAAGATTTATTTGGGAAATCTAATAAACCGGGCAGACCTAAGGAAGATTCTGATTCTGAAAGAACAAAATTATTTAGAACTTTTACAGTAGAAGTTAAAAATAGAAATAGAGAGTATTTAGAATATGCAGTAATTAAACATCAATCAATAGTTTTTGAAAGAAAATCAGATATGTCATTACTACAAGCATATGCTCTAGCTTCATTATTTATTAGGAATATACCTCTTGCATATGAATCTCTAGAATTAATAGAAAATCCAAATTCTAGACAAAAACAAGCAATGGGAATAATTGCCTATGAACTAGGAAGCTCTTTTGAAACCATAGAACATTTAGGTAAAATTAAAGACCGGGTTGCACCTGCCAGGATAGTTTATTCCCTAGCATTATATAATTTTTTCCAGGAAAATCCTAATATCCATCAGGAGATTTTACAACCACTTCTAGAAAAATCTAGCTTAGCAAATACTATTCTTGGAACTCTTTACTTTAACTCTGAAAATATGAAAGATGCAGAAGTATTTTTTGAGAAAGCGGTAGAATTAGCACCTAATTCAGAAAGAAACCAATTGAACCTAATGAGAACTAAACTAGCCAATAATAATCTGAGTGATGAAATCTTCTCACACATGAATGAGTTTTATATTCAAACAGGGTCTACTCTATCTGCTGATGAAATCCAGAAAGAATTAGAAAAAAGAAAGTTGGAGATTCCAAAATTCAAAATAAAAAACTTATTTTCTATAGTTTCTAATTTGATAACAGAGTAGTTTTCTTAACAATCTTATTTAATATAACCGCCTTTCTGAAGATTCCATAATCTCTTATACTGTCCTTGCTGGTTTATCAATTGTCTATGTGTTCCTTTCTGGACAATCTTTCCCTTCTGCATTACAACAATTATATCTGCCTTCATAATTGTTGAAAGTCTGTGTGCTATGATTATTGAAGTTCTACCCTTCATCAGCTTTTCTAAGTCTCGTTGAATCTCGAACTCTGTCTCAGAATCAAGAGAAGATGTAGCTTCATCTAAAACTAATACCTTTTTATTAGCAAGAATAGCTCTAGCTATTGAAACTCTTTGTTTTTCTCCACCAGATAGACGGACACCACGCTCTCCTACAATAGTCCTTTCTTTATCTGGGAAGTTTTCAATTATTTTATCAAGTTGTGCAAACTTAATTGCTTTTAGAACTTCATCTCTACTTGCTCTTGGATTTGAAAATGCAACATTATTATAAATAGAATCGTCAAATAAAACACACTCTTGTGGAACAATAGACATCTCATTTCTCAGAGACTCTTGCTTAAAATCTTTAATATTTATTCCATCAATTAAAATTTCTCCTTCCTGAACATCATAAAATCTGTATAACAATTTAATAAGACTTGTTTTTCCACATCCAGAATGTCCAACTAAAGCTATTTTCTTGTTTTCAGGAACCTTTAAACTAAAATTTTCAAATAGTTTTCTCTTTCCATAATTAAAATTAATATTTTTTAGTTCTATTTCTCCTTTTTTAATCTTCAATGTTTTAGCATCAGACTTATCTTTTATTTCATTTTCTATTTTTGCATACTGGAATAACACTTCAAAATCAGCCATAGACCTATAAAAGTTTCTAATTCCGTGTACAAATCCCCACAACGGGCCCATTAAAGTCACAAATACTGTATAGATAAATACAATTGTACCAAGAGTCATTTCTCCAGCTAAAAATGATTTAAGTGGAAAATAAATCAATAAAAATATTCCAATAGCAATAATCAAACTCTGAACAGAATCAAGCCATCTAAAATAATCCCAATGTCTAATCATTGCATTTTTTGATGTTTCACTCAATTTCTTAAATCTTGATTTTATTGATTTTTCTTTTCCAAAATATTTAATTGAATCAATATTTGTAAAAAAATCAGAAACATTTCCCTTTTCTCTATCTTCTGCATTAATTGCTTCAATATTTGCCTTTTCTTGGGATTTTTGTACAATAAAACTATAAGAAATAAAAGTGATTATTGTAACAAAAGTTACAAGTGCAGGTATCCAACTAAAATAAAGTAAAGATACAGATACAACAACTAATTGAAATATTAAAGGAGCAAAATTAAAAATAATCACATCAGTCATTCTTTCTATAGCTCCCCCGCTTCTTACTAATCTTGAAATTAAACTTCCGGTTTTATTTGTAGTATGGAAATTATGGTCTAAAGATACTAAATGATTGAAAAATTTTCTTTTTACATCTGCAATCATTCCTGCATCAAGCTTATTTACAAGGTGTATATGGAAAAATTTTAAAATACTTCTTAGGATTATGGCACTTAGATATATGATTGCGACAACTATTAAGATACTAATAAGAGCTTCAGCTAAAATACTTCCTGCAGCAAATTCTGTTCCTTTATCAACAATTACCTTAAACAAGAATTTATCAAGAACATAGCTTGCTTCTACAATTAATATTAAAACTAGCAGGATAAATACTAGGCCCTTATAATTTTTTAAAAATTTAAAGTACAAACTAAGATTATACTTAAAATCTATTTGTTCTCTTGGTTTTCTTTCCATTTTTTTTGTTTTTACGTGTTTTAGTGTGTTTTTCCACTGTTTTCTTTTATTTTATGGTTAGGTTTACTCTGTTTCCATAGTTTTATATATAATATATTCCTCTCAGGAATAGATGGTTAATTTAGATATTAAAGAATCTAATCAGTTTCCAAAAGAAGAACAGCCTGAAATAAGTCAGGGGGAGGATCTGGAAAGTGAGGGCTAATTCTAGATAATATTAATAATTAGAAATGTTGGTTTATAAATTTTTGCGTTTTTACTCTTTTTTCTCAGAATTTTGGTTCTTTTGACCATTAATATCGTGTTTTTTATCATGGATTTTTTCAATATCCATTCTATGGAGCAGGTCAGCAAGTCTTTCTTTATTTGCTTCTTGGTCTTTAACTTGGATTATCTCAAAGAATTTAGTAGCATCACTAGAAGGAATTTCTTTTACATCTATAGCTCTTAATAGTTTTTTTCTTACATTATCTGAAACAAGAATTTTTGATTTATTAGAGTCAGATAATTTTTTTGCAAGACTTATAGTTTTACCAAGACCAGTATACTTTAATTTTCCATTTTCAATATTTGCTACAAGGTCTCCAGAGTTTATTCCAATATTAAACTCAATCTTATCCATGAATTTTTTGTTATGTTCTAAAAGACTCTTATACAAATTAAATCCTACTCTTGTTGCAATAATCTCATTTTTAAAAGTTCTAGTTACAACTGGAGAGAAAATTATTAGGATATAGTGTCCCTTAAAATCTACAACCCCTTTCTTTTCTTTAATTGTTCCTAATAATTTTAATAGTTCTTGTTTTGCATTATTTTTCAAGGTTTCTGAATTTAATACTTTAAGAGAAATAACTGCTGAATTTTCTTTTTCTCCTTTTAAAACAATACTGGATTCTGCATTACCTTTTCCAATAATAGGACTACTTCCTAAAACAGGAGTTTTGTCTTCTTTTAATTCTACTCCTTTAAATTTATCTTTTAACTTAACTGTCCTTCTTCTAAATCTTATTAATAACCAGGTTCCAACCAATGCAAGTAAAATAATTATAAACACCCATATAAACATTAAATTCTTAAAAGGGTTCAAGGTTCTTAATTCGTTAATTGATATTGCATTTCCAGTTAATAGGACTGACTTTTCTGCAATATTTGAACCATCACTTGCTACAATGCTATATTCTCCTTGAGGGGCCTTTAATTTAAACCTCTTTTCTTCTCCAATTTTTAAATCTAATTCTACTGTTTCAACTTGGTCCCCGATGGTTATTTCAATTAATTGATTGTACCTTGAATTTCCAACATTTCTTATAACTAATATGGAATCAATAAATTCAAAATCTATTTTTTGTATTTCTTGTAATCTAAAAGTTTTAGATTCAGATATATCCTTATATTCTGCATTAATTATCCACTCCCCTGCAGTATCTGTAGTTTCAAAATTAACATGAGTTATTTCTCCTGATTTAACTGAGATTTCTTTTTTAACATTTTTTGGAGAAGTTACTGTTGCATAAATAGTGTCATAAATTTTTTCTTTTGATTGATCAAATAAATCTAAACCAACTGCAAGCTCTTCTTCAGGGCTTAATTCTAAACTAGAAAGACTGATATCAATAGATGTAGGTATTTGATTAACTTTGTAGGTGGTATTTATTGTTCCTTGATTTCTAATCTTATTATTTTCTCCCCTATCATAAACAGCAATGATTAAAACATTCGTACCTGCTTTTCTTGTTGCTGAAATTTGGAACTCTATATTGGCAATTCCTTTTTCAATTGCTTGAGTTAAATCATCTGATCCTGAAATTTCTATAAAACCATCTAATAACTGTCCGTTTGCCTTTGTTGCCTCCACAGTTAAAATTGCCTTATCTCCAGGGTTATAATTCTCTTTATTGAGTTTTGTTTTAATTAAAATTTCATCAGTGATAGTAAATGTTTTTGTATCAGCTTCTTCATCTCCAAGTGATGCAGATACATAGCAATTTCCAGACATTTCACCAATAGTATCTTTTAAAATTGGGATATAATTTGAATAAGAGTGTTTTTCATTTGCAGGAAAACCTTCTTCATTTGCAGGAATTTTATAAATATTAATTTTTTCAGGTCCGCAAATTAAATCTACTTCAAAAAATCCATAAACAGAACTTGGAAGAATAGTAACAACAAAATTTAATTTGTCTCCAAAATTATAAACGTCTTTTGGTTCAGAAATTTCTATTTTTGCAAAAACCATCGGACATATTAATAAGAATATTCCGAACAGAAAAAATAAGGACAATAGACGTGTTTTCATATTGTTTATACACTTTTTTAGTATTTAAACATTATTATAAAAACAGGAAAAATTACCTCCCAATTACTCTGAGATAAACATCAACAGTTTTATAAATATTCTAAGCCTGGATAATTTATGAAAAATAAGAAAAAAACTGGTGACATGAAAGTGACTCCTTGGGAAGTTTCTGGAGATATAAATTATGATAAGATTATTAAGAAATTTGGAGTTCAGGAGATAGATGATAAACTTTTAACAAGAATTCAAAAACATACAAAAGACCTGCATTTTATGCTTAAAAGAAAGGTATTTTTTGCACATAGAGACTTAAATTGGCTGTTAGATGAATATGAAAAAGGAAATAAGTTTTTCCTTTATACTGGTTGTGGGCCTTCAGGACCTATTCATTTAGGGCATTTAACTACTTGGATTTTTACAAAATGGTTACAAGATACTTTTGGAGTAGAATTATGGTTTCAATTTACAGATGATGAAAAGTTTTTATTTAAAAATCAGTCTTATGAAGAAATCCAAAAATGGATGTATGAAAATATGTTAGATATTATTGCACTTGGTTTTGACCCTAAAAAAACACATTTTATAATTGATACAAAACATGCTAACTTAATTTACCCAGAAGCAATCAAAGTTGCTAAAAAAATAAGTTATTCAATGGTACGTGCTGCTTTTGGATTAAAAGAAGACACAAATATTGGTAGTATTTTTTATACATCAATGCAGGCTGTGCCTGCATTTTTGCCTAGCATTCTAAAGAAAAAGAATATTCCTTGTTTAATTCCACATGCAATTGATCAGGATCCACACTTTAGACTTACTAGAGATATTTTACCAAAATTAGGATATTATAAACCTGCCTCAATACAAGATTCATTTTTACCTCCATTAACTGGTGTTAAAGGAAAAATGTCTTCAACAGAATCCCACATTGCTATTCTAACTACAGACACTCCAAAAGAGGTTGAACATAAAATTAAAAAATATGCTTTTTCAGGTGGCAAAGATACGCTAGAGGAGCATAGAAAACATGGAGGAAACCCAGATATTGATGTTTCATTTCAATATTTGAGAATGTTATTTGAACCAGATGATTTAAAACTTGCAAAAATTGAACAAGACTATCGCTCTGGAGAACTTTTATCAGGACAATTAAAAGAAATTTTAATAAAAAAGATTAATGCTTTTTTAGCACATCATCAAAAAGAAAGACAAAAAGCTAAAAAAACGATTGATAAGTTTATTTTAAAGATTTAAAATTAGTAAGATAATCATTTTAAGAAAACTAAACTGTGAGATATTTTTTTCTAGAAATTTTTGATTTTTCCCAGATTTCTAGGGCCTTAAAATGGTAAGGAATCTTAAAAATTTTTCTGTAGTCTAAACTTAATTGGTTTAAATTAATTTTATGAAATCCAGCAAGATCTGCAAAAATTTCTTTATCACTATCTTCATCTCCAGTTCTAATATCTTCTGGCCTAATTAAACGATTACTTCTATCTTTTATGTCTAGTATTAATAAATCTGAGTTATTAGTATACTGAATAAGATGACCTATTTCATGTCCAAGAATAAAATTGTTTAGATTAACATTTTTTTGATTTTCTTGAGAAATGTGGATGTGAGTTTCTCCGAAAAAAGGATTTTTATAACTACAGATCGCTCCTAAAGATATTTTAGATTTTAAAATGGCTGGACTAAGATATTTTGAAGATTGATCAGCATTTTTTATATTTAAGGTCCCATAACGGGCCCTTAACTTTATTAAATGTACAAATAAGTTATCCACATCTTGATGATAGTAAATACTAACATCTTCTGAAACAGGAATCTTTAAACCTTCCATACCTTTTAATGTAATTAATTTTTTTCTCACCTTCATTTTCTAATTCTTAACTCTGTATTTTATATCTTTAGAGAGATTTTTAACCCAAGGTCTAAGTTCTAATCCAGCATTATTAATACTACCAATTTTTTCTACAAGTCTTTCAGCCCTGTTATGGTGTGGCCCTCTATAAAAATCAGAGTCTTCTATTTCAACAGCCGCCCAGTCATAATCTTCATCTATAAGGGCTTGTTTATATTTTTTAAAACTCTTAAGGCCCTTGTAACCCATGCAAAAAGACATATTGACAAGAACTTCTTGTGCACGAGAGTCTAATTCTTCATAATCTTTTTTACTTACAAATTTTTGTGCATCTCTAATTGCATTATAAATATTTTGATCAAGAGTATATGCAATTTGATTTTCTGTTAGATTTGTCTCACCATTATAGATTTTTTTAAAATCTGCTCCTGATTCTTCTATTAATTTTCTTGCAAGTGGATTTCCTTGAAGATTAAGTCCAACTCCAATAGTTCTATTTCCTATTGCTCTATCTCCAGGATAAAGTCTTTTTCCTGTTGCATCATCATAAACCCAATCTCTTTTTCCTTCATCGATTGTAAGTGTTTTTACAAGATTATTATGAACTTGCTGGGAATTTAATTTTTGTCTTTCAGGCATTTCACATTTAAAGAGTGCTGCTGCACTTATTCCTGCAATTGCCAATGCTGTTAAAATTTTTTTTCCTGGTTTCATTGTCTTACTCTCCCTAACCAATCATTTATTTTCCCAACTCCAATTCCTACATAATTTTCTCTCTTAGGAATTTTTGATTTTTTCCAAATTTTAAAGGCCAGAGGATAACTCAGTGATCTAAATAATTCTGGATGATAAATATTTCCCTTATGGAGACTTAATCCATGAATCCCCCCAATATCTGCCCTAACTTCTTCATCTTCTATCTCACTGAATCTAGTTAAACGATTATTTCTATCTAAAATATCTTGAGCTAGTATTTCCATAGGTTCTAGTTGATGACAAGATAAATTTAAAACATAATCTAAAAAATGTGTCTCTTCATGTGCTAAATTAAGGGTATCTTCATCAAAATATTTTGATTTTTTTAAAAATATATGGTTATTTATTTTTTTATTAATAGAAAATGTATGGAGCCTACCACAAACAAAAGGGTCTGATTTAAATCTTTCAATAATTCTTTCCTCTTGTTTCATTTTTTCAGGAGTTAAATTATTATAATCTGCAATTAATCTTAAACTATGTTCTGAGATATCCTCAACAAATCCATCATAGTGAAGATTCACATTCTTAGGTATAGGAATCTGTAAATCTTTTATTCCCCTTAGTGTGATTAATTTTTTTCCTGGTTTCATTTTCCAACCTCATCATAAGTAGTGTCCCTTAAATTATTCTTTTTTTTAATAAGTTCTGTTCCAATAATCAAATTTTGGAGTTTTTTCATATCTCCAGATTTTGCATTTGGTTTTTGATCTCTTCTAATTATATCTTTGATAGCATTATCTATCTGTGTTTGAGAAGAATAAATATTACTATTATCTATACTTTCACTAATTTTACTTAGTTCAACATAAAATTGCCAAACAGCTTTTCTTTTTTTGATTAATTTATATTCATCTCTTACTTCTTTTACTAGTTCAGGAATATGATAAATTACTGAACCTATTCCAGAACCATATCCAGATAGGGTATTAAAGGTCTTAAAATCATTTTTTTTAAAAGGTAATACAGAGATAAGTGTAGATCCACTCCATGCACAAAGCTCTTGCCCAAAACTCTCTCCTATGTCCTTAAAAATAGTATATCTTAATGCGACTATAGGTGCAATTGCACCAGTAGCAATAAAACTTCCTAGTGTAATTTTTCCGAGCGTAGATAATTCTTCTGGATTTTTCATAAAAATAATAAAAAGTTATTATTTATAAATCTTTCTAAATGTTACTATTGTTTAGATACAACATCTATAGTTTTATATTATCTACACTTTCCCTTGTTGGAACTATATAAGTTAGCCTGTTTGTATTGTAAAACTCTCCATTCTGGTTGATATTCGGATAGTTTGTTTGAATTGTTTCTCTCATAAATTTTCTATATGCTTTTGAATTTTCATCAAGACCATATTCATTAGCAAGGTCTCTTAAACTAAATCCCTTAGAAATACTTGTGAATGTTCTTTCTTGCATATCTAATGGTTTAATACAGTGTGCAATTCTTTCAAAAAGATTTTTACCCTTATGGGGTATAAAAAACGTACCGATACAAAGAGAGGCTAAGATAAAAATTCCAAGATAAAAATTCTTACATTCAGACATACTGTTTTAAAAAAAGAAATCTTTAAAATATTTTCTATATAACTTTCTTATAAATTATTCTACAACAGGAGTCCCAAATTCCACTCCTTTAGAGCTCAATTTCATTTTGAGAATATCTCTTTCGTGATCAGTTCGTCTCATCTTATTTATTCTCATAGACCTCTCTTCAATATCTGCAATTCCTTGTTCATAAAATGTTATAACTGAATCACTTAAAAATTTAATAATATCTGTCTTTCTCCAACTTGTTAATTCTCTAGTAAACCGATGTTCTTCAGCAGCTTCTTCTACAAGAATACTTGTAACTTTTAATCTTTTCATGAGGCCAATTAATTCAAAAATAGTTTCTCTTATTGTTCCTAAATCATTTAGGTGAATTGCTAAAACCGAAATAGGGTCAAAACATATTCTTTTTATCTCATACTTAGAAATAACTTCTGTAAGTTGACTTTTTAATTGTTCTACTGTTGTTTTAGGAGAAAATTTCAAAAATTTAACTCTATCTTGTTCATTTAATTTTGCAAAATCCCACCCATGCACTTGCGCATCTTTTAATGTTTCAATTACATCTGGCTCAAAACTACAATACAAACCATTTTCATTATACATTGTTGCACCATTCCATAAAAATTGTAAAAGGAATGTTGTCTTTCCAGAACCAGGACCGCCAATTATAACATTAGAAGAATTTCTTACAAAACCACCCTCGCACGCCCTGTCAAAACCAGGAATGCCAGTAGCACACCTCTCTACAAAAGCACCTGTCATAATTAATTAAACTTTAAGATATATTTAAATGTTATGACTTTAAACCTGTGAAAATTTTAGATATTTAAAACTATAAATCTAGTGCTTCTTTATCAATTATTGTGTCCTCAAAAGATCTAGCTTCAAGAGCAATAATTTCTAATCTCTCTTGAATTTCTTTAAGAGATAACGGGCCGTCTTGAATATCATCTTCCCTAATATCGCTAATCAAACCTTCTATATTTTTCAATTCTTCATGTCTTTTTTCTCTTTTCAAATCTCTTTTCCCAACATAAATAACTTGTTGAAAAGACTTGAACTTTTTAATATACTCTTGTTCACATCCTTGAGGAACTTCAAATTTATACCATCCTTTTATTTCAGATTCACCTAAATATTTACATCCTAGATTTCTCTCAATTTCTAAAGAAAAAT
>CAZNUV010000004.1:0-79092 GCA_964576755.1 Candidatus Woesearchaeota archaeon
TGAATTAGTTAATCACTATGTTTATAAGATTAGAACCTATAAAAGTATTATGATTTATAAATTAAAGGTGAAAACAAATTCTTCTGAAGATAAGATAATCTCAAAAGAAGATTATTTTGAAGTTAATGTAAAAGAAAAACCAGAAAAAGGAAAAGCTAATCTTGCGGTATTAAAATTGCTTTCAAAACATTTTAATAAACCAGTTGGAAAAATTAAATTAAGAGGTCTTACATATAAAAATAAATTTGTAGAAATAAAAGATTAAAATGCCAATAAAATATGAACAAGCTCTAGATATTGAGAAGAAAGCTCATGAGATAGTTGGAATTCTTGGGTGGAGTCATATTGATTTAGAAAATGTTGGATTTATCAGAAGCTATGGTTCTACTTCAAGAGGAACTATTGCACGTTGTCATGGGATGGGAAAAGCAATGCAGATTGGAATGAAGAAAAAAAGGAGTTTTTATGTTATTGAAGTTATCTCTCACAGATTTGATAAACTTTCTCCTGAAGATAAACTAAAAACTATTATTCACGAGTTAATGCATATTCCAAAGAGTTTTGGCGGGGGATTTAAACATCATGATTATGTTACTGAAAAAACCGTAGATATATTTTACCGAAAGTATTTAGAATTAAAAGAGGAGAATTTGAATCGATATGGCATTTGAAAATTTTATCTATTTCGAAGGAAAAAAGAAAAATAAAATTAGAGTTAAAATTTGCAGGACTTTTTTTTCTAAGGTTTTAGGATTAATGTTTAGAAAAAACTCCTCAGGTTTACTATTTGTTTTTAAAAAAAAGAGAAAAATTGATATTCATTCTTTTTTTTGTAAACCTTTTCAAGCAATTTTTCTCGACGATAAAAATCGTGTTACTAAAAAAATAACTGTTAATCATTGGAAATTGAACATTTCTGGGTGGGGGAAATATTTATTAGAAGTTCCTCTTAAAAAATATTAAAATTACTCAAAGATATTCGAGGATTACTTATAAATGACAAACTCCCCGTCGATAGATTAACGAAACATTTAAATACAAAATTGTTCTATGAAAATTATACTTCTCACAAAGGAGGTGAAAAAATGGGAAAAGTTATTGCAAAGAGCGTGGTTGACAGAAAGCCAGGATATCTTTACTATGTTGACGGAAAAGGAAATGTATGTGAAGCTAAGATGGCTCGAGGCGGCAAGAAAAAGAAAGCTGCTAAGAAAAAACCAGCTAAAAAGAAAGCTGCTAAAAAAAAGAAAAAAAGATAAACTTGATTAATATTTATTTTTTATTTTTTTATTGATTTTATCAGATTATTAAATTTTAAAAACTCATTATTACTTGTTGTTTTATTACAACAATCTTTAAATAGAATTGTATGTTTTTTACATTATGGGCAACTTTTCAGAATCTGTAGGGGGAGGTTCTAAGGCTCTTGAAGAACTTTTTGATTTAATAGAAACAATGCATCCATTTTATGGTGTTGAGCCGAGTTATATGGAAAAGATAGACATTGGTGTATTAATGGAGAGGTATGAATGGATTTTAAGAGATCATATTTATTCTCTTTCTCTTAAACCTCTTGTTAATGAAAAAGATAAATTTTTATTTTTATGCGGTCTTAGTGGGTTAAATCCTAATTATAATCCTGGATACACTGATGAAAGAGAAGATGGTAGTATTTATTCAGGAAGAACAACAAAAATATCTGAAAAATTAGCCCTTTTTGAATTCGAGTTCTTACATAATTTAGGGTATATTATTTAAATATAAAAATTATTTATTTCTATGAAAAAGTATATCTTAGGAATAGAATCAACTGCACATACATTTGGGATTGCTATTCTTGATTTTAAAGGAAAGATTCTCTGTAATCTAAGAGAAATGTATACTACTGAAACCGGAGGTATAATTCCTATGGAATCTGCAAAACATCATTTAAAGATTGCTGATGATTTACTTTCTCGTGCTCTTGACAAGGCAGAAATAAAACAGGAACAAATTTCTGTGATTGCTATTTCAAATGCTCCAGGTCTTGCTCCTTGTTTATTAGAAGGATTAAAATTTGCAAAAAAACTTTCAAAGAAACTTAGTGTGCCCCTTGTTGGTGTTAATCATTGTATTGCTCATCTTGAGATCGGAGAAATTACTGGGGCACGTGACCCGGTTTTACTATATGCATCTGGTGCTAATACTCAGATAATTGCATATGAAGCAGGTAAGTATCGTGTTTTTGGTGAGACTCTTGATTTAGGTGTTGGAAATTTTATTGATACCTTTGCACGACACGCAGGAATTGGTTTTCCGGGCGGACCCAAGATTCAGAAACTTGCAGAAGAGTGTAAAAATAAATCTGAGCTAATTGAATTACCTTACTCAATTAAGGGAATGGATGTTTCTTTTGCAGGTTTGCAGACAAAATTAAAACAAATGCTTGATTCTAAAAAGTATTCAATTGAGCAATTATCTTACTCAATGCAAGAAACTGTCTTTGCAATGCTTGTAGAGGCTTCTGAACGGGCTCTGGCCCATACAGGTAAGAAAGAACTCTTACTTGGCGGCGGTGTTGCTTGTAATTCTCGTCTTCAGGAAATGGCTCAGATTATGTGTAAAGAGCGTGGTGTTAAGTTTTTTTGTCCACCACGACCACTATTGGTAGATAACGCTGCTATGATTGCTTATCTTGGTTTAAAGATGTTTAAAACAGGTTTAGGGGCTAGTCCTCAGGAGCTTGATAAGGTTGATATTGCTCCTCGTGAGAGGACTGATGATGTTCTTGTCAGTTGGAAGTAGGCAATAAATATATAAGTCTTTTTTTCTTTATTGAGATATGCCATTTAAAGATCTTAATCCTATTAAAAAATGGGCTTTTGTTGGGTTGATTTTAGGAATTTTTTTCATACTTTTTAATTCATCTTATCTTATTATTGCTCGTTATTCAGAGGCTTCATATTATTCTCAAGGAGAACTTGGATTTTTTGATTTTGATTTTTCTTCTGTAACAGCTGAATTAGTCTCCTTAGTTTTAGTTACATTTATTGTAATGTTTTGTCTATGTTTTTTAATAGGTTTTATTAGATACTTTTTACTTAGAAAGAATTTTTCTGAAAAAACTAATTGGGAAATTACCTTAGGAATTTTAGGGTTTATTTTTGGATGTGCTTTTACATTTATTATGACTTCATTTACTGCAGGTTTTTCAGTAGGTACAACCTGGTACGAGGTACTTATTGAAAGTATTCTGGAAGGAGGAATTTATGGAATTCTCCAGATTATTGTAGTTTTAGTAGCCCCTACTCTTGTCCTTGGAATTCTTGGATTGATTATTGGATCAATAGTTGATTTTGTAAAAAAGGAAAAACAAGAAAAAATTGCAAATCAAGGTTCAACTTGAAAATAATTTCTTTTATCTTTTAGAATATTTATTATAGGCACATAGAAATACAATTGGAATTGCAATAATTCCCATACCTATTATTCCAGATAAAGGTCTGTGCATGTCTCCACTCCTTGCAGCGTAGAGCATAGGATCAAAAGTTTTTGAAGGAACCTCAATTGTTGCAGTTCCAAGTGCGTTTGTCATCTGCTCTGTTCTAAATTCTTGGGACATATTTGTCCTTGAAATAATTTCTAATCCCATATAAAACACTTATTAGAATCATTTATAAGAATTTATATAATCAACTTAATAAGAAAACTTTATAAACCCAAATCTCAAACTAATAATACCAATGACCGTACGGGAGGGCAAAATTCTTCTTTAGGTTATTAGTAGGTAAAAAATAAAACTAAATTAAATAAAACAAAAATAAAATGGCAGATGTTTATAGTGTGATTGAAAAAGCAAAAAAAACTGGCAAGGTAGAACGTGGTATAAACGAAGTTACAAAAGCTGTTGAAAGAGGGACTGCAAAATTAGTTGTAGTAGCTGCAGATGTTGAACCAAAAGAATTAACACAACACATACCAATTCTTTGTCAAGAAAAAGGAATCAAATTTATTGAAGCTGATTCAAAACAAAAATTAGGTATTTCAGCTGGGATCAATGTTTCATGCTCTGGAGTGGCAGTTATTGAAGCTGGTGATGCTGAAAAAGAAATTGCAGCTTTGAAATAAATTTTAATTATCTACCATAATTAAACAAAATGGCAAAACAGCAAAAAGTACAAGAAAAGAAAACTTCTGGATCAAAAGGTTCTGAAAAATTAACAGAAGGCGGAGCTGTGCCTGCAGTTGTTGAATTAATCGTTGGAAGAACAGGAACTCGTGGGGAAATAACCCAGGTTAAATGCAGGGTTCTTCAAGGAAGAAACATGGGAAAACAATTAAGAAGAAACGTTTTAGGTCCTGTTAAAAAAAGAGATATTCTGATGTTAAGAGAAACAGAAATTGAAGCTAGAAGATTAAGAGGTAAGATTTCAAAAGGAGCGTTTAGTTAAAATGCCAAGATGTACATTTTGTAAACAAGATTATGAATTTCCAAAAGGAGTAACAGTTGTCCAAAAATCTGGAGATATAAAATTCTATTGCTCTAGTAAATGCAGAAAAAATGCAGAAATGGGCCGTGATAATAGAAAAGTTAAGTGGGTTAAGAAGGTCAAGAAAGAGAAAAAATAGGTCATTTTTACAAATTCTTCAAAACAGCAAAAATACTGTTAAATTTATCTGAAAAAATATTTTATCGACGATAAAATGGCAGAAAGCTTTATAAATGCTGTTTCTTTTTTTATTATATCAAGATAAATTAGAGACAAACTTTCTCTCTAAAATTTGATCAAATTTCAATAAAACTAAAAGAGAATTAATTGAAAATACCCAAAAATGGCTGAAAAACAAACCCCAAAAACAAGTGCAAATTTAGACTATTCTGCAAAAGACATTAAAGTACTTGAGGGATTAGAGGGTGTTAGAAAAAGGCCTGCAATGTATATCGGAAGTACTGGAAAAGAAGGTTTACATCATCTGGTATATGAAGTAATGGATAATTCTGTTGATGAATGTCTTGCAGGAGTTTGTAATATGATTAATATTACTCTAAATAAAGATGGTTCTGTAACAATTGAGGATAATGGTCGTGGTATGCCTGTTGATATCCATCCAGTCTATAAAAAACCTGCAATGGAGATCATTGTAACAAGACTTCATGCTGGAGGAAAATTTGACAATAAAGCTTATGCTGTTTCTGGTGGTCTTCATGGTGTTGGTATTTCTGTAGTAGCGGCTTTATCAAAACATATGAGAGTTGAAGTGAAAAAAGATGGCCAGATTTATATGCAAGAGTATAGTATTGGAAAACCATTAGCAAAAGTAAAAACAATTGGAAAATGTGAAAAATCAATAACCGGAACAAAAGTTATTTTTACTCCAGATGATACAATCTTCTCAACAACTAATTTTGATTTTAATACTCTTTCAGTAAGATTTAGAGAAGTCTGTTTTTTAAATGCAGGACTGAGAATATTATTCAAAGATGAAAGAACAGGAAAAAAAGAAGACTTTCATTATGCAGGCGGTTTAGTTGAATTTGTGAAATGGTTAAATAAGGCTAGAAATACGATACATAAACCTATTTATTTTAAAAAACAACATCAAGATACTGTAATAGAAGCTTCAATTCAATATACCGAAGGTTATAATGAGAATATTCATGGTTTTGTAAATACAATTAACACAATTGAAGGCGGAACCCATGTTTCTGGTTTTAAAACAGCTTTAACAAGAGTAATAAATGATTATGCAACAAAAAATAATATTCTAAAAAAACAGGAAAAATTACAAGGAGATGATGTTAGAGAAGGTTTAACTGCAATAATCTCTCTTAGATTGAAGGAACCTCAATTTGAAGGCCAGACAAAAACAAAACTAGGAAATTCAGAATTAAAAGGAATTGTTGATTCTATTGCAACAACTGCTCTTGCAGAATTTTTTGAGGAAAATCCCGCTATTGCAAAAAAAATTGCACAAAAATCTAGTTCTGCATTAAAAGCAAGAGAGGCTGCTAGAAAAGCAAAAGAATTAGTAAGGAGAAAAACAGCTTTTGGTGGAAGTGGGCTTCCAGGAAAACTTTCAGATTGTTCAAGTAAAAAGAAAGAAAAAACAGAATTATATATTGTTGAAGGACAATCTGCAGGAGGAACAGCTAAAGGTGCTAGAGATAAAGAATTTCAGGCAATTTTACCATTAAAGGGTAAAATTCTAAATGTAGAAAAATCTAATCCTGCTAAGGCCTTATCAAGTGAAGAAATTGCAAATCTAATCACTGCTATGGGCACTGGTGTCGGGGAAAGTTTTGATATTTCAAAATTAAGATATAACAAAATAATTATTATGACTGATGCAGACGTGGATGGACAGCATATTAAGACTTTATTATTGACTTTGTTCTATAGATATACCCCCCAGCTTGTTGAAGCAGGAAATATTTTTGTTGCAGTTGCTCCATTGTATAAAATTAAGAAAGGTGGCAAAGACCATTATGTTTATTCTGATGAAGAATTAAAAAAGAAATTAGAAAAAGTAGGTAAGGGAGATGTTCAAAGGTTTAAAGGTCTTGGAGAAATGAATGATAGTCAGTTGTGGGATACAACAATGAATCCAAAAACAAGAATCTTAAAACAGATTACAATTGAAGATGCTGTTGAGGCTGATGAAACTTTCTCAATTTTAATGGGAGATGCTGTTGAACCAAGAAGAAAGTTTATTGAAGAAAATTCTAAGGAGGCTGATTTAGATTTATAAAATGGCAAAGAAGAAAGCAGATAAAAAACCCCTAAAAAAATCCAAGGAAATAAAAGTTTTTTTTTGCCCTAGATGCAAGTCCACTAATGTAGGATTTATATTGGGCTGGAAAAATATCTTTGGAGTATTACCAAGAATGAAGTGTAAGAAATGCGGATTAGAAGAAAGAGCATTCCCAATAATGGTTGTAGATGTTGATAAATTAGATAAACTTGATAAAAAAGTTCAAAATAAAAAAATATTAAGGAGAAAGAAAAAATGAGATTTTTTTGTTCTAAAAAACAAATTCCTTCAGATTTTAAAATAAAAAGTTTAGATGATCTTGAAAAAGCCCGTATAATTCTTAGGAAACAATTTAGAAAAGGAAAAATAACCTGTATGGACTATAATAACTATTCAAGAGAGTCTCATTCTAGCTGGAATTATTATCCTGAATCTAACCTATCTAGCGAGAGAAAAAAATTTGAAGAATGTTTTGAGACAATTATCCAAGATATTAAAAGAAATGGTTCTAAAATAAACATAAGGTTATCTTACAGATAAAATGACTCCAGAAGAACAAGAAAAACAAAAACAAGATCTCAACATGAAGAGAGAAGAAATGAGAAAAGAAATAGAAGCAAAACAATTAATTGATGCTGAAATATCTGGGGAAATGAGAAAAGCATACATAGACTATGCTATGTCTGTAATTGTTGCTCGTGCTCTCCCATCTGTTGAAGATGGATTAAAACCAGTTCATCGTCGTATTTTATGGGCAATGCATTTAATGGGTTTAGAAGCTGGAAAACAAACTAAAAAATCTGCAAGAATTGTAGGGGACGTTTTAGGTAAATTCCATCCGCATGGAGACACTGCTGTTTATGATGCTATGGTTAGAATGGCTCAGGATTTTTCTTTACGTTATCCTTTAGTAAAGGGCCAAGGTAATTTTGGTTCTATGGATGGTGACCCTCCTGCTGCAATGAGATATACAGAAGCAAAAATGGAAAAGATTTCTGAAGAAATCTTACAAGATATAGAGAAAAAAACAGTTAAAATGCTTCCTAATTTTGATAATAGTTTAGAAGAACCAGAAATAATGCCTGGAAAAATTCCAAATTTATTATTAAACGGAGGTTCTGGAATTGCTGTTGGAATGGCCACAAATCTTCCGCCACATAATTTAAATGATACTTGCGATGCTATTTTAGAATATGTAGATAATCCTGAAATTTCTATAGAAAAATTAATTGAAAAAATCCAGGCCCCTGATTTTCCAACAGGCGGTTCTGTGACTGGAGATATTGAACAGATTTATAAGACAGGCCGTGGTAGACTTGTTCTACGTGGGAAAACAGAGATAGAAGAAAGAAATAAAACAAGCATAATTATCACAGAAATACCTTACCAAGTTAATAAGGCTTCTCTAGTGGTTGAAATTGCAAATCTTGTTAGAGATAAAAAACTACCAGATGTTTCTGATTTAAGAGATGAGAGTGCAAAAGGAAAGGTTAGAATTGTAATTGAATTAAGAAAGGGAGCGGATTCTAAATTTACATTAAATAGGTTGTATAAATATACAAAACTTCAGACAAGATTTGATGCAATTATGCTAGCCTTAGCGAATGGACACCCTGAATTAATGAACTTAAAAAAGATAATAAAATATTATGTTGATTATAGAAGAAAAATCATAAGGAAAAGAACTGAATTTGATTTAAACAAAGCTGAAAAAAGACTACATATTGTTCTTGGTCTTTTAATAGCACAGAAAAATATTGATGAAGTTATTAAATTAATTAAAAAATCTAAGTCAACTACAGAAGCATCTCAAAATTTACAATCAAAATTTTCATTAAGTTTAGAACAGACAAAAGCAATTTTAGAGATAAGATTACAACAATTAACTTCTCTTGAATTTGATAAATTAAAAAAAGAAGAAGCAGATTTGAAAAAAACAATAGACGAATTAAAGAAAATCCTTGGTGATGAAAAAGAAATATTAAAACTGATTAAGAAGGATTTAAATGAATTAAAAAAGAATTATGGTGACAATAGAAGAACAAAGATCCTTAATAGTGTTAAAGAATTTAAAGAACAAGATTTAGTAGATAAAAAAGAAGTAGTTATAACTATTACAGATAAGGGTTATGCTAAAAGAATTGATTTAAAACAATATAAAGAACAAAATCGGGGTGGTAGGGGGGTTATTGGAACAGAATTAGCAACAGGAGATTTTGTTAAAGAGCTATTAACTTGTTCTACTCATGATTATCTTTTGTTTTTTACAGATAAAGGAAAGGTTCATTGGTTAAAGTCTTATGAGATTCCTGAAATTGCAAAATATGGTAAGGGAAAAGCATTAGTTAATTTGCTCTCTTTAAAAAATGAAGTTGTTTCATCTGTCATTGCTGTAAAGAAATTTGAAGATTATTTATTAATGGCTACTAAAAGAGGTCAAATAAAAAAGATAAAACTCTCTGAATTTGATTCTCCTAGGAAAGGTGGTATAAAAGCAATGAATCTGGAAGGCAGAGATGATGTTTTAATTTCAGTTAAACCTGTAAAAGATAAACAAGAAGTTTTATTTGTTTCGAAACTTGGACAAGCCTGTAGGTTTAATTCAAATCAAGTTAGAGCAATGGGTCGTTCAAGTTATGGCGTTGCAGGTATTAAGCTTGGTAAGAATGATGAGGTTGTTTCTTTAGAAGTTCTTCCAGAGGGAAAAGATCAAGAGGGTTTTTCAATTTTAACTATTACTAAAAATGGTTATGGAAAGAGAACTAAGATTTCTGATTATAGATTAACATCTCGGGCTAGTAAGGGTGTTATCAATATTAAAGTTTCAGATAAAACAGGAGAAGTTATCACAAGTCAATCTGTAAAAGAAGGTGATACAATTATTGTTACAACAGCAAAAGGAATAGTCATTCGAACAACTACAAAAAACATTAGAGTGATGGGTCGAGCTACTCAAGGTGTAAGAATAATCAAGCTCCAACAAGGAGACAGTGTTACAGATTTAGTTAGTGTTCCTGTTCTTGAAAATGCTTTGAATGGTTCTGAATAGTGGTGAGTAAAAATTAATTATTTTAAAAAGAATCCAGTTATAAAATATCTTTTTCAGTTATCTTTTTTTCTTCTTTTTCTGGGAAAAATGTCAGATATAGACTATGTAGTGCTGATTTTTTTGGCGTTTTGTCTTGAACTTGTTTCTTTTTATGTTTTTTTACTTCTTCTTTTTCAAATACTTTACTCCAAGAGATATTTATCATAACATCAATTATATAACCAATTAACAAATAGACGATAGAATCAATTATTAATCCTCCCCATCGGATTATTGAAATATTATCTGGGACTTCTTCTGCATCCATATTCAATTGAAAAAAAGGAACAGGCCATCCAATGTTTATTTCAAAATTTAAATTTCCAGAAAACAGAGAATCCATGGGTATATGGGTGAAACCTAAAATTAAAACTAAAATGAAAAGAACTTCAAAAACAAACATTGTTTTCTGGGTAGGGATAAGTTCTTTTGGAAATTTTACTTTTACTAATTTTTTTCCTAATCCTTTTTCATTAGGATTATTACTGTTGATTTGAGAATTATTATCACCTACAAATTTTTCCATAATTATCTATATTTTCAATAGTTATAAATTTTATCAATTTGAAATATAAAAAATAAATCGGCAGTTTAAAGAATCTCTCCAAATCCAATTAATCTCCAGTGTCCACGAATATTTCTTGCAATCCCCAAGGTTTCTCCTTTTAATGGAACTATGGGAATTTTAAGGGCTAATTCTGCTTCATCTTTCGTTGGGTTTATCTTATGGACTTGACCGACAGTTGTTGAGGTATTTACACTTAACATTAATAATTCAGTAGTTTTAATCGGTTCTATTTTTTCATGTTTACCTGTTCCAAAAATCTCTTTGAATAATGTGAATTTTATTTGAATGTTGTCTGTTATGTCTTCTAAATTTCCTTCTGTTGAAAGGATACAACCTGAAAGAGCATCTGCTTTTGTTAAACTAGGATCTAATCCTGTTTCAATTGCAAGACTTCCGCCAGGGGTTGCTTGAGTTATAGAATATTCCCCCTTTTTCATAGATATTATTTTTGATTTAACAGTTTTGTAGTGATACTGTTTCTGTTTTTGATAACTATACCCTGGTTTAATCTCAATTGTATCTCCAACGTTTAGTGTTCCTTGCTTTAAAGCTCCACCAAGAACACCTCCATGAAGTTTTTCAAGTTCTGTTCCTGGTCTATTTATATCAAAACTTCTTGCCACAAAAAATAGGGGTTTCTTTTTTTCATCTTTTTTTTCTACAACTATTTTACAAAGTTGTTCTAAAATATTTTCTATATTAATCCCTTGCTGTGCAGATATTGGAATTATTGGTGCATTTTCTGCGATTGTTCCTTTTACAAATTCTTGAATTTGTTTATAATTTTTTATTGCATCTTCTTTTGAAACTAAATCTATTTTATTTTGTGCAATAATTATATTCTTGATATTTTTAACCTTTAAAGCAACTAGATGTTCTTTGGTTTGGGGTTTTATTCCTTCATTCGCAGCAATAACAAGAATTGCCGCGTCCATAATTGCTGCGCCAGAAAGCATTGTTGCCATAAGCATCTCATGTCCTGGAGCATCTACAAAAGTGATATATTTTATTGGTGTACCCTTACTATTTTTGTCTACTGTTAGTTTATCTTTTTCTTGTTTGACTATGGCATCTGCATAACCAAGTTTTATTGTAATTCCTCTTTTCAATTCTTCAGAATGTGTATCTGCCCATTTTCCAGATAATTTGTACAACAAAGTTGTCTTTCCATGATCAATATGTCCCACTATGCCGACATTTATTGTTGGTAGTTTTGAAAAATCTATTGCTTTTTGTTCTGATATTTCTTTTGCTTCATTAGTTTTTTCCATATAATTCCATAGAATTAGTGTTTTAAAAGGTTATGTTAGATTTTTGTGATGTTGCTCCTAATTAAGATTTTAATTTTGTTGTTCAGTAAGTAATTTTTCTAATTTATATTTTGGGTGTGCCTTAAATAATCTATAAGAAATAAAGTGGTGTTTTCCGGTTATTATATCTCCAATCATTTCTATTGAAAATGGGATTGTTATTGGTGCTAAATAAGGAAAATAGTATGTTGCAGGGATAGAGATGGTTAGGCCCATGATTCCATATAGTCTACATCCAATCCTATATCCTCTGGTCTGCCCATCGATTTTTCTTATTTGATACTGTAGGTCTTTAATATCTTCTTCTCTTGTCATAAAAATAATACTTAAGAAAGGGTATATAAATTTGATGCTATTTTTATTCAGATTTAATCATCGTCTTCATCTTCTGTTCCAGTTTCGCCTGTTGAAAAAAGATTCATAAACAAATCTGCAATTCTCATTAAGAATTCAATAGCTATTATAAAGATTATATAATAGGGGATGTGGGTAATTAATGAGGGAATTTCATTTATTCCTTGTACAAATGAAGACATCTTAAAGAAATTTGGCTGAGTTAATGATAAACCTATTAATGTGAAAGGTAACATTTTTGCCAAATCTTGAGATAGCTGTTCATTAATATACGATGTGATTCTTACTGATGCAACTAAACCTGCAGCAATTAATAATATTGTTGAAATTGGTTGGCTTTCCGCGAGTATTAATAGAAATAATGCTAAGAATGTAAACCAAAAGAAAGTGGCTATTGGAAGAATAACAATGTATTCTACAATATAAAATACTGATGCAAGAAACTTTTCAAGAAATGGACTACTAGAATAATTATATTGATTTAGATTTAAATCTATTATATTTTTTTTAGCTAGAAATTTATAAAAATAGAAAATAAAAATAGAATAAATAACAATAAGTGCTGTAAAGAATATTAAGACGACTAGGATACTATTTCCTGAACCAATATAATTCTGAAAATTATCAAAACCTTGTAAAAACGAATCACCCCACATAAATATAACTAGAATTTATTATTTATAAACTAATTGTTTTTTTACTCGCCCTTTTTTTCTTCAACCGGTTTTGGAGTTAAAAGTTCTTCAAACTTTTTATTACCTGGTTTTAAAACTTTAATATTAATCTGAACAGTATCTAAAGAAACCTCATTTCCCCTAACAGTTTTTCTCAATCTTATGCCTTTTCTTTTATTGTGCATAGCCATCCCTTTTTTAAGTAGGACTTTTTTTAATCTAGGTCCTTTAATGTCTGGGAGTCCTGGAAATCCGGCTTTATCAGAAGTTCCAGTTATTTCCAATTCATATCCATTTAAATCTTGAGAGATTTCATCCCCCTGAATTTTTTCCCCAATTATCTTTCCAATTAGGTTTTCACTTTCTTGTTCTAATTTTAAGGTTTTTCCTTTATCAGATATATTAATTTTAAAAGGCATATTAATTTGTTGTTCAGAGGGTTTTTAAAGGTTTTGAGTAATATATGCTAAGATTTATAAAACCAGTTTTTCTCTTGCAAAGTTATGGAAGAAATTTCAAAAATATCAAAGAACTATCAGAAAATGCTAGATACAGTTTATAAAACGGATATATATGGAGATCCTATTGCTAGCGAGGATCTTAGTATTATTCATGCAGATGGAACTCGTTCTTGTTTAAATTGGGAATTGTCTGGAAAAGGTTTCCATATTGTTGATTTAGAAAATATTTAAAATAAGTGTATAAGATCATATAACCAAATTGAGATCATTTATCTTCTTCTTAGAGTTTTATTAACTATAAATAACAATCCTATAACAATTATTGGCAAGGAGATTATTAAGAAAGTCATAAGACTTTTATAGGTTTCAAAGAAAAGTGTAAAACCAATTCCAAGAAGGACATATAGGCCTCCGCCAACATATTCCCATTTCCACGCTATAAATAAGATTAATAATAAAATTCCTGTTGGGATTAAATGAATTAATAATGAAACAATTGTTTGCCAAAATGTGAAAGTTTCATAAAAAATATCTAATGCAAAAAGAGTTATAAACAGTGCATATAAAATGGCTAGAACTCTTGGAGTCCAATACATTATTCCTTTCATAGGACTAGAATTATATTCAATTTTTTTACTAGAACTTTTTACATTCTTAATTCTTAGTTTAGAAACTTTCTTTTTCACCTTTTTTTTCTTTGCCTTGGGCATATTTATAATAGGTATAAGATGTTTTTAAAGGTTTTGAGAAGAGTGTTAGACTCCCCAAGTTATATTTTGGGCACGTTTAATCTGAGAAATCTCTTGAAGGGTTTTTACTTCATCTCTAGTTAGAAGATATTTATGTTCTTTGAACTTTCTAAATTGAGATTCACTTAAATCTGAATAAAGATTTTCCCCTATTTTTAATTGCCTTTCAAAGTTTACTCCTGGGATAGATATTGCTACTTCTTTTCCAGATTCAGCTTGTTTTACAGAGGATTTATCTTCTTGAATTCCTTTTATTCTTCCTATTTTTTCATTAGATGAATTAATAACTTGTGTTTCTGGTTTTAATTTTCCTGACTCAATTTTAACCCCAAATATTGCAGGGTTTGAGTTTCTAAAAACAAAATCTAAAACATTTAATTTGAAAATAGAATTTAATTCTCCTAGTTTCTGTCTTTCAATTTCTTGTAACTTTTCTTGTTTCCATCTTTCATAGTCTTCTATAATTTTATAGACTACAGGGTTTGAGATTATTTTTATATTTTTTAATTTATGTGCTTCTTCTTCTGATTCTTCATCTAAACTAACATTAAAACCTAATATTACTTTGTCTTCTTCAGGACTTGCATTTGCCTGATACAAATCTTTTTTATTAATATCCCCAATACCTACTTTTATTACTTTAATCTGTTTTTGTTTTAATAAAAATAAAAGAGCTTCTAGACTTCCTAAAGATTCAGCTTTAATAATTATTCCTGATTTATCTGTTTTTATTTCTTCAGATATTTCTTTTTTGAATTCTTTTTCTATTTTTTCTATTTGTGTTTGGTCTTTAACAACTTGGAAAGGCATTCCAGGCAATATTTCTTCTTTAGATGTAATCTGTATTCTTATTCCTGCAGCTGCTTGAACTGTTTTAGCAGATTGGTATCCTTTAGAAAGAGGTTTAGCTTGTTCTAAGCTTCTGATTCTAGAAAGAATCGGTTTGTCTAAACTTGCAATCACAATTTCATCTTTAATGTCTAATCCTCCATCATACAAAATACAGTCTAAATAATTAATTGATTTTTCTTTTTTTGTTTCAATTATAACTCCTTTCCCATCTTTATTTTTTAATTCTATTCTTTGTTTTAAGAATTTTTGACTTAATGCTACAAGCATTGCAAGTAATTCAGAAATACCTTCTCCTGTTTTTGCACTACAAGGAATTATTGCTAGATTTTTTGTAAAGTCCTCTATTTTATAGTATAATTCTGGGTTAAAACCATGGGTGTTTAGGGCTCCAACAATAGTATAATATTTTTCATCAAAATTTTCTTTAACATTTATAGCTTGATGTTCTACTGATTCATAACTTAAAAGAGATTGAGAAGTCTTCCATCCAGAGATATTATCTATTTTATTTAATGCAACAATAAATGGAGTCTTATTTGCTTTTAAGATTTGTAATACTTCTGCTGTTTGAGGTTTTATACCATCATTTATGTCTATAACGAGTATAGCAATATCTGCTAAACTTCCACCCCTTTTACGAAGATTTGTAAATGCTGCATGTCCAGGAGTGTCTATAAATAAAAATCCGGGGATTTCAATCGGAATTTTAAACTTTTCTAAGATGTTTCCAGCTCTCTGTTGAATTGTTTCTTTTGGCATTATTGTTGAAGAAATCTTTTGAGTAATTCCTCCGGCCTCACATTCTGCAACAGAGCTACATCTAATCTTATCTAAAATACTTGTTTTTCCATGATCTACATGGCCGGCTACTGTTATAATCGGTTGTCTGATTTTCATAAATAAACCAAGAAAATACCTAATTAAAAGCTTTTGGATGAATCTTCTTAGATTATAAAATTCAAAATATTTAAATAATCAATTTGAGTTATAATTATGTAAATTATTTTTAAATTTAAAGGAGGTATAAAATGGGAAAAGGAAGTGCTGTAGACAAATTACTTAATCTAGTTACTTGGATAACCGGAGTTCTAGTAAGTCTTGCTGTTGGTTTTGGTATGGTTAGAGGAATTTTAACTGTTCCATATGTTCAAGCAGTAGTGCCTGTTGCTGGATGGATTGTTGTTATTTTAACAATAGTTAGTGTTGTCTTAGCAATTGTGAATAGAGTTTAATTCTTTAATTTATCTTGAATTTTTTTCTTTTTCTTTTTCTAAATTACTTAGCAGTTTAATCTAGGGTTTAAAATTTGATTAGTAATCTTTAAAACACTAGAAAATATATATTTTTATGAAAATTGATTTAGATGATATAGAAAAGAAGTATGATTTGCAGTTAGATAAACTTGTTCAATCAATAGAAAAATTAGATAAGAAAAATCCAAAGATTTTAATTCAATTACCGGATGGTTTTAAACTCTATGCAACTGTCATTGTAGATTATTTACAAGACAAAATATCTAATGGAGCAATATTTTCAATATGGTTAGGTTCTTGTTTTGGTGCATGTGATATTCCTTCTACAGAGGCTGATTTAATTGTTCAATTTGGTCATGCTCCTTGGGCCTAAGATTAGTAATTAATTTCACCTTAAGTTTTATAAATATCTTTTTCTAGTAAATAAGATGACATTAGGAAAAATATCTACCGTTATGTTTTTGTTATTATCTGTTTTTTTAACTGTTAATCTAGTTGGTGCTGAAGACATAGTTAATAGCAGTGTTAATCAAACAAATATTTATTATTTTTATGGAGATGGATGTACTCATTGCGCTAAGGTTGCAGAATCAGGAATTTTAGAAAAAGTTTCAAACTTAGATGATATTAACTTGGAAAAATTTGAAATCTATCATGATGAATTGGGTAGGGAAAAATTCAATGAATATTCTTCATTGGTTGGTCTTAGGACAACTGAGAGGGGAGTGCCTTTTTTAGTAATTGATTGCGGAGTTAATTTAACCTATTTAATTGGAGATGGTCCAATTATAAATGATTTAGAATTAAAAATTCAAATTTGTGGAGAAGGTAATGGTGATGGAAATGGGAATATATCTCCTATAGATCCTTATGCTGGAAAAATAACTCTTGGAAGTTTAATTATTGCTGCTTTAGTTGATTCTGTTAATCCTTGCGCATTTGGTGTGTTGATTTTCTTAATGATTTCATTATTAAAAATTGGATCTTCTAAACGTGCTTTGCGAGCAGGTTTAATCTATACATTTGTTGTATTTCTTGTTTACTTTTTTTCAGGTTTAGGATTATTCAAAGTAATTCAATCTTTCACATCTATCACCCATTATATCTATATTTCTGCAGGTGTTTTAGTTTTAGCATTAGGTTTGTGGCAGCTTAAAGATGTTTTTCTTCCACAGATTGGACCATCCTTACAAATTTCCCCAAGTGTAAAACCTCTGATTGAACGAATAATAAAAAAAGGGACTATTCCTGCAATGATCTTGTTAGGGATAGTTGTAAGTCTTTTTGAATTACCGTGTACCGGGGGAATTTATATTGCAATATTAACTATGATGTCTATTAATAAGACATTTGGATTAGGATATCTTTTAATCTATAATATTATATTTATATTGCCATTGATTATTCTTACATTTTTGATTTATCGTGGTGCAAGTCCTCAGATTTTACAGAAATGGACCTCTAGTGAAAGAAAATGGATGAAACTCGCTGCAGGAATTGTGCTTATTGCATTGGGAGCATATATTCTATTTTTTTAATTTTATTTAATTACAATTAATCTTAAATAGGCTTATTTTATTTATTAGATATGGGTATTGTATCTTGGTTAAAAGGAATTGGAAGTAATACATTGTATTATCCAGGATGTTTGTTAAAAGGAGTGCTTAAACAAGAATTTGAAAATTATAAAGAGATTTTTAATAGGCTTGGAATTGATTTTATTCTTTTGTCTGATGATGAATTTTGTTGTGGGCTGCCTGTTTTAAATGCAGGTTATAGAAAAGATGCAAGGGATTTAGCAAAGAAGAATTTTGAATTGTTTAAAAAAAAGAATATCACTAAGATTATTACTAGTTGTCCTTCTTGTTATCATATGTTTAAAGAAATTTATCCTAAGTTGGTTCACGGGTGGGATATTGAAGTAGAACATGCTACAATTACTATTTATAATAAACTTAAACATAAAAAATTCAAATTTGATGAATTAGAAATTGTTGGTTATCATGACCCTTGTCATTTAGGGCGTTATGCTCACACTTCAGAAGAAGCAATTTATGAAGAACCTAGAAAAGTTATTTCAATTTTGGGGGGATTGATTAAAGAATTTTATTTTAATAGAGATGAATCGATTTGTTGTGGCGGAGGCGGGGGTGTTAGAGCTAATTTTAAAAATCTTGCTAAGGACATTGCAAAAAAGAAAATAGAGTTCCTTCCAGTAGATGCTGTAAAGATTATCTCTCCGTGTGGTTTGTGTTCTGCTAATTTTAAATCTGTTTCAGATAAAAGTGAGGAGTTTTCATCTTTTGTTTTGAGAAAATTAAATGAAATAGAAGGGAAAAAATAATGGCACCAAATTATAATTTTAATAATAACAATAATAATCCCCAGGAAGAAGGTTATTCTCAGAACAAGACTCCAAAAATAGAAAATTCTTCAAGGGAAGGAAAAATCCCAAAAGATGTTTTAGATAATCTTGTAGATGATCTCTTAGAGGAATGGGAAGAATGTGATGATTCAATAAAAGATAAAAACCCTTTTTTAAATAAGAGGAAAAAAATTAACAATTAAAAAGATGGCTAAAAAAACAAAATCATTAAATATTGCTTATGAATCTGATGCAAGTCAGATTAAAGGAGATTCTTGTAGTAATGGTAATTTTGAAGTATTAATCCCTAAGAGTGTTGCAGAGATAAGTCTTGCTGTGAAATCTCATAATAATGTTGTTCCAAGGGGCGCGGGAACAGGACTGTCTGGGGGGGCTGTTCCTTCTGGTCAAGATTGTATTGTAATTGATATGTCAAAAATGAATAAAATTTTAGATTTTGATATAAAACATAAAAAGATCGTTGTTCAATCAGGAATGATCTTAGATGAACTTAATGGATTTTTAATGCAGTATGGATTAGAATTTCCAATAAATCCTTCAAGTCATTCAGTTTGTACTATTGGTGGAATGATTGCTACTGATGCGGTGGGAAATCGTGCTGTGAAATACGGAAGAACTTCAAAATGGGTTGAGTGGATTGAGATAGTTGATAATAATGGCCAGGTTCAAAAAAAATCAAAAGTAGAGTTAAGCGATTTTGCAGGATTAGAAGGGATTACTGGAATTATTATTACTGCTTGTTTAGATTTGGTAGAATTAAAAAAAAGAACTGCAGAATTATTCTCAACAGAAAAGATTTCAGATATAATTGACAAAACAAGAGAATTAAAAAGAAATTCTTCTGTTAGTATGATAGAATTTTTTAATAAATCGGCTGCATATATTCTTGGTTTTGGAGAAAAATATTATCTGATGATAGAATATGAATCTGAAGAAGGGAATATTACCGGGCAAGATTATAAGAATCTTATAAATTCAAGAGATACATTTGGACCTACACTTTCTAAACACGGCCACCTATATCTTGAAGACCCACAAATTTATTTAGATAAATTTGAAATAATCATTGATTGGTTTGAGAAAAATAAAATTCCTGTTTTTGGACATTTGGGTGTTGGAATTCTTCATCCTAGGTTTACACAAGAACAAGTTCAGGCTGGAAAAATCGATGAAATGATGAAATTTATCCTGAGAAATCGTGGAAAAGTTAGTGGAGAACACGGAATTGGTTTAGGAAAGAAAAAGTTCTTAGATGTTGGAACAAAGAAACTTTATATTTCAGTCAAGAAAAGAAACGACCCAGAAAATAAATTTAATCCCGGTAAGATAATTTAAACTATAACAAATGGTAAAAACAAAAATATCTGAGCAAGATAAGATACAGGCACATAATATTACTGAAGAGATTAAAGAGATTTTAGAACCTTGTATAAATTGCGGAATGTGTAAATCTAAATGTCCTGTTTTTAAAATTCTTAGAGAAGAGTTTTTTTCACCACGTGGGAAAGTATCTATGCTTAGTAATGAAGTAATTGAAGATGTTGTATTTCAGTGTAATCTTTGTAAAGCTTGTGAAAAAACTTGCTCCCTAGATATAAAAATTTGTGAAGCAATCAAAAAATCTCGTGAAGTTTTGGTTTTGAAGAATAAGGGTTTAAATGAGAATAACGAGATGATTAAGAATATTAGAAAAACAGGAAATCCTTTTGGTAAAAATCCAGAAAAGGCAGAGAAATTATATTGCTGTTGATATTTGTTAATGAAAATCTTATAATTATTGAAGAATAATTTAGTTTTGATTTTGGTTGTTTTGATTTGAAGAAGGTTGAGTTCTATTTGGCTGAGGAGGGTTTTGTTGTATTTGTTTTTGACTTTGTTGTTCTGCCTTAGCTCTTTCAAGTTCTGCCTTAGCTTGCTCAAATCTTTTTTGAGCTACAGTAATTTTATCATCTTTATTTTTAATTTCTTCTAATTCTTTTCTAGCTTGTCTCATTGATTCTTGAGCTTGTTGTAATCTTGATTCTGCATCTTTTAATTCTTCTGCTTCTGACATTTGTTTTTTGCCTTCAGTTTGTTGTTGTTTTAATTCAGATAGTTTAATTGAACTCGGTTGTTCTTTTTGTGGTGTGGTCGGCTCTACTTTTGAACTCGGTTTGAATATCTTTTTTCTCATGAATAATAATGTTAATGCTATAGCAAGAACGATTATACCAATTCCTGCATAGATAATGTTTTTTATTCCAAATTTATCTTTTGCAACAGCAAGACCTGTTATTAAAATTCCATCTTCTTTATCTGTTTTTTCAGAATCAGTTGTTGTGTCTTCTACAATAGTTACTTCCTCTGTTGTTGTTTCTGTAACTTCGGGTTCAACTACTGGTTCGGGTTCACTTTCTTCTTTAGAATTTGTTAAATCAATGGTTACTGGTTCACCAGTTATATATGGCCCATATATCTCTCGGTAAATTTCTTCCCCATTAAACAGTAACCTTAAGTCTATTTCAAATTCTTCTTCTAATGTAGATATGCCTTGTACAAGAATTCCAGTTGGTTCAGGATATTTGTGAAAACTATCAATGAAGGTTGTAGTTCCGGGTTTAATCACTCTGGCAGAAATTTTATAATCTTTGGATGAAACTTTAATAGTAATCTCTGAAGAGGCTGCACTCACAATAGAAAATAATGAGACTATGAGTAATAATATAAACACCCCATTTATAGTTGCTCTTTTTATCATATTCTTTTCTAGTTTTTAGTATTTATAAATATTTTTATGTTTTTTTATAATCAATTCATCTAATTAAAAAATTAAACGCCCGCACCCCGGATCGAACGGGGATGCCCAAAGGGCCCGGTTTTCTAGACCGGTGCAATACCATTATGCGATGCGGGCTTATTCATTTTAGAAAAAGTTAATTTATAAATCTTGAGGAAACTTTAGAATCTATTGTTATGGTTATGAGATTAATCTAACATTTCTATTTTTATAGAAACAGTTCTTGGGATATGCATTCTCATAATACTATGAAGGACTTTTTCATTTGCAGATAAGTCAATTACTCTTTTGTGAATTCTCATTTCATATCTATCAAAAGTAGCTGTTCCGTCTCCACAAGGGCTTTTACGAGTTGTAATTTTAAGTTTCTTTGTTGGTAATGGAATTGGTCCTGAAATTGGTGTTCCAGCTGAACTTGAAATTTGTTTGATTATCTCCATAACTTCATTGAGTTTACCAATATCAACACTCTGTAGTTTGATTCTTACTTTTGACATACTATGAACTCACATTTTTTGTTTTTAAATGTTGTGATGCCCGGCTCTGAGAGATTTTTTTAAAAACATTTATTAATATCTGTTTATTGTGTTTTGTATGAAACAAAGAGTCTTGTTAGTGTTTTTGGTATTAATACTGGTTATTATTATTTTTATTAATATATATTCTGTGAGTGCAGTTATTTCAAGAGAACCAGGTGAGAAGGTTACTAAAATTAATGTTGGAAATTCAATAAATTGTAAGGATACAGATAATGGGATTATAATTAGTAATCGTGGATTAGTAACTGATAAAAATAGTGGAGAGAAGGCATTAGACTACTGTGGAGATAATGGAAATTTAGTCGAATTTTATTGTAAGGTAATTAATACTGATGAAAGAGCTGAAGAACCAGTGGTACCAGATAGGAAGGATAATGAATTTGATGAAAGAAAAAAATTAGAAGAAGATAATAAAATAATGTCTACTAGTATTGTGGGAAACATTATTAGGGGACTATTTAAATTAGCACCAGAAGAACAAGTTAGTGAAGAAGGATATAAAACAAAAGATAATGTTGATAGTAAATATATTGGTTATTCTGAGCAGTCATGTCCTGAGGGTCAAAGATGTTTAAATGGACAATGTCAGAAAAAAGAAAGTTGCTATGCAGTTTCTATAGGTTCTAATTTTAAAAATGATTATGTTATTATTAGTAATAAAGAGGAAGATAAAAAAGAGTTGGGGGGAATGTTTGGAAAAATTTCAACTACTGGAAGAGATGCTATTTTGGGGATTTTAGACCAGTTTGAAAAAGATGATGCAAAAGGTTGGTGTCCTCCTCCAGATTCTTCAGAGGATTTAGACTGTGTAATTGAAGAAGATCCAAATAAATTTATCACAGATAATCCCATAATGAGACCAGTTTATACTGAACCCTCTGGGGATATGGCTCGTACAGTTCAACCAAAAACTATAACAGTTAGTGGGGAAGATACATGGACTAAAGGTATTCCAGTACCTTGGCCAGGGTATACTAAATTAAAATCATATCATGCTGCAGGAGGATTAGCTTTTTCTAAATTATGGGTTCAAGTATCTGATGAAGGTGAGAAACTGTGTAAAGATACTCCAGGAACTACTTGGAATGTACAGATTAATGATTATTCTATTAAATTTGAAGATGCATGGTTTGGTGCTAAATGGCTCGCTAAGGCAACAGCAACAGCAACAATAAGCTGTGTTCCAATTCCAGATAAATGGTATATAGAAGGTTCTGGTTCTCAAACAAGAACCTGTATAGAAGCTAATTAAAATTAGTTTAACTATTTATTAAAATTATCTTTTTAGACTATCTAAACTTCTTAATTTTTCTATCCTTTTTTCTGTATCTGAAAATTCTTTATTATCAATTTCTCTTGTTGTTTCATTATCTTCAGGAGTTGTTGCGTTTAGATAATCTGTCTTTTTTATTGTATCCCCTTTTCTTTCCAAAACAACATCTCTTGTTTTGTATTCTGAGGGATTTGGAGAGTATTGTGTACCTAAAATTATATTTGTTTTGCCGTCTTGAATAGACCTAGAAGCATGATAAGCTATATTAGATTCAACTAAAAAAATAGTATATAAATCTATATTATCTCTTTTCTCTTCATATATCTTTAATTCTGGTTTATTAGACTCTAATTTTCCTAGGATAGAATCATCCAATGAGGAATCTTTTGGAATTTGCCTGGTAGTATTGTCTGCAATACCAGTTAAAATTCCTAGAGCTGTTAGTCCTGCTACTAAATTTCTCATTCCTTTTGATTGAGGTATTAAGCTATTTAATTTCATATAAATCTTAGAAAAAACTAGTATTTAAATCTTTCTATTTGTCCTCACTTAGAAGTGACAATTAAAATAGATCACCTTCTTTTTAATCTTTTTTCAAAATTTTTAGTTCCTGGTCCAAGTTCTTGAAAAGCTGTTTCTTGGATTTTCAAATATTTCTCTAATTCTTCTTGTGCTGCAGGTTTTCCAAGAATATAACTCTCATTGAGATAACATATTTTTTTCTTACAACCATTAGCATTATCATCAATACATACTTCTATATCTTTTGGAAAGGTATAACGTGTAGAGATATTTGTCTCCATATTTCCTGTTGAAATCATTAATCTTTGGTAATTAGTGCCATCTGAAAATTTAAAAATAACTTGTTTTAGATTATCCTGGTCAGTTAATCTTATTCCCCCTTTTCCTGAATTAAACCCGACCGAATATCCATTTTTGTTATAACCACCAGTTACATTCCATTCTATATCTGGGTTATTTAATATAGAATAAGAATTGCTTAGGATATCTTCTACATTATTATCAATGCTTTTATTAGAACAAGCAGTTAAAACCATTGTTGCAATTATTGGTGCAAGATGTTTAAATTGCATATTTTTTTATAGAAAAAGTTATATTTAAAATTTTATATGCCTCCAAAGTATTATCGAAACCTTTAAATATATGTAAATACTGTTAATATTGCCTGACTTCGGTTAGGTAGAAAAGGAGTTGACTTCGGTTTTCTTCTTTTCTTTATACTTTCTTTATTGACTATTTATGGTTGTAACTATTAAAAATATAAATCTTAGAAATTTAAAGATTAGGAAAAAAACTCTTGTAATTTTTTTATTGATTCTTCTTTCTGGGATTCTTTTTTATGATCTTGCTAAAGATGATTTTGAAACAGGATTATTTAGAAAATATGAGAAATATGAGATTTTTGTTGTAAGAGTGATAGATGGAGATACTGTTGAGACTAATTATTCTGATTTTAAAATAATTAGGCTAAAAGGAATTAATACTCCTGAAAAAGATCAGCCATATTTTGAACAGGCTAAATTATATTTAGAATCTTTAGTTTTAAATAAGACTACTGAGATTGAACTAACTGGAATTGATATTTATGGCAGAGAATTAGGTTATTTATATTTAGATAGATTTTTTGTAAATAAAGCCTTACTTGAACAAGGTCTTGCTCATTTGTATATTTATGAAGGAGAAGAAGATATTTATGATTCAGAATTAAGAAAAGCAGAACAATATGCTCGTGAACAAGAACTCGGTATTTGGAAGCACTCAAATAATTTTGCATGTATTCAACTTGTAGAATTAAAATATAACGAAGGAGGTCAGCGGTGCACAAATAATGAAAGACTTATTCTTCAAAATATTTGTAATAAAGATATTCAGGTAACAATAAAAGATGAAAGTGCATCACATATTTATTCTGAAACTCTCACGTCTGGTTTAAACGAGTTTCAGTATTCTTGTATTTGGAATGATGCTGGCGATAGTTTATTTATCTGGGATTCAGACGGTTTGGTTTTATTTTATAGATACTAGTTTTTATTAATAAAGTTTAATGAAGAGTATTATTTACATCTATTAAAAGATTTAGAAATTTTTCTATTGAATTTTTTTCAGGAGATAATTTTTTTGAGTTTAAAGCACTACAAATGGATTTAATTTCTTTATTTATTCTAAGGTTTACATGACTAATTTCAAAAACTATTTCTTCCCTACCTAATGGGGTGTTGTATTGATTTACTATTCTTGCACAATGGTATTGGTATAATTTATCTTTTGAATTTTTTTGAGTTGCTATACAAAATTTAAAACCTCCATAGTGCTCTTTAGGTATGCTCATATATTTCCTTTTCTTGAAATATTTTTAAATGTTTATATGTTCTAGAAGTATATTGAATCAATTTTTTTAATTGATAAATTTAAATATTGAAAAAATATGTAATTAAATGGCGAATGAAATTTGGCTTTCAATTATTCAGGCAATAACAGAATTTTTACCTGTTTCAAGTTCTGGACATTTAGCCTTGTTTTCTAATGTTCTTGGAAAACCAGATTTATTTTTAATAACAATTTTGCATATTGCTTCTTTATTTGCTGTTTTGATTTTTACTAGGCACGAGATTTATAAGTTAATCACATTTGAAAAAAAGTATGGGAAAATGTGGTTGTTTTTAATTATTGGAACAATCCCTGCAGCACTTTTTGGATTTTTATTTAAAGATGCAATAGAATCTTCATTAAACTCTTTGTTATTCATTGGTATTGCATTTATTTTTACAGGGATTATTTTATTAATGACTAAATTTGTTCATAATCATCGTGAGTTGAATATTAAAAATTCAATATTTATTGGTTTGTTTCAGGTTCTAGCTTTATTCCCAGGTGTTTCTAGAAGTGGAATGACTATTTCTGCTGGACTTTTTTCAGGAATAGATAGGCAAGAAGCTGTTAAATTTTCATTTTTGCTTTTTATTCCTTTGGCATTAGGGGCCATGGTCTTAGAATTGGGAAGTTTTTATTTCTCTTGGGTTTTGCTTTTTGCATTTACTTTATGTTTTTTGCTTAGTTGGATATTTATTTACTTACTTTATTTTGTTGTTCAAAAGAATTATTTTTGGTTGTTTAGTGTTTATGCTTTTATTCTAGGAGTTATTAGTCTTATTTTATGGTCTGGTTAGTTAGAGTTTTAATAGAATTTTTAAAATTAAAAGTGAACCAGCTCCGCCGCGTAGGAGCTGGTTCTATTATTCCAGCCAAGTGGAATAATTATGATGTTTGATAATTTTTGTATAGAATTCTTGTTTAAATAGTTTTATTTTTTCTCTTTTTTTATAATTCCATTCTTATCAATTGTTCTTTAAGAATTTATAAGGTTATTTTAGTCTTTTATAACCTGTCCAGATTAGAACACCCAAGGCTATAGCCAACATTATAGTTCTATAAACATCAGACATTTCACCCCAATATCTAATTGTCCCATAAATTATGAGTAAAACTCCACCACCCAGAAATCCTGTTGAAACTGATTCTACTGCAAAGATTAATGCAAGGATTATTGTAAGAATTCCTATTCCTGATGCAATAAAAAATACATTTCTATTATAAAACTCACTTTTATCTTCATATTCTTGTCTACATGTGAATTGAGAATCACACCATCCTTCTGGAATTGTTTCATTATCTATTTCTTTTGGTTGAGGTTTTCCTTCTGCTCCAACAGTGCCATATTCTGTCCATTTTCCACCAACAGATTCACATGATTGCTGTGTTTCAATATTTTGTCTATCTAGTCCAATATCACAATAATCATCCCATTTTGGACTAGGATAAAATGTTTGTATTGCATACGCTACAAACATTACAAAGATGATAGCAATTGCAATAGCAAGAATTCCCTGTTTAATCTTTTCCATGTTTTGAAAAGGCCTTTAGAATATATAAGGTTTTGGATAGGTTCTATTTGGTTTGAATCAAAAAAATTTCATCGCCTTTTTTACATAATGGGAGCTTTATCCCAACTTGTTGAGATTTTTTTGCTTGTTTTAGTGGTTTCTTATTTATTTCCATGCTTTTAACACTAGTCCTTATTAACCCAGTCTGATTTCCAATAATATAAATTTCGTCTCCAATATGTAAACCAGAATTATGAATAGAAACAATTGCAACATTTATTTTTGGAAAATATTTTTCAACACGACCAATGTATTTTTTTGACTCTAATTGTTCTCCATTTTCTGTTGTAGAAAATCCTTTTGGTCCTGGTTTGTAAAAATAAAATCCAGAGCTAAAACCACGATTATAGACTTTTTTTAATTGTTCTAAAGATTCAGCGATTTCTGATTTTGAAAGTTTTTTATCTAGTGCTTTTCTATACACAGAGACAACTGTTGAGACATATTCTGGGCTTCTATTTCTGCCTTCAATTTTAAAACTAGTTATTCCTGCTTTTTTTAGTTGTTCAATATATGGCAATGTACAAAGGTCTTTTGCAGACATTACTCTGTTGTTTTCTAGTTTTAGTTTGTTTCCTTCTTCATCGGTTATATTATAGGCTCTCCTGCAGGGATGAGCACATTCACCACGATTTGCACTTAGATTTTGCATGAATTGAGATGTGAAACAACGACCAGAGATAGATACACACATTGCACCATGGATAAATGTTTCAACAGGCATTACATGAGAGATTTGTTTAATTTGTTTTAGATTAAGCTCTCTAGCTAAAATAGCACGTTCTGCTCCAAGTTTTTTATAGAATTCTGCTGTTTTTGAGTTTGATATTGATGCTTGTGTTGAAATATGAAATGGAACTTTATGTTTTCTACATAATTCTATAACAGAAAGGTCCCAACAAATAATTGCATCAACTAGTTTTTTTTGTGCTACCCCTGCAATTATTTTATCTATTTTTTTTATTTCATTATCATAGATTATTGTGTTTAAAGTTAAATACATTTTAACTTTTTTTGATTTTTCAGGGGATTGAGTATCACATATTTTTCGTATTTTTGGCAAATCTGAAAAAGAAAAATTCTTAGCAAAAGCTCGCATTGAAAATTCTTGTAAACCAAAGTATACTGCATCAGCACCAGCACAAATAGCAGCAATTAAGGCAGGAAAGCTTCCTGCTGGAGCTAATAATTCATATTTAGATTTTTTATTTTTTAATAAGTTTTTTATCATAATCTTAAGACTTAGAATAGAGTTTTAAATTTATTCATTTAGGTTTAGAAACAATCTCTTGATATAATCTTTCTGTATCTGAATATAATATTCTTTCTATTTCTTCAGGAACAATTGTTTTATCAGATATCCGTTCTTGCTTTTTTTTGATATAATTTATGATTTTTTTTCTTTTTCTAAAATGTTCCAAGGGAAACATTGAAAATCTCCAATAACTACACCCATATTCTTTTAATTCTTCGAGCCTTTGTAAAACGTCTTTTGAAGTAGACCCTATATCAATCTTTTCAATTAAAACTCCCATTTTGACATATTTTTAGAGTTTTTGGCCTTATAAATTTAGTTATATAAACTTTATAGTGACAACAAGGGGAAAGGTTTATAAATCTCTGAATTATATAATAAACATGGCAAATACACTAGAGCAATTTGAAAGAAATGTTCAAGCAAGTTTTGGTTATGTAAAAAAAGATTTGCTTATGGTAAATGATTCTATTGCAGATTTGCATGAAAAGATTCAGCACCTAAGTTTAAACAATGTTGCATTGCTTGAAGAAGTTAGAAGATTAAGAGAACAAGTTCAAGGTAAAAAGTCTTCTAAGAAAAAAGCAAAACCGAAAAAAGCAAAAAAGCAAAAATCTGTGAAAAAGAAGAAAACAGCAAAGAAAAAGAAAGCGGGTAAGAAAACGCCTAAGAAAGTAGTTAAAGAAACAATTACTTATTCTTAAAGTGAATGAAAAACCTACAGATAAAAAAGGGATTTTCTAATTTTATGGATTTAACAGATATGGGGTGTGGGAGAATTATAAAATGGCATTAATGTTTGAAAAAGCAAATTATCAAGGAATTTATTTTTTAAGAGAAATTATTAAAAAAGGAACTGGACATAGTGTTTCTTCTCCAAAAAATGATTTAAAGAATCTTGCAAGATTGGCAGTTTTACATGGTTTTAATATAGGTTCTTTAAAGGATGTAAGAACTCCTGCGCATGAAAAAGATTCTCATGGAGAAAGGTTGATCCCAGTTATTGAAAAAGAACGTAAAAACTTTTATGATTTATATTGTGAAGAACGTAAAAGACAAAATGAACTTTTTTCACAAATGACCTACCATCTTAAGCATGCTGAAGAAGGTGAGCCTATTTCTCAATCATTTAAGAAAAAGGAAAAAGACATCGGTTCATCAGAATAGGATTAATAATATCAAAAAAGATTAAGGTTAGATTTTTAAGGTTTGATTGTGTGTATGTTTTATGAGAAAGAAACCAGAAAAAGAAGGTTTTGTAGATAGACTTGCTGGCAAGATGGCTGGAGCAGAAAAACCAAAAAAAATTAGGGGATTAGGGGGGTGGATGATTTTTCCTATATTTAATTTGTTTCTTTATGGCCTTTCATGCATTTTTCTTTTATTAGAATTTCCAATAACAAGCGTTATTGGTTTAATATTATCAATATTTGGTTTAGTATTGGTTTTTCAAAAAAGTAAAAACTTTCCTAAATTTTTCATTAGTTATTTGTGGGTTGTGCTTGGTTTAACTTTCATAGAATCACTTGTTGATGGAGATTCAACGTATATTTTTGGAATGCTTATCTTTGCAGGTGTCTGGACAAGATATATGCTTAAATCAAAGAGAGTAAAAAATACTTTTGTAAAATAGTTAGATTTTAGGCAGGTAGTAAACTTTAAATAATGAAAATAATACTCATTTCTGTAGGGCAAACGGGAACTCCGTGAAAACTGGGAACTCCAGAGCTCTACACTTTTTTAACTCATAAGAAAGTTAACAAATTCAAAGCCTCAATAGTATAGTGGTTAGTACATGGCCCTGTCGCGGCCAAGATCCGGGTTCAATCCCCGGTTGGGGCGTTCCTAAAACAGTCGGCATTTGATGGGTGCTGGGCAAATATACAGCATTTATACAATGTCCTTTTTATTTGCATATTCTTCTAAAATAAATGAAAGTAGATCCATATAACCATAAAGAAAGATATCTTTTATGGAAAGAATCTGTAAAAAATGGTATTCCAGAGATATCTAAAGAAAATTCTGACATCCTTTTAGACTATATTTTTGACATGGAGCATGGTCTAAACATTTCAAACAAAAACATAAAGGGTTCTAGAAGTTATACTCGATTAAATAGCTTAAAACAAAGAATGATATTTATGTGCAAAAAGTTTGAAGGCATTTATGGAACAAAAGATATCACAAAAATTAAAGAAAGGGAGTTGCACACCTTTTTCACTGATATGAAAAATGGTGTTGTTAAAAGAGTTGATGGGAGAATATATCAGAATCCTGCGGATTTTGTCAGAATACTTAAAGCATTTTGGCATTGGTATCAAAAAGTTAATCGTAAAAAAGGAATTGAAATTTATGATATAACTCAAGACCTTGATACAAGTGTACAAAAGCCGGAATGGGTCTACTTAACCGAAGAACAAATATGGAAATTGTGTGAATCTGTTAATTTTAAGTATCGAGCCCTTATCACGTTTCTTTTCGATACGGGAATAAGAGCTCCAAGTGAACTAATCAATATTAAGGTTTCCGATCTACATAATAATTGTAGAGAGCTTACTGTTAGGGATGAGGTAAGTAAGACTTTCGGTAGGAGAATAAAACTAATGCTTTCTTCAAAAATCATAAAAGAATACATCAAAGTAAATGACTTACAAGAAGATGATTATTTATTTCCTATCAAATATAGCACTGTCAATGATTATTTAAAAAAATACTGCAAAAAATTATTTGGTGACACAAAAAGTCCTGCAGGTCAAAAATATTCAGAATTTACTATGTATGATTTTAGGCACTGCTCTTGCTGTTATTGGTTACCGAGATATAAATCTGAATCAGCATTAAAATATAGATTCGGATGGAAAAGATCAGACAAAATTCATTATTATTCGGGTATGCTAGGTATGAAAGACACAATAAATGAAGATGACATGTTAGTCGACTTAACAAAAACTGAAATAGAAAAGAAGTTGGTTAAAAGTGAAAATGAAAAAGAAATCTTGCAGGATAGAGTAGAGATGTTAGAAAAACAGATGAATGTGATTATGCCTGAAGTTGATGAGATGAAGAATATAATTAAAGAGTTTCAGTTGCTGAAGATTGTTAGGGTATAAAATTTATGAAATATTAAGGGAAGAAGTTAATGTGATTGGAATAAATCTAATAAACTCCATTATTATTCTGAATTTTTAAGTAGGGAGAATACGATTAGCGAAGAAGATATGTTAATGAATTTAACTAAAACTCAAATTGAGAAGCAATTAGTAAAATCGGAAAATGAGAAGGATATTTTGAAAGAAAGGGTTGAGGTGCTGGAGAAGTAGATGAAAGTTATTGCTTAAATGATTAAATGAGGATTATGTAAGAGAAATAGCTAGATATTTCATCAAATTCTAAAATAGGGAAATTTAAAAATACTGTATTATTAGTTATCTTATGATTAAAATTCCAACTTTTCTTAAATGGATTGGAGGAAAGAGGAGACTTATTTCTCAAATAGATCCGCATCTGCCAGATAAAATTGAATCATATTATGATCCCTTTTTAGGAGCAGGTTCAATGTTTTTTTATATAAAACAGAAATATCCTCTAAAAAAATGTGTTATCTCAGATATAAATAGGGATTTAATTGATGTTTATAAATCGGTAAGGGATAATCCTAAACAATTAATGAAATTTCTTAAATTCTATGTGAAAAACAATTCAGAAAGTTTTTATTATAAAATCAGAAAAAAGTTCAATGAACATGAGATTCATGGATTAAATAGAAGTGCTGCATTCATATATATGAATAAAACTTGTTTTAATGGGGTTTTTAGAGTAAATTCTAAGGGAGAGTTTAATGTTCCTTATGGAAAAAGAAAAAATCCTGAGATTTTTAATAAGGAGACTATTTTATTTGCGAGTAAATTGCTTCAAGGAGTGGATATTCGATGTCAAGATTATGAAAAAATAATCTCTGAAATAAAAGATAAAGATTTTCTATATTTAGATCCTTGTTACGACCCATTAAAAAGAACGAGTTTTGCAAATTATACTGAGAAAAGATTTTGTGATAAAGATAGTGAAAGATTAAGGATATTTATCTCTAAGGTAAGGAATTTTGGAGCAAGAATTTTATTAAGCAATAATTTTGTTGACTCAATAAGGAAAAGATACCCTTTAGATCAGGGCTATGATTTAAAAATAGTTTATTGTCCAAGATCAATAAATTCAAATGCTACGGGTAGAGGGAAAATTAAAGAATATTTAATTAAGGCAGGATATTAAGATGGAAATTAAGACATATGAGGAATCTTTAAAAAAAATAAAAGCCAAGGGCTTGAATAATGAAGAAAAGAAAGTAAACAAGTTATTTCTAGATTTTAATTTTAATTTTATCGATTGTAATTCTAAATTTTATAGGGCTGGGGAAGAAATAGGTGAAATTGATGGGATTTTTACCTTGGGTGATGATTATTTATTTTTAATTGAAGTTGGAAAAGAGAAGGGTTCAGACAGATCTGAAAAAATAACAAAATTTTTATCTAAATGGTCTTCTGAAGAAAATCTTAATGAAATCTTAAAAAATAAGAAAATTAAAAAAGAGATTAAAATTATTAGAATCTATGTAGATTTTTATGAAAATGGCACTAAAGTTGGATTGAATAAGGCATCCCTTCAACACCTCAATGAGGAAACAAATAAAATAATTTATGGGGAAGATATTGAATATTATATAAAATCATATGCATTAATAGGATCTTTTGCAAAAAATGAATTATTATTTGATTTAGATTTAAAACCCCTCAAAAAAAATTATGAAGATAAGGATGCTATTAGAATCCCTTTAGGTAATAAGATGGCATTTTTATTTCATGCAACGGCAGAGGAATTATTGAATACCTCTTATATCTATCGAAAGAAGGAGTCCTCTCTAGATGGGTATCAACGAATTCTAAAACCCAATAGGGTTAACAAGATAAGAGAAGCTATACAAAAAGAAAAAATCTTAGCATTTCCTAATTCAATTATTTTAAGTAGCCGTGAAAAATTATGTGCAGGTTTTGACAAAAGTCCTGGAATTTGTAAGATAAAAATGCCTAATAGTTATCTTTCATTCAAGGTGGTTGATGGTCAACATAGGTTAATGGGTTTTTCAAAATTAGATAAAAATTTAAGGGAAGATCATCATCTCCCTGTTGTTGCTTTTGAGGATTTAAATAAAACTGATGAGCTTCAAACATTCATAACAATTAATACTGAACAAAAGAAAATAGATCCTAATCTTTTACTTATTCTTAAGGCAGATATTGATTTAGAAGAAAAAGATAAATTTTTTATAGAAAAACAAGCTGTATTAATTATTAAAAAATTAAATAATGATAAAAACTTTTTTTTAAAAAATAGAATTTTTTTAGGATATAATGAGATTAAAGGTGCGAAGATCACATTAACAACACTAGTGTCTGCAATTAAGAAAAATAATCTTATCTGTGGAAAGTATCATTTACTACAAACAAATATTTCAGAAATTGATAAACCTTATCGGGAAATTAAAAAAATTTTAATTTCTGCGAGAAAAAGTTTAAGAAGTTTTTGTAATTTGAAAAAAACGAAAAAAGCTGATAGTTTCTTTCTTTCAAATAATGGATTAAGAGTTTTATTCAGGTTAATACAATTTTTCCTAAGAAATAAAAATAAGAAATATGTAAGCTCAGAAGAGAATTACGATAGTTTTTTTAAAGATGTCTCAGAAGTTTTATCTGGAGAAGATGTTGAAGAGTTAATGAAAGACTTTGGAGAGGGAGGATTTTCTAATGCGACTTCAAAAATAATAAAGAAACTTAAGGCATCTAAAAAAGAAAAATACAAAAAATTTAAGGAAGATTTAAGAAAGTTATAGAATACCTCAAATCCACTTCCCATCCAACTCAATCCCAATCCAACCTCTATCTAACTCCTCACAAGCCTTACAAGTCGAACCACTACCTGCAAAAGGATCCAAAACAAGATCCCCTTTCTTAGAACTATGAAGGATCATTTTCTTTAGTAAATCAATTGGCTTTTCATGGGGATGATTAGTTTTATTATGATTAATATGGCTGCAAGTTTGAACATCAGAGAAGTTTGTTAATTTATATTTTGGCCTACCTTTCTCAAGAACCAATATCAATTCGTACTGATGCCTAAAAGCCCACCCAAGTCCAAAATTATGTTTTTTCCAAACTACCAAATGCCTAATCTTAAACTTAGTATATCTTAAGATGAATTCTGTCAAAAATGGATAATGTTTCCAGTTAGTAAACAAATAAAGCGAACTATTCAATTTCAAAACCCGATACATTTCAACCAAAGCCGAACAATTAATTAAAGGATTCTCATTGTTTTTAATTACTTTGTTGTTCCAACCATAAGCCACATTATCTCCATAGGGAGGATCTGTAACAATCAAATCGACACATCGGCACGGCATTTTCTGCATAACCTTAATACAATCCCCATGAATTATTTTATTCAATTCCATTTTTCTTCAAAAGCTTATTTAATTTTTCCTCGATAATAATTAATTGGGGCTTTAAATAAATCCTAGATAAGCAATAATTGTTGAGACTAGTATTTTCTTCTCTCGCCAATCGTTTTAATTTCTCAATCTGAGGAGTTTCTAATACAAGATGTATTTGTGCATTCTTTTTCATGTCTTCTCCTGACAATATCTCTTAAGAGTTCATTTAATTCCTTCAGCTTAGAGATGATCTCCTCCCCAATATCTTCTGCAATTTTTTCTTTCATAAAAAAACTATTCAAAGAGTATTTATAAAAAATCAGAGAAAAAATAGCTATTTTTTAAACTATCTTTTAGCCCTTAATTTTTCTCCGAGTTAATTTATAATAAACTAATCAACAACAATCATGAAAAAAAATTGTATTCTTTGTGGTATCCCTCTTGATGAGCTTGAAGATTTATGTGAAACTTGTCTTGCTGTGATGAAAGCAAAGTACCCTGATAAAAAAGAATTTGAAAAAACCTTACAATGGCACAAAAACCATACCAAACTAAAACAAAAACGCTGAAAGTCCTTCCACTTGTAATCTTGCTATTGCTTGTGTTGATGCAAATTGGAATGGTTGTGGCTGCAGATGACTCTGATTTTGAAGAGATTCTAAAGCCTCTAACAACTATTTACAATCTTGTAAAATATGCAGCAACCATCATTGCAGGATTAGTAATGCTCTTTGCAGGAGTTACATATATTTCAAGTGGTTCAGATCCGGGCAAACGAGAGAAAGCCAAGAATATGGTGATGTATGTTATCATCGGCTTAATTGTAATCTGGGCTGCACCTTTCGTTGTAGATCTGATCTTAGGAGATTAGGTAAAATGCAAATGAAAACTTTATTTATTTTTTTAATGGCAGTTGCTTTGACATTGCCCTTAGCAACTGCCTTCAATTGCACTGCTCTTGATGGCGAGAATAAGAAAGTTTGTAACTATATTGAGGGTCAACCATGGTCTCAATCTGAAAAAGATTCTGTAATTCAAGACATGATTGATAATGGTGGAACATTAGATGGAGATTTTAATTCAATCCTTAATAAACCAGTAGAAGATACATTTCAATTAAATAAACTTGAAGAAGTAGATTTAAAGATTAGTGATGAAAATAAAACATTTTTAATAGATTTTTCTTCAATTTCAATCTTTGGATATGTTGTTTATGCTTTTCTTAGAAAATACTATCTTCTATTAAGATTTTTATGACCTCTTGCGGGATTACTAATCTTGGTTCTTGTTTAGTTGAAAAATTATTTGAGTTTATTATTTATCTTTTAAACTTACCAATTAAACCAATTTTAATTCTTATTAATAATCTGATGATTGAGCCAGTAAATATCGATATATTTGCTAGTATCTGGGCTGTAATAATCTACATGCTTTCATTATTTTATGGAATACTTCTTTTATTTATTGGATTTAGGTTTCTAGTTTCCGGATATTCTCCAGAACAAAGGGAAAAAGCCAAGAAAAGTCTTGCAAATATTCTAATTATGATGGTTCTAATTCAAATAAGTTTTTTTCTTTATTCATTAGTTTTAGAGATAATGGCTTCAATGACTGCAGTAGTCTATAATTCAATCCCTTCAGATTTTTTCTTAATAACTTTGGATAGTTTTAGTAATATGGGTCTAGAATTGACTTTATTACTTCCTTATGTTGCAATATTAGTAATAACGTTGATTTTTCTTACATTAAGATATATTTGTGTAGGTGTTGGAGTTGTTTTCTTTGCTATTGGGATTTTCTTTTACTTTATTGAGCCATTGGAAGCTTATGGAAAATTAATCTTAAATTATCTGGGGGTTTTGATAGCATTGCCTTTCTTTTATTCAATTATCCTTTTAGCTTCTTCAAAGTTTTTAGAAATCGGAATTTTTTCAAATTTGAAAATCTTAGTAATGATTGGGGGCTTTGGCCTTGTTAATTTATTTACATTATTCCTAGCTTTATTTGTAATTTTTAAAGCAGCAAATGCAATTGCAACACCTGTAAGTCAGGTAGTAAGCATTGTGGGTGCAGGAGCTTAAAATGTATGAGATTCCTCAACAATTAGAGTATAAGGAAAAAATAGTCTTTGGATTAACATTTCCACAATTAGCTTATGCTCTTGTATTTTTCCCTTTTGTTTTCTCATTTTTGTTTAAGATTAATGCAGATATTTATGTGAGAGTTTTTCTAGCTTCAATTCCGGCATTACTAGCTTCTGGATTTATGTTTTTTGATTTAAGTGGAAAGATAAAAAGAGGATATATTTGGTTTAAACTTCGAGAAATAAGAACTGAGAAACAAAAAAAATTAGACCTAGAAAAAAGGCAAGGAGAACTAGAAAAAAGAAGGGAAGATAAATTAGAGAATAAACAAAAACCCAAGGGGGAGAAGCCTGAAAAGAAAATTGAAAAAGAAAAGCCCGAAAGGAATGATGTTAAGAATTTTTTTAAAATAGAAAAAATAGAAAAAAATATTATTCATTATGACAACAAAAAAATTGCTGTTCTGAGAGTTGACTCATTAAACTTTGGAATAAAGCCCTTGAAGGAGCAGGAGACAATTATGTTATCTTTCCAGAAATTCTTAAATTCAATTGATTTTCCAATTCAAATTTTAATGACTACAGAAACATTAGACTTAGAGGATTATCTTGGATGTCTTGCTAATAAGATAATTGAAGAAAGGAATCGGGAGATTTTTGATTCATATAAATCCCATATGAAAAATTTAATTGAGAAGAATAGTGCGATGAATAGGAATTTTTATATTGTTATTCCAGAAGTTAGTGATCTTGAAATTCAAATGAGATTATGTGAAGAAAGACTTCATAGCTTAAATCTTAAGACTTATCGACTAAAGAAATCAGAATTAGAGAAGATGTTTTCTAAAATTTTTGGATCAAAAAAGATGTTACCCGAATCTATAAAAAATTCTCCAGATTTTGTTGAGGTCGATGGCAAATTCCACAAAATAATTTATGCTCATGGATACCCAAGGTCAGTTGAAAAAGGCTTTTTGGACAGATTAGTTAGTTGCTCAGGGAACTTTGATTTTTCCCTACATATAACTCCCCGTCCAATAGAAGAAACTTTAATTTTATTAAATAGAGAGTTACAAAAGCAAAGGGCGGATATTTATTCAGCAAAGATAAAGAATCAGTTTAATCCTAGTCTTGAAATAAAATATAAGGACACTAAAGCAGTTCTTACAAACTTACAGAAGGGAAACGAGAAACTTTTCAATATTAGCTTTTATATTAATTGTAGGGCAGATAACTTAAAGGAACTTAAGCTTCTAGCTAGGAAAATTGAGTCCGAACTTAATTCCTTGCTTATTATTCCAAGACAGCCAAACTTTAGGATGATTCAAGGATTCAAATCCTGCTTGCCATTAGCTAAGGATTTTTTAAGGGCGACTAGAAATATTACAACTTCGGCACTGTCGGCATTTTTCCCATTTACATCTTCCTTCTTTAAGTTTGATGAAACTGGTGTGTGGTTTGGACTAAATAAAAATAATATCCCTATAATTCGAGATATTTTCAAATTATCTAACTCTAATGGGATGTGTTTGGCTAGTTCCGGGGCGGGGAAAAGTTATATGGCAAAACTTTTCATAACAAGACATTTGCTTAATGGGACAAAAGTTATTGTGATTGATCCTCAAGGCGAATATAAAAACTTAGTTGAAAAATTTAAGGGTCAAAGAATTAATCTTTCTAGAACTTCCAATACTATGATTAATCCCTTGGATTTAATGGGGCACGATTACGCTGAGAAAAGACTTTCTCTGATGGATTTAATGCCTGTTATGTTAGGGCAATTAACCGAGCCTCAGAAGTCATTTATTGATCAGGCTTTGACCGAAGCTTATGAGAGAAAAGAGATTTATATGAATGATAAGAAGAGTTGGGCTAACGAACCGCCGATTTTAGGCGACGTGTTAAATGTTCTACAGACAATGGAGGAAACGGCTATTAATCTCGAGAAAACTACCTTACGAAGCCTAATAAACCGACTACGGCTATATGTCGATGGGGTTTTCTCTTTTTTGAATAGGCATACTAATATAGATTTTAAGAATAATTTTGTTTGCTTTGATATTGGTAATATGCCAAGACAGGTTAAGCCGACAATTATGTTTTTGGTACTTGATTATGTTTACATGAAGATGAAAAAGGATATCAATAGAAAACTTCTAGTTATTGATGAGGCTTGGTCTTTGCTGTCTAGAGCAGAAGAGGCATCCTATATTTTTGAGATTGTGAAGACTTGTCGTAAATTCAATATGGGACTTTTCTTAATTAATCAAGAAGTTGAAGGTATGCTTAACTCTGAGGCGGGGCGTTCAGCCCTTGCCAATTCTTCTTATACAATCTTACTTAGACAAAAACCTGCAGTAATTGATGGCATTCAGAAAGTTTTTCATTTGAGTAATGTGGAGAGAATTGCATTGCTAACTGCGGGAGTGGGTGAAGGTATACTCTTAATGGAAGATGAACATTCTGAATTGAAAATAGTTGCCTCAAAAGAAGAACATAAACAGATCACAACTAATGCGGATGAGCTTCTTGAGGCAGAACCTGAAGAAGAAGTCAAGGGCAAAAAGGTCAATGTCAAAGTTGATGAAAATGAAAGAGTTCATTTATCTAAGGACTTATCTGAAGGCGACAAAACTTATTTGAGTAGAAAAAGATTTGGAGAAGTTAAGTATAAAGGAATCGATGGAAAGTTTCACAAATATTTTGTTAAGAAATACAAGAATGAATCACCACAGCATATGATTTGGGTTTATGAAATTTCCAATTATTTAAAGAAGTTCACAAATAAGATTGAAACTCCTAGGACTGCTAAGGCAGATATTATTTTTGAGGTTAAGGGTAAAAAATATGGGATTGAAGTGGAGACTGGGAAATTAATTAAGAAGGATAAATCTAAAATTGAAAATAAAGTTAAGTATCTTAATTCAGATTTTGATAAAAATTGGTTTTTCTTTGTGACTAATCTTCATCTAAAGAAAAAATATCAAAAGTTTGGTAGTGCATTTGACCATAGGGGAATAAAAAGAAAAGTTACTAATTTATTCAAAAAGTAGCTATTTTTGATACTGGCTTTTTGGGATGTAAAATTAAGGTGTTCGACGGTAGAATTTGGGTAAATTTCGGTTTTGATACCCCCCGAATATAAGTAGGTTGATACTATATTCTATTGGGAGGATTATTATTTAAGGCGGTTAAAGGTTTATGTGAGGGTGCTAACTAAGGTACTATAAACGGCCCAAAGATTTAAAAAGAAAGGAGTTTTTGAAGTTTTAAGGAGGTTAAATGACTAAAGAAAAATTTACGGTTGTAGAATTATTTGCAGGAGCAGGGGGTCTTGCTATCGGGCTGGAAAAAGCGGGATTAAAAAATGTGTTCTTAAATGAAATAGATAAGGATTGCGTTAATACTTTGAAAAAAAATAGGCCTAAATGGAATATAGTTCATGAAGATGTGAGAAAATTAGATTTTAAAGGAATAAAAGCAGATGTTGTAACAGGAGGATTTCCATGTCAAGCGTTTAGTTATGCTGGAAAAAGATTAGGATTTGAAGATACTAGGGGGACATTATTCTTTGAATTTGCTAGAGCTATAAAAGAAATACAACCTAAAATATTTATTGGAGAAAATGTAGCTGGATTAGTTTCTCATGACAAAGGTCAAACATTGAAAACTATGATTAGAATTTTGGAAGAAGACTTAGATCATTATGATATTCAGTATAAAGTATTAAACGCAACAGATTATTCTGTTCCTCAAAAGAGAAAGAGGATATTAATTGTTGGTACAAAAAAAGGATTTAAATTTGAATATCCAAAAAAACATGAGAAAGTAGTTGTTCTGAGAGAAGCTTTGAAAGATGTTCCTAAATCTGTAGGTACACAATATTCAGAAAAAAGAAAAAAGGTTTTAGATTTAGTACCTCCCGGAGGTTGTTGGATAAATCTTCCAGAAGACATTAAAAAAGAGTTTATGGGGGTTAGTTTCCATAGTGGAGGTGGAAAAAGGGGGATGGCTAGAAGAATCTCTTGGGATGAGCCTTGTTTAACTTTAACAACTTCCCCTTCACAAAAACAAACTGAACGGTGTCATCCTAAAGAAACTAGGCCTTTTACAGTAAGAGAATATGCCAGAATTCAGACATTTCCTGATGATTGGGAATTTACTGGGAGCATTTCTTCTCAATATAAACAGATTGGTAATGCGGTGCCTGTAAAATTAGCAGAAGAAGTAGGTAAAGAAATAATCAAGACTTTAAAATCATTTAATGAAATGCATAATTAAAGAATTCTAAAAGTTTTGTCATTTCTATTTCATTTATAGAAAATTCAGATTTTCTTAGATCCTTTATTGCTAAAGCAAGAGCTTTCCAAGTTTTTTCTAGAGCTTTAGGATCTCCAGTAACTAATTCATATACTTTACTTCCCCAAACCTTTCTTATTCTTTCATCACTTTTTCCGCCCTTTTTCCAAATAATATCTCCAGAATCTCCGTTTTTACTAACTAAAAATGCCCAATAAGCCTTAACTTTGGGATTATTTCTTACAGCCATTTCTAATTTATCTCGACATTTATCAGTAGAATCTGAATTCATAGTATTAAATTTATTTTTTAATTCAATAAAAATGCTTTTATCTGATTTCATGAGATCTACTTTTGAATCATCTCCAACACCTAAATCTACCCACCCATTTACTTTGCCCAACAACTTTTGATGGAATTCCCCTATTCGATTATTGATAGTTTTGTCATTTTGTCTTATTCTTTCTGAGGAGATCCATTCATCAGTTTGTAATTCTCCGTTTATTATATCAAAAATTAATTTAAAAGGATCAATAGTATTTTTCTGCAATTTTTTCATATCTATTTCTTCTGAATCTGTAGGATATGCTTCACAAACCCATTTAACACACTTTAAAAAATCTTCATCAGACACAAAGTCCACATATTTATTTTTGTTAGCCATGGGTATAATAAACTTCTATGCTTTTTAGACTTTACTGAGAGCAAATTCCCAAAAACCTAATTGTCCCTTAGCTTTAATAGGTTTAATTCGCTTAATATTACTTAAAAGAAACCTATAAGTTCCAAATTCTTCTGTTGCTAGGTGTAGATTTTTATCTTTCCTTTCTTCTTATAATTCCAATAGTTTTGGTTTCATTAAGAATCTTATTGCCTTTATCTAAAAAGAAAAAAAAGATCCGGGTATTAAATAGGATTTAATTAATAATTATTTTAATTTTTTCCTCAAATCATCTAAATCTTCATAAACAATAATCTTATCTGCACAAGCCTCTAAAAAGTTGGCTTCTGTGCCTTTTTGATGGATAATTATAATTTTCTTCTTTAATGCTTTTGCATATCCTACCTCAAAATAAACTCCATTTGCTTTTTCAGAAGCCTCAACAAGAAGAGCATCACATTTTTCTATTGTCTTGTACGCTTTTTTTACAACCTCTTTGATTGGCATTTTAATCTTACCCCAATCTTGTGTATCTCTAAAAAATATAAATGTTTTATAGCCTAAAGTTTCTTCCACAACATTACTTAATTCTTCAAGCTTTTGTTTTAACAAAACAGGATCAGAATCCTTAAATTTATAAGCTATGTATATTTTTTTCATTTTAAGCTACTTTTATTTTTCTCCTACTTCCACTAGGATAATATAGATTATAAGCTTTTCTTAGCATTTCATTTAATTGTTTTGGACTAGCCTCACAAAAAGACAAATCATTACTTATATGATATTTATCAAAATTCTGATTGGGAATATCTAAGGGGACTTGATCTTGCAAATGATTATATGCTTGAAGCTGTTTATCTCCATATTTTTTTCTTAAGGAATTATACATCTTAGTTCCTGGATAAGCCTTAACTAAAACAAAACAAGCAGTATCAGTATTAAGCTCTCTTGCTAAGTTTAGTGTTTGATTCATTTCACTTAATGTTTCAGTTGGAAATCCAAACATATAATATGCCTTTGTTCTTATCCCAACTTCCTGACAATATTGAACAGCTTTTCTTGCCTGTTCAGGAGTTGTTCCTTTTTTAATTGAATCTAAAATTCTTTGGCTTCCTGATTCAATTCCAAAAACCAATTGATAACAACCTGCTTGATTAATTTTCTGTAAAAATTCTTTTCCAAATCTTGCAGTAATATCTGTTCTAGCTAATGCTCTCCACTTAATCCCTAAATCTCTTTTCTGCAATTCTTCAGCTAAGTGCAAGACCCTATCTTGATTATAAATAAAATCATTATCTAAGAAATGGACAGAATTAATGCCATATTCCTGTTTTAACATTTCCATTTCATTTACAATATTTTCTATACTTCTAGTCCTAATTTTTCTGCCAGAGGTTAGTGGAGCAGAACAAAAACTACAGATATAAGGACATCCCCTTGAACCCATAATAACAGATTTTAAATTTCCATTTTCTTGATAAGGATCTTTTACAAAAAAATATCTATTAATAAAAGGTAAAGAATCTAAATCTTCAATTTTCTCTCTTTCAGGATTATGTATAATTTTATTTCCAGAAAAGTATGAAATTCCTTTAACCCCTAGAGGGTTAAAATTATTATTAAGAAGTTCTGTTAAAGTTAATTCCCCTTCGCCTCGGACCAAGATATCAGTCTCAGGAATTAATTTTAAAGATTGCTCAGGATTAATTGTTGCATGAGTTCCGCCAGTAATAATTTTAGTTTTGGGACTTTTCTGCTTAATCTCTTGAACAATTTGTTTGCTTAAATTAATGGTGGGAGTTATAAGATTTATTCCAACCAAATCAGGGTTTTCAGATAATGCACTATCGACAGATTGTTCTAAGGATAATCCTTTTGCTTCAGAATCAATAAGTCTAACATTATGTCCTAAATTTTGGGCAGTTGTAGCTAAGTAACCTAACCCAATTGGGGGTGTGGTGTAGTATTCTTTCTTTGCTTTCTTTCCGTAATCTTGTAATGGTGAATTAATAAAAATTATGTCCATAATAACTCCAGTTACCTCAATTCATCTCCTTTAAATTAATAACAATACTATCAACAGTCCGCTTAGGTTTTCTATTGCCGATTATTAATCCTTGATTTTTTAGATAATTAAAATAAGTAGAAATTGTACTAAGATTAATCCCTGTTTTTTTAGAAATATCTAAACTGCTATTTGTTCCATTACATAATTTTAGAATTTCTAATTTAATATTGTTAAGGGGCTTAATCTGTCTTTCAAATTCTTTTTTATTTGATATAAATAAACTTCTTGTTCTTTCTTTTGAATTTTGCTTTTGAATTATCTTCTGGATCTTAGAAAAATAATCATAAAGTCCTTCACTTACCTGCCCAATAAATTTCTTTTTTGTTTTACTTAGTTTTAATGATCTTAAAACAGGACTAAAAACTTCGATTAAATCGCTAATCTCCTTATCTGAGATTTTCTTACCCGCATAATGGGACTTAACTATGTCCCTGATTTTCTCTTTAGACATTTCAATAGATGGAATCTCTTCCTTATCTGAGATTATAACTGGAACTTTTCTAACAAAGATTGGTTTAGGTGATTCATATTTAAGATAAGTTGTAGAAAGATAAGAAATTATTTCTTTCTGAAATATTCTAAATCTTTCAGAAGTTAGATAATAATTCGGAGCTGTTGGACATAATTCTGGAAATAACTCTGGCAAATTCATTGCAATAAGATAATCAGAGATAATGTAATTTATCTTAGACAGGCTAATCTGATTAAAAGGGATATATTCGATTTCAAAACCTTTTTTCAAATTTTCAATTTTAAATCTAGATAAAATTCTCTGTAATGTTGAAGAAAATTCTGAATTTTTTAATAGCCGGTCCATTGCATCAGACAAATATAGGATCTTATAGTTCATATTAAGCGAGGTCATTAATTTTTCAAGAACCGCCACATTTTCCTGTAATTTCTGAATCTTGTTTTTTGTATAATCTAAACCTTTCCCAAAAACTGGATGTTCAAAAACAAAATTATCCCAAACACAAAGATAAATCTTTTTTGGGTTTTGTTTTTTCAAATAATAAATATGATTTATGTTAGTATATGAATTTGTAACAGGGCTAATATTTGTATAAATTATCTTCATAAAACTCCTATGACTTCTTTAAGAGATTTAACTAAAATTCCTTTTATTCCAACATTTTCTGCCCCAATAACTTCATAGTCATCATGAGAAACAAAGATACTCTTTTCTGCAGTGATGTTTGCTCTTCTTAATGCTTCCCGATAAATTTTGGGATGTGGTTTTCTATGTCCAACTTGATAAGAGATAATAATGGGATCAAACATGCTAAGCATTTTCTCTTGGTTTAGTTCTGTAATTAAAGAATCATGGGGGAGGTTGGAAATTATTCCTAGATTGTATTCTTCAGATAATTTGTTTAAAATTCTCTTAGAATGAGGAAACGGAGTACTATTGTGATCATTAAATTTATAGATATCTTCTAAGTGTTGAATATCTGCTTTAATCCCTAAATTTGAAACCATTAAGCCCATTATTTGATTCATTGTCCACTCAGAATTATCCTGATTTCTAACCTCTAAATAGGTTTCAATTGCCTTATTGTGTGCGGTTTCTAGGGCTTGTGTGCTTACTTTTCCATTGTTTAATAAGTTAATATAAGTTAATGCTAATTTGTGGGCTCTTTGAAGGGTTTCCCTATTAAAATCGTAATTGAATATCAGTCCGCCATAATCTAGGAATAAATTCCTTTTTTCTTTAGTCATTTTCTGAAATTATCAAGAACTCTTTCTCCCTTTTGGGGCTAGAAATTTAAGAAAATCAGAGTTCTTAAACTTTATTGTTTTTTGATAAATACGTGAACCTAACTCTTATATAATTGTGAAGTTATATATTCTTAGCTCTAAGGGAAAAAGTGGTTTTAGTAAAGTACCATGAAACAAACACCTATAAAAAATAGTCCTCTTCTTCCAAGAAGAATAATCAATGTAAAAGGAAAAGTCCATTATAGTGAGAGTAATCAGGCTTGGAACACTATTAAACTAAAAACAGAATTTCTTAATGAATTTCAACAATTAAAAGAAAAAAGATCCAAGTTTTCTTATGAAATGTTATTTGGAAGAACTGAAGAAGAAATGGTTGAAGCTATAAAGAAAATTATAAAAGATAAAAATTTGATGCCGATTTTGATGTTTTTGTATAAGGATGGGTAAAATTTTAAACCTTAAATCTTATTGAGAGGTATGGAACAAGACAAAAAGTATAAAAAAATAACATCCGATATAAACTTTTTAATGAAAAAGTGTTATTATCTTAAGGAAAAATTCTTGGGTTGTTATATGTCAACCAAAGAAATTTTGGAAAAACAAGCTAGGGAGGATGCTATTAATCAAATTTTAAAAACTTCTTCACTTAGATTTGATGGAACTCATGAGACTGTTTTTGAATCAGGGTTTACTTCTGAAATGAATAATTCTTGTTTTTTTGAATTTGATTCATTTATGTTAGAATGTAAAAGAAGTATAGACTATATTATCAAAGCAATTAGGTTTTGGTTGGGTTTTAAAGATATTATGAAAAAAGGAAAAGGAACAGAATCTTTTTTTAAAAGTTTAAATCCAGATTTTAAAGAAAATCGTAGAGAAGATTGTATTAAAATTATAAAAATTTATCCAGATTTTGCAAATTTTTTGTGGTATGAATGGGGACGATGGATAAAAAAATTACATAAATATCGGACAATAAGTGTTCATAATTACATCCCTAATCATGTTCATGGGAAAATCAAAGTTTTTTGGAATTCTGTAGCCCAAAAAGATTCTCCTAGTGAAGTTACTTTGGATGGAATTTTTTTGGATGGGGAAAATATTGAAGATTATGTGAAAAAAACCCTCTCAGATTTAGCCTCATTTGATGCATATGTCTATGGATTTTCTGGAAAAATAGATTCTCTCCAAACTTAGAAATTATCACTTAGCAATTTCCACACATTCACAAGTCTTAGCCTTGCTATTGGAAGTACTACAACTTACAGTAGAGCCATCAACAACGTAATGACCATCTTGACATAACCAATCCACACCGATAGGATCGCAAACATCGTCACAATCAAAAGCACTTCCACCATTATAACACCAGTAATGTTCATCAGTATAATCTGAATAAAGTTTAATACATCCGGTTAGTGTTAATACATCTGCAGTTAAAGAATCTCCTAAAGCAATATCTCCTTTAACTGTTAATACATCATCTATTACAGCGTCATCATCTACCTGTAGGTCGTCAGTATCAACTGTTCCAGTTATATCTGCTACAGCATTATCCTGTAATTTGAGCCATACAGAAGGACTTTGACTACCATCTAAGACCTGTAAGGCAAAAGTTGAATCATCATCTCCTTGTCCTTGTAGATATATTGTGGTCTCTGAATCTAAACTGTCCCTACCGACAGCCATTCTTCCTAGGATAATTGTATTTCCACTAGTTTCTAAATCGTTTAGATCAAGATCCCCCTCTTTCATAATTACGTTTCCTGCAAAAACAACAATTGAAAAGGTTATAATAAAAATGATAGATAAGGTTAATAAATTAGTCTTTAGAAATTTTATAACTTTTATCCCTTTTTTCCCTTCCATTTTCTTATATTTTATATTTATCCAAACTTATAAATTTTGTGTTTTTCATATGAAATACATATTTTCATATAAATATCCTGTAAAGCATATTTCTCCATCAAATCCAATATAAATCATATTTGTTCCCGTACTATTTTTAATAATAAAAGCATCTTGTGAAGGCTCACAAGTTGGATTATGTGCAGAACAATTTCCATTCTCTAAGCACATGTTTCCTTCTTCATCAATATATGCAGTAGTATTGTCTGTTGAATTTGCAAAAATAAGTGAATTACTTGGAGCAGAACATGTTGGAGTGGAATTGCATGTGCCCCTTAATACAATGTTTCCTGAGTCCCCAAACCAAGAGACATTATCTCCTGAAGAATTTTTATGATAAAATCGGTAAATATCATCTGGATAAGGATTTACACTTATTAGGATGGAAGGAAAAGAGATGTTTATTCCACCATCTGTATCATTTACCTGAACTTCAATATAAGAATAACCATATTCATCAGGGGAAGGATTATTACATGTAAGATTACCAGAATTTAGATAACAATCAATTAAAGAAGGGTTGCTTTGATTATTGATCTGATAAATTAAATTATTATCTGAGTCTTCAATATCTGAAGAACAAAGGCCTAAATCTATCTGAACTCCAGAACCACTAGTATCTTCCCAGATATGGGCATCTAAGCAAGAAAATATTATTGGAAGATTATTTAATACAACTACAGTATCTATGTCTGTTGTCCATCCACTAGATAGTCTACTGTCTGAAACATTACATCTAAAATCAAAATTACCTAGGTCGTCATCAGAATAATTGGTTGTATAATTACACTTCCAATAACCATTAATTGTATCATAAGTTATATTTTCACATTCAATATAACCATTATTCGTTGTATTTTGATACTCTATAAGGGCATCCAATGAACTATTAATTGTTTCATCATCCTCAACAGTACATCTTATTTCAATATCTTCTCCCCTATAAAGAGATGAAGGGTATTGTGTCAAGTTAATTACTGTTGGTACAGTATTTGGGGTACTAATGTTTAGAGTCCAGTTTGAATTAGCCCAATCTGCTTGAGATTTATCATCATAAGCTAAACAATTCCAAATAAAAGAGATATCATCTTGGAGATTATTTATTGTAAAGTTTGCAGAGTTAGAGGTTCCAGAGATCTCTTTTGTTTGATTAGCTTGCCAAGTCCCATTTATATTTGTGTAAAGGGTTATGTTGGATAGAGCCTCTTCATCAGTCACATTACAAATAAGAGTAATATTTTTGGTAATACTTATATTATTATCTAGTGGGCTGATCAATGTTACATTTGGAGGATTATTTGTAAGATTATAATAGATCTCTACAGCTGAAAGTTTTAATTTGCCCTTAGAATCTGAATGTAATGTTAAAGAAATATTACAATAACCTTCTCCATCTGGTGTGCAGTTAACTAAAGCATCATTTAATTCTTGTGCAAAATTATCTGTAGTTTCTTCTACTCTAAAATATCTAGTATAATTCCAAACATTAACATTATTGAGGTGCATAGAGACATTTGAAGTATAATTTCTATTATCAATTTCTATTGTTTTATTTTTAGTTGATTCATAATTCCCCCCAATATCTTGACTATAATATCTTATGTAACTCGTTCCAAAAGTTGAAATATTAACCATTGAAGAATAATTTGTTATTGGCGAACATATATTAAGAGTATCAATACAATATTTTGGATAACCTGATTTGCATCCAGATCCGTTACCATCTTCACAAGATAAGGTAACTCCCACATTATTGTAAGTTAAATTGTTAAAAGAATAGTTTTCTTCTCCAGGAGGAGATGTTGCTGTTGCAGTAGTTGTAGGGGTTATAGAATCAATCTTGTCAATGTATTGTTGCGTTGATTCATAATAAGTATCTGTTCCAGAGTAAACTCCTCTCCATCTAAAATAGGTAGTACCTTCTGCGGAAATATTAATATACTCATTAAGTCCATAATTTTCAGAAGGGGTACAACTGGAACCAGTACAATATTGAACATATGAACAATCATTTTGACAAGAAATATAGTGTCGAATATTTTCATCAGTCCACGTATTGGAGGTATATGATCCTCCCCCAGGAGGAGATGTTGCTACATGGGTTGTTGTGGGTGTTGGAACAGTATAGTAAATTGAGAGATAATGGATATATGATCCTTCTGAAGTATCATAAAAGTCTGTATTACATTCATCTCCCCAGTCTTCTTCTCCAAGAATTCCCAAGATAAATTCATCATATGTGGAATCATTTAATGCTACTTGAATTTCATCTTCTGCACCAGTTATATGAATATTGTACCATTGATCGTCATCACCCTCACTATCCCAAATAAAAGAATTATACATTTCCCCATTATCTAACCACAACCATAAATCTTCCTCTTCCTCTTCATCCTCTGGAGAAAGATCTATATTATCCTCATAGGCATCATCTTCAGTAGAACCGTAGATATCAATATATTGATAACTGCCACAATCATCCATTACAATATTTGTAGGATACATATAGAGATAGGTGGTTCCAATTGTAGCATCGTGAGGTATTAGAGAATCTTCGATATCAAAGGTTGCCATTCCCCTTGCCTTATAATCAGTAGAGGGTCCAACATCGCTTCCAATTTCTACAAGTTCATCTTCATCCCAAGCATATGTCCCACTAAGTCTTCTAAGGGCAGTTCCATAACCTGCACTATTTTCATCTCCTTCTATGGAGATGGAGGGATCAATATAACTTAAGTCGTCTCCAGATATTTCAATAGAATCTTCACTGATATTAACATTAAGTTCTTGATGTTTTACTGCTCTTTTGAAATCTATTCTCTGCTCATCACATATTAATGAATCTTTTCCAGGAATACATTTCACATTTTCTGTTATGATCTCGTAACCTATTTTTTCAAATTGATTAGCCCCTCTTAATGTGTGTTCAAAATAATAACCCCCTCTTTTCTTAATGATGTTTGTTTTAAAATTATGATAAAGCTTACTAAGGAGACTTTTATCTTCAAACATTTCTTTAATCCCCTCTGGATCTATGGTGTAAAATCTGAAAGTTACAGATTTGTCATTCCATTCCAAAATCATTTCGTTTTCGTCAGCATTAAATTGGGTTGTTTCTTCATAAGGCTTATAGATTCCATCTAAATTTTTCATATTAACTTCTTTTGAATATAATAAACTAATAAATTCATTTTCATTAGAGGAATATAGGTCTGTAGAAGCAGTTCTTTCAATAACTTTTAAGCTATCAAAATCAATAACTACTTGATCTTTCAAAAACTTTTCTCGATCAGTCGTTTCAATTTCTTCTAATGTGTTTGAACTAACTATTAAAATTTGAATTATTATCAATACTAAAACTCCAAAAAGAAGAACATAATTTTTATGAAAATTAACCATCTTATAAGGGTAAACCAGTCAAATTTAATTTAGCACTTGTAACGTTAGCATTTTTTTTAATCTTTATATAAACAGTTTGATTTCCTGTTTGATTATACTCAAGTGTTTCTTCTGCATTTCCATCTGAAAAAGTATTAATTAAACCAGGAACAGTAACAGAAAAAGAAAATGGTCCATTCCAGGCCCAACTCCAATGGGAATCATTGTCATAAACAAGATAGTTCCAAATATAATTCCCTATACTAATATTATTTATTGTTTTTGTTGTTGAATTGTTTGGTCCAGTTATTGTTTTAGTTCCATTTGCTAAAAATGTTCCGTTTATATTACTATAAAATGTAATATTGGCTAAATTAACATTGTCTTCTGCAGTACAATTAAAAGTTATATTTCCCGTATCGCTTACATAATTATTTGTAGGAAAAAGAAGGGTTGCATTTGGATAATCTCCACAAACATTACTTTCATCAATTATATTGTTACAGTTATTATCTAAACCATCACAAGTTTCATTTACTGGCTCGATATAATTTCCGGTACAATTTCCCCATTGTCCTATAGTGCAGGTTTGTGTTCCTTTGATACATTCTCCAACATCGGTCCCACATTCTTGAGTTAGATTATTATCTACCTCCCCATTACAATCATCATCAATGTTATTGCAGGTCTCGTTAACCGCATTTCCAGATGTAGAACATGCCCCCCAGCTTCCTGCAGTACAAGTTCTTATTCCTCCGGCACAAATGCCTGTTCCACAACCCTCGCTGAAATTATCTATAATCCCATCACAGTTATCATCTTGATTATTACAAGTTTCTAAACTTGGTGAACAACAATCACCGTCAGCCATACAAACAGAACCCCCGGCAGTATCACAACAATACATATTCTCTGGATCTCTGTCCCCATATTCTTCTGCACAACATAATTCTCCAGTATCACAATGCCAACAATCGCCGTCAGAAGTATGGCAGTCATAAGGATATTCTCCCCCACACACATCACAATCTCCAGTATTTGTATCACAATAAGCTCCATCCTCATGGCAACACCATTCTGGATCCCCACTATCTGGGCAACAGATAGAATAATCATCATCTCCTAAGGTACAATGCCAACATTGATCATTACATGCCCAAGGGTAACCTGGATCTTCACAATAAACATCTCCAGCACATTCACCATACTCACAAATGCCAGAAGTACATTCTTGTTTTTCTATAGGGCCGGTATCATACCCACAGTATGAGGATTCTGTTCCAGGATTATAACAAGTATATTCCTTCCAGTACTGCCATACGTCTCCTCCAGAACAATAAGGGCTACCCTCCCATCCACTATCACCACAATCTCCATCTCCAGAGCAAGTTATAGCACCATAACAGTTGTTGGTTGATTCATCACATCCATATTGGCAAGTTTCTTCATAAGTATTTTGAACCCATCCAGTATTTTCTTGGTCATTAGTACAATCTCCCTCCATTGGCCACTCACTAGAACATTTGTAAGCAGTGTACCATTTGTGCTTAAATCTATAATCTCCATTACAGTAATAAGACCAATCACTTTCCCAGTTTATATCAATACAATCATACTGACAGGGATAATAAGCACAATAAATTGGGTAACTGGGGGTAGGCGTTGTACAAGCAATTGAGATACCAGCACCCGCACCTGCAAGACAAGTTAAACAGAAACCACAAGAGGTTGGTTCTAAAAGAGTGGTGCAGGGTCTACAGAGAGTTCCACATAGAATGGGGAGAAGGGGATCTGATGCTAAAGCATATTCTATTCCATAGACTACACATCGAATCCAGGTACAACTTCCATGACCCCATACAGAAACAATTTCATTTTTGTTTAAATTTATTGATCCTCCACTTTCATTATCCAAATCAGATATTACAAGGATTACTTCTCCTTCTTTTTCTTCTAATTTCATTAAAAACGGTTTTATTATGTTCTCTGTTGAACTAGTAGGATCTGGACTTACTAAAGAAATTAATTCACCATCCTTCGAAGAAAATAAAGATATAATTCCTTTTGACCCATCTTCATATTCTACTTTGATAACTTGTTCTACAGAATCATATCCTCTTTCAGTTACATGTTCATAACCTTTTTTATAATCTCTATTTTCTCTTAAAATTTGAGAGATTTCATTCTCTCCTAATTCTTTCTGATGCAACATTTTTGGATAATTCATTTTTTCCAAATTGTTTGAATCCTTTATTTTCTCTTTTTTAATTTTATTGTTTATCTCTAAGGTAAATGTATTTTCTAGGCTTGGAGATACTATTGGAGGAATTTTTTCAAAAAAGAATTTATTTTTTCCTGAGAAGAAGTCTGAGTTTAATGCTCCTGAACAAGCCATTTCTTGCGATTTTTTTGCTAAAGAAGATGAAATAACATTCTCTGAATTATCTGGATTCTCTAAAACAGAAGAACTAATTGGAATAGTCAAAAATAAAAAGATTGTTAGAAAAAAGGTTATATTTTTTAAGTAAGGTCTTCTCTTCATTTTTACCTCTTTTTTAATATGAAGAGCTACATTAAAAAACTTTCTATTATTAAGAGTGTTAACAATTAATGAATTATTCTATAAGTTTTTAAACTTTCTTTTATATAGATAATTATGGTTAAGATCAGACAATTTTTACCAGGATTTCTTTTGTTGATTTTTGGAATCTTAATTTTCTTAATAGGATATTCTAGGGTGGGAACGGTTTTAATTTTATTAAGTTTTCTCATATTATTTTCAAAAATTTATGAATTAAACAAAGGAATTAAAATTTATTCTAAAAGATGGGTTGACCTATATTTTATAATAATTTTTGTGGGATTCATTCTTAGCATTCTTATTCAGCATAAATTATTTAATAGGCAAATTTCTTTTTTAGAGATAATTCTAGGATCAATTCTTTTATTAGCGCTCTACTTGGTATCTCGATTTGCTTCCTTAAATTTAGAAAAAAAGAAACTAAAAATAACCGCCTCTTTTTTAGGGGGATATTGTCTTATTGTTATTGGTTTAGTGTTTACTATCTTATTTTTTGTTTTTAAAAATCCTTATCTAATTTTTAATTTTATTAGTATCTCTTTTATTATAGTGGGGGCCATTCTTATTTTTCTTAACTACCTTAGAAAGAAATAACGTAGTTAACATAATCGGGAATACAAAACACTTAAAAAGCTCTAAATAGTACTAATTTTAAGCCCTAATGAGGAAAAGAGTTCTGATAAATTTAAGATGAAAATGAAAAATAGTACGGGCCTAATGTTCCTAGGAATCTTACTAGTTCTTTCTATCTCATTTGTTAGTGCGGGTATTTTCTTAAATAAAGACGGAACAATTGGAACTACAATCTCTGTAATCCCTGATGAAGATAATTACTCTTTCAGAGACTACGGACTTGATGAAGATGGTAATGGATTATATGATTATCTGGTTATTGAATTTAATCTAACTGTTCCAGAGGCTGGAGAGTATGAAACTTATGCAAGACTTGAAGATAATCTAGGTCATAGAGTCTACACTAGCGGGCATGAGGAAATTGATCTGGTTACTGGTGAAAATGTTATTTCTATTAAAATTAGTGGTATGGAAATTTATTCGGGTGGCATAAACGGAGAGTATAAACTAATAAGATTAGAAGTTGAAGGAGATGATAATAATTTTGAATTTGAACTTTATGAAGATATTTATACAACTTCAGATTATGATTATACTGAATTTGAAAGACCTTCCTTACAGCTTACAGATTATTTTAATGAATACGTCCTAGATAAAAATAATGATGGACTGTATGATTATTTGATCATTGAAACAAAGATTAACATTACTCGAGCTTCAGAATATGAAATTGAGTGTGAGCTAGAGAATTCTGAAGGTAGATCTATCTCAGATTTTGAATATGAAGGATATTTTGAAGAAGGAATTCATACCATCAATTTCACATTTCCAGGAGAGGAAATTAATCAAAAGGGATCTAACGGGCCTTTTATTTTGAAAGAAATACATGTAGAAAAAGAACCAGAAGATATAAGGTTTAAATATTTGAATGTGTACACTACATTAGATTATAATTATTCTGAGTTTTCAAGTGAAGAAATAACAGAACCCATAATCTTCGAGGAAATAACAATAACTCCTGATGAAGTATATCCTGGTGAAACTGTTGAAATTGAAGTTATTGTAGAAAATAAATGGGCGGGAGATCAAGAAAAAGTCCTAATAACTGTTTTTAATGAAGCGCTAGGATTAAATCTCTCTGAAACAATTGAGCCCTTGGATGAAGGAGAGAATGAGAGAGTTTTATTTAACTTTACTATTCCTAGCGATGCTAATTCAAAAACATATCGTTTAAATTTTGAAGCATTCTGGGATTATGATTCTGATAAAGATATTTATAATAAAGAACTAGAAGTTGAGGAAGTAGACTATCTTAAGATATTATCTGATTTAGCCGTTACAATTACTACGCCAGAGAATAATTCAACAGTAACTAAAGACTATGTTTGGTTAAGAGTTGATTCTAATGGAACTGCAATTTGTGAGTACGCTTTTGGAATGGGAATGACATTTTCTGCACCCAATTGTTCTGAAGGCGAAGCTTGTGGTCCTGGTGGTGGGGGTGGAGGGGTTTCAGTACTAAAAGAAATGGACATAACTGGAGGGTCTGAACACATGCACCTTATTGAAGGATTAAGAAACACGATTAATAATGAAACCTATCATGAGTGGTATTCTATATATGTTTCTTGCAAAAATGAAGATGGTGAAAAAGATTCCGCAAAAACAACCTTTTATGTTGATATAAACAATGAAATTCCTCCTGAAGTAGATATTTCTGCACGATTAGATTCTGTTGCCCGTGCTGGAGAGGATATGGTTATTGGAGTAACAGTTAAAAATATAGGGACAAAAACAGAAGAATTTGAATTAGGGGTTGGAGGAGATTGGGAAAATTTTGCATCAGAATTTAATTATAATGAAGATACAATTCAGTTAGATCCCTGGGAGTTTAAAGAGGTATTCTTAACTTTTAAGGTAAATGAAGATGGTGCTGGACTTCAAGAATTTTCTATTTTAATTAGCTTTAATGGAACTTTAATAGAAGAACAAAATATTCAAGTAACCATTGATCCGCCATTAGACACAACAGGCCCAGTAATAACCCTCTTAGGCCCCTCAGATGGATACACAAAGAAGACAAGAAGTTCTTCTTATGAAATTGATTTTAGATATAGTGTGTGGGATGAATCAGGGGTAGATACGTGTATTTTGTTTATTGATGGAAAGATTGAGGGATTAGAAATAGGCATTCAAAAGAGCACTGAATATGTTTTTTCAGAAGATCTTGACAGGGATGATTATGAATGGCATATAGAGTGTGTAGATTCTTATGAAAATAAGGGTGTTTCAGAAACAAGAGACTTAGAAATAAAAAAGAAATCTTCTTCAAGTAGTTCAAGTTCTAGTTCAAAAACTAAAGATTATCCAGTAATAGTTCCTGTTGTTACAACAACTGAGCCAGATCCAGAAGTTGTTATTAATCTTAATCCCTTGCTTTCTCCTCCTTTAGAAGGAGCTATTAGTTTGAATTCTTCTGCACAAAAATCCGAAGGATTTTTTAGTGGGCTCGGCAGGTTTTGGAGAAGGTTGTTTGGTTAGATTATTATATCTACTAACTAAATTTAGTTAAGGCCATTCATTACAGTCCATCTCTTCCCAATCAATATTGTTTTATGTTTCATTTTAGTTTATATAATTAACACTATAAGAGAATATAAAAAATTAACCTTTCCAATCTATCCACTCAATCTCGACAATCCTTAAAAAGTCAAACCATCGCACACACATCGATGGGAAATCCTGAATGGGTAACTAAACTTTTAGAATTAAAAAAGCAGGCTGAAATAGATAAGAAAGCGGAGAAATCTAATAATGATAACTAAACTAAAAGAAAAAGGATCCCAGCACCCATGAAAACCCGACACAGTCCAGTAGGTTCGGTTGGGGCGTACGGACAAAGTGTCCCATTTCATGGTTTTTTTCTAAAAGTTTTTAAACTAATAATTGATTTAATAAATATGATAAAGCCTATGAAAATCGTTAAGCCCCATTTATTAGAAATTATTAAGTTAGAAAGAACAGAACAGGGATTATTTCTTCCAAACTCTCCTAAAAAAGAAACTCTCACAATAGAATCAGCAGTAATTAATTCAGTAGAAATAAATGATATAAAAGATTATTTAGATGCAAATTATGCTAGAAGAAACTTTCCATTTGGAATGATTTTAAATCTAAGAGGAAAGAAAATTCCATTTATTACAGAATTTAGAATACCTCATCCAGAAGATATGGTTTACTTTTTAAAATTAGCAGAATCGAGATGGCAATTAATAAATGATGGGGATTGGAGAGGATTAAAAAAACAAAAAATAAATTTGCATTATATACCTTCTAATCAGGTTCCAACATATGTTCCTTCTAAAAATGTTTATGGAATTACTTTCTTAGATAAGCTATAGGAAACTAGTCCCTTACTTATCCCACACTTCTCCAGTTAGCGGTTAGATGTCTATTGCTTCTTAGCAGATTTCCACATTTCTTCAAAAAAACTTCCATAAGAATCTCTGACTTCCCTACTATCTATTACCACAATTTTAATAGGATTTGTCTTCCAAATAACAATTACAACTTTATTTCCATAAATCCATGTTGATGTCTCACTTAGATATTTCCAAGATAGATATTTTACATCTCCGACAACTATCTTCTTAGTAGGATCATTTTTACTTGGATCTGTTGAATTTAAAATTACCCTGCATTTCACCTTCATATTCTTCTTTAACTCTTGTGTCTGAACATAGTACTCCTTGCCGAAATGCCTTATCATCTCACCTCCCTGACCCATAAAAAGATACTCTTTTTTAGTTAAATAAGAATAATCATAAAGATCTTTAAAGAACGACTTAAACCCTGCATCACCTATTAAAATTTTAATATTTGGCTTTTCCAAGTATTCTCTCATGCCTTTAATTTCCTTAATCTCTTTTAAACTCTTGTCTAGTTTATCTAGCCTCTGTTTTTCTTGTTTTATTTTTTCATTAAAAACATTCAAATCAGTTAAGCAGTAATAACCTTTTCCTTCTTTCTGTATAAAACTTAAAAATCCCTTAGCACATAATTTTTGAAGAGAATTGTAGACCGTTCCCCTATGAAGGGTTGTTCTTTCTATTATTTGACCAATTTTAGACTCCTTAAGTAGAAGAATCTCCTTGTAAATTTTTGCTTCTGTAGGGGTCATCCCAAAGTTAGTAAGAAGATCATTGTCCATGATAACCCATATTTCTAGAGTATAAAAATATATCTTTTTTGTCGCCGTCATTTACGGTAGCCTTTGTTTAAATAAAAAATAATTTAATAGAATGGTATGGTAAAAATAAATACTAAGGAAAACAATTAAAATTAAATTTGGAAAATAGAAAAAATGAATCTAAAAAAACAAAATAAAGTTAAAATTGAGCTTTCTACTATAGATACTCCATTTACAAAAGATACCCAATATGATATAATCGGTTTGTTCTTAGCAATAGTTGTAGGTATAACTAGCTTTTACATTTCAAGACCAGAAGGAATTCTAGAATGGTCTCTTAAATTGTTAGAATTCTTAGGTATACTATTTGCAGGATGGGCCATTGGATTAATGTTAAACAAGTTTGATCAAAATAGGATCAGTCAAAAAGAAAAACAGATTCTAGAAGAAAGAGCAAAATCTCATCATTTAAGTTTAAATAAATATTTATCTAAAACATTAGAAGATATTACAAAACCAATAAGAAAGTGGGCAGATAAGAATAAAATAGAGTATAATTACTTAACATATAGTAATTATAAACATACCTTAGATTTCCATAACTTTCCAATAGATTATATTGATTTTCAGGTTATTGATTACCATCTAGAGTTTATAATTAGGATGCATAATTCAGAATATATTAAAAGAATATTAAAATATCTTCTTAATTCAGAGCTTAAATTAGTTCTAACTTTAGATAATTATCATTTCGGAAATCATCCTAAGGAAAAAATAGAACAAAGAGCAATTGAAAGAATAAAAAAAACACTTATAGAATCTATCCTAAACCCAAGTTATTCAATTAAAGCCCATTTATTTTAGTTGCTTTTTTTAGGGGTGGACAGGTTTTTTTTCTGTAAGAGAAATATTTATAAACTAGTATATACCTAGTATATACATGGATAATCAAGAACAGATAACTAGGATGGTCAAGTCATTTGGAAATGGAGCACATGTTTTTGTTCCGAAAGATTGGGCTGGAGAACAAATCCAAATAATAAAACCTGCAAAAAAGAGTTTAAGAGAAAGAATACTTTTAGAGTTAGACCCTTATTTAGACTCAATTGAGGGGGTTTATTTGTATGGATCTAATGCTCGAAGTGAACAAGTATTAGATTCTGACATAGACTTATTTGTTATAACTAATAAAAAGATAAAAATTAACTCTAAGGGTTTTGAGATATTATGTTTAAAACAAGAGGATATAGAAAAAGCAGTAAAGATTGAGCCCTTGCTTATGTATTCTATTTTCTCAGAGTGCCAAACTATAATTAATTCTAAACTAATTGAAAGTATTAAGGCAAACTATGAACCTAACCTCAAAGATTTTAAGATTTTTCTAGAAGACTCTAAAAGAATGATTAAAGTAAGTGAAGAATTTTTACAATCAGAAAACTCGGATTATGTTTCTGGAGATGCAGTAATTTATTCAATTGTTCTTAGGCTTAGGGGGTTATTTATAATACACTCTTTATTAAAGGGGAAAAAATACTCAACTGATTTGTTCAAAAAGTGGGTTAAAAGTAATCTATCTCCAACTGATTTTGACTTAATTTATGGGGCCTATAGAAGCTCGAAGAATGAAAAAAAGTTTAAACAAAAAATAAAAGTGAAAGACCTAAGATTATTACTAAACTTTTTAAACAAGGAGATTATAAAATTAATAGATGGTTAAAAGAGAAAAAAGACTTGAAAAGGGAATAGCATCTTTAGAAGAACAGAAAAAGATTCATGAGACAAAGAGAAAAAATGCTGAAGACCTTGGAGAAGAAGATTTAGTAAGATATTATGACAAGGAAATAAAGAAGTTTGAAAGTGAAAAGTTAAAGAAACAAGATAAACTACTCAAATAATTTTATTTTCTTCCCCACCCAATCTCGACAATCCTTATAAATCCCTTTCATCGCACACAACACTGATGGAAAAGGCAATTAAATTAATATGAAAACTAAATAACTTTGATTAACTTTTTTATAATCTCTTTAATATAATTCTCCCTGTTTTTTAAGAATTCTAATGTTATTTGTTCTCCGTAATAAACAATGTCATTTCTTTTTACTCTCAGTTCATCAATCAGTGATACTTCTTTAGAGGTTAGAGATTTTATATTTTTTGCTGAAAATTCGATTAAGGATTTATGACTGAGTGTTTTGAAACCACTGGAATACATAAATGAAGTTAAAAGTTCTTTAATTATTTCATAATATTCTTCAAGAATTCTATAGGGCTCTTTTAATGAAGACATTGTAGAAAATCGATTTTCTGCCATCATCTTTAGGGCTTTTGCCCTTCTCTCATCCTTTGTTATTTTAAATATTTCTTCCATTATCTTTCTCCAGATAAAATTGTACCCTGATTTACACTTTCAATTAAACTTTTATCTACTTGATCTTTAAAGATTAGATGAATCTTTCTATTTAAATATTTTTCAAAATTCTTTGTATTAAACTTAAAAGTTTTTGAACCTATGAATAAATCTATATCAGAGGTTTCTATATCTTCTCCCTTATCATAGCTTCCAAAGAGAATTATTGATTTAGGATATTTTTCATTTAATTTTTCTATTATTTTAGAGGATTTAATTAGTATTAAATTTGCAATTTTCTTTTCAAAAATAAATTCAGGATTCTCTCTAATGGCCTTATATCCTCTAAAGGGGTCTGATTCTACCTTTTGTATTAATCCTTCATTAATTAGGGTTTTAAGATGTTTTCTTACAGATGTTGGTGCTAGACTAATTTTCCTAGAAATCTCTTTAATAAAATGAACTTTTGTAGGTTCTATAAAAAATATTTCTGCTACTTTCCAAAGGCTACTTTTTTGTATAATCATATATATTTTTGTATCCTTGGGTATATAAATGTTTCTAGTATGCCCTATGTTTCATTCTGTTACCCCTTAGTTGTCGACAAGATTTTTAAATAAAAGCCACCTAATAGAACAAAGCAAACACAAACGACATCCCTTTAGGATGCATGACTGGGGTCGTGGACGGTTGGGGGCGTCCAGGACTTTTGTGGCTTTCATGGGTGGACAGGTTTTCAGATTAATTTCTAAAGATTTTTATAGTAACTTCATTTTATTTTGTTATGGGCGTAATCATTAAAACTGCAACATTGAATGATTTAAAAAAAGTTCAAGAATTAAATCTTAAGCTCTTTGAAAAAGAGAAACAAGAATACGACCCTTTTTTAGACTTAAAAGGAGTTTTCAGTAAGAAGGGAACAAAGTACTATAAGGATAAAATCTCTAAAGATAGCGATTGTGTTTTTGTCGCAGTTATTAATAATACCATTGTCGGTTATTTATGCGGGGGGTTAGCTAAAACAGGATCTTTCGGACGGCTGTCTAGCATTACTGTTGCGGAAATACAAACCTTTTTTGTTTTAGAAGAATTTAGGTCTTTGGGAATTGGTAAAAAGCTATATGATGAGTTCATTAAATGGTGCAAGAAAAAAAATGTTGACAAAGCAAGAATAGATGTCCATTCCCAGAATAAATCCGCAATAAAATTTTATAAAAATAAAAACTTTAAGGATTATTATTCTACGTTAGAAATAGATTTATAGAAAATTTACAATAAACGCTCAAGGAACGTCGGTTGGGGCGTACGGGACCTTTGTGACTTTCATGGGTGGACGTTAGAAGTGTTAGGTATTTTGTGTAAATTTTCTAAAAAAGAATGATAGATATTTTGGAAACAAAGCGGTTTATTTTTCTAAAATAGTCTCTGCTTTATTAATAAAAGAAATGGTTTTTTTTCTAAATGTTGTTATTTTTTCTTCATTAAATAAACTGTTTGTAGAATAATTTGCTTGATGCCTTTCTTGTTTTAGGTCTGTATAAAACTCTGCATCAGATTTATTTATTGATAATTCTTCAAGTGTTTCTAATTCTTCATAAGAAAAGTTAGAATAGTTTTTGATTAGAAATAAAAGCGTAGCCAAATGATTTTTTGAGATGTACCCCTTTTTAGCTAGAAGAGCTAGGCAAGAATGATAAAGAGCATAATAAAGGCCCACAATTGCCCAATCATTATAATTTTTATTTTTAATTAGTAGATCTACTAAATTTAGATTGTGTTTTGATTTTTCAAGATGAGCCTGAACCAATCCAGAAGAATGTTTAGACTTAATTAAGTTTCCTTTGTTCTCATGGAATTTTATCTCTTGATCTAAGAGAATTTTATTATCAAAATAATCTTTAATTTTTTTCATTGTTTGTATAGTACCTCAAGGTTCCAAATATTGGAAAACCGGTTTCTTTTGCTTGTAAAATTAAATGGTCTTTGGTTGTTTTAAAATTATCTAGGGTTACAAAGAGAATGTTTAGTGGGTGGTTAGATTCAGAGTTTATTTTTTTTCTTAAATTTTCTATCTTTTTTTTGATTTCTTGTTCATATTGTCTTTGTAGTTCTTGATTTTCAAATTTATGCAAGACCACTAATAAATCAATGTCAGAGTCCTCTTTTTCCTGTTTTCTTGAAGAAGAACCAAAAAGAAGAACAAATTCTACCTCTGAAGGGAGATTTTTTAAGAAGTTTCTTAGGGGTGTTTTAACTTCCACATTTAAATTGTTTAATCTTTCTTTATCTAATAAACTAAAGATTAGAGGTTTGTTTATTGCTGAAATTCTGTAGTAAACATTTGAAGTTCTTTTATCTTCTTCTATTTGTTTAAATTTTAATAGTTTGTTTATGACATTTTGTATAGAACTATTGGACAATTTAGTTAGATTTTTTATTTCTGTGAAGTATAACCATTCTTTTCCACTTTCATAGAATGCCTTGAATATCTTTTCTTTTGCTTCCATAATAAATCAATATAACTCTTCTTTTTAAATCTTGCCATTTATTGGCAGAATATTGCCATTTATTGGCATTTTTAGTTTTATTGACACATTAATGATACACTCCCCTAGTCACAGCGGTTGGGGCGTACGGGACCTTTGTGATAGTCCTCATTCTTCATATCCAATGATTGTTTGGAGAGTGGTTTTTATTAGGTCTAAATAGGCCTCTGCTTGTAATCTTAAGGTTTCTAAAGCATCTTCTCCGAGTTCTCCAAAACAAGGAGTCCAAGAAAGTTTATCTTCTGATTTTAAAGAACTGATAATTCTAAATTCAGCTGGGGCGTGTGCCTTTTCAATACGTGCAAGTCTTATAAGACTATATTTCCCAAAATCATGAATATCTCTATAAAATTCACATAAAGTTTTATTATCTCTAGTTTTTGGAGCATTTCTTGTATTTTCTTGTATTTTCTTAAGATCAATAGCGCCTCCATCTTTTTTATTTCCGTAAAAACACTGTAGCATCCTATTGGTACTTTCTGCAAGACAATTTGCTTCAAGACAAGTTTCAGTAAATAATTTTGTTAAAAGGTGATAGTCTTTTTCAGATCTTGCAGTATGTCTTTTTGAAGTTACTTCATTAGCAGTCTTCTCAAATTCTCTGTATTTTCTAACAATATTGTCAGTTACTTCAACAGATTTTTCTAAATGTTTTTCATATGATGGAATAATCTGTAGATGGCTCATCTTGTTTGGAAGAGAGTTATAACTAGGATTACTTCTATGATTATGAACTCTATTTGAGTATTCTCTTCTTTTGATTTCATCTGCAAGTACTTCAACTTCTTCCAGAGTCTTTTCTAAATTTATATTTGCCATCTTATTATTTGGAATTAAAGAAACCTTTTAAATCTTTCTATTTGTTACTACTAGAAAGTGTTCATATTACTCTATTTTAAGTTCTTTATCTAATGTAGATATTCTTGAAGAAATAACAAGATTGTTCTACAGATAAACTAGAAAATTTTTATTTGATGACACACTATTAAGACATTATTATCCAACATGACTAATCACAAAAAATAAGAAAAAGAAAACAACCACATGTCTAAGCATCCTAACAATTAATGTTTCTGCAATATGTAATTTGGAATTCATTTTGAAAACCCCTGCAATTGTTGGAAGATAGGGTATCGGAGAAATAGCCATAATTATCATCATATTCCTTCCATATTTTTTAAAGAACAATTTATATTTTTTTACATTTTCTTTAGGAAAATATTTTAAAATCTTTTCTCCAGAAAAATAACCTAAATAAAAATAAAATACATTTCCTACTAATGCCGATAAAATAAATAAAAATAAAATAAGCCAAGGATTAAAGACGCCCATTGCCAATATCGCTAAAACAGAAACACTCGGCCCTAAAAAAAGAGGCATACCTTCTAGGAGAATTACAAAAATGACCATAATAGTCAATCCCCCAAACATAACTAACTTTGTGACTTCTTTACTTAGAATTTTATAATTAATCAAACTCCAGATTAGTAATAAAAGAATAATAATATTCAGACTAAACATTAAAAACTTCACCACTCTCTTTTTAATCATTAATTAGAGAACTAATCTAATTATTTAAATTTATTTAAATAAAATTTTCTCTTGTCATAAATATGATTACTAATATCAATAAAATACATTAAAATAATAAATAAAAAATTAAATTGTTTAATTAGAGAATTTAATCTCGGTTATTAAAACATTCTCTACAGAAAACATCTCTGCCTTCAGTTGGTTTAAATGGCACTTCGCATTCTTTTTTGCATTTTGAGCATACTGCTTTGTGCATTTCTTTTGGTGGTCCGTTATTAAAGTTGCTTCTTCCGCCTCCGAAACCGCCTCTTCCGCCAGAGTTTCCTCCACGGTTAAAGCCTCCACTTCTACCAGAACTGCTTCTTCCGCCTCCGAAACCGCCTCTTCCGCCAGAGTTTCCTCCACGGTTAAAGCCTCCACTTCTACCAGAACTGCTTCTTCCGCCTCCGAAACCGCCTCTTCCGCCAGAACTGCTTCTTCGGTTATCTCCTTCGCCGTCGTCGTTATACATTCTTGTTTGTTTCATATTATACTTTTTACTCCTTTCAATTTTTGGGTGCAATATTATGGAAAAGTGGTTTTTATCAACCCTCTTCAATAATATTTACTATTAGGGGTTATTATCAGTTTAAAAAGTTATGTTTTGAGGGGTGTTGTAGGGCTATTAATTTTTTTATTCTAAAAACCTTTAAATAATCTCTAAGCATAATAAGATTAACTAAAAAGGGGTGTAAAAAAATGGGTTTTTTTGATAAAACATTGAGTTTCTGGGATATTGGACTAGTTAAGTTAGCTGTTGTTGCTGGTGTTTTGTTTATCCTTACAATGTGGACTGGAGTTTGGAGTATTGTAGCAAAAGCTAATCCTTGGTATTATTTGGTAGCTTTTGTGATATTTGCTGCAAGACCGTTTTATAGTGCTTATATTAAAGATTAGGCGCAAGTGTTTTTGTCTTTCTTTTTTGTCTTTTAGATTTCTTTAAATAGCCTGCCCCCCATATATCTTTATGAGAAAAAGATATTCATTTAGTTCACATAGAACAGGTAACTTAGAAAATATAAAAAAGCAAAAGCAAAAATTTCCAAGTATAGCTGGAGATCTTATTAGAATTTCAGATATAGTCTTGCAAGTTTTAGATGCAAGATTCATAGAAGAAACACGAAATATTGGAATTGAAGAACAAATAAAAAAACAAGGTAAGGAAATAATATATGTTCTTAATAAATCAGATTTAGTAGATAAACAACAGAAATTAAATCATTTAAAGCCCTATGTTTATGTCTCAGCAAAAAAAAGAATTGGTATAAAAGATTTAAGAAATAAAATTAAAGCATTAGCAAAGAAAATTGATATGGATGGAAGAGAAAGAGTCCATGTGGGTATTATTGGTTATCCTAATACTGGAAAGAGTTCTCTTATAAATATTTTAACAGGAACAAGCTCAGCTAAAACAGGAGCAGAAGCAGGATTTACAAAAGGAATGCAGAAATTAAGACTTACTTCTGATATTGTGATTCTTGATACACCAGGAGTTATACCTCAAATAGAATATTCTCATGTGAATTTAGATGCAATTAAAAAACATGCAAAAGTTGGAGCTAGAACAATTGATAAGATAAAAGATCCAGAAATAGTTGTTGCTGAACTGATGAAAACAAATGCAAAAGAGATTGAATCCTATTATGGTATTGATGCCGATGGAAATTCTGAAGTTCTTGTAGAAGAATTTGGAAAAAAAAGAAAGTTCCTAAAAAAGGGCGGTCTTGTGGATGAAGACAGAACTTGTCGTTTGATTATTACAGATTGGCAAGAAGGTAGGATTAGGATTTAACCTAGTTTTCTAAAGATTTTTATATCTATCAAGCATTATAAAGATATGAAGACAAATGTTCTCTGTGTCTGTAGAATGGGCTTAAACCGAAGTAAGTATCTCGCTAAATATCTTCGGGGCAGAGGGTATGCAACACGATACGGTGGTTTAGGTTACGGAAGGATTGATAAGATTGCTCATAATCCTCTTAATCAGAAGGATGTTGATTGGTCTGATATAATTATTGTTGCAAGAAAACAATTAAAAGAATATTTAAAAAAAGATTTTAAAATTTTAAAGAAAAAAATAATCACTCTTGATGTTACTGACTCTCGTAGACTTGTTGGAGAAAAGTTTCCAGAATTAGGGAAATTAGGTTTTGAAGAATTTCAAAAGAAATGGACTTACCCTAAATTAAGAAAAGCAATTAAACCCTATCTTCCATTTAAGTAGAGTTTAGGATGAAAATTTCAAGGAAAAAAAGATCTCAATTGGTTCTGAAATATCTTAAAAAGAAAGAAAAAACAATTAATTTAGGAAGTGGAACTGGTGAGATGGCTAAATTTTTTAAAAAAAATGTTAAAAATTTAGTAAATGTGGATATTTCTTATGGAAATAAACAATTCAATCTAAACAATAAATTTCCGATTAAATCTAGTTCATACGGGAATATTATCGCTACCGAGGTAATTGAACATTTAGATAATCCCAACTTTTTTATTGGTGAATGTTGCAGAATACTTAAGAGATCTGGAAAACTTATTATTACAACCCCAAATATGACGGGCATACCTTATCACCTTTCAGAGGATATAGGTTCAGATAAATTTCCACATATCTGTGCATTTAATTTGAAAATGTTGGAATATCTATTAAGTAAGCACAAATTTAAGATAATAAATAAATTTTACACAGATTTTTTTTGGAATAAAAACTATTTTTTTAAATTTTTAGCACATATTTTTCCAAAATTAAGATCTAATATTTTTATTGTTGCTGAGAAATAATAGTATTTATCCAAGACTTAAGAATATCTCTTGTTTCTTTTGATTTATTGTTTGTAATAATTAAAGGAGATTTTCCAATCTCTTGAGAATACATTTGACAGGCCCTCACATTATGTTCTAATTCTTCTTTAACTAGTTCAAGAGTAGTAATTCTTGATTTTCTATCTCTTACTCTTCTTTTTAATAATTCATTTGGATTCAAGATTATATGGCACAAATTAATATTGAATTTTTTAGATAAGTCTTGGAGATGTTTTGCATCTAGTCCTCTTTTAAAAGAGGTATCCATTCCTTTTTGATGAGGATATGCAGAATAATGTGTATCTACAAGGATATCTTCTCCCTGATAATTTAATAATTCGTTATAGATATAATCGTTTAATCCAATTTGAGATTTGTTACTGATATAATTAAAAACTATTTTTCCAGTTTCTATTCTTTCTAAATCTAAATCTAAACAGATAGAACTTGTTAGAGTAGTTTTTCCAACACCCTTAGCCCCCCCAATAAAAAATAAATTGCTAATTTTATTCATTCTTGAAATGCTCCCTTGCTAATTTAGCTATATGTAAAATCTCTTCCCTTGAATCAATCATGTTATTTGGAAGATTATCTAATTCAAACCACCCATAACTATCTGATTCAGAATTAATCTGGATTATACTCTCTTCATTAAAGATTGTGGCGTATACAAAATGAAGTCCGTGTATTGTTTTTAAGAAATCTGGAGTTTCCTTAACAAATAACAATTTCAATAATTCTTGATTTAGGTTTATCCCTATTTCTTCTTTAATTTCTCTTAAACAAGCTTGTATAGAAGTTTCCCCAAATTCTATTTTTCCACCAATATTCCCCCAATCAGCTCCCCATTTCTCTCTCTTTTCTTTATTCCTTTTTAATAATAAAATTTTAGAGAAGTTTTTATTAAAAAAACAAATAAATACTCCTAATCCAAATTGTTTATTTACCATTTTTATTATACCTTAGAGCAAAACATGGTTTTTTAATTTTTTGGGCCTTAGATTTTATTTCTTCATACATATCATTTTCATAGATGCATGCACAATCCACACATAATCTTGGAGGGCCCGTAGTCTCATTTTCTATTATATGTTTTGTATAGCAGGGATAAAAATTTTTACCATTTAAAACTCTTCTTTGTTCTGAAAATGAACATGTTCTAGAGTTGTGATATTCCCCATTAATTTCAAATTTTTCTGCAAAAATATTTTCAATAGAGTTCGGGAGTTTTACTAAAAAATTATCCGTTTCTAAATCTTTTAATGAAATCAGTTCTTTTTGTCGAGAGATAGTTATTTTAGGATTTATCCCTTTTTTTTGTATTAAATTCTTTGAGACGTGTAGTAAGTCTACCCCCGTGTCCCTTACTCTCATTGCAATCTCTTGGTAGTTTTTTATTTCAGGATGGATATATAATTTGGCACAAGTCAGAATCTGCTCACCCGCAATTTTCTGAAGAATCTTTAAATTTTCAACATCATTATCTTTAATCCTTGTTCTTAGAATATTTACCTTAGATAATAATCCTCTATTTTCATTATTTATCTCATCAAGATTGCAAATAACTGAGACCTTGTGCCCCAACCCTAAGGCATATTCAATCCCGGGCAAGATTAATTTTTCAAAATGCACTTTTCCCTTTTTTAATTGAGCTATTGCTTTTTTTACTTCTGAAGTTTTTCCATTTAATATCTGAAGTTCATGGAATTCCTTACTTTCAAGATAATCTAACCAACTGAGGGGATAAAAATATAATGGTTGAGTGTTTGTCCAAGAAAATATTATTTTTTCATTAGATATTAGTAATAATTCTGGGTTCTGAAAGGCTCTTTTCTTATCATGAGGGGTTTTATAATATTTCATTTTTAAAAATCTCCTTACAGACCATACATTCTCCTTTAGTTTCTTTAATCTCTTGAAGTTCTTCATTTCCATGGATTAAAGCTTCAATATTCCCTACAAGAATATTTTGCTGAATATGGTCTAGATTATTTATCATCTCAATGAGTTTATTTTCTTTTAAATTTCCTATTTTGGGAATCATTCTCCATGGACATGTGTAAACATTTCCCAAAACATCTGTAAAAAAATATGGGTGGTCAGTACAATTCGGGCGATTCATACAGGCCCTTACTTGTTTTTTATTATTTGGAAGATTTTCTGCATTTCCTATTGCAACTGCCTGATCTAAGGAGAGATATTTTACTTTTAAGGGATGGTTTTTATTCTTAAGAACTGCAGAAATTGCAAGCAATTTCTTTTTGTTTGCACCACCCATAAAATGAAATTCATCTAAAGAGATTCTTAGATTATCTACACCAAGTTTTATTAAAGTATCTGCTTCCTTTAATATGATATCTTCATTTTCATAAAACGCAACCCCATTTGTTTCTATTCGAAGTGTAAAATCCCTACCAAAATGTTTTCTAAATTCTTTAATAGTGTAGTATAATAGATTTTTTTCACAATAAACTTCTCCCCCTTCAAGACTTACTCTTGCTAGATTTTTAGGTAAATTATCTAGGATTTTATCTACTTCTGCAAAATTTAATGAGTCTTTTTTCTTTGTTTGATAACAATGTGAACAATTAAGATTACACTTTTCTGTAAGAACCATTAATAAATCATATTTTTTCATTTTACAAGTTCATAGAATTCCAAATTTTTATCTATTTTTTTAGTTAACTGATAAATTTCATGCATTAACACATTATCAAACATGCTACAACAAGCTTCACAGGTCTTTGGAGCTCCCTGCGTGGTTTTGATTATATTTTCTTTAGATAAAAATTGATTAATTTCCTCTTTATTTCCGTTAAATCGTCCCAACTGATATTTATGGGAGTACATAACCTCACTTTTTGTACAAACATATAAATCTCTTCCAGCTAAAACCGGTTGAACAACACAACTATAACATCTCTCTGGAAAATTCGATCTATCTTGGATTACTCTCCCATAATATAGGCTGTCTAAAACATTTGGTAAATTGATACAAAATTCATTGTCAGATAATTCATTCACTTTTTCTAATTGATTCTTTGATGGTTTGGATAATGGTGATGAGTCCAGATTTTGGCCTTCTGGAACTAAGATTTTGACAATTTGGAGAACATCTACTCCGAGATCTTTTATTTGTTGGGCAAAATGAAAGTAAAAACTTTCATGTTCTGGACGTAACGCGGCCCTAACTCCTATTAATAGATTAGATTTTTCTTTTTCCCTTTGATTGACAATTTTTTCTAGTTTTTTTAATGAATCTTCAAATTGGTATTTAGATTGATGAGAGTATAATTCATAACTTCTAGGATCGATTCCTGGGAAACTTACCCTTAAAAAAGCACCATTTTCAATTAATGCATTGGTTATATCTTCATTCATCTTACTTCCAGTAGTGACATAAACAGATTCCATGCCAAATTTTTTCTTTGCATTTTTAATTAATTCTGCTCGATGAGGGTATAAATCTGGATTTCCCTCCCCAGATTGTTCAAATCGAACATGGTCAAATCCTCTTTTGGAAGAATATTCTGATATTTCTCTAAGAATATTTAAGTAAAAATTTAAAGGGAGATCAAAATTATAATTATCAGATTTTAGAGGAATATTTCTTCCAGCCCCAGACAAACAATCTTGACAACTAAAATCGCACGTAATAGTATCATGACTATCTATAGAAAGAATAGGTATTTCATTTCCAAATCTTGCATAATTATAAGAAACTTTTGCATAGTCTACAATAGATAATGGATAAAAATGTTGAGCATATTGTTTTTTAAGTAATTTCATTAAATTACCTTCTTTATCAGTAACAGCAAGACCGTGAGATCTTAGGGAAATTTGTTTTTTGGTAAATTTAGGGATATCTTCTTCAATCAAATCCTCAGCTTTTCCACTGTTTAATTTTCTTATACCTTTCTCTCCGATTAGATAAAAGTCGTCTTTATCCATATAGTATCTTTATTTTCTTAAGTTTATAATATTATCTATTGGAGTAATTATTCAGTGGTAACTATCTTCTAATTTATGATTTCACTAACGAAGTTTAATAAGGTTTTTAATCATAGATATCCTTAATTAATTATGGATAAGGATCAAAAAAAAATTATCGAGATAAGTTTCCCAGAAGATTCTCTTGAGAAGATAAAGAGTAAGATTGAAAGTGCTGGAGCAGATAATTTAATATCTTTTAAGATAGGAAGTGATGTAGATAACAAAGAAAATATTAAAATTATGGACTTTTTTAGAGAATTATATTACAAAAAGTATTCTTTAAGGTTGAAGGCCCCAAATACAAAATTCTTAAGAAATCTTTATGAAGGCTATGTTCCTAAAATAGATGGAGATTGGATTGTTGTTGTAGTTTGAATAAGATAAATATGGATTATAAAACAAGATGAAAATAAAACCCCTCTTTGCATGGTATGACTTTTGGATAGGATTTTTCTGGGATAGAGATAGAAGAATACTCTACTTTCTTCCCTTGCCTATGGTTGGTTTGAAGATTTATCTCTAATCCAATACAAAACCTTTATAAACCATTTTACAAATTAAGTTATATAATAGATAAGATATAGTCAGAAATTAATCTTTCTTTAGGCTTACTTTATCAGAATTCGTAGTAAAATGAAATATGAAGAAAATTTACCAAATTTTGAAAAACTTGGATTGAACCAAGACTTACTTAAAGTTCTTGCTGGAAAAGGTTTTGTAGACCCTACAGAAATCCAGGAAAAAGCAATACCTCTGGCACTCGCTGGAAAAGATATTGTTGCTGGTTCTGCAACTGGTAGTGGAAAAACCCTAGTTTTTGCTTCTGTGCTTGTTGAAAAATTAAAGGCAAATAAAACACCTCAAGCATTAATCTTAGCTCCAACACGAGAATTAGTAGAACAGATTGCAGATGCTATTGAAGAATTTTCATATAAAAAGAACTTTAATATTTTGAAAATTTATGGTGGTGTTGATATGGATGCTCAGGTTAGAAAAGTTCGTACAGCAGACATTATTGTAGCAACTCCTGGAAGATTATTAGACCATTTAAGAAGAAAAACTCTTAATCTTAACAATATTAAATTCTTAATATTGGACGAAGTAGATAGAATGTTTGATATGGGTTTTTACAAGGATGTAGAAAGTATTATGAGACAATGTTCTAAAACAAGGCAGACTATGTTTTTTTCTGCTACAATTACTTCAAATATTGATTATTTTTCTAAGAAATATACAACTAATCCTGCAGAAGTTTCTGCTGTTTCTTATGTTGACCCATCAAAATTAACACAGGTTTTTTATGATGTTCCTGCAAGAATGAAATTCTCTCTTTTAGTTCATTTATTGAAAAAAGAGGGTTCTGATTTAGTTATGGTTTTTTGTGGAACAAGAGTACATGTAGATTTTGTAGCAAATAATTTAAAAGAACAAGGAATTGATGCAAAACCTATTCATGGTGGTTTGTCTCAAAATAAAAGAACCAATGTTCTGAAGTTGTTCCATGGAAAAGGTGTTGCAGTTCTTGTTTGTACTGATGTTGCAGCTCGGGGTCTTGATATTAAGGGAGTAAGTCATGTTTACAATTATGATATACCTCCAACTAGTGAGGATTATATCCATAGAATAGGTAGAACAGCAAGGGCTGGAAAAGAAGGTAGAGCAATAAATCTATTATCTGATAGAGATTATAATAACTTTAATAATGTTTTAAAAAATGATTCTTTAAATATAACTTCTGAAGAATTGCCAATAATTGAAGAACTTAAAACAGTAAGACCTGTAAGAGAGTCTCGTGGAAGATTTAAAGGTTCTGGGCATGATAGGCCCCAAGTTGGAAGATTTAATAGTTCTAATCGTGATAGGCCTCGTAGAGATTCAAGACATAGTGGGTCTTCAGGATATTCCAGAGATGGCCGTAGTAGGAGTACTGGTAGATTTAGTAGTGGTCCATCTAAGTTTGGAAGAAGTTCTTCTGGATTTAGTCGGGGTTCATCTAAGCCAGTTAGTCATTTAGCTATTCCTGGAGGGGTTTCATCAAGACCATTTAGGTCTAGAGATTCTTCTTCAAGAAATCCTAGTGGATATAGAAATTCTAATCGGCCAAATAGAAGTTCAGATAAGCCTTCAAGAGATAGACCTTCAAGACCAGGCCAGAGAAGAGATTCAAGATCACAACCGCGTAGAAGTTCTGCAAGACCTCATAGAAGAGGATAAAGTAAAATTATTTATAATCTGTTTTCTAATTAATAATATAATAACTGTAACTAATATGAAATCTATAAAACTTAAAATGTGGGATAACTGGTGGATGGGTTTTATGGGATTTTTCGGCATTACTGGTATCCCTTGGTTTTTCAATGGAGAAAAACTCTGGTTAGCTTTCTGGTTTATATTTTTCTTATGGTTTATTCCTGTTAGAAAAAAATAGGTTATTCCTGTGTTTTATTTATATTAATTTTAGACATAAAACTGTTTTTCAGCACTTGCTAAAATATCTCCTTCTAAATCTAGGACGTTTGCAGAAACAGTATAATTTCCAGAATTCCAATTTTCTACTTTCATTTCAGTTCTAGATATATCTCCAGGAGAAAGGGTTAGTATTTCTTCATAACTGGTATTAACAGAATAAACTTCTTTATCTTTTGAATCTTTAAAAAAAAGACTAATTACTTTAAACGATACTTTTACATTTCCTCTATTTTCAACTATTACCTTAAAGGATAATAGATTATCTTCCAAAAGAACCTCTCCAATACTTGCCTCTATTTTTTTTATCGCTTCTGAAGAATTTTCACCGATAGATTGGTTATTGTTGTAATTCTCCCTAGCTTCTTCTATAACTGGATTCACAGCCAGTATAGTTAAGATAGATGCAAAGATAATTAAAGAAATAAAAATAAAGAATCTTACCCATCCAGAAAATTGAATTTTAAACATTTTTATTAAAATTAGATTAAAAACCGGTGTGAGAATAAACCCGGATAAAATAAATAATATTCCAGGTAAAAATAGCTTTCCAAAAAGTCCACTGGCAAGCCCCCTGTATAGAATCATAAATCCAATTAAAATAAAAATAATCCCAATTATCCATCCAAAGAGTTTTCCTACAAAACCCATCCCAATAGTCTTAATCTCTTTTTTCTGGTTTCCCATAATTTCTATTCTAAATAAAAGTAATAACATAATTTAAACTTAACTAAACAAGCATCTAAGTTAGATAAGTTATATTTTTTCTTTTAATCCATAAGCACTATAAAAGGCAACAAATCCAATAACTCCTAGTCCGATCCTAATATAACTGTCTAGAATTATTCCTGGAAAGATTATAAAACCAAGTAATAAAATCGCAATAATCAGACGCATATAAGAAACAATCTTATATTTCATTTTACCTATATTTTGAAGTATCTCTTAGATTTAAATTTTTCTATACTGTATGGATTGTTTTAATCTTACTACCAAAACCCTTATAAACCCGATTATTCTGTTTAAATTATCAGGATAGGTTCGATTGAGAAGTATTCAGTTGGTTTGCTTATTCTTGTAAAATTTGAAAATAGATAAGATGGTTAATGTAGTAAAAGGCGATAAAGTATCATTAGAATATGAAGGAAGACTGGAAGATGGTCAAATTTTTGATAGTTCTAAACATGGAGATCATTCTCACCCTTTAGAATTTGAAGTGGGTTCTGGCATGGTTATTGCAGGATTTGATAATGCAGTAATTGGAATGGCTAACGGAGAAGAAAAAGAATTCACTATAGAACCTGATCAAGCATATGGTCCTAGAAGAGAGGAATTAAAAAAAGATATTCCTAAATCTAGTTTGCCCCCTTTACCTGAAGGACAAGAGCTTAAAGCAGGAATGGCATTAATGCTTCAATCACCCCAAGGTCAAATGCCTGTTGTGATTGATGAGGTTAAAGAAGATTCTATTGTATTAGATTTAAATCACCCTTTAGCTGGAAAAAAGTTAATATTCAAAATAAAAATTTTAGAGATAAATAAATCTTCTAAGTAAATTATATTCGGAGGAAAAAATGAAAATATACGTAGGTAATTTGCCTTGGTCTGTGGATAATGCAAAACTTAAAGAAATGTTTGCAGAATTCGGAGAAGTTTCTGAAGCATCAGTTATAACAGATAAGTTCTCAAGACGATCTAAAGGATTCGGTTTTGTAGAATTTGGTGACGACGCTGCTGGTCAAAAAGCTATTGAAGCTATGAACGGTAAGGATATTGAAGGTCGTGAGTTAAAAGTTTCTGAAGCAAGACCAATGAATCGAGACGAGTAAGTCTTTTAGTTTAGTTTTTTATTTTTTTCACTTTTTCTTTTATTTTTTAGGGTTAGTTGGAACCCTGAATTATTTTTAAACATTTCTATTATGTATTCTCTTGCAAGTAGTTACAATAGAAAGATTTAAAAATATAAGATTTTTAGGCATTTTATGGAAAATAAATATGATGTAAAAGATATTTTTACAAAGATAACTCCTAGAGAGTTTGCAAGGATGGTTAGAATTAGAAAAATTCTGCTAAAAAAAGAAGATAATAATATTACTGATATGCTTAGGCCAGATCCCCAAGATACTCGGAATTGTATTGGAAAAGAGACTACTCACTATGCCCCTTCTATGAATTTTGAAGCATCAAAAAGAGAAGAAAATGGTGCCGGGTTCCACTGCCATGTTTGTTTAAATGGTAAAAGGGCTGGTTATGTTATTACCTCATTATATAATCCTAAAACAAAGATAACTGATGTATATATTGCTCCACATGGGAAAAAACCTCTTTTTGATTTTAGAAAACATAAAAAGGATTTATCAAAATCAATTGAAAATAAGGTTTATGAAACTCTTAATAATCTTCCAAATGGATTAAGATTGCAACCACTAAGTAAGGCTGAAGTTCTATATAGATATTCAGATAAATATCCAAGAAAAATATTTATAAAGTATTGAATGAATACATATTCATGCAAAAGATAAAAACGTTTTTGTTTTTTAGTTTAATTTTATTGGTATTTTTGTTTTTTGGGTGTTTTGTTTTTGCTGATTCTGTAACAGTTCCTAGTATAATTATCTCTGAAAATATGGATTCAATAATTGAAGAAAACGTTAATCAAATTGACCTGGGTGAACTGCCCTGGATTGTAAAATTTTTAGTTGGAAAGCCAGAATTTAATATAATAATTAAAATGAATTCTAACGAAAAAAAAGTTTATGGTTTAAAGGTAAATGAAGAAAGAAAAGTAGATCTTAACTTAGAAGGTTATGAAAAGCCAGACTATATTGTTCATATTGATGAAGATTCTTTAATAGAAATAGGGCTTGCAGAAGATTCAGAAGAAAAAGTAAATGAACTATACAATTCTGGAAAAATTGTTATAGAGCCCCAAAAATTTAAAGGAAAATTTTTGTTTAAAATTGCTTCTTGGTTTTTTTAATTTTGAATATAAAAAGGTTTACAAGTTTAATCCTATAAAGAAACACTCTCTCGGAGGAAATTATACACTTGATTCACAGTATTTGCTGCTTTAACTGCCAAATCATAATTACCAGCTTTTCCAAACTTAATTTGATTTGTTTTTCCAGATTCCATAAATTCTAGTATGAATTCTTTTGTTTCTTCATCTACATAAAATCGTTTAATAGAATCTAGTTCAATTGTTCTAAGAACTCTGTTTGCTGAAGGTTCTACTCTTGCTATCATTGTAGAGTTTCCTATTATACTGGCCATTAATTCACCATCCCCTACAAAACAATATTCATCAATGCCAAGATCACTAAGGGTTATCATATTAATGTTATAGTTTATTAGTACTTTATAAATCTTTCTTCCTTGTTGTTACTTTAAAATTAATAAAAATATCCTGTCACCTAGAGTGGAACAAAAGTGTTCATTTACAAGGAGAATTTTAAAAACAATGTTTTAATGTAAAAGTTTTATTCTGTTTTTTCCCTATAGACTCTACCACTCAATTTATGTGGGTAAAAACCACCGGCCCTATCTGCTCTATATTCAACATCAGCAAAAAATAGATTACTCTCGTTTAATATTTTATCTATATAAGATAAAAATGTTCCATTACTACATTCCATAATTTTTTTTGGAGTATTAATCCTTCTTGTTTCTTCAGGAGTTTTTAATTTTAAAAAATTCGGTCTCCATCTACTTCCTTCAGCCTTTCCAAAACCTATTTCAACAACCTCATTAGGATCTACTAAACTATCAATATGTCCTAAAGTTATTCTTGTTAATGTTTTCATAATTTATAGGATGAATAACACTTTATAAGATTTTTCCACAGAATTCGTCCCTGATTTCTGGTAAAAAATAAAAAATATCCCGTCACCCAGAATCGAACTGGGAACACTGCGGGTTCTGTAAACCCTTGTGTATGTACTTGTCACACTTCATCCTTATCCTCGAATATTGTAAGAGGAATGTCTGTGCTATTTCTACAGCCGCATGCTCTACCGTTGAGCTATGACGGGATAATTATCTCATGTTTGGTTAATTTTTAAAGTTTTGCTAATAATCTTAAATTGCTATTATAACTTTCAAAGGTTTATCTGCTAATTCTATTTCTGCAATAGCTCCTTTATTAAATTCATAAGTAATATCATTAATTGCAAGGATTCCTCCAAAATCTCTTGTTGATTCTATGACTATTTTCTCATTCTTTTTTATATCTCCTTTTAATAGTGTTGGTTTGAAAACTCTTTTTCCAAAATAAGGTTCTCTTACTATAAATGAGAGTTTTTCTTCGCTAGGATCAAATATTTCTCCTCCTGCAGAATAAAACCATGCAGGAGAACCAGTTCCAGTAGAGATAATTATTCCAGAACTTCGGTGCTCTTCCTTATTTTCATTAAATCCTATTTTATACCTAGAGCTATGAAATTGAGATTCTGCACCAACATATACCTCATTTGTAGCATATAGGTCAAGAGCCTTGCCATTAAGTTTAACTTTTGCTCTTTGCCTTATCAAAACTTCAAAATTTCCCTTAAAAACTTCTTTTAATTTTTCTATTTCTAAAAAATTTAAGCTTGTAAGAGCCCCCTCACTAACACGATGATAATAATTAATTCCTAAAATAAATGTGTCCTCAATCATATTTGCAGCTTTAATAAATGTCCCGTCACCCCCCAAGGTTATAATCAGATCAATATCCTCTAGATCTTCTTTTTTAAAATTCTCAAATTTAATAAAAAATATTTCCCTTTCTCCAACTATTTTTTTAATTTTTTCTTTGAGTTCTTCATTAATTAAAATTCCTTTTCTAACCAAAAAAAGTATTCTATTAAACATTTGTAGAATAAACTCCATAATGTTTTAAAATATTATCATTTTTCCTTTTTCTAACATGTAGAATATAATTATTTCCAATTAAGTGGCATAAATGTTTTGGAGATATTCTTTTAGATAGTTGGATATGTTTTAATGAAGGCCATAATTTAAGCACATATTTTCCTTTTTTTTCTGTTTTTTCTATTATTGCGTTTGAATTCCATAAAGAATCTGAATGAAAAACCTTTATTGTTTTACCTACTAGATTATCTAAATATTCCATTATTTAACTCCTCCTAATCATTACTTGATACTTGTTCAGATAAAAAGAAAACTTTATTCGATTCAACTTCATGGATTTCTCCAT
>CAZNUV010000005.1:0-68006 GCA_964576755.1 Candidatus Woesearchaeota archaeon
ACTGCTCCGCAAGATAATAACATCACTACTGATAGAACTCCAACATTTACATGGGCTGGAACTGATAATGATGGAGATACCATTAGTTATGAGATAAATATTACTGATTATCAATTTTCAGGAGGAGCTATATGTACAGATGACAGAAAATTGAATTTATCCTCTTCAAATGAATATACTCCTTCTATAGACTTAAAATGTTTATATGATAACGGGTATCAATATAAATGGCAGGTAAGGGCAAATGATTCTGAAACAGTTGGAGCGTGGAGTTCAACATATACCTTGAATATAACTGCCAATATCACGGTTTTCTTAAATGTTAGTGATATTAATTTTGGTTCATTAGATTCATTAACTTCTAATGATACTACAGATAACTCACCGTCCCCATTATTAATTCAGAATAATGGAAATACTCTTATTAATATATCTACTAATGCTAGTGACCCTTTATGGAGTTCTAATACTACTACTAGTGATTATTTTAAATTTAAGATTGATAATTCAACAGAACTTGGTTCATTTAAGTGGTTATCTTCTCTTACTTCCTGGACTAATGTTCCAATTACAGGAAATGCTATTCATTCTATAACCGAATTAAATTATTCAGATTCAAAAGATACTGCGGAGATCGATCTTTATATTGAGGTTCCTCCAAATGAGGCTCCAGGATTTAAAGATTCACTACTGATTTTTCAATCAAGTTTAGGAGAATAAAAAATGAAAAAAACAATAAAATATGCAATTGATTTTGTTCTGATAGTTGGAACTGCGTTCCTGTTGTTGTTTTTAGTTGGATATGTAAGGCCCCTAGTAATTGCCCCATTAGATGGATTAAAAACAACTGAAAATTCTGTTTTATTTTCATTTGAAAAAGCAGACACTATTTTAATAGATGATAATATTGAATTTACCTCTCCGGAAAAAATACATGTTAAAGACAATTTAATTGTTAATTTAAAACCAGGAACTTATTATTGGAAAGTTCAAGGCATTTCTCAAAGTGAAATAAGAAAATTAACAATTGAATCTGAGATTGATTTAAAACTTAAAGAAAAAGATTTAGAAAAAGGAGTTTATGATATTGTAAATGCTGGAAATACAGTTCTAGATGTTGGTGTTTATGATAAAGAAGATTTGCAAGAAACAATTTCTCTAGGAATTGATGAAGAAAAAGAAGTTTCTGGAACTAAATTTATAGGAGAGATTAAAAATGAATAAAAAGATTCTGTTTTTTTGGATTTTTATCTTGAGCTTTATCTTATTGTTTAATATTATTTCCGTATGTGCATTAGGTGTAACTCCTGCTAGAAATACATTAGATTTTGAACCTGGCTTAAAAAAAGATTTAAGTTTTTCAATAATTAATTCAGAACATAAAGATATGAATATTATAATCTATGCAGAAGGAGAACTAGCTAAGAGTATCATCTTGCAAGGAGACAGTTCATTTAAAATGTCTGCATCAGAAGAATCTAGAGAAATTAAATACAGTCTTAAGATTCCTAATGAATTAAGGCCTGGAGTAAGAATTGGAGAAATTGTTATTTTAGAAACTCCTGTAAAAACAAGTAACGATCAAAACTATATTGGGGCTACTGTTGCAGTTGTAACTCAGATTTATGTTTATGTCCCTTATCCTGGAAAATATGCAGAAGCTGAATTAAATGTTGTTAATGCAGAACAAGGTGGAGAAGCAGTATTTGTAATTCCTATTGTAAATAGGGGAGATTTAGGATTAGAAAACATTAGAGTTAATATTGATATTTATAATAAATTAAATGAAAAAATAACAACAATAAACTCAGAAACAATATCTATTATAAGTGGAGAGAAAAAGGATATTGTTGTAAAGTGGAAAGCAGATTCTCCTGTTGGGACTTATAGGGCTGTAGCAACAGTAATCTACGACGGAGAAACAATCTCTTTAGAAAAACAATTCAATATTGGTACTGCAGATTTAGATTTACAAGAAATAACTGTAAATGATTTTTCACTAGGACAAATTGCAAAAATGGAAATGCTTGTAGAGAATAAGTGGAGTGAACCAATTACTGGAGCGTATGCTCAGACAAATATATTCAATGCTAAGGGAGAGGTAATGGTTGACTTTAAATCAGCAACACAAGACTTTTCTCCCCTGTCAAAAGAAGTCTTAACTTCTTACTGGGATACCGGAGGTGTAGGGGAAGGAACTTATGAGGCAAGTGTTTATTTAAGATACGGAGAAAAGTCTTCACAAAAAGACTTGCAATTAAAAGTTTCAGAAGATAACCTTGAAATAATTGGTCTAGGTTATGTTATTTCTTCTGGAAGAAGTTCTAGTTCTGACGGAAATTCAGGATTGATTTTTATTCTAATTGTTGTAGTTGTAGTTTTAATCTTGGTTAATCTGTTGTGGTTTTTGGTTTTAAGGAAGAAACCAAAAAAATAAATTTATTTTAATTTACTTTCGGATTTAGATACTATGGATTCTCTCTTTTTGTAAATCTTGTTTACTTTTCACTACTACTTTATAATTCTAAATGTTTAGAAACATTTAAAAAGAATATTAAGTTATTAAAAATATGAAAAAGGCACAGGTGATAATAATAACTTTATTGATAGTTGCAATTGCCTTTTCAATTGTTTCTATGGCTGTAAATTTTGCTATGAATGATTTTAATGAAATTAAACTAACTGAAACAGTTCCAGTTTCTGGTGGAGAGGTTAATGTGAATATTTTACCAACTCCACAAAACACTGGTTCAGAGGTTCCCTAATGAAACAAGAATCTTCAGATAATTTATTATTAACTTTTGCAGTTATTGCAGTTATTGTTTCAATATTGGGTGCAGGTGTTGCTTATAATTCTGTTTCAAACTTTAGAAATTTAATTACTGGATTTGTAGTTAATACAACTACAGCTACTGTTAATGTTACTATTTCTTCTAATGTTTTGATTAATTTTACTACATATAATATTGATTTTGGTTCTGGAACTCCTGCACAGGCAGAGACTACAGAATTAATTTCTACTGGAGATAGTAATTCTCCTGCAGGTCTTGATTTTGACGAAAATTCTGCAGGATTTGTTTTAGAGAATATGGGGAATGAAAATGGTTCATTATGGTTAAAAACAGATAAAACTGCTGCTACTTTATTGGGTGGAACAGGGACATTTAAATATAATGTTTCTGAAATAGAACCTGGAAGTTGTCCAAAACAAAATGTGACTTTTGGTCTTTGGTATGATGTAAACACTACTGGAGATGGAACTTTAATTTGTGCTAGATTCCCTTCTGGAGATGGGATGGATACCTTAAGAATTGATGTAAATTTAACATTCCCACCTACAACTACTTCTGGAGATAAAGGTGCAATTTTTACAGCAAAGATAGATGACTCTAATGAAGAATAAGACTATTAATTTAACAAAAACTATAAAAACTAGTTCTTTATTTTTATAATATGGAAAAGAGGAAAATAATTTATATTTATTTAATCGTGTTTATTTCTGTTTTCATATCAATCTCAAATGTTTTTGCATTTATTGGTGTTAGCCCTGGACATTATGAGATTGACTTTTCCCCAAACTATAAAGAAGAATTTAAATTTAAATTTATGACTAATTCAGACACTAAATTAGAAATATACATTGATGGAGATTTAGCAGAATATGCTGATGTTGATAAAAAAATTTTAGATGAAGGTGGTGGAGAAATTACAGCTTATATAAAGTTACCTGAAGTAATAGAAAAACCCGGAACCCATAAAATAGGATTTAATGCTCGTGTTTATTCTGGAGGAGGAAACATAAATGGTATTGGTATTGTTGGAGAAGTTAGAGGATATGTTTTAGTTAAAGTTCCTTATCCTGGAAAATATATTGAATCTAAATTACAAACAACAAATGCAAACATGGGCGAACCAGTTAATATTACTCTTTCATTAGAAAATAAAGGTAAAGAAGATTTATGGGTTGATTCTTATTTAGAAATTTATAATGAAGAGAGGACCATTGAAAATATTTATCTTGGAAAAAATTTTATTGAATCAACAAAATCGTTAGAGATTCCTTATAGGTTAGATACAGAAAAGTATAAACCTGGAGATTATAATATTACTGCTAAAATTGATTTTGGAGGAGACTCTCCTCAAATGATTCCTGGAAAATTTAGACTAGGCCGATTATATGTTCAACTTGTAAACTATACTAGTGAATTTGAAAGAGATAAAATTAATAGGTTAGATATTCAGGTAGAAAGTTTTTGGAATGATCCTATTAAAAATGTTTTTGCAGAAGTTCAAATTATAGATTATAGTATCAATATAAAAACCCCCTCTATTAGTTTAGATCCTTGGAAATTAGATATGTTGGTTGGTTTTTTTGATACTTCTACAATAAAAGAAGACGAATTTAGAGCAAATGTGACAATTCATTATGGAGAAGAAGGATCTAATTCTCAAATTATTAATTTAAGATTAAAAAAGAAAGTAAATTATTTAATTATTAGTTTAATTGGCTCATTAGCTTTAATTATTATAATATTAATAAGTATTTTAATAATCTTAGTAATTAAAACAAAAAATTCTAAAAAATATGGTATCGAAGAAAAGAAGAAATAAAAAAACACATAAAAAAACACATAAACCTAATTGGTTTACTTATTCAGTATACATGTTAGTATTAATTTTATTTATATTTAGTATAATAAATATTATCTACTTTTTCCAAAAACCCTTAGAAGTGAATGAAATTGATGTTAAATTTGAAGTAAGTGATAGGGCTGCATTTGATTTAAACAAGTCTATTTTAACTTTTGGGAAAATAAGTTATGGGAATGTTATGGTAAGAGAGATTAATATTACAAATGATTATGATTTTCCAATTAAAATTAATGTTTTAATAACTGAAAACCTTCAAGATTTTATCTTTTCAGAATCAGAATATTTTCTAAATTCTAGTGAATCTCTTTTGATTCCATTTACTGCAACAATTCCTAAGGATACAGAATTTGGAAATTATACTGGAAAAATTAAACTAGAAATAAGGAAGAGAATTTAATAAAAGCAATATTTTTATAGGTATTATCACTGTTTATTTTATGAAAAGAATTATCTTGTTTATATTGTTCCTTCTTTTGATTACATTTAATTTTACAACTGTTTTTTTAAATTTAAGTTATGAGAAAAATATTCTCTTTACAGGTAGAGCATCTACAGGAGCAATAACTTTTACAATTATTGGAGAAGAAGATATTACAATTATTAGTCCATTAAATACTACCTACAGTTTTGGATTAAGTTTAGGGCCCTATCCATTGGAATTAAATGTTACAAATAATACATTCTTGCCAGAATCATGGTGGTATTCTTTATGGGATATGAAACATACCGAATTAAGCGTGAATAATCAAACATTTTCTCCAGATACAATGATAAATGCAACAAGGTGGGATAATAAATTATATGTTTATGCAAACAATTCTTCTGGATCGGTTTTTAGTAATTATGTTTCTTTTTATATTGATGTTGGAAATCATGCTCCAGTTATTGAAGGAGACACATTAAATCAAACAATCTATGTGTGTGAAGACGATTATCTAAGATACTTTTTTAATGCAACAGATATTGATGAAGAAGTATTGACTCCTTCTCTTTCAGATTATGCTCCATTTTATATTGAAAGGAAGAATCCTGCAGTTAATTGGACTGCTTGGATGTTTGAAATTTATTCAGGTATTATTTATAACAATCTGCTTAGTGAAGCAAACAAAGATTCATTTGGAAATTGGTGGATTTATCCAGAAACTGTAGGGGTTACTGATTCTGGGGCATTATCAGACACTAAAGAGATAAATATAACTATTATTGAAAGGAATGATGCACCAATCATTCAAACAATTGGTGTTCAAACAATATGGGTCCAAGGAATTGGTACTCATTTTTATAAACAAGTTCAGATAACTGAAGAAGAGGGTGGCATTGTAAACTATAATCTTAGTTTTTCTGGACCAGAACTTTTTGAAATCAGTTCTAGCGGGCTTATGGATTTCACAGCAGATGAAAGTTATTTGAATAATGGTAATCCAGTAACTTATGATTTAACTGTTTGTGTAAATGATACTGGATTAGATTACCCCCATGAATATATTGATACATACTGTTTTCAAGATGGAAGTTCTCAATATGATTGTGAAACTTTTGGATTAACTATAACCAATGATAATAGAAATGTATCAATTATTGGTTATTCTCCCACAGAGTTATTTTTTAATTTAGTCGGAACAGAACAATTATTTTTTGAGGTAATTGGATATGATCCTGATGGAACAATTCCAGATGCTTATTGGTATTTAGATGATGTTCTTTTAGAATATGATTCTGGAAGTTCTATTAATAATTTGTCCTATTCTTTTGCTTGTGGAATTGCAAGCGGGAATCATACATTTAAGGCAGAGATTACTGATGGTTTATCAAATGATTCTGTTGAATGGATTGTAAATCACACTTCAACTTCATGCCCATTACCTCCTACTCCTGGAGGCGGAGGTGGAGGTGGAGGTATTGTTTGTACTGAAAAGTGGGCATGTGAAGAATGGAAAAAATGTAAATTCTTAAAAGATTCTTATTTAGATAGTATTGGAGAACAAGATTATCTGTTATTACAACAATCTTGTTCTGATTTAGGTTACCCTGTTTGTGGATATCAAAAAAGAGATTGTATTGATTTAAATAATTGTAGTAATCAAATACCACGAATTCCAAAACCAGATGATTTAATTTCTTGTTATTACACTGATAATCCGGATTGTTCAGATGGTATTAAAAATTGTCATCATGGTTCTTGTGAACTAGGTATAGACTGTGGTGGTTTTTGTGATCCTTGTCCTACTTGTTCAGATGGTATTCAAAATCAAGGTGAAAAGGGAATTGATTGTGAAGGTCCCTGTTCAAAAATTTGTCCACCTGAATTTCCTTTAAAAACATCTTCAATTATAATTTATCTGTTAATATTGTTAATTATCTTAATTCTAGTTTTAATATTGTTTAGAATATTCTTATTAGTTAAAAGAAGAAAGAAATCAAAAAGAGAGGGCCACAGGTAATATTTAAATAGTTACTTTTAGTTATTAAAAATAACTTAAAGTAACCAAAATGACTAGTAAATCAAAGAAAAAAGATTCTGTTGTTAAGATAGACACAGAGGTTTTGAAGAAAATCGATGAATTTATCAAAAGAGAAGAGAATAGATTGAATTTTGTAAACAAAAAACATTTTGTTGATGTAGTGGTTTCAGAATATTTAAAAAAACAGGAGACTAAAAAATAATGATGGGCAAGAAGAGGGATAATAGTAAATTGGTAATTTTTATAATTTTTATAATTAGTATTGTCCTTGTAAGTTTTTTAGTTTTAAGTTTATCTAATGATGTTGTTTGGATAGGGAATACTTTAAATTATAGTTCTATAGAAGACACAGAGTTCTTACATAATTTTAGTGCAAACATAACTGGAACCGGATCAAATATAACTTTTTCTATTTCAGAAGGGGGAGGAAATAATGTTGAATGGAATGGGGCAGTTGTTGATTATAGTGATATTTTTTCTTGGATTTTTATTTCAAATGCTTCTATTGGAAACTTAAGTATAAATGTAGTCAATGATAGTCAGACTGGGAAATTTTCTCTTCCTGTTAAGGTTGCTTGGACAAATACAAGTGAATCTCCTCCAAATAACAATTACGGAAGTGTTGTGGCTTTTACGTTTATAGTTAATGCAACTAATGATGCGCCTAATTTTACAATAATTAATAATAGCTATAATCTCAGTGAAAATGAAGATTTTATTGCATATATTAATGCTAGTGATGAGGAGGAACATTACCCCCTAATTTTTAATATCACTTGGGAAGATACATGTATTCATGCTTCTTGGAGTACTAGAACTAATTGTAGTTTATTTGAGGCTTTTAATTATTCAGATATTTCTACATTATTAAACTATACCCCTACAAATAATGATGTAGGAGTTTATTCTGCAAACATTTCGGTTATGGATTTTGGAAATAGCACTAGTTATGGTTGTCCACATGAGTATTGTGATGAAGCAACATATAACTTAAACAAAACTACTTATCATTCTCAACTAATTGAATTTAATATTCTTTCTTCTTTATCTATAAATATTTCTAATTGTACAGGCCTTACATTATTTGAAGGTTCTGAATTTACTTGTAATATCAACATTACTACTCAAGGAGAAACAGACACAATTAATGTTTCTACATTGGCTTCTATTAGAAATTATGATGCTGGATATATCTCCAACTTAAGTTGGTTTCATGCAAATAGTTCTGAAACTGCAGATAATTTTTCAAAAACAGTATTAATTAATATAACTCCTCAAAATACTGAGGTTGGAAATTGGAGTATTAATTTTTCAACAATTGATATAAACTCTGGGGAGATTACAAGTGAGTTAATTTATCTTTATGTCAACCAAACAACTTCGTCTAGTCCAATTTTAGATGTGACTTATTTGACAAATAATCAAACTTCAGTTAATACTAACCCTGTAATTAATATTAGTGTTCAAGATAATGATTTTTTGATTCCAGATAAAGTGGACTCGTTTAATGAAACTCTTGTTTTCAATGTTCAGGTCTTGAATCGTTCTGATTTAAGCCAAGAATTATCTATAACTGGTTTTGATGTAGATATACTGCATATGCCGGTTGTAGAAAGTAACCATTTAACAAATCAAACTACTGCAAAAATTGATTTTACACCTCTAATAGGGGATGTAGGGGAATATACTATCAATTTAAGTGTAAGTGATAATTCTACTAATTTAGACCTTGATATGTTCAATTTGACCATAGTTTCAAATAATTATCCTGATTGGAATCAAACAAATTATACATTCTATTTAACTGTTAATTCAACTTTATCAACAACAGAATCTCTTGAAGAAATCTATGGGGTTATAAATTTGAGTGATACTTGGACTAATGATTCTGATGGAAATACCTTGACATTTACAAATTCTACAAGTGCTTTTCAGAGATTTAGTCTTTCAACAGGGGGAATACTTAATTTTACCCCATACAAGGAAGATGTTGGTTATTGGAATGTAAATATTACTGCAGATGATGGGTACTTAACAAATACCACTGAATTTTTCTTTAATATTTCAAATGTAAATTCTAATCCATTTATAGATAATTCCACTTTGTTAACAAATTCAAATGCTTCAGCGAGTGGCCTTGCTATAATAACTCAAGAGGATAATTATACTCAAATTCTGATTAGTATATATGACGAAGATTTTAAAATAACAACCGCTCAAAAAGGAGTTTATAATGAATCTCTTGTTCCTACAACAATAATTGAAGGGATAAATTCTAGTTTGTTTGAATTTGAATTAATTACTTTACCTACACCATCATATCCAAATAAGACTATTTACCAAGCGTTGTTTACTCCTAGAAAAGATGATGTGGGCCTTTATAATGTAACTTTAAACATTACTGATAATTCTTCTGTGGTGGATTCATTTGTATTTAATATTACTATAATTTCTTTAGACCATAATCCTGTTCTAGACAGTTCTATAAATCAAACTTCTGCAATAAACCAGAGTTTGTATTATCGAATTAATGCAACAGATATAGAGGATGGGAATACTACAATTAATGGGGGAAATACAAATTTTACATTTAATTATTCTATGTTATCTGGAACAAATTTATTTAATTCTACGACATTTAATTCCACCACTGGAGAATTCAATATCACATTTAATGATTCACAATTTGGAACATATCACATTAATGTAACTGTAAATGATTCGGGAGGGTTAGAAGATTCTACTGATTTTTGGATAAATGTTTATGGATTTCCTACAATAAATAGTCCGGGCATAGGCTATGATTTTAATTTAACAGAAAATGTTACATCTAATCTAAAATTTACAGTGAACCATTCTGTTCAAGATAATCTTACTTATCTTTTTTATACAAATGATATTTTAAGATATAACCTTTCTTATTATGGGAATAATACTAATTTAACTTGGCAGTTTACTCCGAATTTTACTGAAGAAACTTATGGTAATTTAATAAATTTAACCCTGGTTGTTTTTCCCTCAAATTCTGATTTAGAAAACATGTCTAATTTTAATATTACTCAAAGTTGGAGTTTAAATATAAGCCATTCAAATTATCCGATTAATTTTACTAGTTTTATTGGGAGTCAGTCTGCTAATTCTGACCAGTATATTATCTTAAATTTAACAGAATATTTTTTAGATATAGACTATCTTGATTATATATATAATCAAACAGTCAATTTTACTATTGTTAGTAATGCTAGCCCTAGTTATATTGCTCCATATTCTTTAGCTTATCCTAATTGGACCTTGGCATTTACTTCTCCGAGTGCGGTTTCAGAATTAATAACTATCAATGCAGTGGATATTAATCTTACTAATTCATCACATAACCTCACCAATGTTTCCAGTAATCAATTTAGAATTACTTTTACAACACCTTCGACAACTCCTGTTCCAACCTCTGGAGGCGGAGGGGGTACTATTGTTAAACCAGTTATCATCCGAATTGTGTTTCCAGATGATATTATCATTACAGATAATTCTTGGATTACAGTTCCGTTCCAAATCAAAAATATGGGTACTTATGATTTAAAAGAAATTCTTCTCAGTAGTCGAGTATCCTATAATAATGTGGAGATAGAGGATATAAAAACCAATATGCAAGTAGAATCTATAGACTTATTAAAACAAGGAGAGTATAGGAATCTAAGCTTATTTGTTAAGGCAGATACTTCTCGTTCTGGAAAGTATAAGATTACTGTTTATGCAAATGTAACTTCTCCTAAATTTGAAGATTGGGGGGATTTCTATATTGATTTAAGACTAAGTCCTGAAACTGAAGCAGAAAAATTATTAATATTTACAGAGAAATTAATCTCAGAAAATCCTGAATGTTTAGAACTAACAGAACTAGTTAGAGAAGCAGAAAGTCTTTTTGAAGAAGGATTCTATACTGAAGCTAGTGCAAAAGCTGAAGAAGCTGTTGATGCATGTGAAATAGCAATTTCTAAAAATATTCAAAGGACATATTCAAGAGAGGATATACAAGAAAATGCATATAAGGTTTCGATTGCAACAGTTGCAATTCTTATTGCAGGAATGGCTATTTATTTTTATAAAAGAGTAAAGTTTAATAAATCAAAAAAAGATGAATATATATAATCGAGGTGAAAAATGAAAAAGGAAAAGAAAGTTTTACATAAACATAAAAATAAATATTCTAAAGGACCATCTAAAAATTATTCAGATATACAAAAAATCATAAAAGAATTAGAAGAAGAAATGTCTAAGATTATTGTTGGGCAAAAAGATATTATCCATGGATTGATTAGGGCCATTTTATGCAATGGTCACGTTCTTGTAGAAGGTGTTCCAGGTATTGCTAAAACATTAATAATTAGAGCTATGGCAAGAGTTCTTGGTTGTGATATGAAAAGAATTCAATTTACTGTAGATTTACTACCTACAGATATTACTGGAATTACTACCTACATTCCAAAGAAAGGATTTGATGTTATCAAGGGTCCAATTTTTGCTAATTTTATTATTGCTGATGAAATAAATAGAAGCCCTCCTAAAACTCAATCTGCTTTATTAGAAGCTATGCAGGAAAATTCAGTAACTATTTCTAAAAAAACATATTCCCTGCCCCTTCCATTCTTTGTAATGGCCACACAAAATCCTATTGAAACCACTGGAGTTTATAATCTCCCTGAAGCACAAGTTGATAGATTTTTGTTTAAGTTAATTGTAGAATATCCCAATTTTGAAGAAGAAAAATATATCTTGAATCAGAATGTAACTATACGAAAATTTGATAGTTTTCATTTAAAACAGATTTTAGACCCAGAGACTATAATCTCATTTCAAGAAAAGGTTAAGGAAATTTATACTTCTGAAACAATAAAAGAATATATTGTTAAAATTGTAGATGAAACAAGAAATAAAGATTTTGAAAAAGCGAGTTATATCTCTTATGGTGCTAGTCCAAGAGCCTCAATTGCAATTTATATTGCTTCAAAAGCGGAAGCATTGATGAATGGAAGAGATTATGTAATTCCTAGTGATGTCATGACTGTTACATATCCTGTTTTAAGACATAGAATTATTTTAAACTATGAGGCTGAAGCTGAGAAGGTTTCTACAGATCATATTATCAAACATATTCTAGATAAAATTAAAATACCTTAATCAAATGGCAAAAAAATTTGAATTGAATTTCCCAAAGGCTATTTCTGAATTTGAAAGCGCATTAAAAACTTTCCAGTTACAGAAAGTAGTTTATAGAAGGCTCTTTCGTGCAAAAGGTTTAGAATTTAATTCTTATAGAAAATTTGAACCTGATGATGATGCAGCTTTAATTGATTGGAAAGCTAGTCTTAGGGCAAATGATTTACTTGCAAGAGAATACATAGAAGAAGGAGATAAAGAGATTTATTTTATATTGGATGTTAGTAATAGTATGCTTTTTGGTTCTAATAAAAAGTTAAAATCAGAATATGCTGCAGAAATGTTTGCAGCCTTAGCACATTTAATTTTAACCTCCAGAGACAAGGTAGGCTTGATTATGTTTTCTAATAATCTTGTTAAGATTATTAGGCCTGGAAATGGATTAAAACATTTTTTTATTCTTTCAAAATTTGTATCAAATCCAGAACTTTATGGTGGTGGAATGGATTTAGAACAAGCATTATTAGAGGTTTTCAAGTTAGTACAGAGCTCATATGCTGCAGTAATTATTATCTCTGATTTTATTCATATAAAGACAAATTTTGCTAGAATCTTAAGAATGATTTCTCTTAAATATGAAACTATTGCTTTAATGGTTAGAGATAAATTTGATGAAGAATTACCAAATATAGCCCAACAATTAGTTATTCAAGACCCTTATTCAAAAAAACAATTAGTTATCGATCAAAAATTAGTTTCAAAAAGATATAATGAAAATGCATTAAGACAAAAACAAAAAATGGAAAAAATATTTCAGGAATCTGGAGTAGATTATTTAGATTTAAAAATAGATAAATCTTTTGTAATTCCATTAGTGGCATTTTTAAAATCAAGAGCAAGGGAGGCTATTGCATAATCTTTTGCATAAGATAAATAGAAATGGCCGGAATATATTTTTTATACCCTCAATTGTTACTTCTTTTATTAGTTATACCTTTATTCATAATGATATACTTTTTTGGACTTTTCTATAATAAAAAGAAAGCAATTGTTTTTGCAAATTTTGAAGCATTAGAAAGAATCTCTGATGTAGAGATATTCTCTAAGCATTTTGTAGAACTTTATTTTAATATTGCCATATTAGCCTTAATTGTTTTTGCTATAGCTGGACCTGTCTTATATTTTAATGCAGAAACTAGTTCTTTTAGTTATGTTCTTGCTATTGATAATTCTGGGAGTATGAAAACTGCAGATATTTATCCAAATAGGTTAGATAGTGCAAAAGAATCTGCAAAGAGGTTTGTTGATTTACTTCCAATAGCTACTGAGATATCAGTTTTAGAATTTTCAGGAGATGCAAAAATATTACAGGAAATGGATGTTTCTAAATTTAAAACTAAACTTGCAATTGATTCTATAAACTTTGGAAATGTTGAGGGTACAAATATTTACAATTCTATTTTAACTGCAAATGAAATATTTGGAGATAGAAATCGGAAAGCGTTGATTATAATTAGTGATGGGCAATTAAATGTTAGAGATACCCCTGAGATAATAAGGTATGCAACTAAAAACTCAATAATTATCTACACTATTGCAATAGGAACTGAAGAAGGTGGATTGACAGAATTTGATACTATTTCTAAAACAGATAAGGATATTTTACAATCTCTTGCATTTAATACAGGGGGCCAATTTTTTGAAGCAGAGTCTTTAGATGAAATAGATAATTCTTTTGATGAACTATTAACTCAAATAAATCTTGAAGTATATATTGATATATCTTTTTATCTTTTGTTAGGGGTTTTAGGACTATTTGTAATTAATTGGCTTTTACATAATGTTAGATTTAGAACAATCCCTTAATTTATCTATAAAAGTTCTATATTAAAATATTTTTCTTGTTCTTTTGAAATAGCAATTCTTGTTAAAAGTTCTTCTGTTAGTCTATTATATATTTCAATATAGCTTTGACCTTCATAAACTCCCCATTTGGTATATATATCTATTTGGGAAGAACATTTATTTGACTCATAAAATGAAGAAACACATTTATTTTTATCCCTACACGTTCGATATTTTATCCCTGATAAAGTTATTTCTGGAGAAAGGATATTTATAAAATTATAATCTACTTCACAGCTGCTCCATGATTCACAAAGAATATCAGGAATACAATTATCTGTTTTTTTAGAATAACAAGCTATTTTTTCTGGTTTATGATATGTTGTCCCACAGCTATTTTTATCCTTGCAGGAGGGTGTTGAATACTCTGAATTACATTTTGACCATTGACATTCCCAATTTTCAGTACAAGAGCCATTACAATATTTTGTAGAACTAGGAATGTTTATAGAGACGATGCAGTTATTTTTATCTTTACATATTCTTTTCTGTACTCCATTAACACATTCTTCCCAGTTTCCACAATTCCAAGTAGATTTACATTTTAAATCAAGAATTTGATTCTCATTAAATAATTCTTCTGGAAGAATATCTGCCGCACTTGGACTATAAGGAACAATATCTTCTTCTTTTAATTTTGTAGAAATATCTTGTAAAAAAATTGCAATAGATAGATTAGTATTAGCGGTTTGACTACAATTTTTAATTATAATTGTTTTAGATTCATTGCATATATTTTTATTTCTGATGGTTCCAGTAAGAAATAATTCTGCTTTGTTTGGATTGATTTGTGATGAGGTTTTATATATTTTAAATCCATCATTTTCAGGAAATGTTGTTGATTTGAAATTTTGATTGGAAAACTTTAAATCAAAGTCCTTTAAATTATAATCGTCCTCTAATCGTTTTATTGTAAGCATTATATTTTTGGAATCTGGATGATAACATGCTTCTATTTCTAATCTTCTTATATCATTCCAGGGAACACAAGATTCTTCATTACTAGCAGATGGCTGTTTTTTAAAATTATTCAATGCAAGATAAATAAAAACAGCAGCAATTAAAATCAGGGATATAATTACTGCAATAGTTACTAATTTATTTTTCATATTTTACTCTTTCTTAATAAGAAGGTATCTTTTTTGTTTTATTAATTCAGATATTTCAGATATTACTGATTTAACTTTATTGTCTGTAAATCTTTGTTGAGTATAATAGATTTTTAACATTCTTTCACAGAATCTTTGTGCTTCTTCATCTCTAATTTTTTTAAAATATTTGGATAGTTCTGCATAGTTTGCATTTTCTTTTGTTCCATAAATATCATGAAAGAATTTTTTTGCAACTCTGTCTATTTCAAACATTTTTTTAGAAGTTTGTTTCTTAGATTTTGATACTCTTTCAAGATCGATAATATATATTATTTGATTCTTTTTCTTCTTTTTAAATTCAAATTTGAATTTTAATTCTATGATCATTAATATCACCGCAGCTGTTAAGGTAATTACTCCTACAGTAATTAGAAGAAAGATTGGGCTTGTAATCACATTCAATACCTCTTTTATCATCCTTGTTATAGGAAATAAGCATATAAAAATCTTATCAATACTCTATTAAGGTAGAGGTTAATTATTTCATTTTTCATTTCAGTTAAATTTAAAAACTATTTTTGCAAGTTAAAATTATGGTTAATGGAATAGAAAGACCTTTAGATCTTTTGAATGCATCAAAAGGTAAGGAAATTTTGGTGCAGTTGAAGAATGGTAAGCAACTCGTTGGAACGCTTTTAGCATTTGATATCCACATTAACGTGGTTTTAGATAATGCGAAAGAAGTTGAAAACAGTGAACAGACAAAGAACTATGGGCTAACCTTTTTACGAGGAGATACGATAATTTTTATCTCTCCTTCAAATGTAAAAGAGTAGGCGTTGGTCGTGTTTAATTTTCGCTGCGACAGAGATTTTCTCTGTGTTTTAGCTTAAGATAGTTTGAACTTTTTTAATTTTTTCTTCGGGATTCTATTATTCTCTTAATTTTTAAAGAAATGATTGATAAAATTAGCATCCCTATTCCATAGATTAAAAAGATGAACTTCATATTTAAAAATAGTAAAACTAATCCAGCTATTAGTTCTCCTGTTAAACCTCCAATATCTAATGCAGTGTTATAAGGAGCATAATATCTTTGAGATTGTTTTCTCTTCATAATATCAAAAAAATAAGACTCAGTAGTAGACTCTGTCATTGCAAGCCCAATACTGGCCATTACTAAAATGGACATTATAAAAAAGATATTTGTAGATAAGAAACATATAAAACATAATATTCCTGGGATTAAAAATCCAATAAAAAATAATGGTTTATATCCTCTTTTACAAGCTAATTTTCCAAAGTAATATTCTAGACAAACTAAAGGGATTACTACTGCAAATAAAAAATACCCTACATAAGAGACCTCTAAGCTTTGAATTATCATTAAAGGCATATAAATGAATATTAAAGACCACCAGAATGTAAGTCCTGCACTTAGATAATAAATTCTTCTCCTGTTTTTGTCTTTAAAAAAATCAAAGAAATTTTTAAATGGATTTGTATCTAATCTCTTTTTTATTCCAGCATCTTTTATTTTTGAAAAGTTTAATATTATCACTGAAACAAAGAGGAATAATGCTCCAAATATGAACACAGAGTTAATGTTCCAGATTGCTAAGAGGACTCCTGCAATTAATGGGCCTAAAACATATGCAAAGTTTGAAAATGTGTACATTAAACCTTCGTTTTCAGAGAGATTTTTCTTTTTAGAATTATGTTCTATTAATAATCCTAGTGAAGTTATTTTTATAGATGCAGCAACAGTTACAATTAGTGCTACTAAAATTAAAAGAGAAAAATGTTGAATTAAACTATATGAAAAATATCCTATCATTAGCAAAACTAAACTAATTGAACTGAGTTTTATCTTGTTTGATTTTTCAATTAAAGGGATTATCAAGAAATAAGATAAAAAAGATATAAACATTAAGAAGGAAGAAAATAATCCAACATAGGCAGGATTATTAAAAAAACTGTTAAGATATAATGACCAAACAGTACTAATTAAAGAAAATGCTATTGCTCCTGAAAAAACAATCAACCCAAGTCTTAGAATTGGCCTATTTAATTTAAAACTTCTTTTTATTTTTAATCTAGTTGTTTGATGGACCATATTTTACAAATTTTTTAAGATTATTAGATTTATAATTCAATTTTATCAAGGTCTTGAGCAATTTCAGTTTTCTTAAATATTTTTTTAGCTTGGTGTAATATTTCTTCCTGCTGATTTTTTGTTTCATACCTTTGACTTAAATGAGTTAATATTAATCTCTTAGACTTTGATTGTTTTGCAATTTCTGCAGATTGTGTTGAAGTAAGGTGTGCATGTTGTTTTGCAAGTTCTTCTTCTCCTAGCCCATATGTTGCTTCACAAATAAGAATATCTGCTTCTTTTGAGATTTGTATTGCATGTGCATTCTGACGAGTATCCATAATAAAGGTAATCTTTTTTTGAGGTTCTGTAAAAATAATTTTTTTACCATCGATAGTTTTATTATCTATTTTTACTTTTTTACCGTTTAGTAATTCTTTTATTAATGGGCCTGATTGAATATTTAATTTTTCTAATTTTTTCTTATCTAATCTTTGTTTTTGTTTCAATACAAATGAATAAGCTATACAAGGCATATCATGTTGCATTTCTTTTGCTTCTATGAAAAATTCTTTTTCATCTATAATTTTTCCATCTTCTATAATTTCCTTAACTTTAACATTAAATTTTTTATTCTGTTTTTTAGAGATATCTAAATACCATTTCATAAATAAATCTAAAAGTTTTTCCATTTTTTGTTTTGTTCCACGTGGACCATAGATTTCTAGTGTTTTATTATATCCATTTAACATTAATGTTTGTAATAAGCCCGGAATTCCAAGAATATGGTCTCCATGCCAGTGAGTTATCAGAATTTTAGTTAGTTTACATGGATTTAATTTTGCTTTTCTAAATTGTCTTTGCGTTCCTTCTCCACAATCTATTAAAATGTTTTCTGATTTATATTGAAGTAGCATGGCCGGATGATTTCTCCTTACAGTAGGAACTGCACTGCCTGTCCCTAACATTGTTAGTTGTATTTTTTCTGCCATATTTATTAAAAGAGAAAAGGGTTTTTATTCTTATCTTATTATTATCAATTCGGAAATAACTATTGGAGTTTTATTATAATAATTCATTTTATGGGTTTATCATAACTCTTTTCCCAGAAAGGTTTTAAGCAGTAGCCAGGATTTGCACCTGGGATCAGCGGGTTGCAGCCGCTTGCCTTGCTGCTTGGCTACTACTGCAAGTGGTATGAAAACTCAAAGAAAAGGTAATTTTTAAACTTAGTTATTTGATTAAATCAATAAAATTAGTAGATAATGCCCCTGACAGGATTTGAACCTGCGACTTCTAGCTTAGAAGGCTAGCACTCTAATCCAGGCTGAGTTACAAGGGCATAATATTATTCTGCAAGTTTTGTATATAAAGGTTTTGCAAAGTATTGTAGTGCCTAATTTAAACTGATTTTCTTTGTGTAGAGGGTAACAAAACATTTATATATCTAAATGTAGTGGGTAAGATATGTTTATTGTTAAAAAGAACATTAAAGATAAAGAATATTTTTATCTACGAGAATCTCACAGGGAAAATGGTAAGGTTGTTTCAAAAACTACAGCTTATCTTGGAAAAACAAAAAAGCAAGCAGAAGAAAAAATGAAAGAAATAATAAAAGAAAAAGAACTTGGAAAAACAAAAAAAATAGAAATAAAAGATTTAGAAAACAAGGTTAAAAATAAACCTATAACAATTGAAGAGCTTGCTAATTTTTGTAAGAGAAAGGGATTTGTATTTAGGTCCAGTGATATTTATGGTGGTTTGTCTGGTTTTTGGGATTTAGGTCCTCTTGGGATTGAATTGTTTAATAATATTAAAGATAATTGGATGAATTTTTTTGTGCAACAAAAAGATAACATGGTTGCAATTGAAGCAAGTATTATTTCTCATCCAAGAACATGGAAAGCTTCAGGACATCTAAAGAGTTTTTCAGATATTGCAGTTACCTGTAAATCTTGTAAAAATAGAACTAAGATAGATAAATCTGAACTAGGAAAAATTAAATGTGAAAAGTGTGGAGGAGAATTTGAAAGCCAAGGAGAGTTTAATCTTTTATTTAAAACAAATGTTGGTGCACTCGATTCAGAAGAGGCATATCTCCGAGGTGAAACAGCACAAGGAATTTTTATGGATTTTAAGTTAGTTGCAGAGACAGCAAGAATGCAATTGCCTTTTGGAATTGCTCAAGTTGGAAAGTGTTTTAGAAACGAGATTGCTCCAAGAGATTTTTTATTTAGAAGCAGAGAGTTTAATATTGCTGAGTTTGAATTTTTTATAAATCCAAATGAAACAAAGTGTAATCTTTTAAAAAAAGAACATTTAAATTTAAAAATAAAATTTTTAGACTCTGAAACTCAAGAAAAAAATAAACAAGATATAAAAGAATCGAGTATTTGGGAATTGTTAAAAAAGAAGAAACTTGGAGAGTGGCATGCCTATTGGCTTGCAGAACAGATTAAATGGTTTTATTCTCTAGGACTTAAAAAAATTAAAATAAGAGAACATACATCAGATGAACTCTCTCATTATTCTAGTGCTACATTTGATATTGATTACGAGTATCCTTTTGGTTCAAAAGAAGTCTCAGGTATTGCTAATCGTGGACAATATGATTTAACACAACATGTGAAAGAGAGCAAACAGAAACTAGAACTATTTGACGAAAAGACAAAACAGAAAGTAATCCCTAGAGTAATAGAACCTACTTTTGGTATGGAGAGAGTTTTCTTAGCTGTTTTGAGTAATGCTTATAGTTTTGATGAACAAAGAAATAATATTGTCTTAAAAATTCCTTCAAATTTAGCTCCTATTAAAGCATCAGTTTTTCCAATAATTAAAAAACCAGATTATGAAAAACTTGCAAATAGTATTGTTCATGATTTAAAAAAAGAGTTTAACATTTTGTATGATAAGGGTGGAAGTATTGGTCGAAGATATGCTAGAAATGATGAAATAGGGACGCCTTATTGTATCACGATTGATGAAGACTCTTTAAAGAAAAAAGATGTAACAATAAGAGACAGAGATACCACTAAACAAATTAGAGTTAAGGTTAGTGACTTAAAAGATATACTTAGAAGATTAATAAACCAAGAGTTAAAATTTGAAAAGGCCGGCAAATTAGTTGAAACAAGAGTTAAAGAGTAAATATTAAAAAGCATGATTGATTTATAATCTTAAGAGGCGATAAATGGCAGAAGTAATTGGGTTTATTTCTATTAAAGGAGGTGTTGGTAAAACAACTTTAGCATTAGAGACAGCTGCAAGTCTTGCAAATCATTTCAAAAAAAGAGTTTTAGTTATTGATGCAAACTTTTCTGCTCCAAACTTAGGTTTATGGTTAGGAATCAAACCAGAATATACTCTTCATGACGTTTTAGCTGGAGATGCAGGCCCAGGGTTTGCAAATGCAATTCATCAAAGGCATAATTTTCATATTGTTCCTGCAGCAATGGAGTATAAAAAAGATGTAGACCCTTTTCGTTTGAAAAAAATTATTGAAAAAGTTAAAAATAGGTATGATTTTATTATTTTAGATTCTTCTCCAAATTATCATGAACTGATTCCGGTTATAGCTGCTGCAGATAAACTCTATGCTGTGACAACTCCAGATCATGTGACACTAGGAACAACACTGAAGGCAGTAAGGCTAGCACAAAACAAGAAAGTTCCTGTAAAAGGAATTATCATTAATCGTGCAAGAAATCCTAAATTCGAGTATAGCGTTAGAGATATAGAAAAAAGAACAGAAATTCCTGTTTTAGCAAGAATTAGAGATAGTAAAGATATGGCCCGGTCTTTATTTTTTCAAGTTCCTCTTACTATTGAAGATAGTGGACATCACATTTCTCAAGAAATTCAAAATTTTGCTTCTGCACTGTGCGGTGCTCCTGAAAAATCTCGTGGAATATTCTCAAGACTTTTTTCTTTTGGAAACTGGTCTGGAAAAGAAAAAATTAACCGAGAGCTATTCCGGAAGCAGCAATGAAAGGAAAAATAGAAGTTTATTATTAGGTTTCTTATTGGTTGTGATTAGTTTTTTTGCTTTAATAGTATTAAATTTATAAATTTAAAAAATTAAGAAATAATATGGAAAAATGTATTTTTTGTAAGATTGTAAAAGAAGAGATACCAAGTTATAAAATTTATGAAGACGATTTTGCTATTGCTATTTTAGATGCTTTTCCATGTGTGAAAGGTCAGGCCCTGATTATTCCAAAAAAACATGTTTCTCCTTCATTTCTTGATTTAAATGAGGAAGACTATACAAAATTAATGTTAATTACAAAAAAAATTGCAAAAGCTATTGATAAGTCTGTAGATTGTGTTAAAACAGGCTTAATGGTAGAGGGTCTTGAACTTAATCATGTTCATATTAAGGTTTTCCCTTTATCTAAAATTGGATTTAGTGAATATCCCAAAACACTAGATCCTAAACCACGCAATGAGGAAATGAAAGATATTCTTGAAAAGATTAAAAAAGAATTATAATCAAAAATTGAGAATGGCTCTGGAGAGTGCTGACCTCTCGACCTCCGCCTCATGAGAGCGGCGCTCTACCGCTGAGCTACAGAGCCATAATTAAATAAAACAATCAGTTTAAAAGTGTTTTCTTTATATCTTATTAGAGATTTTTTATAATAAAACAAAAAAGAATAAAAACCCTCTAGATTTAATCATTCTATGGGAGAGGTGATTAGTTGGCTTTTACATCCATATGAAACTGCTACAGCAGTTCTTACAGGATTGCCCCCCTCATTAGTCGGAAAGGTTGGGGGATTAATTAGTATTTTGCAAGCAATTGGTATTGCTTTATTAGCTTATATAATCTTCTTGGCTATTAAAGGGGTTTTAACTTTTAAACGATTAAAAAAAATTTCTAACATTGAGTCTAAGTTAGAAGAATTGGATAAAAAGATAGATGTTTTAATAAATAGAAATTCTGAAAAATCAGATAAAAAGACAAAAAAAATCAAAAAGTAAATTATTTTGTTAGAATAATCTCCATTGTAGAAACATTAACCTTTCTTCCTTCTTCGTTTTCAAATTCTTCACTGTCTATGTTAATTTCTTTTACAGTAATGTTTTGATTTTCTAAGAATCTTTTTCTAACAACTTCTGCAACATCAACTGCCTTTGAGATAAACTTTCCCCTAGATTTGATAGCAACTTCTGTTGCTCCTTTGGTTGTAAATTGCATTACAATCCCAGTAACATAGTTCATAAATGGTTTTCCTCCAATAAAAACTATATTTTCTGCTGTATTTTGCGGTTTTTGTTTTTTTTCTTGTGTAGTTTTTGTGTTAGCTGTTTCTAATTCTGGTTTTTGTGTTTTTTCTGTCATTTTAGTCCTCCTTGTAAATTTAGTCTTTAGAGCCGATAGAATCTTCATCAGATTCTGTTAGCTTATGAGTATTTTTTTTGATTCTAGAAATATACCCTGCAATTTGGTTTCTGAGCCTTTTACTAGGCATTGTTCTACCAAGAGCTTTCTTGTTTTTTTCAAAGTCTTTATCAAAACTTTCTGGAGTTTCTTCTACTAATTGTCTTGCAGTTCTTTTGATTAAAGTTGTTTTTATTCTTCCCATATTTATCTTGGTTATTCTTGGTTTTTAAATTTTGTTATTCTTTAATTAGTCAATTATATCAGTCTTTATAATGTCTTTGTAATCTTGTAAGAATTCTTGTATATTTTTAGAGTGTTCTCCACGAGATAGGAAAAAACAAGGCATTTTTTCTTCTATTGCTTTTTGATAGGCTATTGTTAGGTCTCCTGGTGAAACCCTTTTTTTATCTTTAGCAATCAACAAAAACTTTAATTTTCCTAAATCTGAGTTTATTCTTACAATAGCAATAACCTGTTTTTTATCTATCTCTACTTCTTTTAAGAGTTCTATATCTTTTTTAATTAAAAATCCTTTAATCTCTTCTAAGAATTTTATATCCGCTTGTTTTTTATTAAATCCTTTTTTCTCTTTTATTTCTAGGATAGGTTTTTCCTTTTCTCTTATTTCTTCTTTTACTACAGGTAAATGTGTTTTTTCAAAAGTAATTTGGGCTTCTTTTTTCTGGGGGATTCTATTATGTTGTAGGTCTTCTTGATTTTGGTTCGGTTGATATTCTTCATTAGTTCTAGAAATTATATCTCTTATTTCTTCATTAGAAGTTGTGAAATATTTCCAGATTAGTTTATCTTTAAATTTTAATGGAATTGCAAAATCCTTTAAAGAACGTAAAGCTACTCTTATTGCAGGACTTTCTTCTGAATCAATTAAGATTTTCTTTTGTTTTAACCTAAGGAATGCCTCTTTTTTTACATCTTTTAAATAATTTGCAAATTTTTCTAGTTGGTTCTCTTGTCCTGGAATTAGATATAATGGAGAAGACCCTATTTTTATATCACTTACCTTCAAAACTTTTTCCCCTAAGAGTTCTGCTAGTATTGCTGAGGTGAACATTGGCGATATTTCTACATGTTTTGATAAAGGAATTGGTAAACTTGGCCCTTTTTCTTGTAGATAATTAATAATCTTCTCTTTAATTTGTTGAACATCTATCATACTAACTTCCAGGATTAAAGGGATTTTAAATTTTGTTGTAGCTTTATCTTAAGGTTTTATCCAAGATATCTCATAATAAGAAACAGACCCTTCTTCATCTACAATTGCTATTAAAAGGTTTTTTTTAGTTGTATGTGCTACTCGGTTTTTAGCTGAAAATTCGTGCATGCTTAGTTTATCTGTTTCAAAAACAGTTTGAACAAGCCATCTTGCATGGTCTTTTCCAATTGTTTTCCCTTTTTCATATACTCTAAATTCAGCACCGAATTTTAATGCGGATTTTAAAATGTATCCTTTTTTTCTTAAATCCTTAAAAACTAGGTACTTGGTCATAAATTTTTTATCAAGTCTTTCAAATTTTTTAGCTGATTCTTCTTCACTAAGTATTTTGTTTTTATCATAAATTTCAAGTTTTTTCGTTTTTATTAGAAATAATGCTTCTGGCAAAAGATAGAATATTTTTTCCCCTATTTTTTCCCCAAATCTTTGACTTGCAAATAAATTTTGTGCTTCTATAGAATTTGAAGAGACCTTACCTCCTATGAGATGTGCCTTTATTTTTTCCATATTTATATTTACAGAGATTAATTAATAAATGTTTCTTAAGAACATATTCTTTTTCTGCATTTTTTACATCTCTTCATTAGTTCTATTTTATTTTTCTTTTTAGATATTTTTCCAGCTTTAAATATTTTAAATTTAGGTAAGGGAGAATTATGTTTAAATCCCCTTACAATCATTTCATTGAATATTTCTTTATGCCTTTTAGTTATATTATGGATTTCAATTAAATTATTGGTTATGTATCCTTTAATAGATCTATTTTTATTTAATGTACCCACTAACATATGTAATTCTACATGTTCTCCTAATAAGTGCTGATTACACATTTTTTTAGGAGAAATATTCCACATTCTCATTTTTATTATTTCTCCTAAATAAAATTTTTTCTTTCAAATAAAAAAATTTATATTTTTATTCCTTAGCTACATAATATATCATGTATATTGCTGCAATTCCTACTAGTGAGTAAACTATTCTAGAGACTACAGACATTGTACCCAACAAGTATGCAACTAAATCAAAGTCTAAAGCACCTTTAAGACCCCAATTCAAACCACCAATGATTACTAAAACTAGTGCAATCCAATCAAGGGCATTTTTTTTCATTTTTCACCTCTATTAATTTATTTAATTTAAAGTAGGTTATTGATAGTTTACTATAGTAAACAAGGTATTTAAGGTTTTCTATTTGGAGAATGATAAGGGATATATTGTCTATAGTTTATAGCCCCACCAGGGTCCTGCACCATCGTGACCGTTTCACGGGATATATTTTATTATGTTTCGGCTTTATGTTGTCTTGAATTGGGCTTTATTTATAAATCTTGTCGAGAAGGAGTATATGCATTGAAATAGGTAGATGACTATTTCCAAACTAGAAATAAGTTAATCCATCTCTGAAGTCTTGATTTATGTTTAAGTTTCTCAATTTCTTCCTTTTGTTTTACAATTTCCTGTTCCAAGTCTTGCCTTACCATTAGCCATGTTTGAGTAATTTTATTTATAAATCTTGTCGAAATAGAATATATGGATTACTTTTAAGCTTCTTTATACATCCACATTAGCATAGGCATAACCTCCTCATTCTTTAGATTATTGACTTTATTTAGCAATTCTTTAAAATCTCTGCAAAAAACAAGTTTATAAGAAAAAGAAGATCTTTTTTCTTTAAGCTGAGGAAACTCATCAATTATTTCTTTTTTTAGTCTTATAACATTCCAAGACTGAAAACTTTCTGCATAAGCTATTTTTCCTTCAATATCAATTATTCTCTTTGGTGCAAGTGTTTTTTTCATTCATTCTCCACCACCTCACACCTCTTAAGTTATATAAATATCGATTACATTCAGCTACTTAAACAAGTTTATAAAAATTTTTGTAAATTCATGCAAAACCTTATAAATTATGCATTGTTTTACAAAATATGATAGATGAGACAGACAAGCTTATCCTCTTTGAACTACTTCAAGATTGTAGACAGCCTCTTTCTAAAATTGCAAAGACAGTAAAACTATCTCAACAAAGAGTTCATTATAGAATAAAGAAACTTGAAGAACAAGGAGTAATAAAAAAATATACCATTAACATTAATTATCCAAAACTAGGATATAGTAGACATTCATTATACTTAGATTTGCTAAGTGTCGACGGAAAAGAAGTTGATAAATATCTTAAACATATTACAGACATAAATGAAGTAAGTTGTTGTTATATGCTACATGATGTTTCAGAATGGAAAATGTATATTTCAGTATGGACAAAAAATATTGAGAGATATGACGAGATTCAAACTAAAATAATTTCCAAGTTTCATAAACACATTAAAAATTATATTTCTTTTCAGAGTATTCGTTCGCACACTTACTTTGTTGCAAGAATGCTCAATAGAAAAAAAGAAGCTAAATGTGATATAAAAGGAAATCCTGAAAATTTTGAATTAAAAGATATTGATTGGAAAATAATAAATAAGTTAAGAAAGAAGTCTAATATTCCTATTTTAGAATTAGCTAATTCATTAAAAGTAGATGTAAACACTATAAAAAGGAGAATTGATTTTTTACTTAAAGAAAATATTATTGAAAGATTTTATACCATTCTTGATTTAAAGAAATTAGACTTGAGAGAGTATACTTTTATTTCTAGGATAAACCCTTCACATAATCATGAAATTGAAAAATTTATAGAATATGCTAAGAAAGATTATCATTTTGGAATTATAATAAAAGCCGTAGGTTATGTTAATCTTTATTATGCTTTTTATGCTAAAGATAATGCAGAATTAAAGTCAATAACTGCGAAAGTAGATAAGATGTTAGGTAAAGCAGTTTTACATACATATAAAATTGAAGTTGAGGATATGATTAGCTAAGAAATGAGAATAATAATAAAATCTTATTGTGTTACCTCTTATAAGATACAACAAAAACAAAAGATTTAAATACCTTAATTTCTAAGATAAATGCATGGGATTAAACTTAAACGGAACAAGAGAACCATACAAAGAATTTTATGGTAGAAATACAGATCAAATGTCAGCTTTAATAGCTGATGCTAGAGTTCCAATGAATGTTTCTCAATTAATGCAAAAAAGACTTGATGTAAGAAATGCTGATGCAAAAGTTAAATCTGCTTGGATTGATAATTATTTTGATTCAGGAGATGCAGTTGTTTATCATCCTAACGGAGATGTAAAAGTTGTTCTTGATTCTCAAACATTAAGAGAAATGACTCCTGAAACTCAGAGAAATGGCGGAGCATTAGTTATTGGAGAAGAAGTTTATCAAGCATTACAAGGTGAAATATTCAAGAAAGGAAAACTAGGAAAAATAAATGAATGGCTTACAAGAGCACAAGTTAAAGCTCACCCTGTTTGGAAAGTTTTAGCAAGAGGTCAAACATTACTTAATGATTATACTGATTTTACAGCTGGAGAATATCAAGCAAGATTTGCAAAAGATACACCTTTAGATGATATAACAATAATGGGATTTTTCCCAGGTTCTTGTGGCGGAAAGTCTCCAGAAATGCGGGCGTTCTATGTCTATGGGCTTGAGTACGGGTCTGATGTCATTGGCGGGGGTGCCTTGACTGGTGGCTTGGTCGTCTTGTTGGGTTAGCACCGGAGGTGCTTAGTGCGCCGGGTAGTGGTGCTTCAGCAGTACAAAAATATACTATGGCAGATTTACAATCATTAGATGCAGGTATAACTAGATTAGAAGGCATTGTCTTGCCAGAATTAGTAAAACCATTTAGAGATATAAGAAAAAAACTTTAAGTCTTCTATATAAATTCTTATAAACTCTTTATTTTATTTAAAATTACCTAGCTAACTATGCAACAAGGATGCATGGAGCAGACTAGGCTACATGCTCTTTTACTAAAGCAGAAATGCTATAAAATACAGCTACAACAGAAATGAAGTGGCAATGAAGATAATTTCAAAGTAGAAGAGCTACTATGGCGGGCGTTCTATGTCAATAGGCTTGAGAACAGGTCTAATGTCAATGGCAGGAATGACTTGACTAATGACAATGGTCGTCTTGTTGAATAATCTAGTCTGCTGTTAGGATTAAAATGTATGAACAACTATGCTCACATGAAAATCTTTTATTAGCTTTTAAAAAAGCAAAAAAAGGAAAGACTAAGAAAGATTATATTATTAAATTTAAACGAAATTTAGAGAATAATTTAATAACTCTAAGACAGGAATTAATTTCTCAAACATATAAACCAAAACCACTTAAAACATTTATTGTTAGAGATCCAAAAACAAGAAAAATTTCTAAATCTAAATTTAGAGATAGAATTATTCATCATGCTTTGATAAATATCATTGGAGAGAATAGCCTCAAAGATTTAATTTCTAAAATTTTAACTAAATTAAAGGGTGATCGGGCAAGGGCTAAGATAATTGAAAAACAAATAGAATATACTGAGGATTGGAAAGAGAAAAAAGAAACCTCATTAGATCTTTTAAATCATTTAATTGAAAAAAGCTTTATTGATAAGGAAGATATAATTAAACCCCTTGGAACATCTCAGATTTTTGCCCTCTACTGCTTTCCTACTACTCCAATCATTTCAAAAAATGGAAAAATAAAGTATAGTTTAAATCGAAGAATTTATCCTAATTTTCTAAAAAAATTGGGTTTTATAAGATTACATCTTAGACGGGGGCTTTTTTATGTCATCCCTCGTGAAAGATTAATCCCTTCTTTACAAAATACTTTTTACTTGAAGCAGTACATTCTTGAAGAGATCGAAAAAACATTTCCAGTAGAGTGGGAACGATTTTTAAAGGAGCTTAAAAGGAAAAAAAGTCTATTAAATGAATACAATTCCTATAAAAATAAAAGTTATAAGCAGGAATTAAAATTTAACATCTTGCTTTTGAATACAGATATCTCAGAGAATAATGTGGGGTATTTATATGGTGAAAGAACGTTTACCAATGATTTTCATAATTTTCTAAATAATCAGTTAGACTTAAAAAAATTAAATTTTCCTAGAAGTGTTAAAGCAAACATTAGCGAATATATGAAAAATATCTCTATAGTGTTTTTCTTCAAAGGAGAAAATACTACCAATATACAAAAGATTAATGACGTAGAACCAAAATTAAAGAGTGGGCTTTCAATAATCAAATGGACAGATTATTTGGATAAGAATCAAGAAGAAATTGCATCTATATTTAAATTGGGTAATCTATCCGAATCTCGAGCAAAAAAATACTCAGAATTATTAATCAAAAAGATTGAAGTATATAGAAATGCCCTTAGAGAATTAAGAATTAATCTATAAAATACATTTAACTTTCATTCCCCACAATCATAACACCCTTTTTAACAAGCTGGGCAATAACCTTCATCTGCTTTTCCAAAACATCAACACGTTCTTTTAAAATTTCTTTTTCATTTTCTGATCTAGCAAGTTGCTTTTCAATCTCTGTCTTTGTAACATCTACTAACATATCTTCCTCACTAATAGTATCTCTCATGCCCAAAAACTCAGAATAATAATGAATCTCTTCTGATTTTTTCCAACCGAATCTATACTTTAAAGCAGATTCAGATTTATACCTTGGAAGCCAATAACAGCAACTATTATGTCTAAAATCATATAAGGATAGTTTGGAATAATTTTCTCCTGCGGGACTTATTTTATCCCCAAGAACTCTCTTTGCTAATCTTTTCAAGTAGCGGTTTACAACCTGCGAACAGACGCTGAATAAATAATCACTTGATTCAAGATTTTTAGTTTTTACATACTCTTTAATAAGTTCTGAACAGAGCATTAATTTTATTCTTCTTCCAAAAGTTTTGCTCACTTCCTCTCTTATCTTTAATTCTTTGAAATCATTAAAAAAGTCTGAAACTTTAACATTCACTAATTCTGTTGGAGACCTTATCCCTGTGTCAAATACAAACATCATCATCACCTTATATTCATGTTTCGATTCATCACATAATTTTTTCACTTCTTCTTCAGTTAAATAAACCCATTTTGGTTTTTCTGTTCTTGAATCAAGATCTAGGGTAATATCTGTAATTTCTATCTTCTGTTTTTTGCTTACTTTTTGATGCCAGTGCCAGAATGCTTTGAAAACCTTCCCTTGAGTTTCAAGAGAGGTGTATGATTTTCCATCCACCCTCTTTATTCCCCCATTTCTCATCTCTGCAAAGAAAGTAATAATCTGATCTTCATTAACTTCTGTTAGCTTAATTACTCCATAAAATTCCTCAAATTTTTTAGCAAAGAATATCATCTTCTCCTTTAATGTAAAAAGTCTAGCAAAAGTTCTTGGACCCCTTAAACTCCCTGTTGCTATATTCAAACCTTTTTCCATATCATTAAGATATCTTAGAATTATTTCAGAATTCTCTACAGAAATATCTGGAATTCTATCTTTAACTCTTTCTTTCCATTTAAGGTATCTTTCTTTATGTTTCCACGGATCTATTTTCATCTTAGCATAAAACCCACCTGATTTATATTTTCGTGGCGGATTTATGCCGAAACAAACCTGAACCCTTGATTTTGGTCAAAAGGGTAAATAGCCCCACCAGGATTCGAACCTGGGTCACAAGGTTCAGAACCTCGTATGCTTGACCACTACACTATGGGGCTATAAGACAACCTAACGGTTTTCTTATGAACTTTCCCTTGAGATTGCCTGATTGACAACTAAGGTTTTCTTATGAACTTTCCCTTGAGATTGCCTGATTGACAAATAAGGTTTTCTTATGAACTTTCCCTTGAGATAGTCCAACAACCTTAGATTTATAAAAAATCAGGTAAAGCAAACTTTATAAAGCTATTTTTTGATATTCTCATATGAAAAGATCAAGCAGAAGGTGGAAAAAGAAAAGACAAATGCGTTGGAAATGGCAACGTAAGAGATTAAAGAAAGAAAAAAGAAAAAGAAAATTAAAAAGAAGTAGATAGTTCTATATTTGTTTGGTTTAATATATTCTTATCACAATAATCTTTATAAAAATACAAAACAAGAAATTTTATGGATTTTGATAAAACAAGTGTTTGGACTGAAAAATATCGTCCAAAAAAATTTGAAGAGGTCGTTGGACAAGAAGAGGTCATTAAAAGAGTTAAAAGTTTAACAAATTCTATGAATATTCCTCATTTATTATTTGCAGGGCCTGCAGGAACAGGAAAATCTACTCTGGCCTTGATAACTGTTAAAGAATTGTTTGGAGAAGCTTGGAGAGATAATTATTTAGAATTAAATGCTTCTGATGAACGGGGAATCGATGTTGTAAGGCAAAAAGTTAAGGATTTTGCACGTACTAAGGCTATTGGAGATGTTCCTTTCAAGGTTATATTCTTAGATGAAGCAGACGCTCTTACTAGAGAAGCTCAACAAGCTCTTAGAAGGACTATGGAGAACTTTACTTCAACTTGTAGGTTTATACTGTCTTGTAATTATTCTTCTAAGATTATTGACCCTATTCAATCTAGGTGTGTGGTTTTTAGGTTTAAATTATTAGAAAAAAAAGATATCTTGCAAAGGATTAATGTGATTACTCAGGGAGAAGGTTTAACAATGGTTCCTGCTGCTTTTGATAGTTTATATGAAGCTAGTGAGGGAGACTGTAGACGAGTTATTAACCTATTACAGGCTACTGCATCTATTTCTTCTAATCTTACCCCTGATTTGATTAACACTATTGTTTCTCAAGCAAAACCTTCTGATATTAAGATTGTATTGGAATATGCTCTTTCAGGAGATTTTTTAAATGCAAGAGAAAAATTATTAGATTTAATGTTAAAAGAATCTGTTTCAGGCCAAGACATAATTAAAGCAATACAAAAGGAAGTTTGGAATCTTCAGATAGATAATTCTCTAAAAGTTAGACTTACTGAAAAAACAGGTGAGGCTGAATTTAGACTTGTAGAAGGTAGTGATGAATTTATTCAATTAGAAGCACTACTTGCTAGTTTTGTTTTAGCTGGAACTGGTAATGGTAAGTCTAGTTGATTGAGTAATTAAAATGATGATTAATCAAGAAAATATTCCTTGGTGTGAGAAGTATAGGGCTTTTTGTTTTGCAGATATAAAAGGACAAGATTTTGCTATTGATAAATTAAAAGCTTTTCTTAAAAATTTTCCTAAGAAAAACGCAGTTATTTTACATGGCGCTGCTGGAATTGGAAAGACTAGTCTTGCTTATGCTACGGCTGCAGAATTAAGCTCTGAAATTATTGAATTAAATGCTTCTGATTTAAGGAACAAAGACCAAATTGCAAAGATTATTCGTCCAGCAATAGAACAGAGACCATTATTTAAAAAAACAAAAATAATTTTAATTGATGAAATAGATGGAATTTCTACAAAAGATAGGGGAGGTCTTTCAGAATTATTAGGAATTATTGAAAAAAGTGTATTTCCTGTTGTTTTAACTGCAAATGATATTTGGAATAAGAAGTTTTCTTTATTGAGACAAAAATCTGAATTGATTCAATTAAAAGATATAGACTATAAGGTTGTTGTAGGGGTTTTGATTGATATATGTAGAAAAGAAAATTGTTTTGTAAATAAGGATGTACTGACTTCTATTGCAATTAAAGCTAAAGGAGATCTTCGTGCTGCTATAAATGATTTACAGACTCTTTCAAAAATGGGAGAGTCAGCTTTGATTAAAGAAATTGGAGAAAGAAATAAAGAACAGACCATCTTTTCAGCATTACAACACATATTTAAAAATACAGAATTAGATGAAAAAATGATTAGGGTTTTTGATGAGATTAAAATGCCTATTGATGAGATTTTTTTATGGATTGAAGAAAATATTCCTTTAGAATATTCTGGTAATGAACTCGCAAATGCTTTTGATTCTTTAAGCAGGGCTGATGTTTTTCGTGGAAGGATTTATCGGCAACAACATTGGAGGTTTATGGTATATGAATATTTTTTACTTGGTCCGGGAATTGCTGCTGCTAAAAAATTTAACAGAACAGGATACACGCCTTACAAAAGACCTACAAGAATATTAAAAATATGGTTACAAAATCAAAGGGCTGCAAAAAAGAAGACAATCTGTCAGAAATATGCTAAAAAAGTCCATATTTCTATAAAACAGGCTATGAAAGATTTTTTAGTTATAAGAATTATACTTAAAAATCCAGAGATAAGAAAAGAGCTTAAACTTGCAGAAGATGAGATTGCTTACCTCAATAATGGGAAGTAGTGTTTTAATTTTAATATATTGATTCTAGAATAATATCTAATAAAAAAATAATTTTATATCTAACCACAAGTTGCATCTGTTCCAGAACCAGAAGTTGTTGAATATCCAAAACCAGGAGTTGGACTTGAAGCATCTATGTCTGAGTCACACTCTGCAGGCCTTGCATCATCTGTAAATGCATTACAAACTGTTGCCAATAATGAAACAGAGTCTCTTCCACTATTTGCTTCTACACCATTTACTATTAATGTTGGACTTCCTCCAACACCATACTTTTCATTATCTTCCTTGTAAACATCGAATAAAGGATATCTTCCACTTAACCAAGATGATTGGTCATTTAAGTTTGCTATAACTGAATATTTTTTATCTGTTGCATCTGTACAAGTTTTTAATTTTGTTTTATCAATTCCAGTTTCATCAAGACAAGCTTCTCCGTCACCTTCTCCTAAAAAGCATTTTAAATAAGATAAATATTTATCATTTTGCTCTGTCTGAATGCAATATTGGTTTAACTCTTCTCTTACTTCTGTTTCTCCGTGCATTGCATAATATACAAATTTGACTTCAAAATTTATTTTATCTCCTAGTAATTCTACAACAGGAATAAGTCCTTTTTCAATTTGAGTTCCATAAGGGCAGTGAGACATAACAAAAGCTTCTACAACAGGTTTATCTGTTTGAGGTAAGTTTTCTGCTGCTTGTGGTTGTGTAGGGGTTGTATCTTCAGGATTAGATTCAAGTAATGTTAATTGTGCTAAATATTTTCCATCTTTTGTAACAGAAAGAGGAATATTTTGACCTTGGTAAGAAACCATAACTTGGTAGAATTCCCCATCACTTGTTATTTCTACTAATTCAACTCCACCACCTGTTTGTGAATTCAAAAAGTCCACAACAGATTGCCCTGCTTTAGCTTTACCTATTGAAGTTGAAAAAGCATTTCCATTTACTAGTAATATAATCAATACAATTGCGAGAACAATGGTTGCAACAGCCCAATAATTGTGACTTATTTTTTTAATTTCTTTCAAAATTTTTTCTGATTTAGGTTCAGCCATATTTTCTTTTATAGAATATTATTTATAAATGTTTCCTAATCATTGTTAACATAGTTAAATAAAAAAAGTATAGATATAAAAATCATTTTACTCTTTTAGATTTATGGATATAGAAAAAAAAGTTTTACAAACTATAGAAAACTATCATCTTTTGGACAAAAAAGACAAAATTGTTGTAGCCTTGTCTGGAGGAAAAGATTCTGTTAGTGTCCTGTATATATTACATAAATTAGGGTATAATGTTTCAGCTTTGATGATTGATTTACGTTTAGGAGAATGGAGTAAAAAGCATAAAGAGAATATGATAGGCTTTTGTAATAAACTTGGAGTTAAATTAAATATTATTGATTTAAGGAAGGAACTTGGATGGGGTATGTGTTCTATTAAGCAGGCTTTAAAGGAAAAAAAGAATCTTTCGGGTTGTACTGTTTGCGGGATTATTAAAAAATGGATTTTAAATAAGTATGCAAAGAAATTAAAATTTGATAAGATTGCAACAGGACATAATCTTGATGATGAATGTCAAACAGTATTAATGAATTTTTTAAAGGGTAATGTTCTCCTTGGTGTTGGTTCAAAACCTGCAACTGGAATCAAACAAAAAAATAATAAGACTTTTGTACAGAGAATTAAACCTTTGTTTTTTATTCCTGAATCAGAAATTAGAAAATATTCTAAAAAAATGAAGTTCCCTGTTATTTATGAAAAATGTCCTTGCGCATTTGGAACTTATAGAATTGAAACTAGGGAGTGGATGGATTTTTTAACAGACAAAGAAAAATTAAAAATTGTTGAGTCTTGGCAGGCCTTGATTCCAAAATTAGAAAAAGAAAATCAAACACAAGCTAATATTTGTGAAATTTGTGGTGAGCCTGCACGAGGCAAGATTTGTAATGCTTGTAAGATTTTTTCTGAATTAAAGGGGTAACATAATTTTATAAAACCTGGTCCTTATTTTGTTTAATGGGCGTGATGAAAACAAATCAAGGAACAAATAGGACAAAAAGGATTGGGGTTCCTGCTGCTGAAGAGATTCTTGGTAAAGAGTTTAAATGTTTAAATCATGGTTTTGTTAGACTTGTGGATTATATGGGCGGAGATGATAGGGTTGTTCAAGCAGCAAGAGTTAGTTATGGAAAAGGAACTAAGACTGTTAGTCAAGATAAAGATTTAATTGATTATTTATATAGGAATAGGCATACTTCTCCTTTTGAACATGTGCTTACAGAATGGCATTGTAAAATGCCAATTTTTGTTGCAAGACAATGGGTTAGACATAGAACTGCTAGATTAAATGAAGTTTCTGGAAGATATAGTGTTATGAAAGATGAGTTTTATATTCCAGATGTAGATGAGATAAGAAAACAGAGTAAAGATAATAAACAGGCACGTGGAGAAGAATTATCTTTAAATGAACAAGAAGAAGTTTTAGATATCTTTTTGCAAGGTCAAGAAAAAGATTCAGAAGACTATCATAATCTTTTAGATAAGGGTGTTGCTAAAGAATTAGCTAGAATTAATTTACCTCTTTCATTATATACTGAATGGTATTGGAATATTGATTTACATAATTTATTTCATTTTTTAGGATTACGAATGCATTCCCATGCTCAAAAAGAGATAAGGGTTTATGCAAATCAGATGTTTGAGATTACAAAAAAATTAGCTCCAATGTCTGCAGATGCTTTTCAAAAGTATTCTCTTGAAAGTTTAAGCCTTTCTAATAAAGATAGACAAGGAATAAAAAGAATATTCAATGGAGAAGATCCCCAACAAGTTGCTGAAGAGATTTTTATTAATAAGGTAGAGAGGAATGAGTTCTTAGCTAAATTAGAGAGTTTTTGATTAATATTCTCTAAACTATATTTTGTATTGTAACTTTATTTTTAAATAAGACTGATTGTTTTTTATTTATGTCACAAAAAAGAGGAAAACTTTTGATTCCTGGAGGATTTTTTATGACTTTAGAATCAGGGGATGGTGGTGGAAAAACAACTCAGATAGAATTATTAGAAAAAAGACTTTGTAAGGAAAATTTTGATGTTATTGTAAGGAGAGAACCTGGTGGAACAGATTTTGGAGAGTTAGTAAGAGAACTTTTACTACACAATCCTATTGAAAGGTGTGAATTATCAAATCTTTTTCAATTTGAATCTTGCAGAGCAGCCCTCTATGATGAAACAATTCTTCCTACATTAAAGAGTGGTGGTTTGGTTATTAATAGTAGGAGTTTTGATGCATCTACAACTTACCAAGGTTATGCAGGAGGTATTGATTTAGAAATTATTAATACATTAAATAAAATTGCAACTTTTGGAAAAAATCCAGACCTAACAATTATTATAGATGTTCCTGTTGAAGAAGGTTTAGGAAAAGCAATAAAATCTACTGGAAGATATGATCGTTATGAAGCAAAGAAATTTGAGTTTCATGAAAAAGTTAGACAAGGTTATCTTAAAATTGCGCATGACAATCCCAAAAGATGTGTTATAATTGATTATATTCCTGAGGGAATTAATGAAATGCATGAACAAATTTATAAGATTACTAAACAAAGAATAGATGAAAAAATTTCTCAAAATTAAAGGTTGTTACTGTTTAGAGTAAAGAAATATTTAAATACCTGATTTATCTGTATTTCTTTACCATACAATAAATTGTGCTGTTTTAATATAGGGAGTACAATATATTGTATCTGGATTAAAATCAATATAAAAAAGAGTTAAAAATGAAATGTCCTTATTGTAATACTGAAGAAACAAAAGTAACTGATAAGAGAGATAGTCATGGGAATATTCGTAGAAGACGTGAATGCTTAAAATGCGGTGAAAGATTTTCTACATATGAACGTATTGAGTTGGATTTAAATGTAATAAAAAAAGATGGGACTAGGGAAAAATTCAATAGAGATAAATTAATAAAAGGATTAGAAAAAGCATTTGAAAAAAGAACTTTAAGCACTGAAAAATTCGATAATCTTGCAAGCGAGATTGAATCTAAGATATATAAATCTTCTAAAAATAGGGAGATAAATTCTTCAAAGATTGGTCAGATTGTAATGGATAAAATAAAGAAGACAGATAAAATTGCATATATAAGATTTGCATCTGTTTATCGTGAGTTTGCAGATATAGATGATTTTAAACAGGAATTAAAAAATTTAAAATAATTTTTAAAAGATAATTTAATAATAAAAAAATGGTTTCAAAAATAAGAAAAAGAGATGGAGATATAGTTCCATTTAATAAAGAGAAAATCTTTAATGCAGTTTGGAAAGCTGCAAAAGCTGTTGGAGGCCATGATGAAGCAAAAGCAAGACATGTTGCAGAGATTATTATTGAAGAAATTGGGAAAAAATATGGAGAACATGGAATTCCTCGTGTAGAGGATGTTCAGGATACTGTTGAGAGTGTTTTAATTAAACAAGGCCATGATCAAACTGCAAAAGCATATATTTTATACAGAAAAAGTCATGAAGAACTTAGAAATGTTAAAGGTTTGTTTGATACTATCGAGGCTGTAGAAGATTATATTGGTTTAAATGACTGGATGGTTAAAGAAAATTCTAATATGGGGTTTTCACTCCAAGGATTAAATAATTATATTGCTACAAAAATAATTACTAACTATTGGATGAGAAGAGTTTACCCAGAAGTAATAAGAAAGGTACACGAGTCTGGAGATTTACATATTCATGATTTGGGAACACTTGGAGCATACTGTGTGGGATGGGATTTAAAGGACTTACTTTCAATTGGATTTAAAGGAGTAAAAGGAAAAGTTGAATCCAAACCTGCAAAACATTTGAGAACTGCTTTAATGCAGATAGTTAACTTTTTTTATACATTACAAGGAGAAACTGCAGGAGCACAAGCATTTTCAAATTTTGATACTCTTTTGGCCCCCTTTGTAAAATATGATAATCTTTCTTATGAAGAAGTTAAACAGGCAATGCAAGAATTTATTTTTAATTTAGCAGTTCCTACTCGTGTAGGTTTTCAAACTCCTTTTACAAATATAACTATGGATTTGAAAGTTCCAAGTTATATGAAAGATGAACCAGTTATTATTGGTGGACAACCTCAAAAAGAAACTTATAAGGAATTTCAAAAAGAAGTTGAGATGATTAATAAAGCATTTGCAGAAGTCATGCTTGAAGGTGATGCTTCTGGAAGAGTTTTTACATTTCCAATACCTACCTATAATATTACTAAGGATTTTGATTGGGATAATCCAACCTATGATTTAATTTGGGAAATGGCAGCCAAGTATGGTATACCTTATTTTTCAAATTTTATTAATTCAGATATGAATCCTGAAGATGCTCGTTCAATGTGTTGTCGTTTAAGATTAGACCAAACAGAATTAAGAAAACGTGGAGGAGGTTTATTTGGAGCTAATCCTCAAACAGGAAGTGTTGGTGTTGTTACAATCAACATGCCTAGACTTGGTTTTGTTGCATTAGATGAAGAAGATTATTTTACAAGATTAGACAGATTAATGGAACTTGCAAAAGAGAGTTTAGAAATTAAAAGAAAAGCATTGGAAAAATTTACTTTAACTGGATTGTATCCTTATTCTAAATTTTATTTAAGAATGGTTTATGAAAGATTTGAGCATTATTGGAAAAATCATTTTTCTACAATTGGTTTACTGGGTTTAAATGAATCAATAATGAATTTTCTTTCTGGAGAAAATATTACAACCCCCAAGGGAAAAGAATTTGGCCTTAAAGTTTTAGAGTTTATGAGGGAAAAATTAGAACAATATCAAAATGAAACTGGAAATATTTATAATTTAGAAGCAACTCCTGGAGAGGGCACTACCTATAGATTTGCAAGGTTGGATAAAAAACGTTTTCCAAAAATTATTGTTGCAAATGAAAATGGGTTAACTACAGTTAATGCTAAACCCTATTACACCAATTCAAGTCAATTACCAGTTAATTTTACAGATGATCTATTTGAAGCATTAGAACTTCAAGATGATTTTCAAACAAAATATACTGGAGGAACTGTATTTCATGCCTTTGTTGGTGAAAAATTGGACAAATCTGGAGTTAAGATTTTGGTAAAAAAAATTGCAGAACAATTTCATATGCCTTATTTTACTTTAACTCCAACATTTTCAATATGTCCGATTCACGGATATATTGCAGGAGACTGGAAGTATTGTCCTAAATGTGATAAAGAAAATGGTTATTCTGAAGAAAATGATAACACAAGAATTGAAACTTTAAATGAAATTAAACAATTAAAAAAAGAGGAAAATTAAAGGAGGTTAAATGGAAAGAACTAGATGTGAAAGATACAGCCGGGTTTGTGGATATCTTAGACCTGTTGAGCAATGGAATGAAGGAAAAGAAGCAGAGTTTAATGATAGAAAGACATTTAAGATGAACTAATTAGGGGATTTATAAAAATGAGAATAAAAGGATTGCAAAAATTAACTTTAATAGACTATCCTGGGAAAATTGCTTGCACTATTTTTTTACAAGGTTGCAATTTTAAATGTGGTTTCTGCCATAATCCTGAACTTGTTTTAGAATCTTTTATAGATAAAAATAAGGAAATAGATTCAGAGGAGATTTTAGAATTTTTAAAAAAAAGAAAAAAGTATCTTGAAGCAGTTTGTATTACTGGAGGAGAACCATTAATAAGTTTGGATATAGATTTTTTAAATAAAATTAAAGATTTAGGATATTTAATAAAAATTGATACTAATGGTTGTTTTCCAGAAAGATTACAAGAGATTATTAATTTAGGGTTAGTCGATTTTGTTTCTATGGATATTAAATCTAGTAAAGAGAATTACCCTAGATTAACTGGAGTTTTAAATCCTGATTTTGAAAAAATAGAAAAATCAATAAAAATAATCTCTAAACTTCCAGAACATGAATTTAGAACAACTATTTTAGAGGAGTTTCATTCTAGAAAAGATATTGGAGATTTAATTGATTGGATTTCTAAAATCGTTGAAAAGGGTAAAATCCAGAAGTTTGTCTTTCAAGGATTTAAAAATAATGGAAAATTTATTGATAGTCGTTTTTCAAAATATACTAATACATCAGAGAAATATTTATTAGACCTAAAAGAATTGACTAATCATCTAATCAATAAAGTAGAGGTAAGAGTTTAATGATAATAGGTTTAACAGGAAGTTTAAGTGCTGGGAAGGGATTAGTTTCTGATTTCTTAAAACAAAAAGGTTTTGTTTATCTTTCCCTATCTAATGAATTAAGAGAGATATTAAAAGAGAATAAAATAACTCTCACTAGAGAAAACCTACAAAATTTTGGAAATAAATTAAGAGAAGAAAAAGGTTCTGGGGTTCTTGCAAAGATTGTTGTTGAAAAAATCAAAAATCAAAAATATGTTAATGCTATTGTGGATGGTATTAGAAATCCTGCTGAAGTGATTATCCTAAGACAACTAAAAAACTTTTTTCTTATTTCTGTAGATGCTCCTCAAGAAATTAGATTTAAAAGAATGGTTTCTCGTAATCGGGAAAGTGACCCGGTTACATGGGAAGATTTTTTAAAAGTAGATGCTCGTGATAAGGGTCTTGGTGAATCTGAAACTGGTCAAGGTGTAGGAAAATGTATGGAACTTGCGGATTTTACTTTAATTAATGATTCTAGTTTAGAAAAAGTTCAAGAAAAAGTAGAAAATTTGTATAAAGAAATTAAAGGAAAACTACCTAGGATAAGTTGGGATGAATATTTTATGGGTGTTGCTCTACTGTCTTCTAAAAGAAGCAAAGACCCGTCTACACAAGTTGGTGCTTGTATTGTTGATAAAAATAAAAAAATAGTTGGAACAGGTTATAATGGAGCTCCGAGAGGTATTCCTGATAATGAATTCCCTTGGCAAAGAGAAGGAGATTATTTAGAAACAAAATATGCTTATGTTTGCCATGCAGAACTTAATGCAATCTTGAATTCAACGAAAGAAAGTTTAGAAGGATGTACTCTTTATTGCACTCTTTTTCCATGTAATGAATGTGCAAAGGCAATCATTCAATCTGGAATAAAAAAAGTATTTTTTTTATCTAATAAATATAAGGATGACCCTTCTTGTATTGCTTCTAAAAAAATGTTATTTAGGGTTGGTATTGAATTAGAAGAATTAAGCCCAGAAACAGATTTTATCTCTCTTGATTTTAGTGAGGCAAAAAAATAGATTAAAAAGCTTTTTAAACTAAAAATAGTTCTCTAAATCATGGCTGTTAGTCGATGGCTCTGTAGCTCAGCCTGGTTAGAGCACTGGACTTTTAATCCAGGTGTCGGGGGTTCAAATCCCTCCAGGGCCATTTTAATTTGAACATGTTTTGGATATTTCTTTTTCATCACAACAATTATTAAAAATGTTGAATAATTTTTAACAGAATGATTTATATTTATACTGGGTGCATGGCTAGTGGAAAAACAGAAAACGCTATTGATAAGATACTCAGTTTTAAAGAACCATTTATTGTTTTTCAACCCTCTAATAATCTTAGAGATAAAGGTTTTGCAAAATCAAGAACTGGGAAATCGCTTCCTGCAACACGTGTAAATCCTCATGAGGATTTTTTAAAAATTATTGCTGAGAAATCTAAGGGATATGATATTATTGGTATTGAAGAGTTATTCTTTTTTCAAAAAGATAGAAAAAAATTCATTGAATTTATTTTAAAATCTAGTAAAAAAAAGGAGATTGTTCTTCCCTTGCCAGACTATTATTTTAATGGAGAATCAATTGAACTTTTAGAATTATTAAGGCCCTATTCTATTGTTCATACAGGGGAATCAGGACTATGTGAAGAATGTGGATGTCTTGCAACTCGGAGCCAGAGATTATATAAAGGAAAGCCAGAATTTTTTGATGCTGAGAAGGTTGTTCCTGAATCTCCAAAAGGTACAAAAAGTCCTTTTTCATATTTTCCGGTCTGTTTTAAACATTGGCAAGTTTTACCTCCAAAAGAAGACAGATTATATCCTAAATACATTAAAAACTACTTGAATATAAAAAATTTGAAATTTAGTTGATTTCTTGTATTTTTTCTAAACTTTCCTTTAACAGAAACATTTTTAAAGCCAATTTTGGTTATTTTTGTTATCTAAAAGTTGTATCCTTTATTTTGAACTATAAAAAACACCTAAAAAAATGCACGTCCTTCAATCTAAAAATTCTAAACTAAAAAAAGAAGATGTTGATAAACTATTAACTGAATTTAATATTTCTTTAACCCAATTGCCAAAAATTTCTAAAAAAGACCCCCTTATAGAAGGAAATTTTGAAGTTGGAGAGGTTGTAAAATTTGAAAGAAAATCTGAAGAGGGGGTAGAGGAATATTTCCGAGTAGTGGTTTAATGGCAAAACATGTTCTAGTAAAAGAATATCTTAAGAACCATTCTATTGTAGAATCAAATATAATTTCTTTTAATAATTTTATTGAGACAAGAATGCAAGAAATTGTTTCTGAACTTTCTGAAAATATTTCTTCTGATGACTTTGAAATAAGTCTTGGAAAAATTCAAGTAGAAAGACCAAACATTATTGAAGCAGATGGTAGTTCAAAGCTTATTACTCCTGCAGAAGCTAGGTTAAGAAATCTTACTTATTCAGCTCCAATTAAAGTTGAAATAAATGTAAAATATGAGGGTCAAGTAGAATCTTCAGAAGTTCAATTAGGAAGAATACCAATTATTGTAAAAAGTAAAGTTTGTAATTTACATGGTTTAAATCAAGAAGAATTAATAGAGAAATACATTGATCCAAAAGATCCTGGCGGATATTTTATTATAAATGGGAATGAAAGAGTTATTGTTATGGCTGAGGATTTAGCATCTAATCAAACTTTTATTGAGACCCCTAAAGGAAAACTTTCCTTAAGATTATTTTCTCAAAGAGGTGCATATAAAATTCCTATATCTTTATCTGAAAGTAGTGAGGGTGTTCTTGAATTAAATTTTTCCCGTTTTAAAAGTATTCCGGTTATTGTATTGTTAAAGGCATTGGGGTTAACTTCTGATGCAGAAATATCTAAATTAGTTGGAAAACAAACAGATAGTTTAATTGTCAACCTATACGATTTTATTGATATTAAAGACTCTGAAGAAGCTCTAATGAGTATTGCTGAGAAAACTTCTTTGCAAGGAACAAAAAAAGAAGTTTTAGAAAGAGTTAAACAGAGAATTGATTCTTATTTTTTACCACATATTGGAATAAAAAAACAATCTAGAATAGAAAAAGCAAGAACTTTATGTAAGTTTGTAAAACAATATTTTATTGCTAAAGAAAATACAGAAGAAACATTAACGGATAAAGATCATTATGCTAATAAAAGAATAAGACTTTCTGGAGATTTACTTGCAGATTTGTTTAGAGTTAATTTAAATATATTTTTGAGAGAAATACAACACTCTCTTCAAAAAACAGTAAAAAGAAAAAGATTTTATTCCATAAAGTCAATTGCAAAATCTAGTTTATTTTCTCATAGAATTGAAAGTGCAATTGCAACTGGTTCGTGGATTGGTGAAAGAACCGGGGTTACACAAAATATGCAGAAAACAAATTATTTAGATATGTTATCTCAGTTACAGAGGGTTGTTTCTAATCTTCCAGGAGAACAAGAAAATTTTGCAGCAAGAACATTACATCCAACACACTATGGTAGATTTTGTCCTGTAGAAACTCCTGAAGGTACTGAAATTGGTTTAAGAAAGAATCTTGCAATGCTTGCAAAAATTTCAACTAGATGTCCTGTTGAAAATGAAAAAATTATGAAAGTTTTATATTCAGAGGGAGTTAAGGAGAGTAAAGAGGGAGAGGTTACAGAAGATCAAATTGATGTTTTTTATAATGGTCATTTTGTAGGTTTTGTTTCAGATGGTCTAGATTTTGTAAAGAACTTAAGAGAAAAAAGAAGAATAACTGAATTACCTGAAGAAATGAGTATAAGATTCTATAAATTATTAGGAACAGTATTTTTATCTACAGAGGTTGGTAGAGTTTTGAGACCAATTATAATTGTAGATAATGGTAAACCTAGATTAAAACAAGAACACATTAAATTAGTTGAAGAAGGAAAACTTTCTTGGGCAGATTTAATCAAAAACGGTGTAATTGAATATCTTGATGCCGCTGAAGAAGAGGATGCATTAGTGGCAATATATGAAAAAGAGCTAACAGAAGAACATACTCATTTAGAAATAGATCCTATTGACTGTTTAGGAATTGTAACTTCTTTAGTTCCATATGGAAATCATGATCAGTCTGCTAGACTTATGAGGGGAAGTAAAACACAGAAACAATCTCTGGGAATATATGCTGCAAATTTTCCAGTAAGAATTGATACAGATGTTTCTATATTACATTATCCTCAAAAACCAATTGTGAGAAGTTTTGTCTATGATACCTTAGATATTTATCCTGCAGGACAAAATATTATTGTAGCAATCATGCCTTATGAAGGATATAATATGGAAGATGCGGTTGTACTGAATCAAGCATCTGTTGATAGGGGATTTGGACGTTCAACTTATTTTAGACCCTATACTTCTGTTGAATTAAATTATGCGGGTGGATTAAAAGATGAAATTTGTGTTCCTGAAAAAGATGTTTCAGGATATAGATTAGAAGAAAGTTATAGGCATTTAGAAGACGATGGAGTAGTTTATCCAGAAGCAAGTTTAGATGAAAGTGAAGTAATTATAGGAAAAGTTTCACCCCCAAAATTCTTATCTGAAGCAAGAGATATGTTTGTACAGACAAGAAAGGAAAATTCTTCCACCATGAGACAAGAAGAAAAAGGAGTTGTAGATGGTGTTTTTATTACTCAAGATAATGAGGGAAACAGGATATTTCAAGTTAGAATGAGAGATGAAAGAATCCCAGAGTTAGGAGATAAATTTTCAACACCTCATGGACAGAAAGGAGTAGTTGGATTTATTGTGCCTGAAGAGGATATCCCATTTACCTCAAGAGGAATAAGACCAGATTTAATATTCAATCCTCACGGTATTCCTTCTCGTATGACTGTAGGATATTTATTAGAATTATTGGCTGGAAAAGTAGCTTCTTTATCTGGAACTGTTGTTGATGCATCTAGTTTTGGTGAAAATAATTTAGAAAATTTAGAAGGGCAATTACAAAATTTAGGATTTAAATATAATGGGAAGGAGATAATGTATAATGGTATTACGGGTAAAAAAATGCCAATGAAAATTTATATTGGAAACATGTATTATTTGAAATTAAAGTATATGGTTTCAAATAAGATGCATGCCCGTGCATCTGGTAAAATTGCAATGCTTACAAGACAACCTGTTGAAGGTCGTTCTCGTGGTGGTGCATTAAGATTAGGAGAAATGGAACAACAAGCTTTAGTTGCACATGGAGCTTCATTGTTATTAAAAGAAAGATATGATTCTGATAAAGTTGTAATTCACATCTGTTCAAAATGCGGCGCAATTGCAATTGATGATGCAATTCGTGGAAAGTTGTCTTGTGGATTATGTGGTAGCAATATTGTTGAACCAGTTGAAATGTCTTATGCATTTAAACTATTATTAGAAGAACTTCAAGGACTTCATATTTTAACTAAATTTAATTTAAAAAATAAATATGAATAATGGCAATTAAACCAATAAAAAAACAAGTTGAAGCTATAAAATTTGCACTTTTAAGTCCAGAACAAATAAAAAAATTATCTGTTGCTAAGATAGTTACACCAGAATTGTATGATGTAGATGGTTATCCTGTAGATGGCGGTTTGATGGATTTAAGAATGGGAGCAATTGATCCGGGGGTTAGGTGTAGAACCTGTGGCGGTCGTTTAAAAGAATGTTTAGGTCACTCTGGAGTTATTGAATTAGCAAGACCGGTTGTTCATATAAAATATTTACCGATTATTAGTCTATGTCTAAGAAGTACTTGTGAGGCTTGTGGAAAAGCACTTTTATCAGAAGATTATTTATCTAAAGATTTAAAGACAAGATTAAAAAAAGCTAAAGATGCAAAAAAATGTCCTTATTGTGGAATTGTTCAAGAAAAAATTAAATTAGAAAAGCCATCTACTTTTAAAGTTGGTAAAAGAAGATTATTCCCTTCAGAGATTAGAGAAAGATTGAGTAAAATACAAGATGAAGATTTAAGATTCTTAGGAATTAATCCTGAATCATTAAGACCAGAGTGGGGAATGTTAACCTTGTTATTAGTTCCTCCAGTTACTGTTCGGCCAAGTATTACTCTTGAAAGCGGAGAGAGAAGTGAAGATGATTTAACTCATAAACTAAGTGATATAATTCGAGCAAATCAAAGACTTTGGGAAAATTTAAATGCAGGTGCTCCAGAAGTAATCATTGAGGACTTATGGGATTTACTCCAATATCATATTACAACTTTTTTTGATAATAATATCGCAAGAATTCCTCCTGCAAGACATAGAAGTGGACAACCATTAAAAACTATCACAGAAAGGATTAAAGGAAAAGAAGGAAGAATTAGAAAAAATTTAATTGGTAAAAGAGTTAATTTTTCAGCTAGAACAGTTATTAGTCCAGACCCAAATATAAAAATCAATGAGGTAGGTGTACCTTTTGAAATTGCAAAAATAATTACAGTTGCAGAAAGAGTTACATCACTTAATATGGCCCGATTAAAAAGGTTAATGCTATCAGAAGAATATCCCGGTGCAAATTATATTATTCGTCCAGATGGAAAAAGAAAAAGAATAACACAAGAATTAAAACAAGATTTAATTGAAGAATTAGAAATAGGATATATTGTAGAGAGACATTTACAAGATGGAGATATTGTTTTGTTTAATAGACATCCTTCATTACATAAAGCTAGTTTAATGTCTCATTTTGTAAGAGTTTTACCTTATAGGACGTTTAGATTACATCCTGCAGTTTGTTTTCCATATAATGCAGATTTTGATGGTGATGAAATGAATATTCATGGTCCCCAAACTGAAGAGGCAAGAGCTGAGGCTGAAGTTCTTTTAAATGTTGAAGAAAATTTAATATCTGTAAAGAATAACACTAATTTATTAGGATGTATTGCCGATGCTGTTACTGGAAATTATATTTTAAGTGAAGGAGAACTTTCAAAATCAGATGCAGCTCAACTTTTATATGAATCTGGAATTTCAAATTTTTCTGTAAAAGCTAAAAATTCTGGAGAGGAAATTTTGAGTAATGTAATCTCTAAAGAAACTTTATCAAAGATTGGAAAATTAGATGCAGGGAGTTTTAGAGTAGAAGAAGGAGAAGCAATTAAAAAATTAGACAAATATGTTGGTAGAAAAGAAACTCTTAAAGTTTTAAGAGATGTTTTTGCATTAGGAACTTTATTTTTATCTAGATATGGATTTACAATCTCTGTTGATGATTTGGATGTTCCCCAAAAAGTAAAAGATATGACTCAAAAAATCATCAAGACTGCAGAAGATAAAACTCAAAAAATCATAGAGTCTTATTATGAAAAAACTCTTGAAGCAATTCCTGGAAAAACCTTAGAAGAAACAAGAGAAATTAAAATTCAACAGGTTTTAAATGAAGTTAGAACAGATATTGGAAAGTCTGCTAAAGAAGAATTTCCTAAAGATAATCCAGTTAATAAAATGATTTCTGCAAAAGCAGGCGGAAATATGTTGAATATAACTCAGATTGCTTGTTCTGTTGGACAGCAGGTAATTGGTGGAGAGAGAATTAATTTTGGATTTACAGATAGGAGCTTATCTTGTTTTAAAAAACATGATTTCTCACCAAAGGCGAGAGGATTTATCTATAATTCATTTCTAAAAGGTTTAAGACCAGAAGAATTCTTTTTTGGAGCTATAACTGGAAGAGATGGTCTTATGGACACTGCCTTAAGAACACCAAAATCTGGTTATTTATATAGAAGACTTGCAAATGCGTTACAAGATTTAAAAATTGAATATGACAGAACAGTTAGAGATGCTTCTGAAAATATTGTACAATTTAAATATGGAAATGATGGTTTATCTGTTTCTGGATTACATAAAAATGAGAAAATCTCTCCTGGAGAAGCGATAGGTATTGTTACTGCTCAATCATTTGGAGAACCTTCAACTCAGATGGCATTAAATGTATTTCACTTAGCAGGTGTTGCAGAAATGCAGGTTACTCAAGGTCTTCCACGTTTAATTGAAATTCTTGATGCTAGAAAGAAACCTTCAACTCCTGCAATGGAAATTTATTTAGATTCTGCTCATAATAATGAAAAAGATTCTAGAATTTTTGCTGAAAAATTAAAAGAGATTAAATTAAAAGATGTTATGTCTGAAATTGGAATTGATTTTACAAATAAAAAATTGGAAATTGAAATAGATAATCATGCCTTGAAAAGATCTCATTTTAGTTTAGATCATATATTAATTGTTTTGAAAGATAAGAATCATAATGTTAAAAAAAGAGAAACTGGATTAATTATTGACTTAAAAGATAAAGACTTTAAAGAGATATATAAAATCAAAGAAAAATTAAAAGATGTTCTTCTATCCGGTGTTAAAGGTATTTCTCAAGTCTTACCAGTTAAGAGAGATGCTAATTATATTGTTTTAACAGCTGGTTCAAATTTAAAAGATGTTTTAGAAATGAAAGGAGTTAATAAAGACAAAACTATCACCAATGATATTCATGAAATTGATATTGTTTTAGGGATTGAAGCAGCTAGACAAGCAATTATGAATGAAATTAATAAGGTTATTAATTCTCAAGGATTAGATATAGATAAAAGGCATTTAATGTTGATATCTGATGCTATGACTCATGCAGGAACTGTTAAAGGAATTACTAGAATGGGAATAATTTCTGATAAGAGTTCTGTTCTAGCAAGAGCAAGCTTTGAAACGCCGGTTAAACACTTTGTACATTCAACAAGAACAGGAAAGCAAGATAAATTAGCTTCTGTAATTGAAAATATAATCCTTAATCAACCAGTTCCTGTAGGTACTGGTTTACCGGGTTTAATGGTAAAAGTTACTGGGTCCCTAACAGAAGCAAAGGGTAAATCTAAAAGTACTAAAACAGTTAAAGTTAAGGTATAAAATAGGTAATAAAAATGAGTATTAAAGATATAAAAGAAGCACATGAACAAGGAAAAGTTATATTTGGAATAAGGCAAACTGTTAAACATTTTGATAAACAAAAAAATTCTAAAGCTAAGGTTTTTTTAGCTAAAGATGCAAGAGAAGAAACAATAAAAAAATTAAATGATGCAAAAATAGTGTTTGAAAATACAAAGTTAAAAGCAGAAGTCTCCAAGGAATTAAATCTAGATTTTGAAGCAGAGATTTATTTACTTAACTAATTTTAATAATTAATATAATATGGGAAAAGAAATCAATATGCAATTGATGCGTTACATAAACCTGTTCGAAAATATTTGTCACACTACCACTTCAAATTGTTTTGTTTATAATCATCATATTGTTTTTGCAGTTCCAAAATCTCAAGTTTCAAATGCTATTGGAAGAGACGGTGTAAAAATTAGAAAGGTTGGAGAAATTTTGAGAAAAAAGATTAAAGTTATTGAAATGGCTAGGGATCCAAGTGATATGGATAAATTTGTTTCAAGCATTATCTCTCCATTACAATTTACAAAAATAGAAGTTAAACCAGAGGGGGAAGTTATTATCTCTGCTACAAAACAGAATAAGGCTGCTTTAATTGGTAGAAATAGAACTAGAGAACAAGAATTAGAAAGTATACTGAAAACAGTTTTTAAGATAAATAAATTAAGGATTGCATAGGTTTAGTTAATTTTAAAAACCACACTCTTTTAGAATTAAAATGGGATTAATGAATGCACGAAAATTAAAGAAAACAAGGAAAAAACAGAGAGGAAATGACCTTGTTCATAGAAAGAAAAAACTAGGTATTACTCTGAAGTTTGCTCCACTTGGACGTTCATCTCAAGCAAAAGGGATTGTTACAAAAAAGATTCAAAAAGAAGCTAAACAGCCTAATTCTGCTATGAGAAAATGTTGCCGTGTACAATTAATTAAAACTGGAAAAGAAGTTACTGCCTTTATTCCTGGAAATCTAGCTCAAAAATTTGTAGATGAACACGACGAAGTTATTATTGAGAGGATTGGTGGAAAGCAGGGTAAAACTAAAGGCGACCTTTCAGGTGTAAGGTTTCAAGTTATTAAAGTAAATGATCAACCCTTGGCAAGATTATGGCAAGGTAAGATCGAAAAGGGTAGAAGATAAAAATGGTAGAAATGAAACTTTTTGGATTATTTTCAACACACGATGTTGTTGTTCAAGACCCAGGTTTAAAAAAGGTTATTAATCTTGATACAAAACTTTTATTGAAAAGTTATGGTAGAATTAAGTGGGATCCTGCTAAGGCTAAAGTTAATGTTATTGAACGTTTGATTAATTTATTACAGGTTCCTGGCTCTCGAGGAAAAAAGCATAGAATAATTACAAGATGGAATACTGGTAAATATAATAAGAATACTAAAATTGTTATTGATGCATTTAAAATTATTGAAACTAAAACTGGTCAAAATCCTGTTGCAGTTTTAGTTAGAGCAATTGAGAATTCTGCACCAAGAGATGGTGTAACAAGTATAGAATATGGTGGTGCTCGTTATCCTCAAGCTGTAGATGTTTCTCCAAGGAGAAGATTAAATATGGTTTTAAGATTTTTAGTTCATGGTTCATATGATAAGGCATTTAATAAAAAAGCTACAATCACAGAAACTCTTGCAAAAGAAATTATGCTAGCTGCCGAAGGCAGCTCAGAGAGTTATGCTATTCAAAAAAGAAATGATTCTGAAAAACAGGCTGATGCTGCTAGATAATTTTGTATAATAATTCTTAAATACTTATAATGTAAAAGATTTTTATGGAAAGGGATGTACGACAAGAATTTCTTGATTCTCTAGAGCATGCAGGAGCTGTTTTTTGTTCGCTTCCAAGATGGCAAAGAAAGGCACTTCATGAGATTGGGAATGATACTTATTTTTATGCTTTTCCAAGACATTTGACTAGGGAAGAGATAGTTGGAAGATTAATCCAAAAGGTTAATGATGGAAAAATGGTTGATTTTTCTGGAAATGAATTTGTTAATAATGGTTTCTATAAGGAGGTTTGTGATAATTATGGAATTTATCAGCTTGATATGTCTTTTGAAGGAGTTAAAGCTATTTCAATTGATAGAGATAATTTTGGAAAATCCTTTCCAGTAGTGATCCCTTCACTTCCAGAAAATTATCCTGAAATTTTAAAAGAGCTTGACAAATCTCATCCATATAGGTGTTCTAGTCCTAACAATATTCTTGATTTTCCTACAGGTTCTGTTTGTGCTTTTTTCTTAGATAGAGTGAATGATTATTCAGAGATGATTAAATTAAAAGAGAAAAATTCTGCTAGATAGTTCTTTCTTTGTTTTCTAATTGTTATATTTTTCTTAATTTATCTACTAAACCTTGTATTTCATTTAATTTTCTTTGATAATCCTTATTTGACAGAGAAGTTGGGATTAAACCTCCAAATAGTATAACTTTTTCTTCTAACTCTTCATAGATTTCTTTTCTTGATTCCTCTTTTAAGTCTCTTAATCCAGTAGTTTCAATAAATCTTTTGTATTCTGGTAATTCTAATTTTCTTATTAATTCTTGTTCTTTTCCTGGTTCTGTTTTTATAACATATCCTGCATCTAATACTGAACTTTTTCCAATTAATTCTAATCCGAGAGTTTCACAAAGCCCCCTTACATAAATATCATTCTTTCCATAAAATTCTACAACAATTTGTCCAGGAGCATAATCTGGAACATATTCCTCATCCATAAAAATTACTGGTTAGAAATCTATATAAGGATTATTATAATAAAGTTCAAACTACATAGTATAAAAATTCCAAAAAATAAAAAGAAAAGATAGGAATTAAATAATAAAAATTCCAAAAAATAAAAAAATTATTTCTTTTTTTCTACGAGAGATTTACAAACACCTGCAGCTACTGTAACTCCAGCGTCTCTAATCGCGAATCTTGACATGTATGCATTATCTGTAGCAGTTTCAAGTACAAGATTTCCGATTGGTCTGATTTTTACAATAGCAACATCGCCGTTTTTTAGGAAGTCTGGATGTTCTTGAGCAACTTGTCCTGTAGCTGGATCTAATCTAGAAACTAACTCAACAAATTGACATGGAACCTGGGCTGTATGTACATGAAATACCGGAGTATATCCTTTAGCAACAACAGTTGGATGATTAATCACGGCTATTTGGGCTGTAAATTCTTCAACTATTTTTGCAGGTTGACTTGCATCACAAATAACATCTCCACGAGCAATATCTTTCTTTCCAACACCTCTGATGTTGCAACCGATATTATCTCCTGCTTCTGATGTTTGAAGTTGTTCGTGATGTGCTTCCATACTTCGAACTTCACCTTGAATTCCAGTTCCGCTTCTTCCAGGTAGAATTACAACTTTTTGTCCTATTTTCATGATACCTGTTTCAATCTTTCCTACAGGTACTGTTCCAATTCCAGTGATATCATAAACATCTTGGATTGGCATTCTCATAGGCAAATTTGTTGGTTTTTCTGGTGCAGGGAATTTGTCTAACTGTTCTAAAACAGTTGGGCCCTTGTACCAAGGCATGTTTTCAGATTTTTTAGCAATATTATCGCCTTTTAATCCTGATGCTGCAATAACTGGAACTTGGTCTGGTTTATATCCAACTTGTTTAAGAAGTGCTGTTGCATCTTCTTTAACTTTGTTGAACTTTGCTTCATCATATTTAACATCATCCATTTTGTTAACCAAAACTGCTAAGTTCTTAACACCCATCGTTCTTAATAACCATAGGTGTTCTTTTGTTTGTGGTTGGATTCCTGATGCTGCGGCTATTACTAAAAAAGCTGCATCTGCTTGAGATGCTCCAGTAATCATGTTTTTAACAAAATCTTTGTGACCTGGTGCATCAATTATGGTAACTTCAAAGTTTTGAGTTAAAATTTTCTTATAAGATAAGTCAATTGTAACTCCTCGTTCTCTTTCTTCTTTGATATTATCCATAAAGTAAGCAAATTCAAAACCTATTTTACCATGTTTTTCAGCTTCTTCTCTCAGTTTTTTCATTTCTTGTTCAGATATACCGCCACTTTGGAAAAACAACTGTCCAATTGTAGTTGACTTTCCTGCGTCGACATGTCCCACGAACACAATGTTCATAACTGGTTTTTCTTTTGCCATTTTTTATGTATTTATTTAGTTAATATAAGCCCGAGAGCTTGGTTATAAATATAAAAGTCGGTTTTTAAGGGTTTTGGTTGTAATAATTCAGGATTTGTTTGATACTTTTCAGCTTCTGAGTAAAATTTAATTATATTTTTATAGCTTCTATCTTTAAGCTTTCTAAAGGTATTCCTTGATATTGATTCTTTGAAATTTCTTTATCTTCGTTTAAGATTTTGATTTTAAATCCTGAATATTTTATTAAATTGATATAATCCTCTTTTTGAGATGCTCCTGCTACGCATCCAGAAATTAATTCATGATTTTCTTTTTGTTCCTCACTTAATTCTCCTAACAAAACAATATCTGAAACAAACATCTTTCCTCCTTTTTTTAAAACTCTGTAGGATTCTTTAAAAACATTCTTTTTATTTGGTGCTAGATTAATAACACAATTACTTATAATAACATTGACTGAATCTTTTTCAATAGGCATTTTTTCAATATCTCCATATTTGAATTCTACATTTTTATATCCATATTTTTCTGCATTGTGTCTTGCTCGTTTTAACATTTCTTCTGAAAAATCAATTCCAATTACCTTACCACTTTTTCCAACCCTTTTAGCAGCTAAAAATACATCAAATCCTGCACCACTTCCTAAATCTAAAACTATGTCTCCTTTTTTAATTGTTGAAATAGCTGTGGGATTTCCACACCCTAAACCTAAATTTGCTTCAGGGACGTTGTTTATCTCTTCATCACTATATCCAATACTCCTAGAAATATTTTCTGCATTAGAATTATTACAATTACAACAACTGGTTTTTCTAGAGGCAATATTAGAATAATTCTCTTTTACTATCTTTTTTATTTCTTTTTCTTCCATTATAACTTCAGGTACTTAAGTTAGTTAATTATAATGTTATGGAGATTTCTTTAAAATAATTTTTACTGATTTTCTGCAAGACCTTTTCTATCTCTGATTTGTTTTATTGTTCTGTCTTGTAAATCATTTGGCATCTTTTTGAACTGCTGGTCTACTAAACTTGAAACTCCACGACCTTCTGTAGAAGATCTTAAATCAGAAGACCATCCAATCATTTCTGCAACAGGTAATTCTGCCTTTATTGTAACTGTTGAAATTTCTTGTTGAACATCATTTAACATTCCCCTTTTACCACTAACTAATTTTGTTAACTCGCTCATAAATTCTGAAGGCGCTTCTATTTGGTGTGTTTGAATAGGTTCAAAGATACATGGTCCAGCTTTTGCAAATGCAGCCTTAATAGCGTCTCTTACAGCAGGATAAACTTGTGCAGGTCCTCTATGAATTGCGTCTTCGTGTAATTTTAAATCAACTAAAGAAATTTTAACCTTAACGCAGGGTTCTCTTGCAAGTGGACCCTGTTTCATAACTTGTTCAAATGCATCTAAAACCATTTCAATTACTTCTCCAATATGAACTTCTCCTTTAGTTCTATCTTCAAAAACATTACCCATAAAAACTTCCCTATATTGCCGAGCTTCATCATTACTTACCCCTAATCCAGTTAATGTTTCGAATAATATATTATCTTTCTTTTTTATTCTTCCATCAGGGATTTCTCCTCTAGCAATAGCTTCTGAAACAGAGGCTTCTAATGGTTCAATAGTCATATAAAATGTATTGTGTTTATTTGGAGAACGACCTTCAGCAGGTTCGCTTGCTTTGCTTACACTTTCTCTGAAAACAACAATTGGGGGTGATGTTTTTACATCCATTCCTTTTTCAGATTTTATTCTATTTTCAATAATTTCCAAATGTAATTCTCCCATACCAGAAATAAGATTTTCTCCAGTTTCTTCATTAATTTCTATTCTAATTGAAGGATCTTCTTTTGAAACTTGTTTTAATACTTCTACTAGTTTTGGTAAATCTGCTGTTTTTGTTGCTGCAATAGATTTTGTAACAACTGGTTCAAATAAATGTTTGATTGCTTCAAATGGGGTAATTTCTTCTCTTGAAACCGTCTCTCCTGCAAAGACTCCTTTTAATCCGACTATTCCGACGATATTTCCTGCATTCACTTCTTCCATTAAAACTCTCTGTGCACCTTTATAGACAGATACTTGCTGTACTCTTACATTTCTTTTTGCAAGATTCATATAGACTTCATCTCCTTGTTTTAATGTTCCAGAAAATAATCTTCCTGCAGCAACTTCTCCTGCATGTTTATCGATTACAATTTTTGTACATACAAATGCTGGCTGTCCATCTTTATTACATTCTATTAAATCTTTTCCTACTTCTGATTCAATATCTCCATGCCAAATTTTAGGAATTCTGTATGCTTGAGCTTGTTTTGGATTAGGGTGGTGATTAATAACCATATTTAGAATAACTTCATGAATTGGAGCTCTTTTTGCTAGGGCTTTATAATTTTCTCCGCCAGATTCATATGCATCAATTACTTCTTTAAAAGAGATATTTTTTCTTTTCATATAGGGTACACTCAATGCCCAGTTATGAAATGCAGAACCAAATGCAACACTACCATCATTAACATTAACTTGCCATTTATCTTTATACTCTTTTTCTGCAATTGAAACAATTAACTTATTTACATCATTGATTATTCTCACAAATCTTTTTTGCATCTCTTCGGGAGTTAATTTTACTTCTCTGATTAATCTGTCAACTTTATTTATGAAAAGAATTGGTTTTACTCTTTCTTTTAGGGCTTGTCTTAAAACTGTCTCTGTTTGAGGCATTATTCCTTCAGATGCACAACATAAAACAATAGCTCCGTCTACTGCACGCATTGCCCTAGTTACATCTCCACCAAAATCAACATGGCCTGGAGTGTCGATTAAATTAATTAAAAAATCTTGATCATCATATTGGTGAACCATAGATACTGATGCAGAATCAATAGTTATCCCTCTTTCTGCTTCATCTTCGTGGAAATCTAAGGTTCTCGCTTTTCCTGCAAGCTCTTCAGACATCATCCCTGCGCCTGCAAGTAGGTTATCCGAGAAGGTTGTTTTTCCATGATCAATATGTGCAGCTATAGCTATGTTTCTAATGTTCTCTTGTTTTTTCATAAGCGTTTTTATTTTGGAGGTAATATCTTCACTCATGATTAGATATAAAATAATGGCTTTTTAAAAGTTATTATATGTTTAGAAAACAACAATTCTTAAAAATCAGGTAGATTCTTATTTTATATGGTAATAAGAGTTACAGAAAAAACAATAGAAGATATTGAAAAGAGACTATCTACTTTAGACACTAGTTTTAATAAAATAATTTATCTTGAGTCTGCATTAAAATCTAATTTTGGAATTGAAGCAAAAAGATTTATTTGGCAGAAGATTTCTGAACTTTATGAAGAGAGAAAAATGTTTGAGAAAGCAGCAAAGGCAATGATGGGCAAGGCGGGGTTTGATATAACTTATTCGGACAAAATTGATAGTTATCTAAGGGCTGGAGAATTATATGCTAAGGCTGGAAAAGTAGAAGATGCTGAACAAATGTTTGTTAGAGCACTAAGAGATGCAAATGATTCACAAAAAAATAAAATAAAACTTACAATGAAAAATATATTTTTAGTTAATGCTCAAGAACTCGAGAAGAATAGGAAAAGTGCAAGCTCTTGTAAATTTTATGAGAGACTTATTAAAATGAATCTTGACCAAAAAGAAAAAGAACAGATTAAACAAAAATTAATTACTATCTATAAATCTTTGGGAAAATTTAAGGAAATAGAGTTACTTGAAGGAATAAATTAAAATAAAAATTATAAAATTAATTTGGATGTTTAATCGTCGTCAGAGTCGTCGTCTAAGTACTCCTCATCAAGACCATCCAATTCTTCTTCAAATTTATCTTGTTCCATTTTACCCCTTTTATATATAAAAATTGATTCGTTACATGATTTATAAATATTTTGGTAAAATGTTTTTTACTATGTAATGATAAAATTTAAAAAGCCTCAATAGCTTGGTTTTATATAAGTTTAGAAAAAGTTACTAAAGATAAGATGCATGATTAGATTTTATTAAAATCACGCTAACTTTTAACATTCACATTCACATTCAGTCTTGTTTACAAGACTCTGTAAGTAGTATTAGAATCTTTTTCTAAATTTTGAATTAAATTAAATAAATACAACAATAAAAATGGCAAAAATTAGTCCAGTTTCAATAAAATATAGGATTGTTGCTGATTTTAAATCAGAAGGTCCTGTTGAAAAACCAGATGTAATCGGAGCTCTATTCGGACAGACAGAAGGACTGCTTGGAAGTGATATGGAGCTTAGAGAATTACAAAAAGAAGGAAAAATTGGAAGAATAGATGTTAACCTTGAAAGTGTTGATGGAAAAACTAGTGGAGAGATTGTTATCCCTTCAGCTTTAGGAAGAGCAGAAACTTCAATTATTGGAGCAGCTCTTGAAACAATTGATAAAATTGGTCCAACTGATGCGAAAATTACTATTAAAGAAATTAGTGATGTTCGTGGAGGTAAAAGAGACTATATCATGGAAAGAGCAAAAAAATTACTTTCTGAGATTAATGGTGAAGGACCAGAATATCAAGAAATTGATCAGGAATTAAGAGAATCAACTAGAACCTCTAAAATTACTGAATATGGAGATGAAAAACTTCCTGCAGGAGATATTTCTGATAGAGAAATAATCGTAGTTGAAGGTAGAGCTGATGTTGTTAACTTATTAAAGCATAGTATCAAAAATGTTATTGGTATGAATGGTACTAAACTCCCTAAAGGAATCATATCTCTTGGTAATGAAAAAGAACTTACTTTATTTGTAGATGGAGACAGGGGCGGAAAGTTAATTGCAAAAAATGTTTGTGATAATACTGGTGTAGCATATATCGCTGTGGCTCCTGATGGAAAAGAAGTTGAAGAGTTAACAGGGAAAGAAATTCATCAAGCATTAAGAAAAAAGGTTAAACCAGAATATTTTTTTAAAGAATCTAATAGCAGAGAAAGTTATGATAGGTCTCGGAAAACTTTTCAAGAAGACAAACTTGTTGAAAAGAAAGAACAAAGAGAGATAACTAGTGAAGACAGGAAAGTTATCAAAGGACTCTTTTCAGAGATTAAAGGCAAGAATGTTCTTGTTTTAGATGATAAGTTAAATATTCTAAGAAATATTCCTTCTTCAAAAGTAGGATTTTTACGATTAAGTAATGTTTTTGCACTTGTTACTTCACATGCTAGTGGAACCCTTATGTCTAATGCAGAAAAAGTCGGTGCAAAATATGTTGTTTCTCAAACATTTGGTAAGATAGAAAATAGTCGTGTAAAATTAATTTCTATCTAATCTTTTTATTTTCTTTCTCTTTATTTTTTATTTTCTAATTAGTTAGTAAGAACTCTCTTTACAAAACTTTAAAAATTCTTTAATATACCTATAATTATGAAAAAGAGGGGTTTTAAAGAGAAATTTAATGATAATCTTTTTTGGATTATTCCTATAGGGTGTTTAATTATTTTAATTTTGATTGTAGGAATATTTTATCAATTTTTTTATTATAAGAATTGTAAGGATAAAGCTTGTTTTGATGATTCTCTTGGAAAATGTAAAAGGTCAGAATTTATTAAAACTGGTGGAATTGATTTTGAATATAAAATTTTAGGAAGAGAAGGAGATTTTTGTATAGTTCAGGTTAAGTACCTTTCTGGAGATTTAAGTGAAGTTGATGCTGAGAAATTAATTGGAAGGAGCATGGAATGTGAAATCCCGAGAGGAATGATTGTTTTACCAGAAGATAGAATTGATTCTTGTCATGGAGCACTAAAAGAAGGTCTCCAAGACATGATTATCCAGAGATTGCATACATATATATTGCAGAATTTAGGAAAAATTAATTATGATGCAATTAAAACATTTATCAGTTAATTTTAAATTACAGCCTATTCTTTTTATATTATGAAAACCAAAATAATTTTTGGACCAAGTGGTTTGGGCCCATCAGAACAAGCAATAAAGAATTTAGAACATTTTTCTGCATTAGGTTTACGTGCTTGTGAGGTTGCATTTACCTATGGGGTTTATTTAAAAAAAGAAGAATCAATAAAAATAGGTCAAATTTCTAAAAAACTCGGAATAAAGTTAAGTATACATGCTCCTTACTGGATTAATTTGAATTCTAAAGAAAATGCTAAGATTTATGCAAGTAAATTAAGAATATTAAAATCATGCGAAATTGCACATTATCTACATGCAGAAAATGTGGTTTTTCATGCAGGGTTTTATAAGGGTATTGGAAAGACAGAACAAGAAAAAAAAGAAATTAAGGAAAAGACATTTCAAAATATTAGATTGGCTATAATTGATTTACAAGAACAAATCAAAAAGAATAAGTGGAATGTTAAATTATGTCCCGAAACAATGGGTAAGAAAAATGTTTTTGGTTCTGTTCAAGAAATTGCAAGACTTGTAAATGAGACCGGGTGTAGCTTTTGTATTGATTTTGCACACATTTTAGCAAGATACGGAAAGTATGATTTTGCACTTGTTGAAAAAAACTTTCCACAAAAGAAATGGCATGTTCATTTTTCTGGAATTGAATATGGTGAAAAAGGAGAAAAGCATCATAAGCTAACAGAAAAGAAATCTTGGCAAGCTCTTTTCAAAGGTATACCTTCAAATAAAGAAATAGTAATTATTAATGAAAGTCCTAATCCTGTAAATGATTCTATTGAGGGTTTACAAATCTTTGGTGGGATGAGATAAGGAGAAATAATTCTAGTTTTTCTTAATTTCTAGTTTTTTTAGGAGTCTTTTTCGATTGTCATCTATTTTAGATAAAACTTTTTTTGCTTTTTCAGAATCTAGCTTAACAGTATTCAATATCCAAAGTACCTTTCTTAGTAATTCATCATAACTTTCTCTACGGTGTTCTCTTAACTTTTCAAGTCTTTGTTTAGTTTCTTTACTAAGTTTTATTGTGGTTATATTTTTGTCATCCATTTTTGAGTACAAGATGTATACCGCAGTATACTTTTTAAGCTTTTGTGTCATTTTAGAATAATAACAGTACAAAGATTTATAAAGGGTTTTTACCCCTTAGGATTAACTAAATTTTTAATAATATAAAAATGAATACAAAAACATTGCTTATCCCTGTGATTGCATTACTTGCTGTTTTTTTAGTAAGTTTTGCTGCTGCTGGAGATTTAGCTGATGACATTTCTGTTAAGTTCAATGATATTGTTCTTAACGGAGACACAATGTCTGCAACTGTGGGCGAAACAGTTCCAGTTAGAGTGACTTTTACTGCAGAAGATGATTTTTCTGATGTAAGAGTTAAGGTATGGATGGAAGGTTATAGAGATGATGTATCTGCTTCAACAGGAAGATTTGATATCCTTAATGGAGTAACATACACAAAACTATTATCTTTAGAAATGCCTGCTGACATGAAAAAAACTGCAGAAGAATATACTCTACATGTATCTGTTTCATCTGGAAACGGATATTACTCTAGAGAATATGTTGTAAGTTTACAAAGGGACTCTTACGAATTTGATATTCTTTCTGTAGATTATTCTACTGAAGTTTCTGCTGGAGAAACAGTTCCAGTTGCAATTGTTGTTGAAAATGTAGGAATGCAAGAACTTGAAAACGGATATGTTGTTGTATCTATTCCTGAATTAGGAGTAAATGCAAAAGGATATTTCGGAGATTTAATTCCTACAGACAATGGCTGTGACAACGAAGATTGTGACAAAGTTGATTCTTTACAAAAAACAGTTTATGTTAAAATACCTGCTAATGCAAATACAGGTGTTTATGAAATGACTGTAAAAGTATACAACAGAGATTCTACTACAACTGTTCAAAAATTGATCAGTGTTAAAGAATCACAATCTACTACAGTGATACCTGCTACAACTAGCTTGGATATGAAAGCTGGAGAAACAAAAACATTTGATTTAATTGTTGTTAATTCTGGAGATGATATCCAGATATACACAATCTCAACTGTTGGTGGCTCTAGTGTTTTAGTTTCAGCTCCTTCTGTAATTACTGTTGGACCTGATTCAAGTCAAACTGTTCAAGTTGATGTAACTGCCCCATCTGATTTAAGTAAAGGTGCTTACACTTTTACTGTAAATGTTGGTGGAGAACAAGTTGTTTTAGGCGTTAATGTTACAGGCTCATCAGTTTCAACAAGTGTTGTTGCTTTAACAGTTGTATTAGCAATAATCTTTATTGTGTTGCTAGTAATCTTAGTTGTTCTTTTAGTTAAAAAAGACAACAGTAGAACATCAGCTGAAGAAGTAGAAACAAGCTACTACTAAATCGATTAATTTTTTATTTTTTTATTTTACTTTATTTTTTATTTCCTTACTTTATCAGTCCTAACTATCTTTAAATTCATACTTTCTAGTAAGTCAATTAGTTTTTGTCTTTCTGTAGAAATCCCACATCCTTTCCAATCTATTATGACTGTTTTTGTTTTTTCAATTGTCTTGTCAATAGCTTGCTGAACCATTTCTTTTGAAATTGGAAAAGCATAAGAGGCAATTATATGGCCCATGCCATATTCTTTTGAATTCAATTGAATTTTTGTAAAATTAGGACAATAGTGCGGGCCCCCAATTGCGATTACTGGAGTGTGTTTTTGTATATGTGTTGAAACTGCTTTTTGAATTGTTTTTGCAATGATTTTTCCAGCAAGCTTGTCTTGCCATTGTCTTTGTGTTGAACCAATCTCAATAAAACAACAAGGTTTGTTTATTCTTGGTCCATGATGGGTTGCTTCTAAAGTTACTTGATAATCTATTTTTCCTTTTTGTGCTTGTTCATCTAATATTTGGAATAGGTGTTTTAAAAAACTAGAAGATGTTGGGCAAACTACACTGTCTTGGCCACCAAAATCTGCTTTATTCCAATTTCCAGGTGCATGAACACTGAGGGTTTTTGAATCTTTTGCAGATTGATGTTTTGTTGCAAATATAAAAAAGTTTGCATTAATTTTTTTGTCAAGGTCATCTTCGTAGATTGTTTGTTCTTCAACAAGATGATATTCTATTCCAAGATTATCAAGTTCCTGTGCAATATTCATTCCTGCAGTATCTTTTTTTGAGATAATTATTGCAAAATTTGGTTTATTCATTTTTAACATCTATAAGATTACATGGTATTTATTATATAAATATTTATAAAGATTTTAAGGCTAAGTAAAATATGCCCTATATTGAAGTAATCCCATCTCTAAGGCCAATCAAGGCCTCTGATATTGAAGCAATAGTGAAAGTAGTGTCTTCTAAAAGGAAATATAATCTAGGAAGATTAAACTTAAACTTGCGTGGTACTCCTCAAGATAGAGAATATGGCCTCAAATGTTTAAGAGCAATGCTCATAAAAGGGTATACAGATAAAAAACATACGAGAACTAGTTCTTATTCATAACCCTTAAAAACAAGCTTTATTTTAATAGTTTATGTTAACAACCCTACAGATATTACTATCAATTTTGGTTTTAATATTTGGGATTCCAACAGGCCTTTTACTTGCAAGTATTACAAAACAAGAAAAATCAATATATAAGAAATATTTTCCAGTAATACTTTGGATATTAGCTATTCTTGCAGGAGTATTTTACACTCTTAATTTTTTTGTTGGACTAGTTTTATCTTTCATTTTTATAGTAGTTTTATTTTGGAATCATGCTGATAAATTTAGAAAAAATAAATCAAAAAAGAGGAAAAAGTAAAATGGTTTTTTATTTAATTGGTTTAGGATTAGATTTGGATTCAATTTCTTTAAAAGGAAAACAGATTCTTAAAAAATGTGATGAAATCTACTTGGAGTCTTATACAGTAGATTTTCCATATGATATTAAAGAATTAAAATATCTGGGTAAAATCAAGCCATTAAAAAGAGAACAAGTAGAAGATGAATCTATTCTAAAAAATGCTAAAATAAAAAATATTGCTTTACTTGTTTATGGAGATTCTTTATCTGCTACAACACATATTCAGTTAATTAATAGATGTATAAAAGATAAAATTAAATTTGAGATTATTCATAACTCTTCTATATTGACTGCTGTTGCAAAAACAGGACTTCAATTATATAAATTTGGAAAAACAGCATCAATGCCTGCCTGGCAGGAAGATAAAGGGTATAAACCAGACAGTTTTTTAGAAATTGTTAAAGATAATCAAAAGATTAAGGCGCATACTCTTCTTTTAATTGATATTGGCTTAAATGTGAAAGATGCTTTATCTCAATTAGAAGAATCTTCAAAAAATAAACATGTTAACCTTAAAAAAATAATTATTTTTTCTCAAGCAGGTACTGAAAAGAGTAAGATTTATTACAATACTCTAGATAAATTAAAAGCAAGGGCAAAAAGCATTAAATTACCATATTGTATAATCATTCCTTCTGAACTACATTTTATAGAACAAGAAGCTTTAGATTTATTAAGGGAAAAGTCTTAAAAATCCTATAATTGATATAAGAAAATGGAGAAAGAAAAACAAAATAATACTCAAGAATTAAACGAAGAAAAAATTCTTGAATTTTGGAAAAAGAAAAAGATTTATGAAAAGAGCAAGAAAAAGAACTCTAAAGGTAAAGGATTTTATTTTATGGATGGCCCCCCTTATGCTACAGGCCATATTCATATGGGTACTGCTTTGAACAAGGTTTTGAAAGATATTGCTATGAGGGCTAAAAGATTACAAGGTTTTGATGTTTTTGACAGAGCAGGTTATGATACTCATGGATTACCAATTGAATTTCAAATTGAAAAAGAAATCGGCTCTAAAACAAAAGAAGATATTGAAAAATTTGGTGTTAAAAAATTTGTAGATAAATGTAAAAAATTCGCAACACAATATATTGATGTGATGAATTCTGAATTTGAAAATCTTGGAGTCTGGATGGATTTTTCAAATCCTTATTTAACATTAACAGATGATTATATTGAAACAATTTGGGATACTTTTAAAGTAGCAGATAAGAAAGGGCTATTATATCTTGGAAAATATCCAGTCCATGTTTGCCCTAGATGTGAAACTGCAGTTGCTTTTAATGAAATTGAATATGCTAAACAAGAAGATAATTCTATATTTGTAAAATTTCCTTTGAAAGATAAAGATAGAAAGAATACTTTTTTAGTAATTTGGACAACCACTCCTTGGACTTTACCAGGAAATACAGGTGTAATGGTCAATCCTTCAATTGTATACCAAGAGATAGAACTTTCATCTGGAGAAAAATGGATTATTGCAAAAGACCTAGTCCCAAAAATAATGGCTCAATTAGAGTTAGGGTTTACTGTTAAATCTGAATTTAAAGGTAAGAAAATGGAAGGATGGACTTATGAAAATCCTCTTGCAAAAGAATTAGATTTAGGATTAGATGAAAAAAAATCTTATCGTGTGGTCCTTTCTGGGAGATATGTTACAACAGAAGAAGGTACTGGCCTTGTTCATTGTGCTCCTGGACATGGTAAAGAAGATTTTGAAGTAGGAAATCAAGCAGGATTAGAAATGCCCTGTCCAGTAAATATTAATGGATTACTCACAAAAGAAACTGGAAAATATGCTGGGAAAAAAGCAAGAGTTGTTGATAAAGAAATCATAGAAGATTTAGAAAAATCAGGAAACCTTGTTTATAAATTAAAATATACTCATGACTATCCTTTATGTTGGAGATGTAAATCTTCATTATTGATGATTTCTCAGCCACAATGGTTTTTGAAAATATCTGAGATTCATAAAAAACTTTTAAAGAGAAATGAAGAAGTTAATTGGGTCCCCTCTTGGATGAAACTAAGAATGAAAGCCTGGTTAGAAGGAATTTCTGATTGGCCTGTTTCAAGAGAGAGATATTGGGGAACTCCGCTGCCTATTTGGACTTGTAATAAATGTGAAGAAACTATTGTTGTTGGAAGTGTAAAAGAATTAGAAAAATTATCTAAGCAAAAAGCAAAAGGCCTTCATAAACCTGAAATTGACAATATAAATATTGATTGTAAATGTGGAAATAAAATGTCCCGTGTTCCTGATGTACTTGATGTTTGGTTTGATTCAGGAGTTTCAAGTTGGGCTGCACTAGGATATATGAATGATAAAAAGAATTTTGAAAAATTCTGGCCTGCTAATCTGAACATTGAGGGTAAGGATCAATTTAGAGGCTGGTGGAACTCTCAACTAATCTTATCAGAGATTAAATTTGATAAAAAACCTATGGAAAACATTGTAGTTCATGGGATGGTTTTAGACATTGGTAAGAAAAAAATGTCCAAATCATTGGGAAATATTCTTTCTCCAAAAGAAGTAATCGAGAAGTATAACCGGGACTATTTTAGATATTACTTTGCAAAAGTTTCAAAAGGGGAAGATTTTGCTTTTAATGAGTCTGAATTTAAGGAAATAGAGAAGTTTCTCAGAGTTTTGTCTAATGTTAATAATTTCATTAATCAACTAGAACCTGAACCTAATAAAAATAAAAAGAACACCCTCAAAATAGAAGATAAATGGATTTTATCTAAATTTAATTCTTTTATTCAAGAAGTTAGTGAAAAGTACGACTCCTTTAAACTTCCAGAAGTAGTTTTGTTGATAGAAGACTTTTTAGTAAATGATTTAAGTAAGACTTATATTAAAATAATTAGAGATAGAGCTGATGAAACCTTTGAAGTGTTAAATGAAATTCGTATAGGTTTATTAAAAATTTTAAGTCCAATTATTCCCTTTACAACTGAAAAAATTTGGCAGGGATTAAAAGATAAAAAGATATTTTTTATTAAAGAAGAATCAATTCATTTAACAGATTGGCCAAAAGTAGACAAGAAAAAAATAAACCCAGAGTTAGAAAAACAATTTCAATTAGTACTTCAGATTATTGAGAAGGGACTTGCAGAACGTGATAGATTGCAAATTGGATTAAAATGGCCTTTATCTAAGGCAGTAGTAAATTGTGATAAAGAGATAGATAAAAATCTTCAAGAGATTATAGAAAGACAATTGAATGTTAAGAAAATTGAACTGAAAAAGACAAAAGAACTTAATGTAGAACTTGATAGTGTTCTAACAACAGAACTTGAGGCAGAAGGTTTTGCAAGAGAAATTTCTAGAAAGATACAATCAGAGAGAAAAAATGCTGGACTTGTTAAAACAGATAAAATTGAGCTTCAAATTACTGGAGATTTAGCCGAAATTGTCCCTATGGAGTCATCCTTCCTAAAACAAAGGGTTAATGCAAAGAGTATAAAATTTGCTGAAAGTGATATTAAATTTAAATATTCTAGCGACGGAAATATCAAAAATAAGAGTTATTTCATAAAATTTAATAAAATCTGAACAGTAGTGAATTCTTAAAGAAAGCTTTAAATACTAGTTTCTCTTAAAATTTTTATGATAGTAAAAGAAGAATTTTTAGGTCGGTTGAGAAAAATATTTGACCTTAACCTATATGAGGTGAAGGTTTGGACTGCTTTGTTGTCAAGAGGAACATCTACTGCAGGTGAACTTTCAACAATCGCAGATGTACCTAGGAGTAGAACCTATGATATTTTAGAAAGTTTAGAAAAGAAAGGATTTGTAATTATGAAACTTGGAAAACCAATTAAATTTATTGCTCTTAAACCTGAAGAAGTTATTGAACGTGTAAAAAAGAATTTGGTTGTTGAAGCTAGAGATAAGTCTAAACGTTTAGAAAAATTAAAAGGAGAAGAAGTTCTTGAAGAATTAAGCTCTTTGTTTAAAGAGGGTGTAAAATATGTTGATGTTTCTGATTTATCTGGTTCTGTAAAAGGGAGACAAAATTTATACAATCATTTAGATATGTTAATTAGAGAAGCACAATCTACTATTGTTTTAGTTACAACAGCAGAGGGATTAACTAGAAAATTAGAAGTTTTATTGCCATCTTTAGAAAAAGCTAAGAAACGTGGAGTTAAAATAAGAATTGCAGCTCCAATAAATGCTTCAAATAAAAAGATTGCAAAAGATTTTGCAAAAGTAGCAGAAGTTAGAGATGTTGATAAATTAAAAGCAAGATTCTGTGTTGTTGATTCTGAACAAGTAATGTTTATGGTTTTAGATGATTCTAGCACACACCCAAGTTATGATGTTGGAATTTGGTTGAATACTGAATTCTTTGCACAAGCATTAGAACAAATGTTTGAGTTAGCTTGGAAAGGTTTTAAGAAAATTTAATTCTATTAATTTAAAATGAATAAAGAGGATATTGAATTAGCTGAAGAACATATTAAACTAGCTGAAGAGATTGTTTTAAAAGAATCTAAAGATGCTGAAGCTAGTGATGAAGTTTCTGAGAAAACAAAACAATCTATTAAAGATGCTGCAGTCTCTTTAGAAAGAGCTGAGTCTGATTTAGAAGAAACAGAGTCTGAATAAGATTAACTAATTTTTTCTAGCTATTAAACTCCAGATAACATAGATGACTACTAAGGATATTATAAATAGGAAGATATTCCCTAAACTCCAAACATTATTTAGGTCAATTACTGCTAAAAAGCTTAACCAATTTGGAGAGGTAGA
>CAZNUV010000006.1:0-45105 GCA_964576755.1 Candidatus Woesearchaeota archaeon
TGTTCGTATAATCCTTCTTATGCGCACTTTTTACACATAAAAGTTGTTTTTGTGTGTAATTTTTGATTTTTATAGAAAAATAGAGAATTTAAGGGACTTTTACTTGTTTACCACTCAAACATCTAGGATGCGTAGGATCTCTATCTGTGCACTTAGGTTGGCTTTGTGAATAATGTTGTTTTAAAAATTCTTGTTCATTTAATATTGGAATTTCATGATGCCTTGCAAATTTAAGCGCAAGTTCTATGGATTTTTGTTTTGCTTCTTCTAAAGAATGTGCTACTCCTTCTGTTCTTCCACTAATACAATTTTTCTCTAAATCAGTACCATAATGTCTAATTAGATAATGTTTATCCACTACTTCATTCCAAATCCAATCACTAGACCAATTTCCTGTTCCTTTATAAAAGAAACATCCAGAATTTCCCTCAAGAGAGATTCTTTCAGCAAGATCAGTTTTATATTCAATAACTCTAGAAGTCCAGCGATCAAGATCTAATATTTCAGGTTTTTTCATAAAACCTACAAAAAACACAGGTTTTTAAGGATTTATGTAGAAAAATAGTGGTTTTTTGTGTATATAATAGTGAAAATTGGGTTTGCGCTCCCAATTTTTTTGTGTTTACCGCGATTTTGTGCACTTAGGTTGGCTTTGTGCATATATTAGATTTATTAGATTTTGTAGGAAATATTGGGGATTTTAATTCTTTTTATATGGCACAAAGTGCAATACTAAAAAGGCCAGTACAAAGCAGATCACAATAATTGCAATATATGAATATGTGATACTGTCTGTAAAACCAAAATATCTTGTAGTTATTCCAAGAACTGTTTTAGAGTCTGGATTTAAATTACAGAGTTTCCAAACATATTGGGGATTAGGCACTACTGGTGCTGTTTTACAAGGAATAAAAGTAAATATCATAGATAAGAAAAATACAACTAATGCAAATGTAAAAGAATAAGAAAACTTTTTATGTAACCTCATGACTAAATATAGTGTGTTGAGTTTATAAATTTTCTTATGTTTTGGTGAGAATTGAATGTTTTTTCTTGTTTTTGAAGTGTTTCTCTTGTTTTTTATCTTTGTCGTCGATGATTTTCTTTATAATTTTCTTTTATCGTCGACAAAAAAGAGATGTGAAAAATAGAGATTTTTAGCTGTTTAAAGGGCTGTTTGGACAGCTGTCCAAGCTTTTTAGTTGGATTTTTGGGGTGTTTAAACAGCTGTTTATGCTATTTTTCAGAAAGATTTAAATACTTAAATATACAAAAAAATATATCATGTTTTGGTTTTTTAAAAGAAAGAGGGAAATGGAAGAATTAAGGCAGAGTGTTAAGGATTCTTTTAACTCTGTAAAGAAAGATTTCTCTAAAGTTGGTGAATGGATAGAATATATCGACGAAGAACAAAAGACTCAAAAGAATATGGTCTCTGACTTAAAAGAACAAATTTCTGAGCTCCAAGAAGAGTTAGAAGGTCTAAAAAGTGCTCTTCCATTCTTTGAAAGAGGCATAAACAAACAGCTGTCCAAACAGGCACAAACAGTGTTTAATAAACAAACAGCTGTTGAAGGTATCCAAACAGCTGTCCAAACAGCTGTCCAAACAGGCATTTTATCAGGATTTACAATAACTGAAAGAGCTATTGTATGGGCTTTACTTAATTCAGATATGAAATTAAGCTATGAAGACATAGCTGCAGTATTAGGAAAAGATAAAAGTACTATTAGAGGTCAAATAAACAGTCTAAAACGGAAAAGTGAGGGTTTAGTTGAAGAGATTACAGAAGCAAATGGTAAAAAAAGGCTATTTATACCTGAAAACATGAAGAATATAGTGCTTAAAACTGTAAAAGTGAGAGTTAATAAAAGAGGAAAATCAAAGAAAAACAGTGAAAATTAGGGGAAACTAGAGGTTTTTCTTAAAAATCTAGATAAAAACACGTAAAAGTGAGGGAAATACATTAGATTTTTTAAAAATCCAAAGTGATCATGTAAAAGTGAGTAAAAACAACAACAAAAGTAAAGATAAAAAATAACTTGTTGGTGTAAGAGTGAGAGCAAAATAAGGAAAATGTAGTGGGTAACTGGTATTGTAAGATTATGTGTACTTTTTACACACGAATTGAAAGGGTTAATAATAAAAAGAAAGAAGATTAATAGATTTAATCATAGATAGTCGTTTAACCGATAAAGCAAAATAACTATAAGGTTAATATAGTAAAATTATAAATCTTTTAACTTGTTTATCGTCGACAAATTAGCTATTTGTTTTAGATCTTGGGATATTGAAAGAGTAATTGTTTTATTGTTCTGTCTTGTTTTAATTACTGGTATTCCTTTGATAATTAATCTATTAATATAATCTCTTATCGACGATTCACTTAATTTTAATCTCTGAGCAATCTGTTTGTAAGTTATTTCATTAGTTTCAAAATCTTCTTCAAGAGAATAAAGGGTAGAAAAAACAAGCATTTCTTGGGGAGTTAATCTCTTGAATTTAAGTCTGATTTCTTTCTTAATATTATCTAATGTATCTAAAACTTCTTTTGCTTGTTCAAATTCATTAAACCTATACATATTTTCCTCTTTTTCTAATAAATTGTCTGTCTGTTGGTTTGTCTGTTTGTCTGTTGGAACCCCCCTATTTCCTGTGGAAATACCTATATTTTGCTGTTTTAAAGGCTTAAAAGGCAAATCATGTGTTGGATTATGTGTTGGAATGCCTGAATTTGTGTCTAAATATGACTGATTATGTGTTGGAATTGTCTGATTATTTTTATCTAATTTTAATGAATCTACTTCTTGTTTTAGTGCTAAAATTGCCTCTTTTAGATCATTTATGTCTTGTTTAATTTTAAAAAATGCCTCTTTTACTGGATCCATAATTAATCAAAACTATGTTTGTTTATAATATTAATTATAATCTAATAGAATATATAAGAAACCATATCTCTTGAATCAATTAATTGACCTGTTTATTGATGTTTAGAATAAGCCTCATGAGCCTTATTAGATAATCTCCATCTTAATCGTTTTAAGTATTTAATCCCTTTAGGATTTTTATTAATCTTTACAATTAATTCATCTTTTAACATTTCAATTAAAAGTGTTTTAATAAACTCTTCATCTCTTGCAGTTTCACGAGCAATATCTGATGTAAAAACTTGTTTAGGAAAAATCTGATAAAGATAAAATAAAACTTGCTCCTTAATCTTACTTCTTTTTTCTTGGCTAATTGTAGGCATATAATAGTTATTCGGTTTTACTTTATATATGTTTGTTCTCTTAAAGATCACATAAACCATATACATAAATTTAAAACATAAAATACAATAAATCATTCATGGCACAGCAATCTAAACAATCTCAAGAATTTAAACCCTATGAAGCACAAAAACATAGTAAAAACGAGATTGATAACAGTTTAGACCCTCTTGTTCGCGAGTGGTTTTATTCTAGATTTAAGGAATTTTCACAAACTCAACTCTATGGAGTAATACCTATTTTTGAACGTAAGAACATTTTAATTAGTGCTCCAACAGGTGGAACAAAAACCTTAACAGCATTTCTAAGCATTTTAAACTATTTAGTTAGTATTGCTCGTAAAGAAGAACTTGAAGATAGAATTTATTCTGTTTATTGCTCTCCATTGAAAGCATTGAGTAATGATATTTTTGTTAATTTAATCAGACCTTTAGAAGAAATTCAAGAAATTGCAAAGAAAAAGAAAATCAAACTGCAAAAAATTAGAGTTGGGCTAAGAACAGGAGATACAACTCAATCTGAAAAAGCTAAAATGTCTAAAAACCCCCCTCATATTCTTGTAACAACTCCTGAAAGTTTAGCAATAATGATTAATTCTCCTAAATTCTCTGAAAATTTCAAACTTGTAGAATGGCTTATTATAGATGAAATCCATAGTCTTGCTGAAAACAAAAGAGGAGTTCATTTATCTTTAACACTTGAAAGATTACAAGAAATGTCTGTACTACCTATTACACGTATTGGTCTTTCTGCAACAGTAGCTCCTTTGGAAAAAATAGCTCATTTTTTAGTTGGATCTGTAAGAGAATGTTTAATTGCTAATGTAGAATTAGAAAAAACACTAGATTTAAATGTTTTAAGCCCTGTCCAAGATTTTTTAGACACAAATACAGAAAAATTAAATGAAAACCTTTACACTCTAATTGATAAAATGATTGAAGAACACAAAACAGTCTTAATATTTACAAATACTAGGGCTGCTACAGAACGTGTAGTCCACAATCTAAGAGAAAAATTTCCAAAAAAATATGAATCTCTAGATAAAGAAACAGGGGAAATGCAAAGTACAATTGGGGCACATCATTCTTCATTAAGTAAATCTCACAGATTTGAAATAGAAAAAAGGCTTAGAGAAGGCAAACTAAAAGTAGTTGTCTGTTCTACTTCTTTAGAATTAGGGATTGATATAGGTTATATTGATTTAGTTCTTTTATTAGGAAGTCCTAAATCTGTTGCTCGTGCAATGCAGAGAATAGGAAGAGCAGGACATCAACTACATGAGCACCCTAAAGGAATTTTTATAATAAATGATATAGATGATTTAGTAGAATGTGCGATTATTCAAAAAAATGCTTATGAATCTAAGATTGATAAGGTTCATATTCCTGAAAATTGTCTTGATGTCTTAGCTCAACATATTTATGGAATGGCTATTTCTAGAATTTGGAAAGCAAATGAAATGTTTGAGCTTATAAAACAGAGTTATTCTTATAGAAACTTATCTAAAAATGACTTTTTTTCTGTTGTTTCTTATTTAAGTGGAGAATATGAGTTAGATGCAAGAACTATTTATTCTAAAATATGGTATGATTCTGAAACAAAAGAGATTGGAAAGCGTGGAAAACTTGCTCGAGTAATATATATGACTAATATTGGAACAATCCCTGATGAAAGTTTTGTAAATGTTGTTTGTAATAATCAAATAATTGGGAAGATTGATGAAGAATTTCTTGGAAGATTGAAAAAAGCAGATGTTTTTGTTCTTGGAGGAAGTAAATATCAATTTCAATATGCTAAAGGCATGAAAGTTTATGTTAAATCTGCTGTTGGTAAAAGGCCGACAATTCCTTCTTGGTTTTCTGAAATGCTTCCTTTAAGTCTAGATACTGCAATGTCTATTTCACGATTTAGAAAATTAGTTTCTGAAAGGTTTGAGAGCAAAAAATCTCCACAGGAAATAATGGAGTTTATAGAGGATTATTGTAAAATCAATAAAGAAAGTGCTCAAACAATTTATAATTATTTTCAAAATCAAAATAAATATTCTATTATTCCTCATGAGAATAGAATTTTAATAGAAGAATATAATTCTGATAAAAAATATTTGATTTTTCATACTCTTTTTGGAAGAAGGATTAATGATGCTCTTTCCCGTGCTTTAGGATATTTAGTTGCAAGTTCAAGAAAAAGAGATGTGGAGATTGGAATTAATGATAATGGATTTTTTATTGCTGGAAAAGAATTAAACTTTGATAAGATTGAAAAAACTTTCAAAGAATTAAAAGCAAGAGATTTAAGAGGAATTCTAGAGGAAGCAATTGAAAAAACAGAGGTTTTGAAAAGAAGATTTAGACATTGTGCTGGCCGTGGTCTTATGATCTTAAGGAATTATAAAGGCCGAACAAAATCTGTTGGAAGACAACAATTATCTTCACACTTTCTTTTAGCAGCTGTAAAGAAAAAAGGAAAAGATTTCCCTATTTTAAAAGAAGCTAGGCGTGAAGTCTTAGAAGATCTTATGGATATTGAAAATGCTGAAGAGATATTAAAAGAAATTGAAGCTGGTAGAATTAAAATTGTAAAGAAAAATACAAGTGTAATAAGTCCTTTTGCTATTAATCTACTTCTTCAGAGTCATGCAGATGTTATTAGAATTGAAGATAAGATTGAATTTATTAAGAGGGTTTATGCAGAATTAAAAAGAAGTTCAGGAAAATAAGGTAAAATGAAGATAGAAAAATTTGAAGTAATTGATAAGGCCCTTTTCTGGCCAGAAAAAAAGACCCTTATAATTGGAGATTTGCATTTAGGGTATGAAAATTACCTTAATGAACACGGTTGGACCTTTCCAAAAACCCAATTAAACAGAACTATTTCTAATTTAAATAAGATTCTGCAAAAAATTGTAAAAAAACACGGAAAATTAAATGAAATAATTCTTTTAGGAGATGTTAAACACTTTTTTTCAGGAATTTTACGTGATGAATTTAAAGACGTAGATAAAATTATTGCTCTTTTAGATAAAAATTTGAAAAAAGGTAAGAAAATTATAATTACAAAAGGTAATCACGATACAATTCTTCTTCCTATTATTAAAAAGTACGCTAATATAGAATTAAAAGACTCTTATATTCTTAAAGATACTTTATTTTTTCACGGAAACAGAGAAGGATTTAAAAAAATAGGTTTAAGTTTATATGATAAAAAAATAAAAATAATAGTTATGGCTCACTATCACCCGGCTATCTCACTTTCTGAAGATGTTAAAACAGAAAAATACAAGTGTTTCTTATACGGTAAGGCAAAAGAGTTTGGAAATAGAAAATTAATTCTTATTCCAAGTTTTTTTCCTTTAATAGAAGGTTCTGATATTCTTACAGAAAATAGAAGGTTAAAAGAAAACTTAGATATTTCTAATTTTGAAGTATTTGTTCTAGATGGTTCTGAATTTAGTAGGGTTTATGATTTTGGAAAGGCTAAGAACTTAGTTTGTGAATAAGAAAACGCCCGCACTCTGAGTCGAACAGAGATATCCAAAGGATGCAGGGTTCGAGCCTGCTGCAATACCGTTATGCGATGCGGGCAAATCTATAAACTAACTGAAAAAATAAAGAATACATAGAATATAAATTATTTGGAAAAGGTAATTTGATGAAGGATTATTTAGTCGAAGCAGGCTCAATCCTTATTCTTGGCATTTGCATGTGTAATGGAAGACCTATTTCTTCTTCTAATTCAAGTGCTTTTAATGAAGATCTTTGTAATATTATATTTAATAACATTGTTTTGACATCTGCAGGGAGTTTTTTATCCTTCCATAATTTTAAAATCTCTTTGATTACTTTGGGGTTAAATCCTATTATAAAAAATCCAAATATCAAAACCTTTCCAAATTTACCATAATTAATCTCAAATTCAAAATTAACTTTTAATGCTTCTTGTTTAACAAGATCAATTTTAGCTCTATCAACTTCTATAATTCTTATATCTGATTTAATTTCTTCTGCAAGTTTTTCTCCTACATTTCTTTCTACATTCAGCTTTGTAAATCCAAATGAAAGTAATTTTGCTTTAATATTATCGTCTTTCATAGAATTTAATAGAAAAGTTGTTTTTTAAAGCTTTTTGTACTAGAGTATAGATATTTTTTAAAGATTAATTAATTACATCAAATCTTCTTCAGAAACAACTACAAAATCACCTACTGCAATTATAGAATTATAAGGGACTAAAGCTTCTTTATTTGGTGTTCTTTCTAAACTTAAATTAGCTGTATAAGAAGTAAGTTCCTTTAAAACAACATGAATTAATTCTCCTGTCTTTGTTTCAAAAGTGATATCTTTAATTATACCTAGTTTTTTACCTTCTTTTGTTACAACTTGTTTGCCTAATATAGATCTAAAAGGTTTTTTATCCATGAGAAACTGAAATGAAATTTGTTTATAAATGTTTCTGTAAAATATTGTATATTTCACAGGATATGGTTAAATATTTTAGGTTATATTAATAAAAATTAAAATATTAATAAATTTTGATGAAAACCTCTCACCCCAGTGTTGCACATGGAAAAATAGGTAAAGCTTTAAAAAGAAATGAGTAAGAATTTGTTAAATTTTTATTTATAAGTTTATAGGTATATATATTATATATATTATAATTATATATAATATATTATATATATCTTAAGAGATATTTCCCTTTAATTTTAATTAACCTCTATTTCATGTGGAAAGGAAATAGGGGGGTGAGAGATAATTAGTTAGTTAATTAATACTTTTTATGAAATTAAATGATTTTAACGTTTCTCCTCTAAATTCTCTTAATTAAAGAAAAATAGGGTTATTTTTAGCATTTTAATTTTAAAATAAGATTTTACTACTCTCTAAAAGTTTCCATTTGAAATAGGGGTATAGGAGATATTGTTTCATATATAAAAATCTTTAAATACTCTAAAAATATAAAATAATCATGAGGTGGTTAAATGGGTGTTAAATTAGACAATATTTTTGATTCTGCATTAAAAAATACTATTTTTCAAAATAAATCTGTCCTTCAAGTTAACCATACTCCTGAGACAATTCCTCATAGAGATAAACAAATTGAACATATTGCTTCTATTCTTGCTCCAATTTTACGTGGAGAAAGATGTAGTAATCTTTTTTTGTATGGTAAAACAGGAACAGGTAAAACTCTTTCAGTACAATATGTTAATGATGAAATTAGTAAAAGGGCTAAAGATACAGGAGCAATTGTTAGAATAGAATATTTAAATTGCAAACTAAGAAAGGTAGCTGATACAGAATATAGAATTTTAGCAGCTTTAATTAAAAAACTCGGAGGAAGTGTTCCTGCTACAGGATTACCTACAGACCAAGTTTATTCTAAATTTATAGAATTAATAGATGATAAAAAACAATTAGTAGTTTTGGTTTTTGATGAAATAGATCAGGCTGTTAAAAAAATCTCTGATAGTTTTTTATATAATCTAACAAGATTAAATTCTGAATTAAGCAAAGCTCAAATTTCTATTATAGGTATTAGTAATGATGTTACCTTTTTAGAAAATATTGATCCAAGAGTCAGATCTAGTTTAGGGGAAGAAGAAATAGTTTTTCCACCATATAATGCTCTCCAATTAAGAGATATATTAAACAATCGATGTGAACAAGCGTTTAAACAAGGGATACTTTCAAAAGGAGTTATAGAAAAATGTGCAGCTTATGCAGCAAGAGAACATGGAGATGCTAGGCGTGCTTTAGATTTATTAAGAATTGCTGGAGAACTTGCAGAAAGAGATAGAAAAAGTAAGGTTGATTTAGAATATATAGATTTGGCTAATAAAAAAATTGAAAGAGATAAAATTTTAGATATTGTAGAAACAGAACCTAAACAATTTCAAGTTGTTCTTCAATCAATTTTAGAATTAACTAAAAAATCTCAAAAAGAAAATGATTTAAATAGATTTTTTACAGGAGATGTTTATAATAATTATCAAGAATTATGTAAAAAAACAAGAACAGATCCCTTAACCCAAAGGAGAGTTAGTGATATTATAGCAGAAATAGATATGTTAGGGTTGATTAATGCTAGAGTGATTTCAAAAGGAAGACATGGAAGAACAAGAGAAATAAAATTGTCTATCCCTCCTTCACTGTTAGATAAAGTTGAAGCAATCTTAGTAGAAAGTCTTGGATTGTAAAACTCAAATAAGAAAATAAATTGCCTACCAGCAATCTTAAATGAGGAAAATGAAAAGCACAATATTAAAGTTATTTATGGAAAGAGGTTTTCTCTTAGACAAAGAAATGTTAGCTTTATTTTCTAATCTTGATGAATCTACTGTAATAAACATGATAGATTCTTTACAAAATTTAAATGTTCAAGAAAGAGTATTAACCAAAACATTATTCTTCCAAAATTTTGAAAAGATAAGGAATGTATTAGTTAATGGGCAAAATAAACAAATTATAGAAAAACTATTTATAAATTTAGGATATTCTAGAACAGAAATAGATAAAAAAAATAAACAAGACAATTTAAAAATAGAAGAGAAACAAGATTTGAGAATTATAAATTCCCCAAATGTTACTCCTAATAAAGTATCTGTAAATGATTTTGTTCAACATTTTAGATTAAGATATCATGTTCTCCAAACAATCCTTCAGGAGAGAGAGTTAGATAATTTAACTTCAATTAGAAAAATTCCCCAATCAGGAGGAAGTTTTTCAGTTATTGTTTCTATTTTAGAAAAAAGAGTCACACAAAATAAAAATTTATTATTAGAAGTTGAAGATTTAACAGGAAAAACTAGAATTCTAGTTAATAAAAATAGAAAAGAATTGTTTGATAATGCCAAGGATTTAATGTTAGATGATATTGTTGCATTTAAAGTATCTGGAAATCAAGAGATATTATTTGCTAATGAATTATTTTTCCCAGAAAGTTATTTGCCTGAGAAAAAAAGACAAGAAAAAGAAGAATGGGTTGCATTTACTTCTGATTTACATTTAGGTTCTACTATGTTTTTGAAAGATAATCTGTTGAGATTTATAAATTGGTTAAATGGAAAAGAAGGAGATGAATCTCAAAGAAAAATTGCTAAAAAAGTCAAATATTTATTTATTACCGGAGATAGTATTGATGGAGTAGGAGTATTTCCTGATCAAGAAAAATTCTTAAATATTAAAGATATAAAAAATCAGTATATTATGCTTGCACAAATTTTAGATTCTATAAGAAAGGATATTAAAATTATATTATGTCCTGGACAACACGATGGAGTTAGGGTTGCAGAACCCCAACCTTTAATTGGAGAGGGGATTGCTCCAGATTTATATAATATTAAAAATTTAACATTAGTTTCTAACCCCTCTTTAATAGAGATTGGAGAAGGGTTTAGGGTTTTAATGTATCATGGGGCTAGTATGCATGGATTTGTTGATGAAATAGAAGATATAAGATTAAATCATAAACATAATCATCCTACACGAATTGTTAAAGAAATGTTAAAACGAAGACATCTTGCACCAAGTCATGGTTTAGTGTTATATATTCCTGACCAAAAAAAGGACCACCTTTTAATAGAGGAAGTTCCAGATATTATTGCTACCGGAGATTTACATCGGCCAGAAGTTTCAACATATAATAATATTCTTTTAGTTGCTTCCTCTTGTTGGCAATCTCAAACACCATTTGAAGAAAAAGTAGGAAATATTCCTGATCCCTGTAAGGTTCCTCTATTAAATTTAAAAACACGTGAAATTAAAATTTTAGATTTTTCAGAAGAGATTAAACAAAAAGACAAAGAATCCAATATTAAAGATGAGGTATATAAGAATTTAAAAAATAATAGTAAATTCAAAAAGTCTGTTATAACTATTTCTGGAAAACCAGGAGCAGGAAAAACAACTCTTGGAAAGATGATTTCTGAGAAATTAAATTTGAAACAATATTCTGTAGGAGATTTAAGAGGAAAAATGGCTCTTGAAAGAGGTATGACTATTGATGAATTTAATAAACTTGGAGAAGAGGAAATCTTTACAGATAAAGATGCAGATGACTATCAAAAAAAAATGGGGGAAACAGAAAATAATTTTGTTATTGATGGGAGATTGTCTTATCATTTTATTCCTCAATCATTTAAAATATTTTTAGATGTAAATGAAGAAGTAGGTGCAAAGAGAATTTTTAATGCCCAAAAGATTGGAGAAAGAGAAGATGAAAAACCAGTAGATTCTATTAATGAAATTCAAAAATTAATTTTTCAAAGAGTGGAAAGTGATATTAAAAGATATAAAAAATATTATAATACTGACTACTTAGACAAGAATAATTATGATTTATTTTTAGACACTTCTAATTTACTTCCGGAACAAGTTTTAGATGAAATTTTAATTAAATTTAATATATGGAAAAATGAATAAAAAATTAAAGATTGGAATTGATTTAGATGACACTCTTTTAGATTTTATTACGCCTTTTTTAAATATTTTAAGAGAAACTTATAATTTAGATGCCACTTATGAAGATTGGACAGATTATCATTTTGAAAAAAAGTTTGATATATCTTCTGAAAAAGGCTTTGAAATGTTAAAAGATTTTTTTTCTTCTGAAAAATTTGGAAACCTAGATTTATTACCTCACGCAGAAGAATCTATCTTAATTCTTTGGAAGGATTTTGAATTAAATTTTATAACCGCAAGAACAGAGATTTTAACTAGAGAAAAAACAGAAAAAAATCTAACAAAACATTTTCCAAATTTAGATTATAACTTATTTTTTGCAGGAAAAAATAATGATAATAAAGAAAAACATGAAATTTGTAATGAACAAAATATTAAATTAATTGTTGAAGATCATGGAGAAAATGCTTTGTTATATGCTAAATCAGGGTTAAAAGTTCTTTTATTCAATCATCCTTGGAATCAAGAGGTAGACCATAAAAACATAACAAGAGTTAATGATTGGAAACAAGTTACAAAAGAAATTCTAAACTATTTTGAAAAAATTGGTAGAGGAAAAAATAATGGATGTTGAACAATATTTTAAAAATTTAGTTGTTGAAGTAAAAAAAGAATATAAAGTTGCAGCAAGTGCAAGAGAGAAAAATTTAGACCCTTCTTCTGAAGTTGAAATTCCTCTTGCAATGTCTTTAGCTGAAAAAGTAGTAGGATTAATATCTACTGTTTATCCCCAACTTAATGATAAAAAAATTGTAGATAGAATTTTAGAATTAGAAGAAGAACACGGTCAATTAGATACTGCAGTTAGTTTTAAGATTGCAGAGGAAGTTGCAAAACAAAAATATTGTAAATTCCCTTCATTATTGGAAGCAATTAATGCCAGTATAAGATTGGGTTTTGCCTATATCACTCTTGGTGTTGTATCTTCTCCAATTGAAGGATTTACAGGTGTTAAATTACAAAAAACAAAAACAGGGGAAGATTATTTTGTTGCTTCTTTTTCTGGACCTATTAGAAGTGCAGGTACAACTGCAGGATGTATGGTTTTAATGTTAATAGATTATTTAAGAGAAATGTTTGGATTTGCAAAATATGATCCTAATGAAACAGAAGTTAAAAGGTATGTTACTGAAAATTATGATTATCATGAACGGGTTACTAATCTGCAATATCTTCCAACAGAAGAGGAGTTAGAATTTTTAGCAAAGAATATTCCTATTCAAATCGCAGGAGATCCAACAGAGAAAAGAGAAGTTTCTAATTATAAAGATTTAGAGAGAGTTGAAACCAATTTTATTAGGGGGGGTATGTGTTTAATTTTTTCAGAGGGCCTTGCACAGAAAGCTGCAAAAGGATGGAGACTTTTGAAGAGTATTAAAGATAAGGGATTTCAGTCTTCTGGATTTGATTTTATTCCAGATTATCTAGAAATACATAAAAAAAGAGAAAAAGGAAGTGAAGATACTACTGCAACATATATCAAAGATTTAGTTGCTGGTAGACCGGTTTTTTCTCATCCTTCTCGTTCAGGAGGATTTAGATTTAGATATGGGCGTTCAAGAGTTGCAGGATTTTCTGCTACCTCAGTTCATCCGGCTACAATGGGCATTTCAAATTGTTTTTTATCTTCTGGAACTCAATTGAAAATAGAAAAACCAACTAAAGGATGTATAATTACTTCTTGTGATTCTATTGATGGGCCTATAGTTAAATTGATTAATGGTTCTGTAAAAAAATTAAGTAATTTTGAAGAAGCTAAACAATTGTATAAGGACGTAGAAGAAATAATCTATTTTGGAGATATTTTATTTCCTTTAGGAGATGTTATTAATAGAAATGCAGAACTTCCTAAACCCGGTTATGTTGAAGAATGGTGGGGGTTGGAATACAAAGAAAAAACAGGAGATAAAATAGATGCCTACAATATTAGGTTTGAAGAAGCAATGGAGATTAGTAAAAAATTTGATATCCCTCTTCATCCAAATTATATTTATTATTGGACTCAGATTAATTCAGAACAATTTTTACATCTAATGTATTGGATAAAAAGCGCTTCTTGGAGAGAAAAATTAATCTTACCTTATGGAAGAAATTCTAGAGAAAGATTTGCTGATGCAAAAAGGGCTCTTGAACTTTTAGGTGTTGAGCATGAAGTAGTATTTGATAATATTGTTATTGATGACAATGGAGCATTTCTAGCAAATCTTGGATTAACTTCAGAAAATTTAGAAGAACAATTTTTTGAAGGTCAAGTTGATAAAATTATAGAAAAAGCAGAAGAAAAATTTTCTGGAAATGAAAAAACTATTGAAGAATTTGAAAATAAAGATAATGTCTTAGAATTTATTAATGATTTTTCTGAAGTTGAAATAAAAGATAAAGCAGGAACATTTATCGGTGCAAGAATGGGTAGACCTGAAAAAGCAAAACTAAGAAAATTAACTGGGAGTCCAAATGGATTATTTCCTATAGGAGAACAAGGAGGAAGATTTAGAAGTTTAAATACAGCTGTTGAAGAGGGATATATTAAATCTGATTTTCCAATATATTCTTGTCCTGAGTGTAATATAGAATCTATATATTCTAAATGTGAAAATTGTGGTACTAAGGGCATAAGAATGTTCTATTGTAATGAATGTGGTAAAAATTATAAAAAAAGTTCTTGTTCCAAACATGAAAATTCGGTGTTAAAGAATCATTATCTTAGAAAAATTGATAGTAAACATTATTTTCAAAAAGCATTAGACTCTTTAGGATTACAAAGAGGAGAGGCTCCAGAGTTAATTAAAGGTGTTCGTGGAACTAGCAGTGAAGATCATGATTTTGAAAATATGGCTAAGGCTATTTTAAGAGCAAAATATAAATTGTGTGTAAATAAAGATGGTACTATTAGATATGATGCAACAGAGATGCCTGTTACTCATTTTAAACCTAAAGAAGTTGGAACCTCTATTGAAAAATTAAGAGAAATAGGATATATTCAAGATATTCATGGAAAAGAACTTGTTGATACTAATCAGATTTTAGAGATAATGGCTCATGATATTATTCTTCCTGCTTGTCCTGAAACAGGAGACGAAAAAGCAGATGATGTATTTTTTAATATTTCTAAATTTATTGATGAACTTTTAGAAAGATTTTATAAATTGCCAAGATTCTATAAATTAGAAACTAAACAAGATTTGGTCGGACAATTAGTTGCATGTATGGCTCCCCATAATTGTGCAGGAGTAATTGGAAGAATTATTGGATTTTCAAAAACTCAGGGTCTTCTTGCAAGTCCTTATATGCATGCTGCAATGAGAAGAGATTGTGACGGAGATGAGGCTGCTGTAATGTTATTAATGGATGTTTTAATTAATTTTTCTAAAAAGTTTTTACCTTCTCATAGGGGCGGAACTCAAGATGCCCCTCTTGTTTTAAATGCAAGAATTCGTGCTGGAGAAGTTGATGATCAAATTTTAGATTTTGAAACTTGTGATCATTATCCCTTAGAACTCTATAGGGCTGCAGAACAAGAAAAACATTCTTCAGAAGTAGAAATTGAAACTGTTAAAACTCGTTTAAGAAATAATTTATCTCCTTATGAAAATATTGGGTTTACACATGATACTAATGATTTTAATAATGGTGTTGTTAACTCTTCATATAAAAAATTGCCCACTATGCAAGAGAAAGTGAGTAGTCAGATGGACTTAGTTAAAAAATTACGTGCAGTAGATACAGGAGATGTTGCACGGCTTATTATTGAAAGACATTTTATTAGAGATATTAGGGGTAATTTAAGAAAGTTTTCTCAACAACAATTTCGGTGTGTTAAATGCAATGAAAAGTTCAGAAGACCCCCAATGATTGGAGTATGTACTAAGTGTGGAGGTAAAATTATTTTTACTATTTCTCATGGGTCTATTATTAAATATTTAGAACCTGCTTTAGAACTTGCTAGAAATTTTGAAATTCCAGATTATACCAAACAGGCTTTAGAACTTGCTAAGATTTACATTGAAAGTATTTTTGGAAGAGAAACTGATAAACAGGTTGAATTGAAGCAGTGGTTTTAATATATGAGAAATTTTTAATTAATAATTTCTGGAAAATCATTCTTAACTTTTTTTGGTTGAGAGTTATTAGTTCTAATTTTATTTTTGTTATTATAGTGATATTCCCAGAAAGCAATTAAAATAATTCCTAACATAAGAATTGCCCAGGATAAAGTCCAATGTAAGATATCTGAAAAAACATAAAGATATATTCCAATAACTATTAAGATAATTCCTAACAAAAGATAGCCTAATTTATTATTTTTCATTATAATATACACATTCTTTTATTTTTAAGGTTTGGTCTTTTTTATACTTTCAAGTCTTTTTAATTGTAAAATAAGGAAAGCAACAATTATAGATATTGTAGCAATTTCATAAGCTCCAAGAGCAATTATTATTCCAATAATTGCAACAAACCATAATGAAGTAGCAGTTGTGATTCCTATAACTTTTTGTTGTTCAGCAATAATTGCTCCAGCACCAATAAAACCCATTCCAGTTAATAATCCTGCAATTATTCTTGCTGTTTCTTGAGGGAAATAGATAACACTAGAAATAGTAATTATGCAACAAGATAAACAAACTAAGATATGGGTTCTAAGGCCTGCTTGTTTTTTTACATGTTCTCTTTCATAACCAATTAATCCACTGAAGACAATTACTAGAACTAATTTGAGGATTAATGTTAAGTCAACCATCGTTTTAATAGGACAGGTAAGTTTTTATTTTTTGTTGTTCCAGTTTAAATATTTTCTTTAGTATATTAGAAAAAAGGCAAATAAAATAAAATTGTAGGAATTAAAAGACAACCCATTAAGTATCCTCGGCGGATGCTGAGGTAAATACAAGTTAAACCTAAGCAAGTAGAAACACTAAAGACTAAAATTCCTATCCAACCTGAAAAGATTAAGACAAAAACAATCAATAATAAAACTACGCTTAATGAAATTAACCTGTAATTAAATCTATGAATTCTTTTAGCAATTATTTTAGAAATCTTGATTACAATAATACTTACAATTAGTGAAGTAAAAAAGATTATTACTAAAATATAAATTAAATCTTTTAAAGTAATTTGAATTATTTGTTGGATAGCATTTGCAGCTCCTGTTCTTGATTTGTCAATTAAAAATAAGGTTACAAATGAGACAGCCATAACAAGAGTATTAATAGATCCTAAAAGAACTAGAAATTGAGGCTTAGAAATATTTTTAGTTAGTTTTGATCCAATAATTGCTGCTTGACTACTTCCCAATCCTGGGAAAAAAGAACATATTGGAGAGATTATTGTTGTTATTAATATTGGTTTAATAAGTTGTTTTTTTAAGATTAAGGGTTTGATTACATCTTGTTGAGGAATCTTTATATTTTGTGAAATAGAAAAAATTAATGTTGAACTTCCAAATAATCCTGTAAGCATTGCAAAAAGAGGTTGTTTTACAGGAAGATTTAATGTTGCTAATCCTAAAAATCCTGCTAAGAGAAAAATAATTATTGCAGAAATTTTAGAATGTTTTTCTTGATAAATTAAAAAGACAGATATCCAAATTAAAAACCAAGACATCATCTTTTGTATAAATGGATATATTTTTGGAATAATCCAGATAAATAAGGGTGTAATAAACATTAAAATAAAAATAGCAGAAATAGAACCTATTAATGTTAAAATAATTGCTTGATATCCTTTTCCTTTTAATAAAAAGTCATGTCCCGGGATTACTGAAAGTGCAGTATCTTCATCAGGAGCTCCAAGGAAAATTGCAGGAATAAAATCAACAAAAGTATGAGTAATGGCCATTACTATAATAAAAATCATTAAATAAAAAGCAGAAAAATAATTTAATAAAAATCCTAAAGATGATAAAATAAATATTGCAATAAGATTTGTATGAATTCCTGGAATTAGGCCTGTGATTGTTCCTGCTAAGATGCCTATCGAGGTAATTGATATGATAATCAAAAGAGGAATTACCATGTTTTATTAAAGAAAGAGCCTAATAAAAATTATATGTTTTATGCCTACATTTAGGATTGATAAATTTATAAACTCAAGGATAGAGTTTATTTTATGAAAAATAAATTTAGTTTAATCTTAACAAGTGTTTTACTTGTTATGGTTATTTGTTTAGGATTTGTTCAAGGGGTAGAGAACCTTCCTCCAAGTACTAATGAACCAACAAGTACTACTACAACAGCACCTACAACAGAATCAAAAATATTCTGTGATTGTCATTGTATGTCTGTTGGGGGAAATGATGTGAATCTAGAACCTGCTATGTTTAATGAACAAGATTGTGAAGGGATTGTAGGTCACAATTGTTTGGCAGAAGAAGGTTCTAAAAGGGCTCAACTTACTTATGACTCTTGTATAACCCAAGAGGCATATTATGAAGAACCTTCTTGGTGGGAATCTTTTTGGGATTGGATATTCTAATCTATACCCGATTTAATAAACCTCAAGTTTGTCAACAATAACCTGTAATTGATTTTTATAAAAATCAATTTCCCCTAAAATTTTCATTTTTTCTTGTTTTTTCATTTTTTCTTGTTTTTTCATTTTTTCTTGTTGAAAATTTTCTGTAAATATTACAAATTCTACTTCTGAACCCTTAAGATAAATCGAAACCTTATTTTCATAATAATTTATTTTCTCAATTTCTCCTTGAATTTGTATTTTCTCTCCTTTGTTTTTTAATGTAGACTTTTCAAGTTCATCCATCTTAATCGTTTTAGGAGAGATAATCTGAGATAAAAAGATTAAAAGACAAATTCCTAAGATACTTAGTATTAAGAAAACTTTCTGAATTTTCATTTTAACTAATTTTATAGGGAGATTATTAAGTTGTTTGTAATTCTATTGCATCTTTATCTTTAAGAATATGTTCAATACCTACAACCTGGCCTAAAAACTTAGAACTAGGACCCCATATTTTAACTTTTTTTATTTTTGAAGAATATCCATGAAGAATTTTTTCAGCAACATCTTTTACTGTTGAGCCTTTCTTTAAAATCATTGGTTTTTCAGAAACAGGTTTTCTGGGTTCTTTGGTATATATTCTTATTATGGGAAAAGAATCAAATAGTTTCTTTTTTAATTCATCTATATTTTCTTTTGTTTCTGCTGAAAAGAGAACAAAATCTTTTTTTCTAGATGTTAATGTTGCAGCTAATTTCCTTTTTTCTTGTTCATTTAATAAATCTATTTTATTAAAAAGAATTATTACCTTTGCCCTAGTTTTTGATAGATATGATTCTGATTTTTTCAGTTGTTCTAAATTATCTATTACTAAAAGAATTGTATCTGTATTATTTATTAAACCTTTATCTGAATTTGGAAACGCAGGCATATCTATAATTTGAATTTTTACATCTTCATAATCTAAACTTCCTGCTCCTGGTTCATAAGTTGTATATGCGTGAGGAGTTATTTTTGGATTTAAATTTGTTAATGTCTTGAATATTGAGGATTTTCCTGTGTTTGATTCTCCTAATAATAGGGCTTGCATTTCTGTTTTTTTAATAGTTGGTTTTTTGCCTTTTCTTGATTTTTTTGCCTTTTCTGCTATATTAATTAGTTTTTTTCTTCTTAGTGTGAGGTTTCTCAACATATTTTCTGCAGATTTATGTTTAGGACACTCCTTTATCATAACATCTAAACAAGATATTTTTTCTTCATTTGTTGTAGCTTTTAAGAAATTTGCTTCTGCAACCTTATAAAATGGAGATTGGTTTGTTGATGCCATTTGTTTATAAGATTAAAAGAGTTTAATAATTTTATGAACTTCTTGAGATAGCTTTATTAATATTAAAATTTATTAAAAAATATGAAAAGTAGGTCAGGATTTATTTTTTCTTTTATAGGGGGAATAATAAATATTTTAATTTCCTTAATATTTGTTATTCTTGTTTTATTGGTTTTTTTGACAACTATTACTCTTTCAGCAGCATTAACAAAAAGGTCTGATTTAACTGGATTAAGTATGTTAGTCATAGTTCTTTTTATTATAGGACTTATTTATTTTTTTATTATAGGAATTTTAGGGATTGTATTCTCTTTTAAAATCAATAATGAAACCCAAGTTCTTAAAGGAAGTATTTGGTGTTTGATATTAGGTGTTTTAACATTGAATATATTCTTAATAATTGGTAGTATTTTAGGATTTAAATCCTCGAGGAAATTAATCTTAAATCAAAATTCTACTTCAAATATTCCGATTAACAAATCTTCTTCCAAACCCACATCTAATTCTAATGAAGAGATATATCTAAACAATAGTTAAACTGTTGTAAACTTTAAAAAAAATAAAAACATTTAAATAATCTTTATACTGTTAACTTTTCATGAAAAAAGAAGTGAATATTTTTTTTGTTTTTGGATTAATCTTTATTTTATCTTTAAGTTTTGTTTCTGCTGGATGGTTTTCAGATATTTATAATTCAATTACAGGTAAGGCTGTGGCCGCCCCTCCGCCAATTCCAGAAGTAACTTGTACTGATTCTGATTCTGCAAATAATATCTATATAAAAGGAATTGTTACTGGAATTTCTGGAGATATAGATACAGATGAATGTTATATGGGTGAAAATAAGGTATTACAATTTCGTTGTGGAGATGATGGAGAATCAACTTCACGAGCAATTGCAGGAGGTGTGATAGATATTAGGAATTGTCCAAATGGATATGTCTGTTCTGATGGTGCATGTATTAAAAATTCAGAATGTACAACAGATTCTGATTGTCCTTTTGAAACTCGAAAATATTGTTCAGGAGGAAATGCTTGTTCAGAAACAATTATGTATAAATGTGTTCAAGAAGCAGATATTGGAACTTGTGTTAAGTCAAATACTAGTTCTAGTGGAGCTTGTCATTCTTGTAGCTATGGTTGTGAAGGGGGTGTTTGTAAAACAGGCAAAACTGTGGATGGTTGTAAATATTTAACTAGCGAGATTATAGAAGAGATGAAGGATAGAATCGCTGATGGAGATACAGTTATTATTAAAGAATTAGATGAAAGTCATAATAAAAATTATGTTGTTGTTCCAGGTTATTTATTGAGATTAAGTTCTGTAAAAAATTATACTACCGGATTTAATCATGATATAGTCAGATTTACAGATGTCTTTACAGGAATTGTTTTTGATACTACTTGGTTATCTGAAGGTAAGGGAACTATTGCTGTTGGAGGAAAGGTTTATACTGTTTATTTACAAGGAAATTCTGCAAATACTTCTGAGGAATATATTGTTAAACTTGACTTTCCGCAAACCTCTGTAGGGGATATAATGGTTTTTGAAGACTGTAAAGTAGATGCTTGTACTGATTCTGATGGAGGGAAAAACCCTTATGTTTTTGGAACCATGACGACTACTTTTGGAGGAGATACTATTAAATATTCAGATCAATGTTTAGATGATGTAAAAATTTATAATGAAAGTAAAGAGTATAATGAAGTTTATTCTTGTTCTGGTGATGAATGTTATGTAAGAGAAGCTTTTTGTAATTATAATCTTACTAATGGTTCTGTAATTATTGATCCAGATAATCACGAGTTAATTCAATGTCCAACTGGATGCCGGGGTGGAAAGTGTGTAACCCTTTTAAATGCAACACCAGTAGAATGTAAGGATTTAGTTGAAAAAGTAAAAAATCCAGAGAGTTTTTTTGTTAATGATTTAGGATTTATTTATCATGAGAGTAATATTAATCCTTGGGAAGGTACCTGGTGGATTGATGGACAAGAGGAAAGGGGAATAGAGTATACTGCCTTATGGAGTGCAAATTATGATAATGAATATTATAATTTGAAATATTATGTTACTGTATTTGAAAATAAAAAAATTGATTTACAAAAATATTTGAAAACTCTAACTGAATGGAAAGTTTGCCAAGTTGAAGGGAATTGGCATGAAGAAGAGGAGAATAAATATTATATTTGTAATTATGATATCTTAAATAATCGGCAAAGTTATGAAGATTATGATTACCAAAACAGACAGATTTTGTGGGCAAATAATAATGTTTTAGTTTTAATTAATACGTATAATGGAAGAAGTTTAACTGATGAAGAAATAGCTAAGATTAGTGGTAAAAAACTCACTGATTTTGTAAATAAACTAACAGATAATTCATATGATTATGTGGATTGGGAGAATTTTAATTTAGATTATCCTTTAAGATTAGCAATTGGAGATAGTTTACAACAATGTCCTTCTGAAATTCCTTTAGACGAATGTTCTCCTTGTTGGTCTTGTAAGACAGAACCAATTATATGTCCACCTCACGGAATTCAAACTACTACTTGTAAGGATCAGTGTTGTGGAAATTCTAACAAAGTAGATACTTCTTCGTGTTCTCCAGGAATGTGTTCAGGGTGTTATACTCCTCGATGGATGGGATCTTCTGAAAATAAATGTATTCAATATGGGTTTAGATTTGCTCAAGAAGAGTCTCAAAAGGAAAAATTAAGAGAAGGGATAGATTATGATGGTGACGGAAACATTGAAGTTGAAGTAAGAATAATTAATAGTCAAGAAGCATACTTAAAAATAACAGGGGCTAATTTTAATGAAGATCCAAAAGAAATTGTTTTTGAAGAGTTTTTACAGATTGGAAGAGAATATAAAATTGATTTTACAGATTATGGGGAAGGAGTATTCTATTTTAGGGTTGAAGATATTATTATTAGTGAAGAAGAAGGCCAAAGTTATGTTTTAATTTCTATGGGTAGAGAGGTTAATGCTTATTGTGATATTGATGGTGTGGTAAAACTTCAAAAAACAAAAGATTACAATGGTGGATGGGCAAAGTGCCAAAATAGTTTTGAATGTGAAAGTAATTTATGTTCTTCTGGAGAGTGTATTGAATTAGTAGACATGATTCAAGATGCCTCAAGGATGAAGTCTATGGGTGTTAGGGTTTTATGTAGATTTGCAGACCTATTTGGAATGGATAATTATGAGAATTGTATATATGACTTTTTAGGGGTCCAAGGAGATGAATCACCTGGTACAGATAGCGGCGGAGGAAGTTCTTCTTCTTAATTTTGGAATATAATTAAAACCACTCCTTTTTAAACCTTAATTCTTAATCTATATCTATGAAGTCCTCAAAGATAAATTTAGCAGTATTATTTTCTGGAGGAAAAGACTCTTGTTATGCTACATTTATTGCAAAAAAGTATGGGTATAAAATAAGTTGTTTAATTACTATAGATTCGGAGAATAAAGAGAGCTATATGTTTCATACTCCTTCTATTAGTAAGGTAAAACATCAAGCAAAGGCAATGAGACTGCCTATTATTATCAAAAAGACTAAAGGTAAAAAAGAAACAGAATTAAAAGATTTAGAAAGTGCAATTAAGTCAGCTATTGAAAGATATAATGTCCAAGGGGTTGTAACCGGAGCATTAGAATCGATTTATCAGGCTTCTAGGGTCCAAAAAATTTGCACTAAATTAAACATTGATTGTTTTAACCCATTATGGCAAAAAGACCAAAATGAATTACTTGAAGAATTAATTAAAAATAAATTTGATGTAATTATAACTGGAGTTTTTGCATATCCTTTAGATAAAACTTGGTTAGGAAGAAAAATAGATAAAAAATTTATTAAGGATTTAAAATCTCTTCAAGAGAAATATAAGATAAATCCTGCTGGAGAGGGAGGAGAATTTGAAACTTTTGTTAGAGATTGTAGTTTATTTAAGTCTAAATTAAAGATTAAGTCATTTAAGGATTCTGGAGAAAAAAATTCATGGGTAAGAGAGGTAGAAGTAATATGAAATCTAATAACAAAAAAATACTTTTGATTTCTACTTGTAAGGAAAAACTTCATGATTTAGAATTTGTAAAACCTATTGAAGACATTTTAAAAAAGAACAATTTACAATTTATTTCTAAAAATTATAAAAAATTAATCAAAAAAGATTTAGAAAACTGTAATAAAATTATTATTTCTGGAACTAGTTTAATAGATAATGAATTTTTAGAAGATTTAAAGAAGTTTGAATTTTTAAAAGAAAAAAACAAACCAGTTTTAGGGATTTGTGCAGGGTTTCAAATAATTGGTTCTATTTTTGATGGAAGCCTAGAGCCTCACCAAGAAATTGGGTTTTATTTTGAAAAATTCAAAAAACCATTTTTAGGACTAATTGGAAATCAAGAAGTTTATCATTTACATAATACCTCTGTTTTATTTTCAAAGAGTTTTGAAAGATTTACTCATTCAAAAATAATTCAAGCAGTTAAACATAATGAAAAGGAAATTTATGGAGTATTATTTCATCCAGAAGTAAGGCAAAAAGAATTAATCCTAAATTTTGTGAAGTTATAATCTTACTAAGATTCATGGAAAATATAGAATTAATAAAAAAAATTAAAAAGAAAAAAGAATTTTCGCAATTACCTAATTCTATTGTAAGAAGACTTGCAGAAATTTGTGATTATGATGTTAAAAAAACAAGAGCTTTACTTCGAAAGTATTTTGGGGTCTTTTTAACTAATAAGGTATTAAAAGGGAAAAACCCTGAAGTATTAACAAGGCATATATCTTCTAAAAAAAGGGATTATCAAATATTTTATAAAAGTATTTTTAAGAAGTTACCTCAATATAAATTTAAATCTATAATTGATTTGGGTTCTGGAGTTAATGGTTTTTCTTATAACCTCTTAAGTAAATATTTCCCAAATATAGATTATATTGCTTTAGAGGCATCAGGAAAAATTGTAGAAAATATGAATTATTATTTTATCGACGAGAAATATAAGAATTCAAAAGCAATTCAAACAGATTTATTTAATCTAAAAGATTTAGAAAAAGTTGTTAAAGATTATAAAAGCCCTAGACTGGTTTTCATTTTTCAATTAATAGATGCTTTAGAAACTTTTCAAAAAAACTTTTCAAAAAAACTTTTCATTAAACTTAAGGAAAATACTTCTACAGAAGATATTTTTGTGATTACATTACCTCTTGAAAGTTTATCTGGTAAAACTAAATTTAATGTTCAAAGAAAATGGTTAATGGATTTCTTAAATGAGAATTTCATTTTAATCGAAGATTTCAATTTATTTGGAGAAAGAATAATAATCTTTAAAAACACCTTTTAGTTTTATTAATCACAATGAAGTTTAATAAACTAATATTAAAGAATGGATTAACTATTCTCCATGAAAAAAGAGATGTTCCAGTTACTACTGTTATGCTTGGAACTAAATTTGGTGCAATTTATGAAAGTGAAACAGAAAAAGGTATTGCCCATTATATTGAACATCTGTGTTTTAAAGGAACTAAAAAAAGAACAACAAGACAGATTGCTTTTGAGTTAGAGAAAGTTGGAGGACTATTAAATGCATTTACATCTGATGAAGAAACAGCTTATCATGTTAAACTCCCTTCAGATTATTTAGAACTTGCAATGGATGTTATTTTTGATATTTTCTTTAACCCCCTATTTCCCGAGGTTGAAGTAAAAAAAGAGGGAAATGTTATTTGTGAAGAATTAAGAATGTATAATGATAACCCTCGATTACATGTCATAGATAAAATTAAGTCTTCTTTATACAAGGGTTCTTTTGGTATGGGGATTGGAGGAACAGAAAAGACTGTTAGAACAATTACTAGGGATCAATTATTAGAAAAACATAAACAAGTGTATAATCCAGAAAATTCTATTCTTGTTGTCGTAGGAAACAACAATTTTGAAGATATTGTAAAATTTGCAGAGCAATTTTGTCCAGAAAGAAAAGGAGAGCAATTAAAAATTCCAAAGATTGAGTTTCAAAATCTAAAAATTAAAGAAACTAGAAAAGATATTCAACAAGCAAATTTAACTATTGGAGTTCATTTTCCTAAAATGTCTGATAAAGAAAGATATATTTCTGAGATTGTTGGCACTTTTTTAGGAGGGGGCATGAGTTCTAAACTATTCACTGAAGTTAGAGAAAAAAGAGGTTTAGCTTATGCTGTTAAAACAGATATAGACAATGGAAAAGAATATGGATATTTGATTATTTATATCGGAACAGATAGGGAAAAAGTTGACGAAGTTATTAAAATTTGTATAGAAGAATTGAAAAAAGTAAAAAACATATCTGAAGAAGAATTAGAAGATACTAAAAAACAATTGATAGGTAATTATGAAATTGAATCAGAAGATAGTGCTAAAACAGCATTACATTTGATTTTAGAAGAGATTTCTGGCAATGCTAAAGATTATTATGAATATGAAAAAAATATTAATTCTGTTACCTTAAAAGATGTAAAGGAATTTGTCTCAAAAATTAAAGATTATTCTTATTATGCATTAACCCCTTAATTTGTTTTTTGATTTAAACAGCTAGTCTATTAGTTGTTTTTCAGAACAATTATTTTTATAAAGGAATTTTTATAATGTTCTTATATGATTAATACAACTAATCTTGGAGGGGATGTTATTTTTTTAGATAATGGATCTTACAAGCTTTTTAATTTACTTAAAAAAGGTTCTTTAGACCCTACAAACGCTCTTTCTCTAGCCCAAATTAAATCAAAATTAAATCTTCGTTCTGAAAAACAAGCAAGTGAATTAGTCAACGATCTAAACCGGATTGATGGAATTTTTATAAACTCTGAGACTCACGGAATAGGAGACAATAAAAAAACTACTTTTTCTATTTCTCCTGAAACATTGAATACTTCTGTAAGAAAAGAAATTTCAAAAGGTGTTTTAAAAGATAGAGAAAGGTCTAATATAAGTTATGGGGCAGTTTATTTAGCAGAACCTTGTTTTGCAACAAAAGCTCAATCAGACAATGCCACAAAAGGCCTGGCATTATTTCTCGAAACTAATAATCTTTCTTCACATATTCAAGAAGTAATTATCCAAGGGGGGGTAATCCCCCATGTTCCTCCATTTAATTCTAAATCTTATACCAATGACTTAAGATTTCTAGGCCATATTGATAGAAAGTTCGACGAAGGAAAAGGACTTGCAGAAGGATGGTTAGAAGATAAAATTGGAACAATATGGGAAAGAGAGTTCTATAAAGAGCATATTAATAATTCTAAAAGAAAAAAAATAACAAAACCTACTGAAGCTTTTGAAGTTGCTGGACAACAGCTAGGTTGTTTAATGAATACCCTTCCTCATGCTAGTTTAAGAATTCAAGCAGGTGAAGAAGATCGAAAAAATATTGGCCATTTAGAAGAAACTTTAATTAAGAGGTTTGCTGAAGAAAAAAGTGAAAAAATAGACAAAGAAACAGAGCAAAATTATACTAGAATAAATTTGATAAATGAAAATATATTTTTCTCCACTTTAGAAAGAGAAGTTTTTAAAGATATTAAATTAAAAAATTCTTTAAGAAAAAAACCAGAAGAAAAAAAAGAGGATTATAGGGGTAGGATGATAAACAAAATTATCAAAGAAAAAACAGAAGAATTGCACCCTCTCTTTGAAGAACTTTGTAATATTCAGGTTGGAACTAAAGAAACACTTTTTAATAGATTATATGGTAAAACCCTTGCTAGTCAATTCAATTTAAGTATTGATAATATTGTTAATTATTCTCTTTGGGCAGAATCAAATAACCCCGACCCTAAAGCATTCAGAGAAAAGATTAAATATAAAATTAATAAAATTAATAAAGATCTTGGAACAAAAGAAGGTCTAAAAAATGATTTGGAATCAAAATTAGAAGATTTGAGAGAATTTAGCAGTTGGACAGATTTACTTTTAGGAAGTGGCTGGAGATCTGCTGTAACTCAATTTACTAGACAGTATCCTGTTTTTGCAGATGAATTAGAGTTTGCTTTTAAAAGAGCTAAAGATACTTATACAAAACATTTTTTTAGTTGGAATATTCCTCAAACACCCATAGTTCATATTTCTGGAAGAAAAAACATTCTTGTAAAATCAGAGACAATTGAAGATATTAAAACTGGAAAGCCCTTAGAAGTTGGTGGAGAATATGAATTAATACAAGATGAGAAAACCGGAAAAAGAATTTTGTTAATCCATAATATTGGACATCTATCTTCTGATTCTGTGACTCCTCGAGCAATAAGAGATGCAAAATTAGAATTAAATTATAGGAATACAGTTTTAAATAAAATTGTTGATGAAAACTTAAAAGATTCTCAGCCAGATATTATTTTATTAGGGGGACATTGTGCAGGAGGTTTTGAAGTTATGCCTTGGTTTAAACATACTGAACATATGATTGAAGGAGAGTTTGTTAAAGGTCAAGAATTATCTTATATGATTCAATTACCAACATTACAATCTATTAAAAAATTAGATTGGTTAAAATCCCATAATTTTAAAAATTGGCACACTAAACAAAATGATAGAGGATATCCTTATGCTTCTGCAGCAACAATTCATTTTGAAGATAATGAAGAAGTGAATAGTTTTTGGACTATTGACACCGATCAATTAGAACATTTTGGAGTAATTAGCGACGAAATAAAAGAATACAGAAAAGAATTAAGAAAAAAAGATTTAACTCCTGAAACTAGAAAAGAATTATTAAATTTAATCAAAAAGAGAAAAGAACAAGTTAGGGTAGATTTTAATAAAATAGAAGCTGCAGGAGATTTTCATTTAGGTACCACAGATCATTTAGAGAGATATTCAAAAGATCAACTAATCAAAGCATCTCAAATTTATCAAATACGAAATGGTTTTCCAGATATTGTTTGTTATGATGAAATTTTACATGGAACTGAATCAAGGGTTTTTGAAGGTGCTGCACGATATGAAGCAAAACCGCCAGTAGAATTTGAACAAAGAGTAATTAATCAAATAGATAAAATGGATGGTTTGACTGATTCTCAAAAATATGAATTATTAAAAAAAGAATCTATGAGGAATCAAAGAGCCTTAACAATTCATAATGTTTCTGAACAAAAGAATATTTTTCAGAGACTTGTAAAGGAAGCTTATCTTGACGAATTAATTGAATGGGGGAGCAAGGTCATATTTACCAGTGGGAATCATTATAATAAATCTCAAAGAACTGGAGATGAAGCATTAGAGTTAGCATTACAATTCCCTTCAAAATTGAGAGATAATGGCCAGGTTTTAGCTTTTTCTGGAAAAGGAAATGATTTTGGCGTAGGAGCAATAAGATTAGAAGATGGTAGAGTTTTATTTGTAATGCATAGATTTCCTACAAGACAAAATGAAATTTATGGAATTGCAGCCCATCTAAGAAATATGAATAATGATGCAGATATTGTTATTGCAGGAGATAGGCATCAACCAGGAATTGGGTATGCAGATAAACATGCTATTATTTTACATCCAGGAATGGAACCAATAAACAAATATGTTCCGGTGATTGGAAAACCAGCAGGAGTTAGAGGATTTATTAATTTAGGGTATGTTCCAGCTAAACCCCAAATATTTAAATTTGACTTTGTTGTGAATCCGACTTTAGAAAAAATTATTGAACAAGAAAATGTAATTTAATTTTTTATGGTATTTCTATCTTCTTAATATATCAAAACTATCTGCCTTTTTACCAATGATTTCCTGTAAAATCTCTTTTGGAGCTGCAAAAATATTTTTTAGTGTTTTTAATTCTTGTAAAAGTTTTTTTGCAGTTGTTGGGCCAATTCCTTGAAATCCTTCTAAGATGAATTGTTTTTGTTCTTCTTTTGAAAAGAAAGAACGAGATTGTCTAATTGAAAGTTCTGATTGTTTTTGTTTATCTTTTAGAATCTTTTCTTGTTTTTTTGCAAGTAAAACTAAAAAAGTTGCAGTGTCTTCAGAATCTTGTGTGAATATTATTGGTATGTTAAACTCTGTTATTATTGATAAGAACATTCCACGAAGAGCATTTTCATGTATTCGTCTGTCTTGGTAGTCAAAGTCAAAACCTTCTATAATTAAAAATTGTCTAGGGTATTTTTTTATTTCTTGTAGTTGTTTTTGTAATCTTTTATTAATCATACTTGATATAAAATCAGAAATTGTTTTTCTTTCAATTGCAATGTCTTGAATTAAATAATCTGCAATTTCAAGCAATTCAAATTTTATTTGTGCATTTTTTTCAATAAGTTCAGAAACAACAAAAGATTGCTTTTCTCTTGTGTCAATTATAATTGGGATTTTTAATTGTTTATCTTGTTTGGGATTTTTTAATTGTTTTTTAGATTTTGCAAAGATGTCATAAATCTTTTTCATATTTTTATATAGAAATTAGAGGTTAATTATTTTTCTAATCACAGAAATTATCTTTCCTTTTTCGACTTATTTTTATTCCACCATTCTCGTTAGGAATAAATACATCTATGTCTGCAACTCTTTGATTATTATTTTTTTCTAAATCCATACAATTTTGTTTTAGGTTGAACCAGTCTATTTTTAGGTTAATTTTTATTTTACATCCATAAATTCCCCCTAACAAACTTAAACCACCTTGCTGTTCAAAATCTTTTATATATCTTGTAAATTTTGTTTGTAAATAACTAATTTCAGGCATTTGTTTTTTAAGATTATTTTTTAAATTCTCAATATATAATCTAAATTCTTTTTTCTTTAAACAAGCAGTCCAGACTTCTAAACTGATATAATTCTCAGTTAAAATATCTCTTAAATTTTTGATAGGGTCCATTTTATTTTTTTAATACTCTGTTATTATGCTGCTAATTCTCAATTTTCTTTTAAATCTCTTATAATCCCTCTAGCAGCAATTATTCCAGAGAGCATTGCTCCAGTTATTCCTCTGCTCGTACCAGCCCCATCTCCAATAGCATAAACATAAGGAATGTTTGTTTGAAGATAATTATCTTGAGGAACTATTTGAATTCCGTGGAATTTTATCTCTGGTGCATAAAGAAGTGTCGAATCCTGATTTACCCCTGGAAGAATGTGGTTTAGGATTTCAAATCCCTCTAAAATATCTAACATGTTTCTATAATCTAAACCAGAACCTAAGTCTCCTGGACATACATCTAGTAGTGTTGGTTTAGGATTTGAATACTTGTTTATCCTGTCCCATGTAGACCTTTGCCCTCTTCTTAAATCCCCTAATCTTTGGAGACCTATTTTTCCATCCCAAAACTTTCCTGCTTTTTGAGCAATTATTCTTCCTAGTTCATTACCACTTGTTACAGGGGCTGTGGGCCTGTATTTTACTAAGAATGCAAAATTAGTATTTTTTGATTTTTGAGCATTTTTTGCTTCTCCATTTACTAAACAAAAATCTTTATGGGTCTCTTGTGTAACATATCCATTAGGACAGACACAAAAAGTTCTTACTTCATCTTGGTATGTAGGAGTTATTATCTTTGCCTTAAAATCCCAACTTATTTCACAAGCCCTTTTCATTACTTCTGCAGGAACTTCAACTCTTATACCTATATCTACTGGATTAAAAATATAATCTATACCTTTTTTATCAACTAATCTTTCAAATAACCCATTTCTACCTGTAGCAAAAACAAGATAATCAAAGTTGTGTTCACCTTTATTACTTATTAAAACATTATCTTTAAAATCAACAATCTCTTCTTGAGTATTAATCTTTACCTTTTTTTCTAAATCAGAAACAATTTCTTGCATTATTTTTGGAAGTCTATCACTTCCAACATGGGTTTGTTTTGCAGGAATAAATTCTATGCCATATTGTGCTGCTTTTTCTAGCATTTCTTGTTCTGCTTTTAAATTTCTTTTTTCTGTGGGAATTCCTCTTTTTTGAAATTCAGATTCAATTCTATTATCTATTATTTGTTTTAGTTCTTGTTCCCCTAATCTTCCTGGCTCTGGTTTGTTACATAACTCTAAAAGATTATTGTCTCTTGATGGATGATAAATTAATTTTCCATCAGATTTAAGCCCTGCTCCGCCCTCTCCAGATCTTATATGGCAGTAGGGTTGACAGCGTATGCACTCTTTTCCTGAACCATTTGCAGGACATGTCCTATCTTCAATTTTTTTACCTTGTTCATAAATAGTTATCTCTAAACTATCTCCAAATTTAGATCTAGCAAGCTCTCTTGCAGTTTCTATTCCTCCAGGTCCTGCACCAATAATTGCAACTTTTCTTTTTGGATCCATTTTACTTTTTATTTTTTCTTGTTGAATATTCCCAATATTCAAAAGTGTCTTCTACTCTTGGTCCAAAAGACAATAATTTAATCTTCGGATAGGGATATTGTAAACATAGATTATTTTCAATGTCTTTTAAGAATGCTGCACAATTATCTTCTGTATTATATCCCAAACCCTTCCAAAAAAAATCAGGGATATCTAAATGAGTAATAGCTAACTTTGTAGCAGTATTCATTCTGATTGTTTCTTGAACCTTATTCCACTCAAAGCAACCTATTCTTCTTGTTCTTTTACTAACTGTCCCAGATTCTCCACCTTGTTTTAGTGCATAATCTAATATTTTTTCATCAACTATTTCCTCTTCTAATGGTCCTGCAGCAACTCTTGTTGTATATGGTTTTAAAATAACATAAACCTCTCTTACTTCTTTTGGACCAATTCCTGCTTCTGATAAAAATCCTGATGCATTAACAATTCTGGAGGTGACCATTGGATATTCTCCATGAACTAAGTCTAATTTTGCACCATGATCTCCTTCAAATAAGATGTTTCCACCTTTTTCTAAAATTTTACTGATTTCTTTTTTTGTATCTGCCAAATAGGGTTGCAATTGTAGAACATCTTTTGCAAAAATTAAATCTTTTCTCATAATCTTACTATTTCTACAGGGGCCCACCCCTGTCCCAACACTTCCTATTTTTTTCATAAGATGATTATTTTCTAATTCTTGTTCAACATGTTCTGGAGTCACAATTGTTGCCTTATAATCTATTTTTAATTTCTGAGGATTAATTTCAGTTTCTCTAATTTCTCTTAATAATTTTTCAACCGAGATTAAACTTCCTGCTCCAAGAATAATCTCTAAATCTTTATTCACAATTCCACAAGGAAGTTGTGCTAATCCTATTCTGTTTCCATTTATGTGTATACTATGTCCTGCTTGAGGTGAAGGAACTCTTACTATTGCTTGATAAGGGGTTCCAAAATAGGGGGTTGCTAATGCAAGACTTGCGGCTATTTTTCCTTTTCCTTCATCTCCACCTTGTCCACCAACAAGAATATCTACTGGCATGCAGTTTTTTGTAGAAAAAATCTGTTATAAAGATTTATGTTCTTTGATATATGGTAATTAGTGTATAATAATTTTTTATTTAATCTTTTAAAATAATTTTTTTTGCCTACTAAAACCAGACATTTTATTTTTAATTTCACCTATTGCCTTGTGCATACTTTTTTCTTTTGCCTTAGAAGCATAATGATATGCTTCATCTCTGGTGTTTTTAGTGATAAGAATTTTTAAAGCTCCTGGAAGGAGTCTTGCTGTTCTTCCTGTTCTTTGGATTTTTCTAATTGCACTAGGAACAGGCTCGTAAAAAATAACTTCATTAACTTCTGGAATATCAAGACCTTCTTCTCCAATTGAAGTTGCAACAAGAACATTTATTTTTCTTTGAGAAAAATCTTGAATCATTTGTTTTTGTTCTTGTTGGTTTAATCCGGTTGTTGTTTGATTATCTTTAGAACCATGGGTTTGTTTTGTTTGGCCTACAAAAATTCCTGTTCTAACTCCGGGAATTTTTTTAAGAGTTTCTGAAATTTTTCTAACCGTCTCTCTATATTGTGAAAAAATTAATACCTTTGATTGAGGATTAATTTTCATTTGTTCTGTGATTACTTCTTTAAGTTTGTTTAATTTAGGGTGTTCAAGACCCATAGTGGTTGCAAGAGTATATGCACTCATAAATTTTGCATCCTTTACTAATTTTTGAACTGCTTTAGATTGTCCTTGATTAGCTTGTTCGAGTAATTTTTGCATATAGACTAGAAAAGAGGAAAGAGTTTGAGTTTCAAGTAATTCTAATGCATATTGTAGTTTTATGGCTTGAGCACAAACAGATGCAGACATTAAATAGTTTAAAGATTTATTTCCAGAGCTAAGTGCTTTAAACACTCTTCTTTGACATTCTAAAAGAGAGGTTTTAGAAGCATAACCAAACAACACTCTTCTATGTTTTAATTCTGAAACTTTTTTTGCATAAATTTCTGTTAGTAATTGTCTGATTTCTTCAAATTCTGGAGGAAAATCTACTTCTATTTTTTCAAAATCTAATTCTTGAAGATAGGGTTTTACATCTTCACTCTCTCTTGTACGAATTTCAACAGCCTCAATTCCAAGATTTTCACAAACCTTTGCAATTATCTCTTTTTTAGAACCCGGACTTGCAGTTAATCCTAAAACTAAGGGGTGATTAGATTGTTCTTTATATCTCTGGACAATATAATTGTATGAATAATTTTTTAGACATCTATGGCATTCATCTTCTATTAAAAGAGAGACTTCTTCTAAGGTATACAAATTGCTTTTCAAATCATTTGAAATACATTGAGGTGTAGAAAAAATAAATTCTGCTGTTTGCCATATTTTTTCCCTTTTTTCAGCAGGAGTTTTTCCTGTGAAAATCTGCATGTCTGCCCAATCTTCTGGAAGATTTTTTTTAAAGCTTTCAAAATGTTGTTCTACTAAAGGTCTTGTGGGTGCAAGAATTACTACTTTTTCAAGAGGAAATTTTTTAAATCTTTCAATAGCAAGCATAATGGCAATTAAAGTTTTTCCAGTTCCAGTAGGTAAAACAACAAGACAATTCTTTTCTTTACATGTTTGTAAGATTGCATTTTGATAGTCTCTAGGTTTTAGTTTAAGTTCTTTTATCTCTCTAAATTTTTTGTTATTATCCTCTTCCATGTTTTTTGAAATAGAGTTAGGTTTATAAATATTTGAGGAGTAAACTATCTATGGTATTAGAAGAAGCGATAGCTTTTTTTGTTTTTGCTCTGATTGTTCTATTTTTATGGGAAGCAGTGTGGAAAATAATTGCAATGTGGAAATCTGCAAGACAAGAACAACTTGCATGGTTTATTTGTATTGCAATTATAAATACAGTAGGAATCTTACCAATAGTTTATTTGCTGTTTTTCCAAAAAAACAAGAAAACAAGAAATCAAGGCACAAAAAAGAGAAGAAAATAAGTTCAATAGATTTTTATTTAGACATTATTGATTTTAGCTAGGCGATTACTTTTAATAAAAAATAGATATCTTAAATAACAAAAGTAAAACTAAATGCAATAAATAATAATGTTATTATTGCTGTAGTAAACCACAATGGCCTTGATCCAAAGAATATTTTAGTTCCATCTAATTGCCCTAAAGGAATTATAGACCAAAGAGCATACCATATGTTAATTTTTGAAAAAAGTTCTAAGTTTAAAGAAGGATTAATTCCGGCTAAAAAATATCCAATAATTGCAAGAATTAGATTAATTACAATTCCTGATACAGCAATCAATGCAATATGCCATTCTGTCATCTCTGAAAACCTATAAAGCCCGTGTCTTTTAGAAACCCTTTCAGTTCTTGGACTAATATCAAAACTTAAAATTCCTAACCACCAAAAATACCCTTTAGTAAGGTATGAAAGGAGCAAGGGTAACCATAACATTGGAAGGGCTTTAGGAAAATGCATTTCTTTTACAAACCAAAATTGGTACCATGACCAAAATTTTGTTTTAACATCTGCCTCAAAAAAATATCCTACTAATTTTTTAATGATTATATTCAATGAAACAGTAATAATAACAAAAATAACTACCAACCAGATTAAACTTTTATTCGGATAAGCTATTGATAAACTTAAGATAATAATTGCAAATGCAATAGTTCCTAGCTCTTTTAAGTCTAAACCCATAAGAATTCAAGGCAATGTTTTTTTATAAAACTATTTATTATACTTGGAATAATACTTCTGAGCATAGAAATCTATTTAAAGCTTGGATTTTATATTTTTTTATGTTAAGAATAAAAAGATTAAGTGAAGTGATTGGTAAGAGAGTTTATACTGATTCTGGAGATTTATTTGGAATCATAGAAGAAATTAATTTAGTAGACAATAAAATTGATGGTTGGAGAATTGTTGTCTCAAGAGAATCTGCTATGAATTCTTTATTAGGTGGTGCTAGAGGGATTATTGTACCTCACCAATTTGTAAAAGCAATTGGAGATATTTTATTAATTAATAATAATGCAGTCCCTTTAAAAGAAGAGGATGAACTTCCACTAGACGAAGAACTTATTTAATACTGTATACCTAAACTTAATATAAAAAAGAGGAAAAATGATTTTTGAATTACCGATATTTGGAGAATTTATCTTACCTTTCTTATTGATATTTGTCTTAGTTTTTGCAATTTTACAAAAATCAAAAATTCTTGGTGATGGGAAGGCTCAAGTTGATGCGATTGTTTCATTAACTGTTTCTTTAATCTCTATTGGAGTTCCTTATTCAAGAGAAGTTATTGTAGGTTTAATGCCCTGGTTAGCTATTGGATTATCTGTAATGTTGGTTTTTTTGATTATGTATGGGTTTGTTGCAGGAGATTTATCTAGTGCACCTAAATGGATGAAGACAACTTTTGGAGTATTGTCTGGACTTTTTGTTTTAATAGTAGTGATTTGGGTAACTGGATTATGGAAATATATTTCAAATTTCACTCTTAACGGAAGCGAACTATGGACTAATTTATTGTTATTAGTAATAATTGCTGGAGCAGTTGTTTTTGTAATTGTTGCAGGAAAAAAATCTTCTTCTAGTTGAAGAGATATATTTTTTTAAGTCTAATCAATAATCAACAAAAGATATATAAATACCTTCTAATTAATTCTAATATGGCTTGGAGAGTTTCAATTGCAGATGTTTTAAATCAGTGGTATGACTTAGGAGTATTTGCTTATGTTTTACCTTTCTTATTAATTTTTGCAATTGTTTATGGTATTTTAGATAAATCTAGAATATTTAGTCATGATGATGGAAAAGGAGCTAAAGAAGGGAATAGGGGAGTTAATGCAATAATTGCTGGAGCAGTTGCACTTCTTGCTTTACAATTTGGATTTGTTACAACTTTTTTCGCAGAAATATTTCCTAAATTTGGTGTGGGAATTGTAGTTCTTGTGGTATTATTTTTAATGGTGGGCTTGTTTTATCGAGGAGATAAAGATCGAGGTTCATTTTATACTATTGGCCTTGTTTTAGGTGTTGCGACTGTTTTATGGGCTGTTTCAAATTGGGATTTTTGGGGAGATTACTTTGGAATAAGCTGGTGGATTCAAGATAACTTTTGGGTTATTGTAATTGGAGTTATTGTAGTTGTTGCTCTTGCAATGGTCGTTGGTAAAGGAAAAAGTAGTGGTAAGGCGGATGATTAAAAATGGTAGTTGATTTAAGTGGACTGAACTTTATTATGCCAGTATTTTCATTTTTATTTGTATTTGTATTAATATATGCCTTGCTTGCTAAAACTAAAATTTTAGGAGAAAGTAAATTTATCCATTTATTTTTATCTTTTATCTTATCAATATTTTTTATTGTAAATGTTTCTCTTGTAGAATTTGTAAGATTTAGTTCATCTTGGTTTGTCGTGTTTTTTGTTTGTGTATTTTTAATTTTAATTATGATTGCATTTACTCATGGTAAGGTAGATGTTATTATGAAACCCTGGGTTGCATGGATTATTCTTGTTGCGTTAATTATCTTCTTTATTATCTCTTCTTCATATACTATGAATTGGACTATTAACTGGTTGTCATTAAAAGGATGGTTTTTAACAGATTGGTTTGGACTAGTTTTGTTATTAATTATTGCAGGAATAGTTTCTTGGGTTTTGATTAAATTTAAATAATTTTGATAAATTTTAGTTAAAGATAGATTTAAGTTTATTCTGAAGAATTATTTCTTATTGGAATTTTTTTCTGATTTCTTTTGAGGAGGATTTTCTCCTGCAATTTTCTTAAGAATATTATAATTATCTATTAGCGGATTCATTAGTTTTGAGGTTGTATTATGTAAATTTTCTAAATCTTTTTGAATATGTATTGTTGATTCTCCAAATTCTCCTATTTTCTGAATAATTGCTAGTTGGAGTTTTTCAATTGAATCTTCTATTTTCTTTACCCTTTCAGTAACATTTTCTAATTTTTCTTTTGTATCTTGCTTGAAGATTGTTAAATCTCCAGTTCTTTTATTGAATTCTTTAAATTTTTCTGATACCACTTGTTCTGCTATTTCTGTAATTGTTTCAGAATCTGAACCTGCTTGAGGAGGATAATAGTTTTGATCATAATATGCTTGAGGAGATTCAGAATAATATGGTTCTTGGTATTGGGGGGTTAATATTTCTTGTTGCATTTCTTGTATTTGAGGGTTCTGTTGCATTGGTTGTTGAGTTTGTTGTTGATAAGGAGGATTAATTATTGATTCTTGCATAATTTTATTTGCTTGAGGTTCTGGATATTGTTGCATTTCTTGACCAGGGTATTGGTATTGTTGCATATTCTGTTCTGGATATTGTTGCATTTCTTGACCAGGGTATTGTTGATTTTGATTTTGTTGTATTGGTTGTTGTTGCTTCTGATTCGAATCTGCAGTTACTGCATTTTTAACTTGTGCCTGGTTTAAAGCATCATTAATTTCTTGCGGAGAGATTCCTTCGTTTCTAAGTTGAGTTGTAATTTCATAATCAGGTAAACCTTCATTTTTTAGTTGAATAACTTTATCAAGAGTTGCCATAGGATTATATTGATTTTTTTGTTTTTATATGTTTGTTTATTTCTTTAATTTTTTATTAATCATCATCTCCACATCTTTTTCTCTCATGAATTCTAATGGTTGAAAATCTTTTAACATTCTTTCAACAATTGCTATTTCTCCTTTTCTTGCAAAATTATCTGTTTCTATTAAAATATTTTGAGTAAGAGATTTTAATTGTTCATTGTCTGAATGAATTTTTGTTGTTTGTTTTTTTAATTCTTTTACTTCATCTATTAACTCCTCTCTAATTGCAATAAGGTTTTCTCCAAGAAGGATTAACCGTTCTTTCATTATTCTATTTCTTTCTTCTAAATCTCTTAACCGAGTGTTAAAACTAGATAATAGAAAAGAAACTTGATCTTGATTAGATTGTTCATCCGCCATCTTTTTATATAAATTCAATGTTTTTCGAGTTTAAAATATTTTCTTAATCTATTTTAATGAGAAATTTATTCCAACAATCTTTATATATTTGATTTTTTTATAATTAGTATACTATAATAAGAGGTGTTATAAAACTATTTTAAAATGATGTTTAAATCAGATACTCCGCTTTACTCTTATGAGATTATTAGAGAAGCTGGAGAGAATGTTATGTATGTCAATTATCTTGGTGCTCCGTATGTTCCTTCTTTAGGAGATTATGCAGAAGTTATGGCAAGAACCATAGATAATCTATCAGAAAACTCAAATATCTCTAGGCTTGTCTTTGTTCAACAAAGAAATTATAGTTATAATTTTGAACAAGTTAAAATGCTATTAGAAGTTTCTTCTTTATATGATTTTTTAACAAAACAAGAAAGAATTCTGTCTACAGAAAAATTACATTTTGGAGGAGAAAATCTTGGAGAAATATTCAATAAATTAAATTATGTTATTAATGAATTATTCAAACAAGACCCGATTAAGGCTTATCGAGAATTAAGGATAGAGCTGTTTAAACAGAGGGCACTTTTAGATAAGAATCAAGGTAATGGAGAATATATTCAATTTTTGGAAAAGATAATTTCTTTTTTTGATATGCTTGAATTAATTAAAAAGGCTAAACCTTTTTTTAATTCGTATAAAACAGTTGATAGAAAAATTTATTCTGAAATTTTTAGACCGGATGTAATGCCTAATTTTACTTTTACTAGAATGGTTTCATATTTTCCTGAAGATGCGGAGATTGTAAAACAGTATGAAATTGCTTCAGGATATGATAAAAGTACTGTTACAATTTTTAAAGATAAAAATGCCTCAAAATTAATTTATCATTTAACACCCCCAGAATATTCTCTAAATGAAGAACACCATATTTTACTGAACTTAGCTAGAAATGTTTTGGTTGAACATAGGCCTACTACTGAAGAATTTAATGATTTAGAAAGGACTAGACAAGTTTTCTTAAATGTTGCTAGAGATTTGTTGCAAGATTTAGCAAATAATAAAGGAATTATTCTGACTTATTCTGATTTAAATAAACTTGCAACCATTTTAGTTAGGCATACAATTGGTTTTGGAATTTTAGAGGTTTTACTTCAAGATACAGATTTACAGGATATTATGATTAACTCTCCTGTTAGTTTATCTAAAATTTTTGTAAGGCACGGAGAATTTGATGAATGTTCTACTAATTTGATTCCATCTCAAGAAGATGCAGAATCTTGGGCAGCTAAATTTAGAATGTTATCTGGTAGAGCGTTAGATGAGGCTAACCCTATTTTAGACACTTCATTAAATTTAAATGAAGTAAGGGCTAGAATTGCAATTATTCAAAATCCTCTTTCTCCTGGAGGACTTGCCTATGCATTGAGGAGACATAGAAGTAATCCTTGGACCTTACCTTTATTTATGAAGAATAAAATGTTAGATGGGCTTTCTGCTGGTTTATTGAGTTTTTTAATCGATGGTGCAAGAACTTTTTTAGTTGCAGGAACTCGTTCAAGTGGTAAGACTTCTCTTTTAGGAAGTTTAATGTTAGAGATTATGCCACGTTATAGAATTATTACTGTAGAAGATACTTTAGAACTTCCTGTAGAAGCATTGAGAAATTTGAAATATGATATTTTGTCAATGAAGGTTCGTTCTGCACTAGTTGGAGAGACTGTTGAAGTTTCTGCTGAAGAAGGTATTCGTGCTTCTTTACGTTTAGGAGATTCTGGTTTAATAGTTGGTGAAATTAGAAGTGAAGAAGCTAAAGCATTGTATGAGGCTATGAGGGTTGGTGCTCTTGCAAATGTTGTTGCAGGAACAATCCATGGTGCTTCTCCATATTCTGTTTTTGATAGAGTTGTTAATGATTTAGGAGTCCCAATTACTTCATTTAAAGCTACAGATTGTATTGTGGTTTGTAATCCTATTAAAAGTCCTGATGGGATGCATTCATGGAGACGGGTTTTAAATATTGCAGAAATTAGAAAACATTGGACTAAGGATCCGTTATCAGAAGGGGGGTTTGTCGACTTATTGAAATATGATGTTAAATCTGATAAGTTAGAACCTAGTGAAGATTTAATTAATGGCGATTCTGAAATTATTAAATCCATAGCTGCAAATGTTAAGGGATGGGCAGGAGATTGGGATGCTGTTTGGGATAATATTATGCTTAGAAAAATGATTAAACAAGAAACAGTAGACTTTGCAGAAAAGATGCAACTTCCAGAATTATTAGAAGCAGGGTTTACTGTTGCATCTAATAATGCATTTCATCAATTATCTGATGAGATAATGGAAGAAGTTGGTTTACCTGTTAGTGATAGGGTTTTTCCTGAATGGAAAACTTGGCTTGAAAAAGAATCTCAGAGATTACGATTAAATAAATAAATATTTATAAAGTTAGATTTATTGACTATATCATGAAAAAATTAAGAGGGATATTATTGGTTTTATGTTTAGTTTTATTATTATCTACTAGTTTTGTTTCTGCAGGATTATTTACTAATTTATGGAGTGATTTTTTAGGAAAGATTACTGGAAAGGTTATACAAACTCTTCCCTGTAGTGATACTGAAACTGGAATAGATTATACTATTCCAGGAATAACTACTATTAGTGGAACTTCTTATCCAGATAAATGTACTGGAAATATCTTAACAGAATATTATTGTTCTGCAGATAAATTAACTCGTCTTTCTGTAAATACTGATTGTACCTCTTATATTCCCGGTTATGTTTGTTATAATGGTGCGTGTGTTAAAATTTCTTGCGGAGTTATTAATGGTAAATATGTTAATTGTCCTACGGGTTATACTTGTATAAATGGTGTTTGTTCAAAAGAAGAATGTTTTCCAAATTGTAATGGAAAAACTTGTGGGCCTGATGGTTGTGGTGGAACTTGTCCTCCAGGATGTGAAGACCCTTATCTTTGTACTAATGGAATCTGTATGCTTGGTTGTTCTAAGGATTCTGATTGTGTTCCTGGAACTGTGTGTGGTGTAAATAATTATTGTATTGATAGTTCTTCTGGAGATTGTAAAGATTCTGATGGGTATAATATTTTTGTGAAAGGTAGTGTAACAGACAAAGAAGGGTATACAGAAGAAGATTTTTGTAATAGGCCGGATGAATTAGAAGAATTAACTTGTGATTCTAATGGGTATATTGATTATATGACTACTATGTGCCCCTTTGGAACTGTTTGTACTGATGGTGCTTGTGTGGAAGATTACGGGATTTTATCAAATTGTCAAGAAGATGATGGAGGAGATAATCCTGATAAGGTTGGAGATACAGATACAATTATGAATTATTATGTTTATGACTCAGTTCTTAACGAGCATGTTGGATTAGAAGAACAAAGGTGTGATTGTGATATTTCTTCTTCTGAACCAGATTGTTCAGGTTATTTTGGAGACCCAACTACTTTTGAATTTATGACTCTTGATAGTGTTGGCTCAGTTTGTTATGACTGGTTAGAAATTCCCCCTGCTGAAAGTGATTTTGATCCACCTGTTTTTCAATCTTATAAATATGTTTCAGAAGAATCAGATTTATTTGAATCATTTACTGATACTTGTGTAGGTCCTAATAGTCTTGTTGAATATTATTGTACTGAAAATAAAGAATTTACAACAAAAGAATATAATTGTCAGTATGGTTGTTCAGAAGGTGCCTGTTTACCTTACTCTGGTGGAGGCGGTGGAGGCGGTGGAGGCGGCAGCGGATCTAATACAATTAGTTTTATTCCTAAAATCTGTGGAGATGTTTCATGTTCTCAAGAAAAATTAAAATTTTTAGAAGGAGAAACAGTTTATTTTGATTATTCTTCTTCATTAAGTAATTTGATTATGACTGCAATTTTAGTTTATCCAAATAATGTTCAATCGAGTATATTTATTCCTTCTTCAATCAAAACAGATTCAGTGGGGGAATATAAATTAAAGTTTACTGCTAAAAAAACAGGATACGCCACTAAAACAAAGACTCTTTCATTTTTAGTTGTTGATTCTGGAGACTTAGAAGCATGTAATAATAATGGTGTTTGTGAGTCTGGGGAAAATCTTCAAAATTGTCCTTATGATTGTAAAACTTATACCTCTAAGAGCGGAATGAATTGGATATGGGCCTTAGTTTTAATATTAGTAATTATATTCATTGCAGTGATTATAGTATTTGTAAGGTTTTTACAAGCAAGACATAAACCAGGACCAAAGACAGAAGAAATTAAACAATTAGGAAAATCATTAGGAGATAAAAAATTGGGTTATTTAAATTCTTAAAATAAAAAATATGGAAAAATATAAAGATAACAAATTAAACAAAATTTTATTATTTGGAATAGTATTAACATTCTTTGTTGTAATGATTAATATAAATCTTGTTTCTGCAGGATGGTTTTCAGATGCTTGGAATAATCTTGATAATTTTATTACTGGTAAAAATATCTTTAGAGATTTTTTTGAAAGTTTTCAATCAGAAGAACCTGTTCAAATTACAGGAGATGAATGGGCTTGGTGTTATCAAGAAAATTTTACACAAGGAAATAGTTGTGGTGCTTTAGGAGGGGGAGAAGGAGAGATTTATGGTAATATTGTTATTAATAAGGAGTATGCATTTGATGGAGATTGGAATACTGGTGCTTCTTTAACATTTAAATCAGGAACTATGTTGGTTAATTATACAAAACCTGTTAAGGCGACTGCTGCTGAATGGATTATAAAACATTCGATTAAATCAGAACCTATTATTAAATTATATTTGGGCGATACAAGAACAAAGACATGTTTAGAAAGAGAAGATGGTTTTGTTAGATTAGGATACATTATTAATAAACGATCTGGATCTCAAAAATATGACATTGAATTTTTTTGTTATAAACCAGATAATTCAAGACTTCTTTTAGTTGCTAGAGAGAAAAGAGAACTTGAAGGTTCAATTACAACTCCTATTATTTATGAAGAAGGAATAAATTGGTCTGTTCCTGCAAAAGCATGCACTTTGAATTCAGAGTGTCCTAGGGGATATACTGAGACAAAATGTATTGACGATAAAACTCTTGAAATAACTGAATATGTTTATACTTGTTCTGCTGGAAATTGTGATTTAAGACATTATGTTCCAACAAATACTCCTTGTGAAGGGGGTTCTAGTTGTGTAAATGGTACATGTGTTTATCCTTGTGGAAGTATAATTCCTGTTTCTAATGGAGATGATGTAAGAAAAGTTTTAGGTATTGGAAGTTGGACAAATAATTATTTTTGTGGAGATGCTTCAACAAATCCTCAGGCAACAGCAGATTTAATTTGTTCGAATCTTTTTTTAACAGAAGCAGATAGTTATACAACAAAAATTAAACCGATTGGATCTTCTTGTGCTTATGCAGATATTTCAGCGATAGATACAGATAGGTTAAGCGGAAATCATAGTGTATACACTAAAATTATAGATTCTGTTATTTGTTCATGTTCTTTTAATTGTAGTGATAGGGATGATTGTAAATATTTAGACAAAGAAGAGTATATCTGCCGGGCTAATAATAGTATCTCCATTAAAAATATTACTCAAGGAGTATGTGATTCTACTACAAAAAAATGTAAATTGAATTCTTATTTAAACAATAATGATAAGAGTGATTGTCTTCCAGAAGGGTGTAATGTAACTTCAGGATTATGTTTGGGGTCAGATTGTATTGATGAAGATAATACTGTTAAAGATTATTATGGTTCTATTTATAATAAAAGTAGGGCTTATGATTCTTCTGGAAATGAAAAAAATGATTCTTGTATGGGTATAAATACTAATATTCTTTATGAAGGAATGTGTTCTAATGGAAAAGCTGTTTTTAGTCAAGCAATTACTTGTCCTTGGGGTTGTAATGATGGTGCTTGCGTAGGAAAACCATGCACTCCTGCAACATGTACAAGCCTAGGAAAGACATGTGGTTCTTGGCAGGATGGTTGTGGAGGAACATTAAACTGTGGAAATTGTGGTGTTGGGAAAACTTGTACTAATGGAATCTGTATGCTTGGTTGTTCTAAGGATTCTGATTGTGTTCCTGGAACTGTGTGTGGTGTAAATAATTATTGTGTAGACTCTTGTACTCCTTCTTGTAATGGAAAAACTTGTGGGCCTGATGGTTGTGGTGGAACTTGTCCTCCAGGATGTGAAGACCCTTATCTTTGTACTAATGGAATCTGTATGCTTGGTTGTTCTAAGGATTCTGATTGTGTTCCT
>CAZNUV010000007.1:0-27475 GCA_964576755.1 Candidatus Woesearchaeota archaeon
TTTCTTTGTTTGAACTTTAACTTGTAGGCATTCTCAAAAATTGAAACTAACATATCGTAATACCAAATAAACTTGGTATTACGTGTCACTAGGGGGTTAAAAACCAATTTTATAAATTTAAAAGACTTCTCTATAAAATGTTAGGATTATTAGAAAAACTGGAAAGAGAACTTAAAATCAGGAATTATTCAATAAAAACCATTAAATCATATTTACATTCTGTGAGTGGGTTTTTAGAATTTGCTAAAACCGAGGGTATAAATCTTGAAACTGCTAAAGATTATATTTCTTATCTATTAAAAAATCAAAACCCCTCAAGTGTTAATAAAGATAAATTTGCAATCAAATTTTTCTTTAAACATGTTCTTTATCAAGATTTGGATTTGCCAACAATTAAGAAAAATAAAACCCTTCCAGAAATATTAACAATTAAAGAAATCCGTGATTTAATTATAAATACTTCAAATGTAAAACATGATTTAATTATAAAACTACTTTATGGTTGTGGCCTTAGAGTTAGTGAGATAATCAACCTAGCTAAAGAAGACTTAAACCTTAAAGAGGGTTTAATTCATATTAAACTTGCTAAGGGTAAAAAGGACAGGTTTGTGAAAATTCCTGAATCAATTAAAAAAGAATTAAATAGTTACTATAACCTAGATAATTCTGCACTACTATTCCCTTCAAACAGAAAGGGCAAGTTAACTTCTTCAACAATTCAAGCTATTCTTAAAACTGCTGCAAAAAAAGCAGGAATAACTAAAAGAGTTTATCCACATTTATTAAGGCACAGCTTTGCAACACACCTTTTAGAACAAGGAACAGATATAAGAATAATACAAAAACTACTCGGCCACTCGAATATAAAAACTACTCAAATATATACACAAATAAGTCAGGCCAATATAAAAAATATAAAAAGTCCGCTTGATAATTTGTGATTAAATAATAATGCTTAAATAATCCTCAGACCATTCTAAAATAGTATGCTAACAAAAATTCCAAAAGATAAAGAGCTTATTATTTTTGATTTCTATGGGACTATTATATATTCTGCTTATTCTAATAAAAATCTTCTTAGGAATGGTATAAAAAATTTAGTCCATAAACTAAAACATAAAGGAAAATTACTAGTTATATCAAGTGATGCAAATGTTAGTGATATTGTGGATGATTTTGGTTATGCCTCTAAACTATACTTTTTGAATAATTTCGAAAAGATATATGGAAATGAGACTATCGGATTTGATAAAGTTGGAAAAAGTTATAAGTCATATAAAAACTTAGGATTTATATGTAATGAACAAAGTATACTTATTCCCCAAGCAATTTTTATTGGAGATAATCATCAAGGCATAGATGAATACTCTGCAAATAGATTCAGAATGGATTATATTATTGTGCCAACAGAAAATAAAAATTTTTCTTTTGATAGTTTGTTACCCGAGTGTTAGGGGAAGTCAAGGCTCTCCTTTCTAAAGAAGCCTTTCTATTAGACTTTGATAAATTAAAGTTCCTGCAATTTGGCCATAAATAAAATATTTAACTCCATCAGCGAAAGTTCCAGAATATTTTAGTAATTTACCTTCAACTCTCTCAGACACATTTAAGTCTTCGGCAGTTGCAATTCCAAAATCTCTTATTCCGGTAGGGTGCGCAGCCATTCTACCCCAATTTTTTAGAGTGGGCCTTGTTAAAGGATGCATCTTTTGAATCATTTGTTTCAGTGTTTCCATCATTTTTTCTCCTAATTTATCACAGAACTCTATTTCCCTTTCAAGGTGAATATGACAGCCTAATTGTATTTTTAAAGTTTTCTTATTTCCCCTCAACCTCTTTTTGAATCTCACTCAAACTTGTAATATCCACAATAGAACGATCGGGCCGTAAGGCCTTTATCCTTGGAAAACGCAGAGCATATCCAGAAGTATATGTTGGAGACTTTTGAATATTTTGATATTGAACCATTACAACAACCTTTGGTTTGACCTGGATGTGTCTACCTTGTTCGCGAGTGATGAGTGGCTTAAGTTTCTTAGTAAGTTCTATAAATGAAAGGCCTTGCTCTTCTTTTTCCTTTAGGCCTGTTGATGCTTTTCCAACTTCTAAAAGCTCTCCAGAAGTTGTGTCTTTACATGAAAGATCAAAACTTGTTAACCATCCTGCACGTTTTCCAGTACCATATTCTGCTCCGGTTATAACTAAATCAAAATCATTATCTTCTGGTTTTAATTTAACAGCATAACCAACTCTTGCTCCTGGTTTGTAGATTGCTAACAAAGATTTTGCCATTAAACCTTCATGTCCTTGGCTTAATGCTAAATCATAAAATTCTTGTGCTTGTTTTTCACTACTAGTGATAATCTGTTTTGCAAGAACTATTTTGTACTTTTCATTTTTAATTATCTTTTCAATTAATTTTCTACGTTTTCCAAATGGCTCATTGATTAAAGACTTACCATTATAATAAATACAATCGAAAACATTTACTTCAACAGGAAGTTCTTTTACAAGTTTTTCAATATGATACTTTCTCTTAATTCTTTGAGAAACTGCTTGAAATGGTTGATATGCTTTTGTTTTAGGATCAAAACCTACTGCTTCACAATCAATAATAAATTCTTTTGCATTAATATGCGTCTTAACAAAAGATACAACATCGGGGAACTGGGTTGTTACATTATCAAGTCTTCGCGTAAAAATACTAATTTTTCCTTCTTTGGTCTTACTAATCATCATTCTAAATCCATCATATTTATATTCAAATGCTGCTGGTTTTCCTACAATTCTAAATGCATCTTCTACATCTTTTGCTTTTGGAAAAAGCATAACTTTCACAGGTCTACCAGGAGAAAAAGAAACACTTTTTAATTTTTTTAATCCCCCATGAACACACATATTAAAAACTTCTGCATAATCTAAGGATTTATCATAAGCTTGTTGTACTATTTCTCCTTGTTCTTTTTTTTCTGTTATTGTTTCTGGTTTAAAACAATAATCTACAATTGCATCACGTAAAATTCCATCACCAACACCAATTTTTAAATCAAGAAGAACAGTTCTAATAATATATTTTGCTTCAATAGGTGTAGCAGAATTTAATAATTCTATAACAAGACCTATTTTCCTATCAACAGTTCCTTGTCCTTGAAGAGTTGAAAGCTTTTGTAGGTTTGTTAAAACTTTTTCAGGAGTAAGTTTTGTTGAGAACAAAGAAGACTGTTGTTTTTTCTCTGTTAATTGTTCTGCTGTTTTTCCTAAATCTCCTGTTTCTTTAAATTTTTGGACGACATTTTCTGTAGAAAGACCTGTTACACGCGAAATTGCTTTTATTACTAGTTGTTGTGATATTCCAAGTTCTGCTTCATTATGTGCTGGAAAAACCTCTCCTTTAATAAGATAGATTAATTCTGGTTTTTCCTTGATTTTTCCTAAAAAATCTGAGATGATTGCTGTCTTCTCAAGACCTTTTGATGTGTTTTCAAGGGCCTCATAGACTTTGCATAATTCAGAATATTTCATGTTTATAATAAGAAGAATTGGTTTTTATGGCTTTTTGTTTATGCTAGGTTTTTTTATTACAAAATCTATTCTTAACACTGTTTCCGGCATCTTTATATATGTTCAAAAATTATCCATTTTTATGGATATAACAGACGCACAATTTGAAAAAGAAGTGATTAAAAAATCACAAGACATGCCTGTAGTTGTAGACTTTTGGGCATCTTGGTGTGGTCCTTGTATGATGTTAAAACCAATAATTGAAAGAATTGCATCAGATTCTGTGTATGAAGGAAAGGTTCACATTGTAAAGTTGAATGTTGAGCAAAACCAAGAAATGGCTTCAAAATATGGGATTATGTCTATCCCAGCTGTAAAACTATTCAAAGACGGCGAGGTTGTAGATGAGTTTATGGGTGTTCAACCAGAAGAGACTATTCGTGGATGGATTGATAAAAATTTATAATAATTTTTATTTTTTAATTAACACTTAAGAAAATTAACAATAAAAGAAATTAGAATTCTTTCTTAAATTCTGTTTCATACTTTTTTAAATCTTTTTCAATTGCTGTAATCGCTTTTTTTAATAAAGACTTTGGATTGTCTCCTTCAATATGCAACACAATTGGTTTTGAAGGATGTTCTCTTTTCCATACAGCCATATCTGCACCATTTTCATTTAGATAATTTCTAAGAAGTTCAGCAATTGTCAAACTATCTAACTGAATATCTAATTCTTTTTTATCTTGTTTTAAAATCTCTATTTCCATAATTATAAAGAATAAATAAGGTTTTTAAAGCTTAGGGTTGAAAATAACTCTAAGAACTCACAGACTCAATACTACTTGTGCCCTCTTTTTTTATTTTAATAACATGATCTACAAAACCCTCTATCTTTTGTTCATGGCTTACCAAAATCATTTGTTCAGAGTTTAATTGGTCAAAAATATCTCTCATTTTCACGAGCTGTTCTTGTGAAAAGCCATCTGTAGGCTCATCAAGAATAACAAGGTCTTTTGTCTTTATTTTTGATAGCAGAGAGTTTAAAATTTGATTCAGTGCAAGCCTATATGAAAGAGCAACAGCAGTCCTTTCTCCGCCAGAGAGAAAATCATAATCAATCTCATAATCCTGATTAGTAATAATTGGTGTAAAATCTTCATCAAGTCTAACAGAGAGATTATCTGTAACAAGAAGAGAAAACCATTCTGAGAAGACTTGAGAAAATTCACTTCTTAACTTTGCAAGAACATTAGTTTCTGTTAATGTTATAATCGCAAGGAATTTTTCTTGCATCCAATCTTGTAATTGCCTTAAATAATCAACTTGACCTTTAATCTTCTCTTTTCTAGTAATATCTTGCTGAAGAGTCTCCAAATGAATCTTCAGAATTTCTAATTCTTTATTTTTCTCTGCAAGTCTGATTTCTTTTTCTTGTAACTGATTATTAATCATTTCAAAATCTGATTTCTTTTTTTGAAAGATTTGTTCAGATTCTTTAAATGTTTCAATTCTCTCTCTTAATTGTATAATATTCTTTTCAAATTCTTGCATCTCTTGAATTGACCTATCCAAAACAATAGCATCACTTTTTATTTTTATTTCAATTGTCTTTTGGTGTTCAGAATTTATCTTATCTTTTTCTAACTGACTTCTATCTGATTCATATCCCTGAATTAGTTCTTTTTCTCTTTCTATATCACTTATTAATCTGTTTTTATCTTGAATCTTTTGTTCTAATTCCTGAACACATTCTTCAATATCATATTGAGACCTCTTTGTAATTTTCTCTTTATGTTCAGGACTTACTGTTTGAAAACATGTAGGACAATTATCTAAACTAGAAATTTTATCCTTCATTTGAAATGCTTGTTCTTTTTTAGAATTTAAAACAGAGATTCTAGAATTAACTCCTAAAAATTTAGAATTCATATCTTCTAAAAGTAATTTATGTTTTGTTATAAGATTTGAAACTTCCTGATATTTTTCTTGTGAAAAAGAGACTTTTTCTTTTATTTGATTAGTCATAGAAAGAAGCTCTTTTTCTAATCGGTTTTTGAAATCTTTCTTTCCCTCTAAGGAGATTATATTTCTATTCAGTTCTATATCAAGTTTTTGTTTTTCTTGTATAGCTCTTTGTAATTCTTCTAAATTTTCCTTAGATTCTTGCTTTTGTTTTAAAATACTTTGATGTTCTAATGTTAAATTATTTATCTCTCTAGAAAGTGTAATCTTTTTTTCTGTTTCCAGAGTTAATCTCTCTTTTAAAAGATTAATCTCTTTGAACTCTCCTTCTTTTTCTTTAACTGCTTCTTTTATTCTTTGTAGAAAAATCTGACTATTTTCTTTAATTCTTTTATACCTATCAATTCCAAAAATATGTCTTAAAGTATCTAATCTAACATCTGGTCTCTCTTGAATGATGGCTTTCATTTCTTCTTGAGGAGTGTATACTGTAAATTTGTATAAAAGATTTGATTTTTTTACAAACTCTTTTGGATAATTTAATAATGAAATAACTTTATTTTTCATTTCAGAAGTAGATAATTCTGTTCTCTCATTATTTATAGTAATAATATTTTGATCTTGAGAAATGCTTCCATTTTTACTTTTCTTTATTGTTCGCTCTACGATTATATCCTTTCCATCTATTTCAAATTCCAAGGAAACACCTGCAAAATTTTCTCCTTGCCTTAAGATAGAGCCCCCTTTTTGTCCAGGTTGAAGCCCAAACAATGCAAATTGCAATCCTAGAAGAATAGAAGTCTTTCCAACACCCACATCTCCAGAGAGTAATATTGAACCTTTTGGAAAAACCAGTTCAAGGTCTTGATAGCTCCTTATATTGTGTAATCTAAGTTTTTTTAATATCATTTTTTTCTATTCTTATTTTTTTATTGAATGTTAAATAAAGTCTATATTCAAAATTTTATTTAGTTCGTCTATAAGTCTAGACTCAAAAATAGCAGATTTTTCATCTTCATTTTTTTCAATTGAAAGAGCATCTACTAAATGGGGTAAAAATTCATTAAATTTACCAGGATTCTTTTCTGAGTATTCTTGAATTATCTCTTCTTCTAACTGTTCTACATTTTCTACACTTTCCTTAAGATCTAATTCTGTTTCTTTAATTTTAAGTGAAGAGATGTTCCTAACAAATGAAAAGGCTTCTTTTTTTTCAACAAAACTATCTATTTCATTAAAATTAATATCTCCTGTTTTTCCCTGATTTATTGTACCAATGAGTTTTAATAAAACAATTTTGTCCTTAAGGTTTCTTTTATCTAACTCTTGAATAATCTTTTCTGTTCCAATAAGTGCATTTTGTATTTCAACTTCTACAAAAACTACTTCTTTTAAATTAACCTTAATATTTTGGGTTTTTATTTTAGAATTTTCTAATTCAACAATATTAAAACTACCATACTGCAAATCAACTAATTCTTGAAAATTATTTGGAAATGTTGGACCAGGATATACAAACTTAGAATTTGACTCAGTTGTTTCAAAAACCTTATGAATATGGCCCAGAGCATAATAATCTGCAATTGGTAATTTCAGTTTATCTACTGAATCCATAGGAATATTCCCAACAACATCGGAGATAGTTGTATGCAATAAGAGTATAGTAAATGGATAAATAGAATCAAAATATATTTTTTCTAGTTCTGGAATCTCCATTCCGGATTTTTTTCCAGAATATCCAAAAATAGCAATATCTTTGTAGATATATGGTTTTAATTTTATTCTGCCATCTTCTTGGACTTCAAATTCTTCAACATTTTTACAGAATCCTGCCTTTTCCAGAACATCTAGAAATGTTTTTCCAGATGCAGAGAAATCATGACTTCCTGCAATAATAAAAACAGGTATTCCTGCTTGTTTTATCTTACTAAACTCTGCAAATGTCTCTTTTAAGATTTCTATTGGAGGGTAGGCAGAATCAAATAAATCTCCAGAAATAAGGATAAAATCTACTTTTCCAGAAATACATTGTTCAACTACTCTTTGAAAAGATTGCAAATTAAGATCTTGAAGTTCTTTTTGTCTCCAACCCCCTAAATGGCAGTCTGCTAAATGTGCAAATCTCATATTTTTAGAAAATTAAGTCTGTTTAAAATAATTTATGTGTTCTCTTATACATTCTACAAGGTATTGTATAGGTTGAGGGTAGGTGAAATTGCTTTATAAGTCTAGGCTTTAATCGATCAGGGACATACAAAGTTTTAAAAGTCTTTGCATGAAAATTCGGATTTAAAAGGGTTTCGCAATGCTTTTTAAGGGTCTTTTTTTGGCTTTTATATGGCTAAAGATGAAGAGCCTCCCTCCTGTCAGAGGGAGATAAAACCGATTCAGAAGCTTAGTGATCTCTTGATAGAGAGATTAAATAAAAACAGGTTAAAATCTGTTGAAATACATTATTATATAGAAGGGGACAGAAAGCAAGAATATGGTGTTGCTGTTCCTTTTTATTTTTTTTATTTTATCTCCAAGATTAAAAGCTCTTCAAAAAAGAGCTTTTTTCTTGCAACAATCTTTGGCCTAAATTTATTAATTCGCTCTAATGGTGTAAGAGAAGATATAAGCAAGAGAATTTTTCCGCCAGGACTTAAGTGAGCTTTTGCTTGTTTTAGAAACTTTAAGGATATTTCATCTCCAGAAGGTCCGCCTGTAGTAGCAAGTTTTGAATCTTCTGGCTCTTGGTTTTCAGAATCTTCTGGAAGATAAGGAGCATTAAAACTTATTAAATCAAACTTTTTATCTTTTAATTCAGGATTTTCAAATAAATCCGATTTAATCACTTTAATATTAAGTATTTTTTCTTTTACATAATCTACACTCTCTTGATCTATATCACCTGCAAAAATGTTTTTACTAGCACACCCACAATCTAATACTGTTTTAGATAAAATACCAGAACCACAACCCATATCTAGATAAGTAATGTTTTTGTCTTCTAACTTCTGAATATATTCTTTTAAAAATTCTGCAAAAAAAACAGAGTCTTCTGCTGGTTTGTAAATCATAATAATATTGCTTAAATAAAGTAAATAAATCTAACTAAAATGCTCGAATATCAACCAGTAAACAAGGCTATTAAATCTTCCCAAAAAATACCTAGGAAAACTGCAGAAGAAATAATAACAATCAGAAAGACCAATAAAATTGTCAGGGGTAAGATATTCTTTTTTAGATTATATTTTATTTCATTACCAGATACTGATTGTGTTTGAGATTGTAATGGTCTAAATTGTGTTGAAGTTCTTGTTTGTTGAGAAGGTGAGGAGATTTTATTAAATTGAGAGTTTCTTGAAACTTGAGGATTAGGCCTTGTTAAAATTTGTTTTTGATTGTCTAATGATGATTGAACACTTTGATTTTGAGTTTGGTTTAAGTCTACTCCCTCTTTTGAACTATTAACTTTTATTAATCCCGCTTTAATATCTTCTGCTGAATATCCTGCATTAAGAAGACTTTCTTTAACTTTTTCTTCAGTCTCACCCCTTTCAAGAGCATTTTTTATTCCGCCGTAAATATCTGAATTGTTCTCTACAATTTTAACACCTTACCATCTTCCATTAAATGGCATTGTTTTCCCAATTTATAACCCATTTCAGCACATAATTCTGCCATCGGCCTAGTCTTATCAAGTCCCCCATGGGCAGGAATTATATGTTGGGGTTTTAATAATTGAATTAAATCTCTTAAATCTTCACGACCTGCATGTCCTGAAACATGAACATTCCTAAAAATTCTTGGTTTTCTCTTTTTTAATCTTTCTTCCATTTTTGCAAAATTTTCTTGATTAACTCCACTTGCTGTTGGAATAACACTAGATGAAAAAACAAGATTATCGTCCTTATTGATCTTTAAAGGTAACTGATTCCTAGCCATTCTATCTAAAATAGATCCAGGTTCTCCTTGATGCCCAGTACAGACAATCATATATTTTCTTCTATTTTTCTCTACTTTTTTTAATGTTTTTTCTAATTGTCTCCGATAGGTTGAGATATGTACATCTTTTAAGAATGGAGCAATATTAGCCTCTTGCGCAGCTCTTGAATATTTATTTAAACTTCTTCCTAAGAATAAAACTTCTCTGTTTAATTTTTGTCCAAATTCTACAATACTTTTAAGTCTAGCAATATGGGAAGAGAAAGTTGTAACAATTATTCCTGCATTTCTATTCTGAATAGTAAGTAAAACTTCTTCAAGTAAATGCCTCGCAATTTTTTCAGAAGGAGTTTTTCTATCTGAACCAGCATAAAGAGAGTCTACAATTAATGCATAAACTCCTTCTTTTGCAATTTCTCTTAATCGTTTATAATTTGGTTTTAATCCTAAGACAGGATTGTCGTCTAATTTAAAATCATTGGCATACAAAACAATTCCTTTATCAGTATGAACTGCAATTAAACTTGTCTGAGGAGTTGAATGAGTCATGTTAATAAATTCTACCAAATATTTCTTACGTTTGCCCTTTACATAAAAAGATTTATTTGGAGCAATAGAATTTACAGGATTTCTTATTAAAATATCATTATCTTTTAATAAAGAATCAAGAACAGCATTTGTAAATGGAGTTCCATATATTGGGGCATTATACCTATCTGATAAAAATGGGATTGCTCCAACATGGTCCAAGTGTGCATGACCTATAAACTGGGCTCTAACTTTGTGTCGGATATTATTTATTACTAAATCGTTTGGTATGGCTTTTATTTGTCTTAGTTTTTTTTCAGAACAAGAATACTCATCTCTTTCTTTTTCTTCAAGTTCTACAATTGGTGGAAGGAAAAAACCTTCATCAAATATGAATGCATCATCATCTAATTCAAGAACAGTCATATTCTTTCCAACTTCAGAGAAACCTCCAACAGTGTGTATTTTCATTAAAATATTACCTCTTATTATTTACTCTTTTAATTTTATTATTATAACCCTATATTATTATACTATTTTATAAACTAATTGGTTTTTATATGTTTTTAGTTTTTTAAATTTAACCCAAAGTGAGGGGATATACAAAGGTTTTTAATAACTCTTGAATGTTTAGTTTAATGAAAAACAAGAGAGGGTTTATTTTTATGATAATAGTTATTGTAGCTATCATTATTATTGGTTTTTTCTTTTTCTGGAAATATAACAAAGCAGAGATTACTGGAGAACCCGATGAATTTTTCTGTAATACTAGTTCAGATTGTATAAAAATTGAAACTAGTTGTTGTCCTTGCTCTTCTGGAGGAGAAGAAATTTGTGGAAACATGAAACAACTAGAAAAATATGAAAAGGAAAAGGAAAATTGTGGAGATAATATTTTTTGTGTAGCAATGTATAATTGCCATATAACTGAGTGCGATTGTATTGATAATAAGTGTACATCGATTGAGATAAAAGAATAATCAACCAGGTAATACAATAATTTTTATATATCTAATTATCCATTTATACTTATGAAAAGAGGTTTATTTTTTTGTTTAGGAATAATGATATTAATCTTATTGATATCAGTGAGTACTGTTTATACTTTTCCAGATAATGATAATCCAAACAAACATAATCTCCAAGAGATTTCTCAAAAACTAGAAAAACAAGAAAAAGTAGATGTGATAATTAAATTAAAACCAGGGGCTGATTTTTCAGTTAAATCTTTAAACAAAGGCAATGGATTTAAAGATAATTCATTTTCTACATCCATAACTAAAGAAGAGTTAGCAGAAATAGAGAACCAAATTGAATACATTGAACCTATTCAAAATTTTAAAGTTTCTTTAACAGAAGCTGTAGATATTGTAAATGCAAGTTTAACATGGCCATTGCAAATTTTTTCTTCAGGAGTAGATATAAATTTAACAGGGCAATCTCAAACTATTTGTATTATTGATACTGGTGTAAATTTTTCCCATCCAGATCTAATTGGGAAAAATTTAACATGTAATATCTATTGTCCTATAGATGGGGGTGCTTGTTCTGAAAATTGTAGTGAAACAGATTTGCATGGACACGGAACCCATGTTGCAGGAATTGTTGCAGCATCTGGAAGATTATTTGGAATTGCTCGAGGTTCAAATTTAATTGGGGTTAAAGTTTTTTCAGGGAGCAGTGGAAGTGATGCAACTACTGCAAGCATTAACAATGGCATTGACTGGTGTGTTGCCAATTCAGAAACATATAATATTTCTGTAATCAGCCTAAGTGTAGGAAGCTCTTTACTATACCTAAGTTCTTGTGATTCTGTTCAACCGAGTTTTAATAGTTCTATTACTTCTGCATTTGATAAAAATATCTCTATGGTTGTTGCAACAGGAAATGAAGCAAATTCAACAGGAATAGCCTCTCCAGCATGTATTTCAAAAGCAATCCCCGTAGGAGATACTTATGATTCTGTTATTAGTTCTATAAGTTGGATGAAAAATTCAACTACGATTCTTTGTACAGATACAAATACTCAAATTGATGATATTGTCTGTCATGCAAATAGAAACGCTTTAGTAAAATTATTCGCACCAGGAGCAATGATAAATTCTACATCTAAAACTGGAGGTTATGAAGAACGTGGAGGGACTTCAATGTCTACACCTGTTGTTTCAGGAGCTATTGCAATTATAAATCAAGTTTTGAATTTAACATTACAAACAAAAACACCTCTTGAAATTGAAGAGTTATTAAATCAAACAGGAAAACCAATTAGTGATTCTGTTTCAGGATTAAATTTTTCTAGAGTTAATATTTATCCTGCTGTTTTAGAACTAGATAATATTGCTCCAAACATAACCCTTTCTACACCATTAGATAGTCAAGTAAATCTGACAAAAAACCAAACATTTATTTGTAATTCTTCTGATTGGCAATTAAAGAATATTAGTCTTCAGATTTGGGATTCTTTAAATGCATTAGTTTATAATGAGAGTAAAATAATTTCTGGGACACAAAATTCTACTAGTTTTAGTTATAATTTTTCAAACTATGATACTTATAGTTGGAATTGTGAAAGTTATGATAAAAAAAATAATGTTGGTCTAGCTTCAGCAAATTTTACATTGGTCTTAGAAGGAATATCTACGAAATTAATTTCTCCAGTAACTGATACGTATACTAATCAAAATCAGACAAATTTCACATGCAATTCTCTATCTGAAGAAAATTATAATTTAACAAATACTACTTTTCAGATTTGGAACTCTTCGAATATTATTGTGTATAATGAAACTAAAAATATAACTGGAGCAACAAATACCACTGAATTTAATTATACTTTTTTAGAACAAGATACATATGTATGGAATTGTTTTTCTATTAATAATAATTCTAATTCCACATGGGGAAATTCAAATTATACAGTTACCTTTGAAGATACAATGCCTAATTTAACTTTGATCACACCACTCCCTGAATCAGAAACATCAAGTTCTGTTTCAAGATTATTTTATTTTAATATTTCAGATTCATTAAATACCACTTGTAACCTGGTGATTAATGATATCATAAATTCAACAAAAAATATTTCAAATTTTACACTAACTCAAAATTTTGCAAAAACTTTTACACCAGGAACTTACTCTTGGAAAATTAATTGTACAGACTTAGCAGGAAATTTTAATATTTCATCAAACAATAGTTTTACAATCACGGCCCCGACACCTCCCTCTTCAGGAGGAAGCTCTGGAGGGGGTGGGGGAGCCACATCTAGTGTATACACTCCAACACAAGCTGAAACAAATAATGGGTATACTAAATCATTAAGCAAATCTGATAAAATTCAGTTCAAACTTTTTGAAAAAAACGAAACCCATTATCTAACATTAAATTCAATCGAAAACAAATCTGTAAATCTAACATTATCTAGCGAACCAATTAAGATTACACTAGAGATTGGCCAAAGTTTAAAGTTAAATCTTACATCTCAGGATTATTATGATGTTTACATTAAGCTAGAAAACATTAATAGTTCAACAAAAAAAGCTACACTTAGGGTTCAAACAATACACGAATTGATTATCCCAAAAAGTATTATTGAAGAAAAACCTATAGAAGAAAAATCAGAAGAATCTACTGATTCATTAAATAGGGCTCAAATTATATGGATTATTATAATATCTGTCATTGTTGGATTTTTATTAGTTGTCTTTGCTTCAATTGTCACCCATATAATTGAAAAATCAAAATTAAAAATCCAGAAGAATAGATTAAACAAAGATTTAGAAAATAATTAATAGATTGCAATAATTCTTATATACCTATTTTAAATGAAAATTTTATGATAAAAGTCATCTCTGAAAATTTAATAGTATTTGAAAAAGAAATTCAGGAATACTGCAAATTGCCTTATCCAGAACATAAAACCGGGTGCCCAAATTATGGTAGAAAATGTAATCTAAAAGGAATACGACCTGATTTAAAAGATAGGGTACTAAATGATTGCCCCCCAGGAATTCCATTAATTAATAAGATTTTTGATTTTTCAAAAGAAATGTATCTTGTATATCTTGAATTTAAAATTGGAGAAAATGCAGAAAGATTATTTCAAAATGGAAATCATAAAAAACCAGAACATTGCTATAATCTAAGGTACTGGCAAGAAACAGCAAGAAAACAATTAAGACAACAAGCAGAAATATTTTTAGATTCTTATCCAAATACAATTGTAGATTTAACTCCAGAAGCACATGGAGTCAATCTTTCCTTTACAATGAAAAATTTAGGAATAGTAATTCCATGGTATAAACCATGGCCTCCTGCAAAACACTCTGTAGAAAATAATACATTTAGGATTGCTCTTGGGGGATATCCTTATAATCCTAAAGAATAAAAACCCTGTCTTCTTCTATATAATATGGTAAAAGCAAAACCAGGAAAAACAAAGATAAAAAAATTAAAACTCAAGCCAAGTGCACGAGATAATCGAAGATACTTATTAATCGCAGAAAAAAATAATGAAAAAATTGAGCAAGCATTATTACATTATCTTGGAGTTTTAGGAATGGCAAAATCTGCATATATGAAAGTTAATCTAAAAAAAGATAAGATGATTGGTTCTGTTTTACGTGAAAGTTTAAATGATGTCAGGGCTGGATTAAGTTTAGCAAGAATTAGAATTGAAAAAGTCTCTGGAACAATTAAAGGTCTTGAAAAATAAAAGAAAATAAAGAAAAGTTTAAATAAAAACAATTAATAAGATTTATATGAAAATTAAAGGGGTTTTATCTATAGTTATTATTCTCGGATTAGTTTGGATTATGAGTTTTTATGCTTCAGGATTTATTACTGGGAAATTGATTAAAAGAGACATTAATATTGTTCAAACTTTTGATGAAGGTGATTCTTTAGAGGGTGATAATTCAATTCAAGGAACAGAGCCTAATTCTTTGAAAAGTGAAGAAATCATATGTAAATGTCATTGTAAAATTGATGGAACGCACTATAATTTAAAACTCTCTGAATATGGAAATGGGACTTCTTGTGAAGATATCAATGGCTGGCAACCTTGTAGAGGTTTTGATTCAAACAACACTGCAGCAGTGTACCAAACTTGTGAAAAGCAAACAATAGAAGAAACAGAAAAAATAGAAGATAGTAAAGATAATATTCTTGTAAGATTTTTCAGGTGGGCAATCACAGATAGGATATATTAAACAAACATAAATTATATAGAAACCTTTAAAAGAGTAGGATAATAAAACTTATTAACTTAAATTCTTAAGCATAAATATGGAAGACGTACAACACAAAATGATGGGTTATGATCGAACAGCAACAATGTTCGCTCCAGATGGACATATCCTCCAGGCAGAATATGCAGAAAAAACAGTAAAACTTGGTAGTGCATCAATAGGTATTGTTTGTAGAGATGCAGTGATAATTGTTGCAGATAAGAGAATTATAGATAGATTAGTTGTAAAAGAATCTGCAAATAAAATTTATGAAATTGATTCTCATATAATTGCTTGTGTTGCTGGAATTATGTCTGATGCTCGTGTTTTGATTGATAAAGCTAGAGTCTTAGCGCAACAACATAGAGTAACATATAATACTGAAACAAATACAGAATCAATTGTAAAAGATATTGCAAATATTAAACAACAGTTTACACAATATGGTGGGGGCAGACCTTTTGGTGTTGCATTACTTATAGCAGGATATAATCATTCCCCAGTTTTATACTCAACAGATGTAACTGGAAATTATCTACAATATAGGGCTGAAGCTATTGGTGAAAATGATGAAAAGCTAAGGGAAAAATTAAGAGAAAGGTATAAATCAGATATGACTATAAAACAAGGAATAAATCTTGCATTACAAATTTTTAAAGAAGTACAAGGAGAAGAATTTAATATTGAAAGGTTTGATGTAGGTATCATAGGAAAAGATAAAAAATTCAAACAATTCTCTGGAAAAGAAATAGATAAAATTTAGAGAATAATTAAGGCAATATTTAGGAGTTATATTAAAATGTCTCAAACAACTGCAAGAGTTAAAAAAGAGGGGAAAAATTATGAAGTTCTAGTTGATTTAGATGAAGCTTTAAAATTTAAACATGGTGAGTCAACTCTAGGGCAAGCAGTTTTAACAGAAGGTATTTTCTATAATCTTAAATCAGGAGAACACGCTTCAAGCCAAGATCTAGAAAAGAATTTTGGAAGTTCTGATTTCTCAGTTGTTGCAGAAAAAATAATAAAAAATGGGGAGATTGTTCTACCTAGTGATTTTAGAAAACAAGAGATAGAAAAAAGATATAAGCAAATTGTGGACTTTTTATCTAAAAATGCAACTTCTTCAGAAGGAAGACCATATACTCCAGAAAGAATTTTAAAAGCATTACAAGAAGCCCACATTACTGTTAAAAATAAATCTATAGAATCCCAAATTCCAGAAATAATAGACCAGTTATCAAAAATACTTCCAATTAAAGTAGAAACAAAAAAAGTTAGAATTACTGTTCCTGCACAATTCACAGGACATGCATATGGTGTACTTCAAGAATATAAAGAAAAAGAAGAATGGTTGAATAATGGGGACTTAGTTATTGATGTAAAAGTCCCTGCAGGCCTTATCATGGATTTTTATGATAATTTGAATGCTATTACTCATGGCAATGCTCTTACTGAAGAATTGAAATAGATATTTTCTTAACTTTAAAAGAGTAACAATAAGAAAGATTTATAAATCATTAAATTTCTATAATATTATGATAAATGAAACTCATTATGGAGTAATATCTGATATTCATCAATACCCTCAATTAATTTCTGAAACTATTGCAATGCTAAAGAAACAAGGTGCTGAAAAGCTTCTATTAAATGGAGATATTGGAAATCAGCAAGGAACACTCCAAGAGAGTCAATGTTATATTGGATTTATTCTTGACGAAGTAGGAAAAAGTGGTTTAGAATCTTATGTTCAACCCGGAAGCCACGAAACAATAGAAGCTTTTGAACCAGTTATTGAATATTTTGAGGAAAAATATCCAAACATTATTAATGTTATAAAAAACCCAAAAGTTGAACAAAATGGATATGATTTAGTATTTTTACCTGGTTCTGACTTTCTATGTGGTGGAGAATACCACATTGGAAACGATCCTATAATTCCATCTAGTAATTATATTCAAGTAGATAAAAGTCCAAATCTTATAATGTTTGATGTCTTAAGAAATGGTATAGAAAGTATTAATGGCATGGCAGAAATTTCTCCAAAATCTAAATTTGAAATGTTCCACTATAGTAATATGAATGATTTGAAAAAACTAGTAACAATCCCTGAAAAAACAATAGTTGTTTGCCATGTTCCAAGAAAATTTGATAACCTTGAAACTGCAGTTGATATGGCTGAATTTGGAGAAGCAACAGAAAAATTTAATTTAAATGGTAATAATATTGAACAAAGTTCTGTATTTCCTCTACCTATTGCACAGCAAATTGTTCAAGCAGGTTATCCTGTTGAAATAAGAAAAGAAAATAGAGGAAATAAAGATTTAAAATCACTTTATGAAAAATTAGGAATAACAAAGGCAGTTAGCGGACACTTTCACGAAAGCGGACATAGGGCAAATGATTGTGTTGGAAACCATGTTCAAGAAGGAGAAATGGTTAATGATTTATTCTGGAATTCTGGACACCTAGATGCTGGGCAGACAGGAATTTTAACTGTTGGAGATGGAAAGGTAAGTTATAGAAACCTTCATCTTTAAAATATTTCTAAAGCCCCCCCAACCAAAACCTTTAAAAACCCTCTTTCCGATTTTTTATTTACATATAACGAAAGCAAATAATAAGGAGAAAAAATATTATACAAATTATAATGGCTGAAAGAAAAATAGTAGTTCCTGGTGAAACTATCATTACTGGTGAAGATTATCTTCCTGGAAATGGAACAAAACGAGAAGACGAAGATATTGTAGCAAATAAATTCGGGCTTGTAGATATTTCTGATAGACTTGTTAAAGTTATTCCTTTATCTGGAAGATATATTCCAAGAAGAGGAAACACAATAATTGGACAAGTAGTAGATTACAACATGAAAGGTTGGATGATTGATTTTGGAAATACTAATAAAGGATTCTTACAGGTTTCAGAAGTTCCATGGTATATTAATAAGAATGAATTATTAGATCATTTTGATTTTGGAGACGTTCTTGTTGCAAAGGTAGACTCTGTTACTGCAAGAGGAATAGACTTAACAATAAAAGTTAAAGGTTGTGGAAAAGTAGAACAAGGAATATTAATCAATATAAATCCTAACAAAGTCCCTAGAGTTATTGGAAAAGAAGGGAGCATGGTTACAACTGTTAAAGAAATGACTAACTGCAATATTACTGTTGGACAAAATGGAGTCATCTGGCTTAAAGGTGATGAAATTGACGATGAATTAAAAGCAAAAAAAATAATTGAATTCATCTCTGAAAACTCTTATGTAGACGGATTAACTGAAAAAGTTAAAGAATTTGCAGAAAGTTTAGGAAAATCAAAATCTAAAAAAACAAAAAAAACTGAAGATGAATCAGTAGAAGATAAAGAATAAAATGGTAGAAAAAAGTTCATATACAAAACGAGAAGACGGAAGAAAAATGGATGAAACTCGTCCATTAAGAGCAAAAGTCGGAATTGTGCCTTCTGCAGATGGAAGTGCAATGTTTGAAACTGGAACCACTAGAGCAATTGCTGCTGTACGTGGACCAAGGATTCTACATCCACAACATATGCAAGACCCAAGAAGAGGGCTTTTAAGAGTAACTTATGGAATGATGCCTTTCTCAGTATGGGAAAGAATTAGACCTGGACCTAGTAGGAGAAGTCAAGAAATCTCAAAGGTTATTGAATGGGCTTTAAGTTCTATTGTAGATTTATCAGAATTTAGAAACTCTGTTGTTGATGTTTTTATACAAATTCCTCAGGCAGATGCAGGAACAAGGGTTGCAGGAATTAATGCAGCTGTAATGGCATTAGCACATGCAGGAATTCCAATGAAAGAAATGATATCTGCAGTTGCTGTTGGAAAAATTGATAAAACTTTAGTAGTAGATGTAGATAAAGAAGAAGAAGATTATAAAGAAGGGGAAGGATCTACAGATATCCCAATGTGTATATTATCTAGAAGTAAAGAAATTGCATTATTACAATTAGATGGAAAAATTTCACCAGATGATTTGAAAAAAGTTATTGAAATGGGTAAAAAAGCTTGTGAAAAAATCCATGAAGTTCAAGTAAAAGCACTAAAGGAGATAAAAGAATAAAATGGAAGTTCCAAATGTACAAAAACAAAGAATAATTGAATATTTAAAAGAAGGAAAAAGATTTGATGGTCGTGAACCTCAAGATTATAGAGACATTAAAGTAGAACTAGGAATAAGTAAAAGTTCTGAAGCTTCTTGCAGTGTAAAATTTGGAAAAACAGAAGTTTATGCTGGTGTTAAGATGGCTTTAGTAACACCATATCCAGATAGCCCGGATGAAGGAACAATGATGGTTAGTGCAGAATTATCTCCAATGGCTTCTGAAGATTTTGAATTAGGTCCTCCAAAAATTAATTCTATAGAATTAGCTAGGATAGTTGATAGAGGAATAAGAGAAAGTAAATTAATTGATGTTAAAAAATTGTGTGTTAAGGAAGGAGAAAAAGTTTGGTCTGTATTTGTTGATATTATCGCAATAAATGATGATGGAAACTTACTTGATGTAGCAGGACTTGCAGCTCTTATTGCTATAGGGCATGCTAAACTTCCAGTATATGATGAAAAAGAAGATAAAATTGAACATGAATTAAGTAAAGATTCTTTACCAATAGATAAAGAAGCAGCTTCATTTAATATCACTCTTCATAAAATTGGAGATCAGATTATAGTTGATCCAAATTTAGAAGAAGAAGAAATTTCAGATTATAGAATAAGTCTTGCAGTAGCTTCTAAAAAAGGAAAACCAATGATTACCTCTATACAAAAAGGAAAAGAAGGTACTATTTCAAGTGAAGATATGGAAAAGATACTTAATACTCTTGAAGAAGTTTGGAATAAACAATTTGATAATATTTTAAAATTAGTCTTTGAAAAGTAAGAATTAAAAACTCTAAAACAAGTATAATTATACTAATATAAAATGGTAAAACAAGAATTTAGTAAATATGAAAAAGCAAGGATTCTAGGTGCTCGTGCACTTCAGATATCTATGGATGCTCCAGTTCTTATAAAATTAAGTGAAGAAGAATTAGAAGAGTTAAATTATAATCCATTAAGAATTGCTGAAAAAGAATTAGAAGAAGATGTTTTACCTATTACAGTTAATAGACCTCTGCCAGGAAGAAGAGAGAAGAGTATTGAAAAAGTAAAAATAGAAGAGAAAAAGGAAGAAAAAGAAGGAGAAACTGAAGAAGAGGAAATTAAGAAGATTGCAGAAGAAGCTGAAATTATGGAGCTTGCTAATCCTGAGGATGAATCAGATTTAGATTCAGACGGCGGTTCTTCTGAAGAATAGTTATTTCTAGGATTTTGTTAATTTTTTCAATTATTTTAATTAGACCATATGTAAAGATTTATTAATTCTTTTTTCTATTTAGTAATATGTTTATTAAAAAGGTGATTCCGAGAATCATTAAAGATTCTCGTGGTGAGAAAACTCTTGAAGTTGAGATTGAAACTTATAAGGGAAAATTTAGGGCTGGTGCTCCAAGTGGAAAAAGTACTGGAAAACATGAAACTCCTGTATATCATTCAAGAGGGATTGATTATTCAATGAAGATTCTTAGAGTATTCTCACAAAAAGTTAGAAATATGAATTTTATGATTAAAGATTTTTATGGATTAAAAGAATTTGAAGTTCTGCTAAGGAAGTTTGAACAAAAATATGGAAAATTTGGAGCAAATGCAACTTATGTTTTAGAGACAGCATTTCTCAAAGCTGCTGCAAAAGAAAACAATAAAGAATTGTGGGAATTTGTCTTAGACAGAGAAGATGAGAATCGTTTTTCAAAGAGCAAGATTAAAGAAAAAATAAAAATTCCTATGCCAGTTGGAAATTGTATTGGTGGGGGACTTCACACTAATGTTAAACGCGGTCAGATAAAACCTGAATTTCAAGAATTTTTACTTATTCCAAACGAAAAAACTTTTGCTACAGCTGTAACAAAAATGCATCATGTTTATATGGCTGTTCGACAAGTTTTAAGATTAAAATATAGAAGACTTAAACTAAAAAGAAACGATGAAAATGCATGGCAAGCACCATTGAATAATCAAGAAGTTTTAGAATTATTAAAAAAAATTGCAGAGAGTTATAAAGTTAGAATTGGATTAGATGTTGCTGCATCTAGTTTTTGGGACGGGACTTATTACAAATATCACCATAATAATCTGCTAAGAACTTCTGATGAGCAGATAGATTATATGCAAAGACTAGTTGAAAAGTTTAAACTGTTCTATATTGAAGACCCTCTTCAAGAAGAAGATTTTGTTGGTTTTGCACAGATAAATGCTTATGTTAATAAGTTAAATAAAAAACCTAAACCCAAAACAACTAATGCTTTGATTGTTGGAGACGATTTAACTGTTACAAATATTACTCGATTAAAAAGAGCTATAAGGGATAAGTCAATTAATGCTTTGATTGTTAAGCCTAATCAAAATGGATACATGATAGAAGTAGCAAAAGTCGTAGACTTTTGCAAAAAGAACAAGATTAAAATAATTTTCTCACACAGGTCTGGAGAAACTCTTGACCACGCTCTTGCTGATTATGCTGTTGGATTTCAAGCTGATTATATTAAGACTGGTATTTCTGGTAGAGAAAGACTTGTAAAGCTTGCGAGAATTATGCAGATTGAAAAGAGCTTAAAGTAAATTTTTGATTTATCCATCTTAATCCTAAAGCTTTAAAAACCTTCTAAAATATGAAGTAATGCATTGAACTGTGTAATAAGACTTGAATAGAGCATACACACATCGACTTAAATGCAAAACATTAGCAATAACAGAAACTAGTTCTGTATTGTCTATAATATCACTAAGATTAAATATAAAAAGGAATAATAAAATGCCTAGAAAAAAAGCAGAAGAAGAAACAGAGAAAGAAGAGAAAGCTGTAGAAGAATCTACACAAGAATCTGTAGAAAAAACTGTTGAAAAAGAAAAACCAAAAAAAGCTAAAGAAGAAAAAGCTAAGACTGAAAAAGTCAAAACAGAGGAAGAAGACAAAGATCAAACAATTCTAACAAGTGTTGAAGATTATATTAAAACAGCTGCCTATCTTGGAACAAAAGTTATAACTCCAACTATGAGGAAGTATATTTATAGAAGAAGACTTGATGGTCTAGCAATTCTTGATACAAATATTGTAGATAAAAAATTAAAAGAACTTATTGACTTTTTAGTTAAATATAAACCAGAAGACTGGATAGTAGTATGTAAAAGAAATTCGGGATGGAGAGCTGCAAAAATGTTTTCAGAATTAACCGGGGTAAGAGTATTTACAAAAAAATATCCTGCTGGAATATTAACTAACACAGAATTGCCAAATTTCTTTGAAACTAAAATGATATTTATCTGTGACCCTTGGATGGATAAAAATGCATTAAACGATGCAAAAAAAATTTTAATTCCTGTTGCAGGTGTATGTGATACAAATAATCATACTTCAAATATTGATGTTGTTGCAATTGCAAATAATAAGAGTAATAAATCTCTTGGATTAATTTTCTGGTTATTAGCAAGAGAATATATGAAGGCACATGGAATGGATAAAGATAAGAAACTTCCATCTCTTGAGGATTTTGCAGGTGAAAAGTTGATTTTAGAAGAACCTAGAAAAAAGAGAGACAAAAAGAAACTCGATGATAAAGCTAGTGATGAACAGTTAATTGAATCTAAGCTGAAAGAATTACAAAGAGCTGAAGAAGGGGTTTAATCCCAAACTTTAAAATCTCATTTCTATTATACATTTTATGGAATATTGGCATGCAATTTCTATAAAAGAGGTATATAAAAAACTCAATACTTCTGAACAAGGCCTAGATGAATCAGAAGTAAAAGCAAGATTAAAAAAATATGGAATGAATGATCTTGGAAAATTAAAAGCAAAAAATCCGTTTTTGATTCTGCTTTCTCAATTTAAATCTCTATTAATAATTATTTTAATAATAGCAATGATTATTTCTTTTTTAATAGGCCATATTCTTGATGCCTGTGTTATCTTTGCTATTGTTCTTTTAAATGGGATTATTGGTTTTATCCAAGAATATAAAGCAGAAGAAATAATTGAAAAATTACGTGAAAGTCTTGACTATAAGGTATTTGTTTTTAGAAATAATCAGGAAAAAGAAATTTCTTCGAAATTTCTAGTTCCAGGAGATATTATTGTTTTAAATGAAGGAATGAAGATTCCTACAGATTGTAGAATAATAAACCAACATAATCTTGGAGTAAATGAAGCTATTCTTACTGGAGAAAGTTTTCCTATAGATAAGACTTCAGATATAATTGAAAAAGATAGTATCCTAGCAGAAAGAAAAAATATGCTTTATGCAGGAACAACTGTTGTTAGAGGAAAGTGCCTTGCAAGTATTGTATCAACAGGAAGAGAAACAGAATTTGGAAGTCTTGCAGAAACAGTACAACAGACAAGAGAAGAAAAAATGCCTTTAGAAAAAAAGATTGATGAATTTGGAAAAATTGTCTCTTTTATTATTATTGGGCTTGTAATAATATTATTTTTTGTTGGAATTTATTTAGGAATGGATAAGATGGAAATGTTTCTCATATCTATAAGTCTTGCAGTAGGAGCAATCCCAGAGGGATTGCCTGCTATTATTGCAATTACCCTTGCTGTTGCAATAAAAAGAATGTATCGTTCAGATACATTAATAAGAAAACTTCCTGCTGTTGAAACTCTTGGAAGAACCACATTAATATGTACAGATAAAACAGGAACTCTTACAGAAGAAAGTTTAGAAGTGGATGAAATTTTTGTAGGAGGAAAATTTTACACAAAAAATAGTAATACTGAAAAAAATATTTTACAAATTTTAAAGATAGGAGTTCTATGTAATGATGCTCGAGATGAACAAGGTTCTGTTTTAGGAGATCCTACTGAAGTTGCATTAATTAAAATAGCAAAAATATTTGGAATTGATAAAAAAATAGAAACAGAAAAAAATCCAAGAATTGCAGAATATTCTTTTGATTCTGAGAGAAAGATGATGTCGGTGATAAGAAAATACGGAGAAATAAAAACAAGTTATGTAAAGGGTGCTGGTATTGAAATATTAAAAAATTCAACAAAAGAATTTGTAAATGGAAGAATTCAACTTTTATCCAATGAAAGAAAAAAAGAATTAAAAATTATCTTACATAAAATGGAATCTAAGGGCTTGAGAGTTTTAGGATTTGGTTTTAAACAGATTCCTTCAAGTTCTGAGATTAGTCAAAAAAATTCTGAAAATCAATTAATCTTTGTAGGTTTTCAAGGAATGATTGATCCTCCTAGAAAAGAAGTAAAAGAGGCTGTTGAAAATGCTCTAAGTGCTGGAATAGAAATAAAAATTTTAACAGGAGATAGTGAAAAGACAACAAAAGCAATTGCAGAAAGATTAGGTTTACATGGAGAAGCAATAACTGGACAAGAGCTTGACAAGATACCTAAAGACAATGAAAAACAATGGAATGATATTGTAAGACAAAAAACAATTTTTGCAAGAATAACTCCTCATCAAAAATTAAAAATTGTTGAGATATTAAAAAAACAAAAACATATTGTTGCTGTAACTGGGGATGGAGTTAATGATATTCTTGCTTTAAAAAAAGCAGATATAGGAATTTCTATGGGTATACGTGGAGCAGATGCAACTCGAGATGCATCGGATATGGTTTTATTAGATGATAATTTTGCATCAATAATTAAAGCAGTTCGAGAAGGTAGACGTGTATTTGATAATTTAAAAAAATCAATTAAATTTTTACTTGCTGCAAATGCTGCACAGATTTTTATTATTTTATTTATATTGCTTTTAAGATGGCCATTACCTTTTTTACCTTTAGCAATTTTATGGATGAATTTAGTTACAGATTCATTGCCTGCTTTAGCCCTAGCTGTAGAGCCTACTGAACAAGGAATAATGAAAAAAAAGCCTAGAAAAGATGGGCTTTTATCTGGAATCTGGTCATGGATTTTAATTGCAGGAATATTAAATTTTGTAAGTGTAATTATTTTGTTCTATTGGGCATTAGGTAATTTTTCTTTAGAAATAGCTAGAACAATGGCTGTTAGTGCTGCTGTTTTATTTGAATTGTTTTTTGCATTTTCATGTAAATCAGAAGAAAGCCTTTTCAAGACTGGAATTTTAAATAATAAATGGTTGTTATATTCTATTGTAATTTCAGCAGGCTTGCACTTACTTGCAGTTTATACTCCTCTAGGAATTATTTTTCAGTTTGTGCCTTTGACTTGGAATCAGCTTGGAATAAGTATTGTTACTGGTTTGTCTGGCTTAGTGGTCTTTGAGGTTTGGAAAATTTTTAAAAGAAGATAATTTTGAAGAAGACTACAATCCCCAATAGGTAGTGAAAAATCACAGAAAATATTATAAACAATTATTCTAATATAAAACTATGGGTTTAGATGATTTGGAAATACTTGATATTGCGAAAAAAAGTGATTCTTGGGATGGTGTTGTTAAAACGCTTCTTTTAAATGGATATCGATTTCAAGGAAGTGATATAGGAAATACTGAAACATATGAACCTATTCCAGGGCTTGTTAAAAAAGAATTTGCGGTTGTTAGATGTATTGATTGGCCTAACTCCCCAACTCGTTTATGGAGATATAAAGGTGACAAATGTTTTCGGTTCTTTAAACCAAAAGATAAACAAGAATAAAAAGTTCTATTTATCTGGGCACTTACCTATCGCGCCCGAAGGGCGTGTTGTGTTTTGTGTTTTTGTTTGGAGAGGGTTTTTAAAATTTAAACAATCTTTCGTAATCTTTATGATTCATCCAATCTAAAACAACGGCTATTAATTCAATGTCTCCTGAAGAAGTTAATGTATACAACATTCTCCAAGCATTTGGTAAATTATAAATTCTTAAATTATTTAAGCCATATCTATCAATTAATTTTTTGGGGATTAATTTCTTCTTAACATTTCTCCCAACAAAAGGATCTTGCTTAAGACTTTTGATTGCATTTATTAACGCTTTTTTAATAGGGTCTGTATTATCTAATTTTTCAAAAGTATTTTCTAATTCTTCATCGATAAAAATAATTTTATAACTCATATTTTGACTTCAGGCCTATTTTTAATTTTTTCATAAAACTTAGGGTTCCAGATATAAATAACCCTTCCGTCTTTATCAATAATGATTTTATATGTTTCTTGTAGGTATTCCATTATTATCTGAAATGTCTGCCACATTACTTTTCTTGGAAGCTTTTTGAATAGCTCTGTTTTTTTATACTCTCCACTATTTTCATCTATAAATTTCTCTACCATTAACACTGTCTGAAGTGTTGGGCTTCTTGCGTTAGAATTTCTTCTTGATAATAACTGCATTTTTACTCCTATTTATAATCATATCAATTGATATTACTTTATAAATGTTACCTATCGCGCCCGGACCCCACAAAAACATCACGAAACATTAACGAAACCTTTATAAATCACTCATTCTCCACTAAACTATAAAATGATAACTTTTGGAAGAAAAATCCAAAGCTTCGTCGACAATCAAATTTATGAAGCTAGAATGAGTACCCTACTTTATTACAGTAAGGTATGATTGAACAGCCAATTCTAGTTTTAGCAGTAAGAGGATAGATCTTGTTTTCTAAAATTCTTATTTCCTTTCGAATTTTAGTCAGGTTTTTGATATTACATATAAAAATCTTTTTTTATAAAATCTGTAAATTCCAGTTTATCCTGCTGGAGGCTGCAGCTATTTGGTTTGAATTTATGCATGCAAGTCTGTCGCAAGACGGCGAACTGCTCAGTAACACGTAGTTAATCTACCCTTAAGTCAAGCATAACCTCGGGAAACTGAGGCTAATACTTGATAGAAGTTTTTTTCTGGAATGAAATTACTTTGAAACTCGGGCTTAAGGATGAGACTGCGGCTGATTAGGTTGTTGGTGGGGTAACTGCCTACCAAGCCGATGATCAATAAGGGCTCTTAGCGGAGTTGCCCTGAGAAGGAATCTGAGACACTATTCCTAGCTCTACGGAGTGCAGCAGCAGTGAATCTTTTGCAATGCACGAAAGTGTGATAAAGTGAACCAAAGTGTTTTTCGTTTAGAAAAACTTTTTCCCACTGTAAAAATGTGGAAGAATAAGGACTGGGAAAGATCGGTGCCAGCCGCCGCGGTAATACCGACAGTTCTAGTTGCAACCAGCTTTATTTGGTCTAAAACATCCGTAGCTTGTGTAACAAGTTCCTTGTGAAATTCGACGTCTCAAGCGTCGAGCGAGCAGGGAATACTGTTATGCTAGAGACCGGTAGGC
>CAZNUV010000008.1:0-26272 GCA_964576755.1 Candidatus Woesearchaeota archaeon
AAAGATAATACAAAAAAAAGACCAATTATGTTACACAGAGTTATTTATGGTGCTTTAGAACGTTTTATCGGAGTGTTACTTGAACATTTAAATGGAAATTTGCCAACATGGTTATCTCCGATTCAAGCACGAGTAGTCTCATTTACAGATAGGAATATTAAAGCAAGTGAGAAATTCTTACAACAACTTAAAGATGTTGGAATTAGAGCAGATAGTGATTTCACATCAACAACAGTTAATGAAAAAGTTCGTTCTGCAGAACTACAAAAAATACCCTATATAATTGTAATAGGTGATAAAGAAGAAGAAGCAAAGACTCTAGCTGTACGTAGACGTGGAAAAAAGCCAGAATTTGGTGTTAAACCAGAAGAGTTAATCAAAGAGATTAAGGAAAAGATTGAAAAGAGAGAAGATTAACCTTCTTCTGATTATTTTCTATTAAACCTGTATTCTACAATAATACTTTTCTATTATAATAATACTTTTAAGGAGATTATCTGTCCAAGTATTAAGATGAGACGAGGATATCACGATACAAGTATACTACAAGACAATAATGTTGTAATAGGAGTAAATCTTGGGTGGGATTTTGCAGCAGAACACGAATGGGGTATCTCTGAAATAAGAAGCGCATTTGGATTACAATCTGATAAATTTGGTTTTGAAGCAAGAAGAAATACAATTGTTCCTAACTTTTTATTTAATCGGAGCATAGATTCTTCAGAATTATTAGTTTATAGTGATTATCTTGATGATGACAACCCAGAAGGATTAAATAGGCAGATAGAAAGTCTTGTTAAAGGAGAATTAAGGTTTTACAAAGGTAATGAAATAGTTGGGGCGTGGGATTCACATAGTTTTGGTGTAAGAATAAACCTTAAAGATAAAGATGATATCACTAAAAATACTTATCAAGGAATCATTAGAGAGTTGTATGATTCTTTTCAAAATAAAAAAGGAGTTATCACATTTTGTAATGGGACAGGCATTTTATCTAACAAGGGATTAGCACTATTAAATTATGATAGAATTCCTGAAGAATTAAAAGATAAATTTAGAGAAGATGATAGAGCATCTAAGGAAAAAAAGGCAAAATTTAGAAGTCTAGAAGAAGAGAGTGGAGTATTTGACTTATTAGAAAAATCTGGAAAAAGATTTTATTCATTAAGTATCCGGGAATATGATGAAGATGGTTCTCCATTATGGTGGTTAAATCCTGCAGAACGGGGGAAATATCATGCTGGTTGGTATCATACAGAAGATTTAAAAAAGTGGGCAGAAAACAAGGGCCCTGTTATCGGTGGAGAGTATTAATTCTATTCTAACTATTCTAATAATATCAAAACATTAATAAAATCCCTAAACCATAAATAATAAGAATATAAAATGAGGTGGGGGAAAATAGTCTTGTTGTTCCAAGCAATTATAACATTACTTATAGGTTTAATATTCTTAATGCAAATGTTTAGTCTTGAAAAAGTTAATTTAAATGATTTAGTTCAAGATAGCGTGGATAAGGAATATGAAAACATTGTAGAAATTCCTGCTGTACAATCTTTTGTTGATTTAAAAGTAAGATTTCAAAGAGCTAGTTATATTTTAATAATTGTAGCCTTAATTGAATGGATTTTAATAACAAGATTATTAGACCAACCGGTTGAAGAATTTAAAAATGAGATGAGTATAAAAAATTAATATTCCCCTTATTTTTCAACAACAGCAATAATATTTTCATCTTCTTTTAAACTAATAATTTTAAATCCTACACTTTCAAGTAAACTTTGAAATTCTTGATTATCATATAAATAATAGTATCTAAACTGTTTATCCTTAGATTTGTCGTCGACAATACCATGAGACCAAGGAATTAAACTTTCCTTAGGTTTATTTTTAACACGTGCCTGATTTTTACTCCAAACAGTTATCATTGCTTTACTTCTAGGTTTTAATACTCTATAGAGTTCTTGCAATGAATTTTTTCGTGTTGTAAATGTTGGAATACAATGCAATGATGCAATAAAGATTGCACAATCAAAAAAATTATCATCAAATGGAATTTTATCTGCACTAGATTGTTTTAAATTTACACCAATTCCTAGTTCTTTTGCATATTTCTCTGCATATTTTAATTGTTCTTTTGAAAAATCTACACCATAAATTTCTAAACCAGATTTTTTTATAAAATTCCTTCCACTCCCACAACCTAAATCAAGTAACTTACCTTTTATTTCTGGATTTTTTATAAAACCTTCTACATCTGGATAAGGAACTTTTCTTACCTCACTCCAAGGTAATGCAAGATTATCCCAAACTTGTTCTTGATTAGGTATTTCCATGTTTCTAATAGATTTGTAAGGAGAAAATTCTTTATTAAATTATCTTATTTATGAAAGAAATAATTAATCTCCCTCAAATTCAACAATAGAGAAAACAGGCCATTTGCTTATCTTTTCTTTACCTTTTAAATCAGGTAAATCAATTACAAATGCACATTCTACAATTTGACCACCAAGTCTTTCAATTAGATTGCAAGTTGCTTGAGCAGTTCCCCCTGTTGCAATCAAATCATCTATTACTAAAACTCTCTGTCCAGGTTTAACAGAATCTTTATGAATTTCAATAGCATCTGCACCATATTCTAAATCATATTCTTGTTTTATTGTCTCTCTAGGTAGTTTACCTGGTTTTCTAACAAGAACAAACCCAACACCTAATTTTTCAGCAAGAACAGAACCAAATATAAAACCCCGAGATTCAATCCCTGCAATAATATCTATCTTTTTGTCTTTGTATCTTTCAACAAAGATATCTATAACTTTCTTAAAAGAATTTGCATTTTCTAATAGAGAAGTAATATCTCTGAACATAACTCCTGGTTTTGGCCAATGAGGGACTGTTTTAATACTATTTTTAATAACTTCTTTATGTGCTTGCATTTGTGAATCAAAAGAGAATTTTTTCAAAGATTCTATAATTATTTTCTTAACCTTTTCTGCATTATCCTTCATTATTTTCTTAACCATCTCAAATGTAACTGGTTCTTCATCTTTTTTCCAACAATCATAATCAGTAGACATTGCAATTGTAGCATATTCTAGTCCTGCTTCTTTTGCAAGACAGGCTTCTGGAAGAGCAGTCATACCAATAATATCGGCATAATTTCTAAAAAATAAAGATTCTGCATAACTAGAGAATCTTGGACCTTCAATTACTACTAGAGTAGATTTATCATGTTTTCTAAAACCGAATTCTTGAGTTGTTTTAATTAGAATATCTCTTAATTCTTGTGAAAAAGGATTTGAAAAAGGTAGATGAATCACTTTTCCTTCACCAATTTCGTCATGAAAAGTATTTTTTCTTTGTTTAGTAAAATCAATAACCTGGTCTGGGAAAACCAAATCTCCAGGCATTATTTCTTGTTTTAAAGAGCCAACTGCAGAAGTAGCAATTATATGGGTGCATCCAATCATCTTTAATGCAGCAATATTTGCCCTATAATTAATCTGAGAAGGAGGAATTTCATGCTTTTTTCCGTGTCTTGCTAGTATACAAACATCGATTCCATTAATTTTACCACAAACAATCGTAGAAGAAGGTTTTCCATACTTTGTTTCTATATCTTCTTCGTGATAATCTTGTAAAAGTTGAGGGTCGTCTAATCCGCTACCACCAATAATTCCTAGTTTAATCTTCATATAATAGACTAAATTTAAACATTTAAATAGATTATTTTTGTCTAAGATATAGGTTAGATTGAGATGAAATTTAAGGGAAAACAGAGAAAAAACAAAACAATGGAAAACAAAAAAAATAAGATTCAGAGAAAACCTACAAAGACAATCTCAGGAGTCGCACCTCTTGCAGTAATGTTGCCTCCAAGAAAATGTGAACATGGTGCATGTCTTTATTGTCCTAGTTTAAATGCCCCACAATCATATACTCCTGAAAGCCCTGCGGTTTTACGTGCTGCTAAATTGAATTATGATCCATACAAACAAGTCAGAATAAGACTTGAAGCATTCAAAGCAATGAAACATCCTATTGATAAGATTGAATTAATTATAATGGGTGGGACTTTTCTCCAATATCCTGAAAAATTCCAAAGAAAATTCATTAAAGAGTGTTATGATGCACTTAATAATAAGAAAACAAAGTCAAAAACACTAGAACAAGCTAAAAAACTAAATGAAAAAGCAAAACACAGATGTGTTGCTCTTTGTATTGAAACTAGACCAGATGTTTGTACTCAAAAAAATATAAATCAAATATTAGAATATGGTGCAACAAGAGTAGAACTTGGTGTTCAAGCAATTGATGATAACATTTACAAGATAGTTAATAGGGGCCACACAGTAAAAGATGTAATAGATGCAACAGAACGACTAAAAAAAGCTGGGTTTAAAATTGGATATCATTTAATGCCAGGAATCCCGGGAAGTAATCCTAAAAAAGATATAAAAATGTTTAAAAAGATTTTTTCTTCGAAAAAATACAAACCTGACCAAATTAAAATCTATCCTTGTCAGGTTTTAAAAGGTGCAAATTTAGAAGAAAATTATTTTCAAGGAAAATACAAACCTTATGATAAATCAACTACTATCGCCTTAATAATAAAAATGTTAAAACTGACTCCTAGATATTGTAGGGCAATGAGAATTATGAGAGAGATTCCTCCAAGCTTTCTTACAGCAGGATTAATTAATATTGATTTAAGAAAAGATATTGAAGAGTACATAAGAAAAAAGAAAATAAAAATAAAAGAAATTCGTTTTAGAGAAATTGGTTTTGCAATGCGTGATAATCGGGAGATAGATAATTCAAGATTAAAATTAAAAGTTACAAAATATTCTGCATCAGATGGAAAAGAATATTTTTTAGAAATTGTGAATAAACAAGACCTCCTTTTTGCATTGTTAAGATTAAGGATTGATAATGGCCTTGCAACAGTTAGAGAGTTACATGTTTATGGGCCTGCGGCCCAATTAGGCGAACATGAATTAAAGAAATCACAGCATAGAGGTTTTGGTAAGGTTTTATTGCAAAAAGCAGAAGAAATTGCAAGAAAACAAAAATCATCAAAAATGAGAATTATTTCTGGCGTCGGAGTAAGAGAATATTACGAAAAATTCACATATAAGCTTGATAAACAAAGGATTTATATGGAAAAGCTAATCTAGTTTTAAGATATGTATTCACTAATAAATAGTAAAAATAGAAAGATTTATAAATAAAGATTTTTTAGTATTTTTATGACATTAGAAAGTAGAGATGAACATGCAAGACCCATATTAGAAGAACTGTTTCAAACAAATGTAGAAGCAGATGAATTGCTAAATCAATGGGTTTTATATGGAAAAGAAAATTATATTGCTTATTGTAAACTATGTAAAGCAGAAAGAGAACATTTTTTTATAGGCGTACAAAAAGGATATGGAGAAATACCTTTTTTATTGTACTATAATTGTAATCCTTGTGAAAGCACAAAAGCAATTAATTTAATGAACCCAGAACAAAAAAGACTTGTTTTACCTGAAAACAGAGAATAAATTTTTTATTTATTTTGAATATTTTTTGATAAAATCTAATCTAGAGTTACAACTAATCTCTAAAAAAATAGAAAAAAATAAAAATAAAAAATAGAAAAAATTAAGCTGTAGGGTAGTCCACAGTATCACTTGAAGGACAAACTTGTTTGTCGTCTCCTGTGCCCATTATTGAAGCAGCACTAACAGTACCAGTTCCTTCTGCAGTAGTTATGGATATTGGAACTTGTCCATTAATTTCTAATGCATCATTACTTTCTACAGGATCTTCTGTTCCAGCAACAGCTTGAACACCATTAATCTCCTTGCTTCCTGCATTCTTTACAACAACTGTTAAAACTCCTCCTGCATAGGTAGCACTAACAATTTCAACATCAGCTAATAAACAACTAGATTCAATTTCATCTCCAGAACCTTGAATCACATTCTTTATAGGACCCCACATTAAACCAACAGCAGCAATAACTAATAGAACAATTAGAACAGTTGCCACAATAGGTGAAATACCTTGTTTATTTTTCATTAAACCTCCTTTTTTCTTTTTATACATATAATTTATATAAAAATACAGAGTTAACCTATTTTATAAAACTTTTGAAAATATCATTATAAAAAAAATAAAGTCAAATACCTTATATTAAATAAAAATAATAAAATCAAAGAAAGAAAAAATAAGAAAGAAAAAAATTAAAACTAACAAGTGTAATATTCAGAACCACTAGAAGGACAAACTTGCCATTCAGGATCTTCTCCTAATATTGAAGCAACATTAACATACCCACTAGTTTCGTCGACATTAAAAGTTAAATCTGATTCTTCATTAACATCTAAATTAATATGTGCTTCTTCTGAATTTGCTCCAGCAACAGCCTGGATACCATTAATTTCCTGAGAACCTGCATTTTTTATTGTAACAGTTAAAGTATTAACCTCTCCAACTGTAACACAAGACACTGCAGATACTTCCACATCTGAGAGAATACAATTTGTTTCAACTTTATCTCCAGTATCAATAATCATTCCTCTAATAGGCCTCCACATTAAACCAACAGCAACAATTACTAATAACAATATCAGAATAGTAGCCACAATAGGTGAAATACCTTTTTTATTTTTCATTAAACCTCCTTTTTCTCTTTTATACATCTATATAATTGTGTAATTTATATAAGAATATACAGTTAATCTATTTTATAAAACTTTTGAAAATATCATTATAAAAAAAATAAAGTCAAATACCTTATATTAAATAAAAATAATAAAATCAAAGAAAGAAAAAATAAGAAAGAAAAAAATTAAAACTAACAAGTGTAATATTCAGAACCACTAGAAGGACAAACTTGCCATTCAGGATCTTCTCCTAATATTGAAGCAACATTAACATACCCACTAGTTTCGTCGACATTAAAAGTTAAATCTGATTCTTCATTAACATCTAAATTAATATGTGCTTCTTCTGAATTTGCTCCAGCAACAGCCTGGATACCATTAATTTCCTGAGAACCTGCATTTTTTATTGTAACAGTTAAAGTATTAACCTCTCCAACTGTAACACAAGACACTGCAGATACTTCCACATCTGAGAGAATACAATTTGTTTCAACTTTATCTCCAGTATCAATAATCATTCCTCTAATAGGCCTCCACATTAAACCAACAGCAACAATTACTAATAACAATATCAGAATAGTAGCCACAATAGGTGAAATACCTTTTTTATTTTTCATTAAACCTCCTTTTTCTCTTTTATACATCTATATAATTGTGTAATTTATATAAGAATATACAGTTAATCTATTTTATAAAACTTTTGAAAAATCTATTAAACATAAGCAAAATCTTTTAAACACTACTTATGACTAAATTAGATGTGGTCTTTATTTAAAAAAAAGCAGGTAGATGATTGTGATTTTTCTAATTTAAAAAATACTTTAGGAAATTCATTATTTGATTATGAAGGAGAAAGCCTTGGGCCAATAAAATTTTCTAATGGAAAAACACAGCAAGATGTTGTTTCTGAGGTTTTAGATTTAATTGAAAAAGGAAATAAAATAATCTTTATTAAAGGAGTATGTGGTTCTGGAAAATCTGCAATAGCGTTAAATCTAGCAAAACATTTTAAAAAAACTTCTATAATTGTTCCAATAAAATCTCTTCAGGATCAATATGAACAAGATTACACAAGAGATAAATTCCTATTTAAACAAGGAAATGAAAAACTTAAAATTGCAGTGATAAAAGGTCGTGGAAATTTTATTTGCCCTTTTTCAAATGTTAGTGGGACCTATTGTGACAATCCAGAATTACCTTGTTCAATAGAGATTAGAGAAAAGAATATGGATAAAATTAGAGAATATATCAATCTAAATAAAAATATTTCAAAATTTGATTTTACTTCAATATCAGATGTAAGAAGAATGTCTATTGCACCGGTTTGTCCTTATTGGTCACCCTTATTACCTTCAGAAGTTTCAGTACAGGCTCTTGAAAAAGCTCAAAAAAGGAAATATGATTCTGTTTCTGGGAAAGAATATGCTTTATTTCAGAGAAAAAAAGGATGCGGATATTATGACCAATACAATTCTTATCTAGACTCTGATGTTTTAATTTTTAATAATCAAAAATATCTCTTAGAAAATATAATGGGAAGAAAACCAAAAACAGATTTAGATATTATAGACGAATGTGATGAATTCTTAGACAAGTTATCTAATGAAAAAACAATAAATCTAAACAGGTTACAAATGGCACTCATTAATTTATTTCCAGATACAGATAAAAAAGTGCATGCTGCAAAAGAAATTCTTCATATTACTAACAATCTAATAAAACAATATTCAGATGCTAGTTATGAAGATAACTCATATAGTGAATCTGAAGTAAATAAATTAGAAGAGACCGACATATTGGGGCTAATAGAAAAAGTTTTAGAAAATCCTTATCTTGCAGAAGATGAAGAAGAGAATTATTATAATCAAGTTTTAGAAACTGCAAAAACCTTTGAACATCTACTAGACCAGACCTATGTAGGTATAGAAAATTACTCTAGACAAGAAAAAACAAATAAATCTTTATTTAATAATTTTGATGGGAATAAGAATATTCTTATAAATTTAGTAACAATAAACTTGCAAAAAAGATTTCAAGAGATAGTAGATAGTTCTAATGTTCTAGTTCTAATGTCAGGAACCTTGCATTCAGAACATATTTTGAAAAATATCTTTGGTATAAATAATTTTAAAACTGTAGAAGCAGAAACAATAAATCCTGGAACTATTTCAAAATTTAGAACAGGAAAAGAAGTAAATTGTAAATATTCTAACTTTAAAACACACCAAGTAACAAGAAAGCAATATCTACAAGCACTAGATAATTGTGTAGAAAATGCAAAACCTCCAACCCTTGTCCATGTAACTACCTTTTCAGATTTGCCTAATGAATTAGAAAAAGCAGAATACTCTCTGAATAATCTAGTAACAAGAGAGAGACTTGTTACAATACAAGGAAGTGATAAAAATCAAAAACAAGTCAATAGATTTAAGTCAGGGGAAATAGATTTATTATTCACAACAAAATGCTCTCGTGGAATCGACTTTCCAGGAGACAAATGCAATTCAGTAATCTTGACAAAATACCCTTACCCAAATATTAATTCTCTTTTCTGGAGAATACTAAAAAGAGAAAGACCAGACCAGTTCACAACATTTTATCTAGACAAGGCACATAGAGAACTTTTACAAAAAATCTATCGTGCCTTAAGATTTAAAGAAGACCATATAATTCTATTGAGTCCAGATTCTCGTGTTCTTGATGCAAGATTAAATTTATAATAAATAAAAAATAACTTCTCAAGACTTTCACCTATGAGTAAACCAAAGCTCTGCAGACCTATCTTTTTTGTCTAAATTATATATACATACAAAACCAAATCTCTCAAATTGGATTTTATCTCCTTTTTTTAGTTTCAGTAGACTTTCTTCTCCTAATCCTTCAACTATAGAATTATCCGGCATTCTAATTTTTACATGAATATTCTTTTTATTATTTACATTATCTGCAGGCAACCATTGAATAAATTTTACATCTAGGTTTTTATCTGTTCCTTCTGATAGGAAATGGAACCCTTTCTCAAGAACAAATTTTTTCTTTTCCATATTAAAATTTAATAGATGTATCAATCGATAGTTTCCTGGATGCATTAAATCATAATCTTCCTTAGGAATAAAAAATTCTTGTTCTGTATTATGATTTCTAGAGCCTAGTTCTGATTGGATTGAAGGATGATGTGGAATCTCAACATTTAATTTAGGACATCCATTAATCTTAATTTTTACAGGATTAGGTACAAAAAGATATCTTGGAACTTTTTCTAAATATTTTCTATTCAATGCATATAAAACATCTACTTCCATTGTTGAGTTTGCTTTAGTTAATCCCATTGAAAGTATAAATTCTCTTATAGCCCTCTCATCAATTCCTCTATCTCTAAGAGCTTGGAGTGACCAGGTTCTTGGATCATTCCACCCAATATATTCTCCAGAACGAACTTCTTTAGCTCCTTTTGATTTAGAAATTTTAACTCCTTGTATTGCAAAAAAACCAGTATGAATTGTTGTAGGTTTATCCCATTTAAAAATATCCCAAATAAATTCTTCTACATTTGTTTCCATTACTAAATCAATACCTCTGATTATATGACTAACCTCAATTAAATGGTCATCAATTGCCCAAGAAAACTCTAATAAAGGCCATACTTTGTATTTGTTTTTTACTTTAGGATGAGTTCTATCAGAAATCCTAAACATAACTCTATCTCTAAATGCAGGATTTGGGTCTTGCATTGATGTTTTTAATCTTACTGTAAGGTCTCCTGGTTTTGTATTTTTATCAAACATTTTCTTCCATCTTTTAAAATGTTCTTCAGCAGGGAGAATTCTACATGAACAGTCGATTCCTTTTTTTCTTAATTCTTGCATTTCTTCTTGTTTACAACTACATAGATACATATAACCTTTTTTTATCATTTCTTCAGCATATTTATAATAAGTTTCTAATCTATCTGATTTGTATACTATTTTTGGGTCATATTCAACCTTAAGCCATTTTAATCCTTCAGGAATCAGTTTATATGCTTCTTGTGCAATTTGTTTTTGTTCACTTCCAATAGTATCATCTATAACTAAAATTAATTTTCCATTATACATTTTTGCATATTCATCATTTAATATTGCTTGTCTTGTATTTCCTATATGTAATGGCCCAGAAGGATACGGTGCAAATCTTAAGATTATATTTTTACCTTTTCGAATTCTTTCTTCTGCATTTCTTAATTCTTGTAGCCCTTCTCTATGTTCACGTTTATGAGTTTCTTTTCCAGATTTTTGTGATTTTTCAAGTTCTTTTGTTTGTTTTCCTATAGAAAGTTTGTTCACACTTTCAACAATCTTATTTATCTTAGGCATTATTCCTTTAATTTTGTCTTTTTGAAGCCCGTGTGAAAATAAAGAGTTTAAAACAGGACCAGAACTAGCTTTACCTTTATGTGCAAGCGCATTTTGCAGTGCATAGGCTTTGATTAATTCATCATTAATCTCATCATTATTTACAGGTTTTCCTGTTTCCTCTTTTTTATCCATATTCATTTAAAGAAGTCTTAGGTTTTAAATTTAACCACAAAAGAAACAATTATAAACAAAATCTAATTTCCAACACCAGCTTTTCTTTCAAGCAATTCAATTCTCTGTTCCATTTTATAGAGCTTATTATCTAAATCAGAAATCTGGCGAGATATTCTTCTTAATTCTATTGAATTTTCACTTCCAGTTGAACTAGGTTCCATAGGAGAACTTGATGCAGGATTATCCATAAAACTAAAAAATCCATCTCCTGTTGTAGTTGGTGATGAACCTGTTGGGTTTATTGAACTCTGAGCTGTAGAGGGGGTTCTTATTGGCTGTGGGTCTCTTGAACTAGGACTTATCTCAACAAAACCTTCAGAATTTGTAGCAGGCTCGTGTCCAGGTTTAGCAAATCTTAATCTTCCTTGTCTTTGTAATTCACGGACATCAATCATCTTTTTTCTTTTCCAAAATACCATACTGATTCCAAGAAATTGATTTATTTAAAGTTTTGGAAAAAACATTTAGGTAGAATATTACCCCCAACAATGAATCGCATCTGGTCTAAGATAACCTTCTTTTCTTAATCTTCTTATTTCAGTATTGGCGGTTCTTATTATTCTAACTACATCATTTTTATTTCTTTTATCTATTTCAGGATGGGTTACAAGATAATCTAAAGACCCATTTTGCAAATCTTTATGTATATGATACCAATCATTTGCAATTCCTCGAGTTATCTCTGCATCTCTTACAATAGTTCTAATATTTTCAATAATCCATTTCTGTTTAGATGTTAAATTAGCTTGCTTTTCTAATTCTTCTCTAGCAGGCTGTCCAAATGAAAAAATATTACTCATAACATAATTAAAAGAATCTAAAACTGTATTGATAGGTCTTCTTGAAACATCTAAAATCTCTTTTATACTGTATTTCATATCTCCCAAAAGTTTTTTATACTTATATAGATTTCTGTTTAAATGAAAAGTTTAAAATCAAAAATATTAATAGGAGTCGAACTTTATGAAAATCTTTATAAAATATTTGAACCAGACTATTTTAGAAAATTACCGCGATGGTGTAGAGAGATAATGCCCTATCATGGGCATAGTTCATTAGGTTTCTCTTCTAAAGTTCCAAGACTAAAAATATCAAAACCAAGAAGTTTATTTTAAATGAAAACCCATGTCTCTATATTGTCAATTGTTCTTGAATTAGAATGTTTAGTAGATGAGGGAATTTATGACAGTGTTGTTCCAATCTCTGAACCACCATATATTAGAAAACTTTCAGGGTTTTATAAAAAACTTTATAGAGAACCACTTTTAGATAAAAGACAAAATATCCGACAGTTCAAACCTCGAAGTTAATTATAAACAACTTTAAAAATCAGAGTATCTTTAATTTTTTATGGCTGATTCAAAAGAAGGAGATGATAAACCTGGAATTCTAACACAAGATACTGGAAAACTCGAAGTAGATAATCTTACAAAAGCAATAGGAAACGTTGTGAGTTATAATAAAGGCAAACCACTTGCAAATTTTAATCTTACTTATGATGCTCAAACAGGTCAACTAGAACCCATTTACTATTGGCTATTAGATTTTATTCAAGACATGGGTATTGATACAAGAAAAATTACAGATAATTTTACATCTTCTCCTGGAAGTGGACACTTTCTAGATATGGAACAAAGACAATCAAAAATGAGACAAGAAGCAATGACAACTCTTGGAGGGATAAACCAGATAATAAAATCAGTTATAAATTTACTTTATGATTTAAAAGAATTTGAAATGAGATTAGAAAATTATAAAGACGCTCATTCTAAAGACAAACAGAAAAGAGAAGCAGGAATACTCGGATTAAAACAAATTTGGCTAGATAATGTAGACATAAAAAGAGGAAATACTTCTATAAAAGGAATGGCGTTTTCTCAAAGTTCATTTGCAACATTAATTGATGCATTTATGATTGTTCAAGACGAAAAATTGCGTGGAGGAAATGAAAAAGAATTAGATTTAAATGATAGAGTTAAGAGATTACTAAAACAGAAAATAGTAGAATTCAATAAATGGGCAGAATTAAGTGAAAAAGAATTAAGAAAGAGATATGAAATACAAAGAGCTTATCTTAAATCTCAAGTAGAAAGTTTAAAATTATATACTGCTTGGACAAGACCCTATCTAAAGGCTGCAGAACAATTAATGATGAAGGGTTTTGAAAAAAATCCAGCCCTTGTAAACGCATTTAGTACTACTATGTTTGAATTGGTTCTTTTCGGAAAAAAAGAATATAAACAATTACCTTATGGAATAAAAGATTACAAAATGAGGAGAAAATATTATTCTTGTTTTGTTGTTAGTTTTAAATATCGTGGACATGTTGGTCAAAAAGTCACTCAAAGAGGAGACTATGGATTTGCACTTGGTGGAAGAACTGATGTAGGGTTCAAATGTTATACTTTAAATGATGAAGAATTAAGATTAGTTGAAAAAGAATTAGAAAAGCAAGATTTAGAAGATAGTTTTAAGTTTATACAAGAGTCTACAGATAGGTCTTTGGAAGAACTTAAAGATGAAATAGAACATTTTTTAGAAGACGATCCTTACAAAGACAAGGAAAAAGATAAAAAAGAGGACGATATAAATCCCTTCTCTGCAATTTGGAGTTTATTTCAACCAATGATGAAAAAATCTATAAAAAATAAATATATCTCTAATATTAAAGAATTAAAAAAAGATAATTATGTTGAAAAAGCAGTTAGAGAATTTGCAGGCAAAAATGCCCAAAATTTACTCTATGTTATTTATGATGTTTACAAAAAAGCCCATGGAATGGCTTCTTCTCCAGAAGCGTTTGATATGTAGGATTGAAAAAAATTAATAAACTCTTTCTACTATAGTTTTATATGAATAAAGAAAAAGATACAGAAAAAGAATCAGTTGAAACTGAAGAATCAGAAAGGAAGATTAAAGAAGAAACTCAAGAAGAATCAGAAAAACCAGAAGAAAAATCATTCTCTGACATACCGAGTTTTCAAAATTTTCATCCAGTAAATCTTAATGCAGATAACTTGGTTTTAAGTTCAAATGAACAACCGATTTCTGTAGATAATAATTTAGAAAGAATTCCTGAATCAGAGTTTAAAGAAGTAAAAAATTCTATAGGGGACTATGTTCCTAGAACAACAACTACAGATAGAAGAATACAATCGCAAGAAATGTCTACAGATAGAAGGGTTCAAGCACATCAAGAAAATAATTATACTGCAGTTTTACAAGCCCCAGTTACATTAGAATCTCGAGGCGAACAAAGATTTGTAAATAATCAAAATTCAAATCTTCCAATGATTCATAATCTTGGAACAAGTAATAACTCTTCAATAGGCCGTGGAGAATTTGAAAAGTCTCAAAAACAATATGAAGAAAGAAAACATGAATCTGGCCCTCCACATATGTCCCAATCAAGAAAAAGAGATATAACTAAACTCTTTTAAATAAGGAATAACTATTAATATCATAGTTAGATAATAATTTATAGAGGTGAAATGGCATACACAGAATCTTTTTATCAAGGGCAGTTTACACCCTTTGACTCAGAATATAGTCCTGCACATCAAATGAGATTTGCAGATTTAGGTACTTCTCAAGATGCAAGAACAGCAGATCAAGTTAAAGAAACTTCTAAACATTTAAACACTGGTATTAGAACTTTTGAAGTTGCAGCTCATTCTCCTGAGGTTTTCGAGGCAATGCCTAAAGATCAGTTAAAAGAAATCAATAGGCTTGCTAAATTAACTGGTTCAGAAGCAACAATTCACGCACCAATGGTCGACCCGGTGGGAATTGTCCAAGATAGATGGGATGAAACTGCACAAAAATCAGCAGAAAGACAATTATGGAATGCAGTTGAAAAAAGTCATGATTTAAATCCATCTGGAAATACTGTTGTAACTTTTCATGCTTCTACTGCACAATTACCTCCTGCAGAAATGAAAATAAAAGATGGGAAGAAAATAGAAATAAAATCCCTTCTTTTTATTGGACCTCAAAATAAAATAAATCAAATTAAACAAGAAGTAAGATTTTTCCCAACTAAAGAAGGGAAAAAACCAGAAGGTTTTAATCCTGTTGAAGAACTCGAGAGAGAAAATAAAGAAGCTTGGATTCAACAATTAAACAGTCTTAACTATTATGCAGAAATTGGAGAGAGGGGTGTTGCTGAAGCAAATAAGTTAATGAAATATCACAAGGGAGAAACTATAAATGAGATTAAACAAAACTGGCCAAAAGTAAAAGACACACCAGAGATGCAGAAATTAATCCAGGCAGGACAAGTTGCTACTCCAGAGATGATTGAGAAAGCTCTATCTCACGGAGGAATATACTTAAGAGACTCTTATAGAAACCTAAAAAACCTCTATGATATGGCTTATAAAAATTGTTCAGAAGAAGAAAGAGGAAAATTAAATGATTATGCAACAGATTTAAAACCTTATTTGAAAGATTTTGAAGATATAGATAAGAAACCAGAAAAATTATCAGACTTCTCAAAAATGATTGAAAGAGGTCTTAAGGTTCTTGAACCAATGAGACCTAAGTTATTCCAACCGTTAAGAGAATTTGCAGTTAAAAAATCTGCAGATACTGTATCAAATCTTGCTTTAAAGTCATATAATAAATTTGGAAATACTGCCCCAATAATTTCTGTAGAAAATCATCCTGCAGGCCAGTCTTTACTTACAACAGGTGAAGACTTAAAAGATGTTGTGGAAGCTGCTAGAAATCAATTTGTAGAAAAAGCAGTTAAAGAAGGAAAATTATCTGCAGGAGAAGCAAAAGACCAAGCTAAAAAATTAATTGGTGCAACATGGGATGTAGGACACATAAACATGTTAAGGAGATTTGGTTTTGAAAAAAAAGATATAATTGAAGAAACAGAAAAAGTTGCACCATTTGTAAAACATGTACATTTATCAGATAATTTTGGTTTTGAACATACAGAATTACCAATGGGAATGGGTAATGTTCCATTAAAAGAAATAATGGGTAAACTTGGAAAAGAAGGATTTAAAGGAAAACAAATTGTTGAGGCATTATCTTGGTGGCAACACTTTTCAGACCAAGGAAGACAACATGCGATTGTCCCAACATTACAGAATATTTCATCTCCAATATACGGAATGCAGAATGCACCTTACTGGAATCAAGCAATGAGCGGACAGATGGATGGAGGATATATGGGTTCTCCAATGGCTTATCTTCCAGAAAAGCATTTTTCAACTTATGGAACTGGTTTTGGATCACTTCCCCAAGAACTGGGAGGACAAATTCCAGGAACTCAATCAAGATTTTCAGGTACTCCTAATGCATAAAAATCAAATAAAACAAAACTTAAAAACACTACCTTCTTAGAAATTTTATGACAATTGGAAATGTTGAATGGCCAACAGGAGAACCAAGAAGACTGGAATATAAGGCTGTACCTCCTAGTTTTAATCCAAGATATACTTCAGAAAGAATTGCCGAAAGTATTCAATCCCGACAAGTGAGTTACAATCCTAATATAGATAGCTCTCCAGGAAGAGACCTTTACACTCGAAGGTTACAAGATTATTCTTAAAACAAATCCTAAAGTAAGGTTTATAAAATCTAATTGGTAATTAATAATGAAAAAGATGGTGAAGAAGAGTGAAAAGACTGAACAAGTCTCTACAAAAAAGAAAAACATTTCTAAAAGTATTAAACCAATTAGTTTAGAACTTACAAAAGAAAGAGATATTGCAATGGACTTTGCATCAAAAGTTTATAAAAAATTTGATAAAACAATTAAATCTGTTGTATTATTTGGAAGTTCTGCAAAAAAAGTCGCAAAATCAAGTTCTGATATTGATATAATTATTATCATAGACGATGTTTCTATAAGGTGGGATCAAGAACTAATCAGTTGGTATAGAGAAGAACTTGGTAAAATAATTAGTTCAAATCCATATAGAAAAGAATTACACATTACAAGTACAAAGTTATCTACTTGGTGGCAGGATTTGTTAAGGGGCGACCCAGTTGTAATTAATATTATTCGATATGGAGACCCATTAATTGATTTTGGAGGATTTTTCACCCCATTAAAAGTTTTATTACAAGAAGGAAAAATAAAACCAACTCCAGAATCTATTTACACTTTATTACAAAGAACCCCTCAACATATTGCACGAGCAAGAGCTTCTCTTGTTTCAGTTATAGATGGTTTATATTGGGCAATGGTTGATTCTGCCCATGCAGCATTAATTGCCGCAAAGATTATGCCCCCTTCTCCAGAACATATTCCAGATATTTTGTATAAAGCTTTTGTTACAAGAAAACTCATAAAATCAAAATATGTAGACTACTATGTAGAAATTCATAATCTAGCAAAAGCAATTATTCATAGACAAGGAATTGAAATAAAAGGTAAAAAAATTGATGAACTATTTGAAAAAACAAATGATTTTGTCCAAGTTATGACAAAATTAATTGATGATATTACTAAGAATCAAAAATAAAATCTTCCGGAATATTAAAAGTCCCTAAGTTCATAACTTTTCTGAATAAGGCAGTTATTATTAACATTAGGGGTATAGTACTGATTTGCAAGTCTTTTCATACAAGCAGGTTTTCCATGAAAACCTCTTCGATTATTGTGATTAAATCCCTTAATCCTATTTTGATATGATTTATTAGATTGTTTCATTTTTAAAATAAAAAAATTTATGATTTTTGTGCAGATTCATCTTTCTTGCTCTTACGTTCTGAATATGCATGCTCCATCACACTGTTAATAAGAGGATTATACAATTTAACATCCTTGTATTGTTCTTGTATCTTATTTAACCTACCTATAAATCCTTCATTAACTCTTACATTTTCTTCAGGAGTTAGAGGTTCATAGTTTTTCTTAGCTTTTCTAGCTTCCTTACGTGCTTTTACCATTTCTTCTTGGATAAGTTTCATTTCAGCGTTAGATTTCTCTCTAAGAGTTCCTAATGTTTTCATAGTTTGTGCTACAAACTTTTCTTCTCCAAAATCTTCAATAGCATCTGATCTAGATTCTTCTGCTGTTTGATAGTGATTTTGAAGATAAGCATCTTTATTTTTTACTAAATATTCTTGTAATAATGGGTCTAAATGTTCAATTGTTTTTTTAAAATAATCATCAGGATTTTGTTTTATTGCTTTAATAATTTTAACTGACTCACTTATAACTTTCCTAGTTAAATCATATTCGTCATTTACTTTAAAATCTCCTTGAGGGGCATATTCAAAGCCTATAGCTTTAGCCCTCTTCTTTCCAAGATCTTTAGAAACTTCATTAGGGTTCCTCATAACTAAGTCTCCAATATCTTTACCTAAACCCTTTAAAAAATCATCTTTTCTTAATCTAATATCATCTGGAGACTGGCCTTCAGATTTATCTCCGGTTAAAGCTAAATAATCTGCTAAGCCTTTAGAAGTATCTGTATCTATTGTTGTCAGATTATTCATTAAATCAACTGAATTTACCAATAAATCACTAGAATAGTTTCCCTTTAAATTCTTAACAATATCTGTTAACTTAGCCATAAAAAACATAAGAATAAAGGGTTTATAAATCTTTCTATGATGTTGTATCTAGCAAGGGGTAACAAAACTGATGGTTTTTAATCTTTAGGATTTTTTTCTTTCTTATCTTCAGGCTTACTTTCTTCTGGTGTTTCCTGCTCTTTTTCCAGTTTATTCTCTTCTCTTTCAGCACGACCATTGTCTTCACTATTAGATTCACTTCCTGCTTCACCACTACCCTCTAGGCTATGAACAAGTTTGCTTATTTCGTGAGCAGCATCAGCATTAACAGAAATAGAATCAATACCTTGTTTAACTAAAAACTCTGCAACCTCTTTTTTAGAACCAGCTTGACCACAAATAGAAGTTTCAACATTATACTTTTTACATGTTCTAATTACTCTTGATAATTGTTTTAATACTGCCCAGCTAGTTTCATCATATAAATATTGAACATCTTCATTACCTCTGTCCACAGCAAGGGTATATTGTGTTAAATCATTAGTCCCAAAAGAAATAAAATCAATTCCAATCTTACAAAAATCCTCAATCAAAACAACTGCAGCAGGAGTCTCAACCATTATCCCAATTTTGATCTTTTTATTATCAATCATTCCCATCTCTTTCATGATTTTTTTTACTTGTTCAATCTCTTGAACACATATTACTTGCGGAAACATTAAACCTAATCTATACCCTTTTTCAGCAAGTTCTTTTATTGCTTGTAATTCAGCTTTTAATAATTCTGGATATTTTAAAGAAAATCTAATTCCATGAAATCCCAGCATAGGATTCTTTTCTATTTCTTTTGGAGCACCCTCTAATGTTGAATATTCATCAGTCCTAATATCTGAGGTTCTAATCCAAACTTCCTTACCAATAAATGCATCACATATTTTTCCTATTCCTGTTTTTAGAAGATTTTTATAATCATCAACAGTTTTATTTTTTATATAGTACAATGGATGTTTTCCAGAACTTGCAATTATACCCTCTATACGGACTAAACCAACACCATATGCTTTTGTTTTTGCAGCCCGTTCTGCATATTCAGGTAAATCAACCATAACTTTAATTTTTGTCTTTGTTTCTACAACTGGAAGTATTTCTACTGATTTATTTTGTGCTTTTCCAGAATAAACATTCCCACTAAATCCGTCAACAGTAATTTCATCTCCATCATTTAAAACACTAGTAGCATTATCAGTACCTACAATTGCAGGAATACCCATTTCTCTAGAGACAATTGCAGCATGGGCAGTAACTCCGCCCTCATCAGTCACAATTGCAGACGCTCTTTGCATTGTAACAACCATATCTGGATTGGTCATTCCTGTAACTAAAACATCACCTTTCTTTACCTTATCAAGGTCATCCATTGATTTAACAATCTTAACAATTCCTGAAGCAATTCCCGGACTAGCACCTAAACCAGAAGTTAAAATATTTCCTTGTAATTCTTGCCTTTCACTTTTATTTTCTAAGGTTGTAATTGGCCTAGTTTGTAGAATATAGATTACATCATTTTCAATTGCAAATTCAATATCTTGAGGTTTTTTATAATGCTTTTCTAATTTAAGTGCAAACTCTGCTAACTGTTTAAGTTCATAAGTTTTCAAAACTCTCTGATTAGATTTTTCTTCATTTAACTGAACAGTCTTAGTAACACCAGAGGCATCTCTTACAATCGCAATTTTTTTATTAGCAACTTTTTCTTTTAATATTTCAAATTCACGAGAGATTACATAATTATCTGGTTTTATTCTTCCAGATACAATTCCTTCGCCCTGTCCAAAAACAGCTTCTATTAAGACATTGTCGTTTTCTAAATTCACTGGATTACTTGAAAACATAACTCCAGATTTATCAGAGTTAATCATTTTTTGGACAACAGCCGCAATTCCTACACTAGCATCAAATCCTTTTTTAGACCTATAAAAAATAGAACGCGAAGTAAAAATAGATGCAAACACTCTCTTAACTTTTTCTATTAAATCATCATTACCCTTAACATTAATAAAACTCTCTTGTTGTCCTGCAAAACTTGCAGTTCCAAGGTCTTCTGCTGTTGCACTAGATCTTACAGAAACAAAAACAGCTTCTCTTGCAGAACGCATTATTGCTAATGCATCAGGACTATCTTTTAATGCACTTAAATCCACATTAAAATTATCATAGGCCTCAAATATTTCTTTTTGTAAATCTTCTGGCATTTCCTTTCCAACAATTATCTCTCTAATTTGTTTTGCATTTTCATTCAATTGTTTTGTATCATCTACTTTTATATCTGCGAGAAGTTTTTCAATTTCTTTAACAGCCCCTGTTTTTTCCATAAAATAATGAAATGCTTCTGTTGTTACAACAAATGCTTGTGGAACAGGTAATTTAAGATTATACATCTCGCCAAGATTAGCACCTTTGCCTCCAGCAAGTGGAACATCCTTCTTAGATAATTCAGAAAGCCATGCAATCCTCTTTTTTTCCTGTCCTGTCATCAATAAGTTAGATTTTAAAATTATTTAAAGGTTTTTGTTTACTCTTTTTCATGTCAACAACTAAAAAAACCTTTTTTAAGCCAAGGACAGTTGCCCAAATAAGAAATATGAATCTTCAAGAGGTTGGTTCTCTTGAGGGATTCGTAAATTTGATTGACCAATCTGATGGAAAAAAAGATTCTTTTTTAATAATGAAGAATATTTTTCCAGATACACTATTGACTAAAAAATTAAAAGAAGAACAAGGACAAAAACAAGCAGATATTTCTAGATATAAGGCAAAATATGGCTCATTAATAAATTTAAAAATACCCAAAACCCTAACCGTTTCTAGACAAAATCCCGCTCACCCAAGATATTATATAGAAAAAGCATTAAAAAAACTTGAACCAATGTCAGAAAAAGAAATTTTTTGTTTGGGTTACTATCTTTATCCAATTATAAAAGGCAATCAAAAAACAAGAATATTTCTTTTAGATTATCATTTTGATGGTTGTCAGAGATTTGTTTATGATGAATCTTTAAAAAATGGGATTGATGTTACTCAATATGAAAATAGAAAAAAATCAAAAATAAACGGGGCTATGTTTTTTTGTAAAATATCACATACAGAAAAAAGAATAAGAAAGAAAAATACAATAAAATTAAGTTCTGTACCAGTTATACAGAATGAAAATATTAGAGAAATAATCTATAGTCTTGAATCTGAATTTGAACAACAACCCGGAAATAAATTTAATGAAGTTAAATTTCAAGGAGTAGATTATATTACTCAACAAAGAATTAGAAATAGTATGACTTTTTATCCACAAGAAATAGAAGCTTATCTTGCAGCTGCAAAATACTCTTTTGAAAATGGAAACACTATTCCTTGGCAAATGTGCCCTTTTTTTCTACCTTCAAAAAGATTTGTAAGCCTTTGGAAAAAATTAAACAATAACGTTATAATTTATGATAAAACTATTACTGGGCCTAGAGAAATAGAAAAGTTAAGACCCCTACATATTGCAGAAAAGTGTGTTTTAGAAGCAAGAGCTTTTTCTTTAAAAACCGGTCTTGGGTATAATGAATGTGTTTATCAGAAAGAAAGAGATGGAAAATTGGAAGATTTTAATTGGAGTTTTAAATCTTAAACAAATATATTTATTTCTCTAGAAACAAATTCTCTATTTTTTGATTCTTTTACAGGAAATTTTATATCACCAACATTTAAGATTCTTAACCCAGTTTCTCTACAGATTTTAGTAATATCTACTTGAGATTTTTCAAGTCTTGGGAATGTTATAACTATCCGTGCATTAGAATTCTTCAAACTCTTTAATTTTCTTAAGATTGGAATGATTTTCTTTTCAAAACTTTTAGTATATTCTTTTGCAGCATTTTGGTTTAAATTTTTTCTAATAAGTTCTCCAAGTGCCGGTTCTGTTACAATTGCAGAATAAGATTTTTTAGGAGTGTTAAGAACATTATCATGAATTAGACTATATGTTGCTTCAATGTTATATTCTTTTTCTAACCATTTTAAATTTTTTTTAATATTCATTATTGCTGTAGCATCTTTATCAATTCCTACAACATTAATATTTTTAATTAATGCTTCTTGTAAAATACACCCTACCCCACAAAAAGGGTCTAACAATAGTTCTCCTTGTTTAGCTTGAGATAAATTTATTATTATCTTAGAAAGCCTAGGAGATATTGCAAGACTTTCTCTTCTTACTGGTTTTTGCATATCTCTTTTTTTTACTTCTTTGTAAGAATAATCTTGATTAGCTATTCCAAAATAAATCATTTTATTATTTCCTTCTCCTTCTTGACATATAAAGAATTGAACTTCAGCATTAGATAATGTAAATGAATCTTCATTACTACCTTTGTTTCTATTTTTACCTTTTCCAAAACTAGGGCCCCTAAATATCTTCTTTTTACTATGTCTTAGAAATGCCTTTCTTCTTTCAGATTTAAATTTTTGTGAAAAAATATCTTCATATTCTTCATCTTCTGCTTCAGGATTTGTGAAGATACAATAAGTAAATTTTTCTTTTTCAGTTAAATCATTTTCTTTAATAAAATCTATAAGTTCTCTTGTATTTCCTTGGAATTGAATTTCCCCAATCTTTAGTACACCACCAAAATCCTGAATATTGAACTTTGTTCTTTCTAAATCTAAAATAAGATTATTACCTGAAAAACTAACCTCTTGATATTTAAGATTTCGAGATTCTAAATAAGACAATACTTCTGCCTTAGATAATATAGCATTTCTACCCAATATAAAAAAATATTTCATAGGATTAAAGTGTGAAATACTCTTATAAACCTTTATCTATAAGGATATATTCGCTATGTTTGACTTCAATAATTGTTTTAAACTAAATAGATTCTAAAGATTAATAACATATAAAGATGACATTAGAAAAATATGTTGTTCATGAAACACAAGACCTTGAGAGCATGATTAAAGAGCTGTTAGACTTAAGGAAAGAGTTTCATTTTTTTAAAGAATATATAAATATTAATCAGGAAATTGTTATTTTCAAAGATAAAGATGATATTACTTGTATTGCTCCACAATACAATCATCAGATTACCTATTCAAAAAAATCAGGAGAAAAAATTGGATTTGGAGAGTGTTTTTTAGATAAGGACTTAAACAGAGATGATAAAGACAATTTAAATTTTAGATTAAAAGACAATAGAATAAAAATAACCCTTAGACATGAAAAAACTGTACATGAATACATTTTATATTAATTGTCTTATTAAATTACTAGAATTATCTGAACTTAAAATTATTTTTTATTAACTATTTTCTGCTCTTCTTTTTCAGTATAAACTTTACACGGCAATCTAGCTTTTACAGAAGAGATTAGTTTTCTTGCGGTTGCTTCGTGCTTTTGGTTTAAAACACCAATTATAAATAATAATTTATTCGGAGAGATCAATGCAGCTCTACCAATTGTTTTTCCAAATGAACGAGCCATTCCAGTCTGCATTCTATCTGCACCTGCCCCAGTAAGCATTTTATTTTCACGTAAGATGTGGTGTGGATAAACTTTAATTTCAAAATAAAATTCTTTTCCAATTCTATCTAATAAAAACCTGTTTAAAAACTGTCTAGCTGCTTCAAGTGCATTATCCCTCATTTGTACTCTTTCTTTAGAATATATTTTTAATACAATTGGATACTTTCCAGAAGCATAACCCTTTAAATCACCCATTTTAAATTTAACAATTTTTGAAAATGGAACAGTTTTAATGTAAGATTTACTTTGAACTTTACTTTTTCTAGTATAAGGTCTTGCATATCTTTTTGTATATGCTGATGCTTTTCTTAATCCCATTTTATTAAACTCTTTTTATCCCAATATAAAATTGGGCTTGATCATTTAATTTTCTATCTTCAGGAGAAAGTTTTTTTACTTGAATTTGATAAGGTCTGTTTCTAAAGAATTGAGATATTCGTGTTGCTTCTTGAATATCTGTTGCAGAAAGGATGATTCCTTCTGAACTTTCTGTTAAATATTCTTCTAAAAGTTCATAGTCAATTTTTTTAGATTCTTTTCTTCTTTCTCCAGGAGATATTGGTACAGGATGTATCGGAACATGGTGTTGCATTAAAGGATTAACTATATCTCTTTTTTGTGGATGTATTTCTCTTTGAGATTGTCTAGGTAAAAGAAAAGCTCCTAATGCAGAATAGTTCACTACCATTTATTTTTCCCTCCCAACACTTTCAGAACAAGGATTACAATCATGATTACAAACACAAGCTCTGTAAAAAGGGCTCACTTCATGAGATTTCTCACACTGTCTTCTTGTACAAGGATTAACGCTTTGAGTTATATCTCCAGTAACCTCTGCAGGAACCTGAGACTCTGTTCTTAAGGAGTACACTCTACAGATAGAATTTTCTATTCTCATTCTTTTCCAACCTCCGCTTCTGTTCCAAGTGCTTGACCTGGTAGACCTTTTTCAAAAATTGCTCTAACAACTCCCTTACATCCATGGGGTGCTGCAATTTTCCCTTTGATTATTTTTGGTTCTTTTCCAGGACTATGCCATTCTACATTTTTTCCAACAAATTTTTGAGCTTTTTCTTTAGAATCACAATTAGGAATTTCAAGTAAAAAGTGCCTTGCCTTATAATTGTTCTTTCCTCTTCTAAATTGAATAACTAATGCTTTTGTCATAATTACAGGTGAAAAATTAGGTTTTTAAATTTAATCATTAATAGAACTAGTAAGATTTTGCTAGAGAGTCTAATCTAAGTAACACGTGCTCAAAACTTTTAGATTTCCCTTCTTCATCTTTGATTTGTTTAACTAAATCTCTATTTATTAATCTAATTGGTTTTTTAGATCTTAGATGTTCATTAAATGCAGTACCAAGATCATATAAACTTCCACCACTCTTTTTTGTCCAGTAAACTCTAACTTGAGTAGAATTAATTATTCTCTGACCATTCTGAGTACAAATTCCATACCCTCCTGTTGGATCTTGCTGTATAGTATCTTCTTCAGGATAGTGTACCTGGGCTCCCCGAGACTGTAGAACTTTTTTATAAGCACGTAAAAATTCTTTCTCTTCTTCAGTAGCACCTCTAACCGGACAAATCATAAATATTCGTTGATGTTCTAAGTTTTCTTTTTCTGCTTCAAGGAGATATCCTTCAAGTTGTGCATCCATAAAACAAAACAACAAACTCACTTTAAAAATAAAACTATAGTAGAAAATATATAATACAATTAAGAAAACATATATAAAATAATAAATACTTGAGATGATTAGAATAAAAATGGTAACACAACCAGAGAGACCATCACCCCTTGAATATTTACATTGTGCATTATGGAGAAAAGTTTGTGAAACTAAAAAAGGTTACTTAACTATAGACGACCTACAGTTTTATTCATGTTGTGCAAGAGGTTATCGTTGGTCTAGAGATACCACTGTTACTGTTATCGCTGGAATATTACAATCGGCAGGTGTAATAAATATGGTTAGTAGACAAGAGATTTATATTAACAAACCA
>CAZNUV010000009.1:0-20461 GCA_964576755.1 Candidatus Woesearchaeota archaeon
AAACATTATTTAGGTCAATTACTGCTAAAAAGCTTAACCAATTTGGAGAGGTAGAGCTTAAGAATCCTTGAAGAACCAGTACAGCCCAGAGGATTATGTTAATTATAATACTCCCTATTGATTTTATTTTTGTAATTTTAAAGTTTATTTTATTTTTTATTAAGTATTTATGTTTTTTAATATTCTACATTTCTTCTAACACTTCTATACCAAGCAAGTTTAAAGAATATTTCATAATTTTCCTAAAGTTGTCAATCAATTTTAATCTAAACTCTTGCTCAGCACTTCCAATTACTGGACAAGTATGATAAAATTCATTGAATATCTGTGCTAATTCATAAGAATAATTAGCAATTAGATTAGGAGAAAAATGTGAGTGCGCATTTTCAATTGTTTCTTGAAACATATTCATCTTCTTTAGAAGTTTAATTTCTTGTTCTTTTAAATCTAGAATTTTAATACTCTTATTTGATTTAAATTTACTTTTCCTTAAAATTGAAGAAGCTCTTGCATAAGAATAAAGGAGATAGGGTCCTGTGTTTCCTTCAAAAGCTAGTGCTTGTTCTAAATCAAAAGTAATATTCTGGTTATTTTGATTTTTTAAAATTGCATACTTCACTGCTGCTAAAGCAACCTTTTTTGCATCTCCCTTAGTCCCTCTTTTTTCTATTTCCTTTTCCGCTTTTTTAATTGCTTGTTTTAAAAAATCTTCAAGTAAGACTACATCGCCCTTACGAGTAGCCATTTTTCCAATATCTTTTAGTAATACAAATGAATAGTGGACTACATTAGGATATGGTTTTTTTAATAATATAAGGGCTTGTTTAATCTGTTCAAAATAAAGTTTTTGATCTTCCCCTAACACTAGGATATTTTCTCCCCTCTTACATTTATAGATAGTATAAGCAATGTCTCTTAATGGGTAAAGCCCTGTTTTATCTTTTCTAGTTAACACTAAAACTGGAGATTTCATACTTCTCTCTACACCCGTATTTTCTTGATTTAGGACTAAACGAGAATTTTCATCTTCAAAAAGTTTTCCAGTCTTTTGTAGTTCATTAAGAACTTTTTTAGATGCTTGAATATAATTTGACTCATAATCAAAAAAATCAAATTTAATACCCAAATCTGAAAAGATTTTCTTTTGCCCAGAAACAGCAATATCCACAATTGTTTTGAATAAATCCTTTGTTTTTTTATCCCCTTTTTCAAATTTATATAATAAATCAAAAACTTCTTTTTCTAGTTTAGGGTTTTTTTTAATCTTTTGACTAATAGAAACATAGTTTTTTAATAAGTCTGAAAATTTATCTGTAGATTTAAATGTTAAGGCTAACATTGCAATTTGTTTGCTTACATCATTGACATAATAATGGGTTTCAACATTATATCCTTGGAATTCTAAAATCCTATTTAATGAATCTCCTATGAATGAGTTTCTCATCCTGCCTACATGGGGGGAGGCATTAGGATTTACACTTGTATGTTCTAAGATAATTTTTTTCTTTTTAACTGAGGGTTTTATCTTTTTTATATTTTTAAAAACATTAGAAACAAAATTCTTTTTCTCTATAAAAAAATTAAGATAACCTGAAGAAGTTTCTGAATTAGATATTTCTGTTGGAAGTTTTACCTTCTTTTTTAAATTTTCAGCAATAAGAATAGGATTTTTCTTTTCAATTTTTGCTAAACTAAAACAAGGGAAAGAGTAGTCTCCCATATGGTCTGATGGAGGTATCTCTATTAATTTTAATATTTCTTCTCCTTTTAATTTTCCTTTAAGTTCTTTTGCAAGAATTTTTCCTATTTGTTTTTTTATTTTGTCCATTTCTATTTTCCCTTTTTATTTTTCAAATCCCATAACATTTTAGTATAACCATCTTTAATTATTTCACTATTTTTAATATCTAATTTTTCTAATATCTTTTTAATATTTTTCTTAGCATTTAGTATACCTTTTGTATTATTTTTTGTTAAGTATTCTATTTCTAAGAACCAACCTAATTTTTTTACATTATTTAGTTCTATCTGGAAATCTTTGTTTATACGATATATTTTACATTCTTTTTTCTTAGTAACCCATTTTCTAAATCCAAATTCTTTAATTAAATCTATAAAACCTTGAATATTGCTTGTAACAAATTCTGTTTCTTTTTTTGCCCATATTCCTTCTTGATAAGATCCTCTTTTTTTAAAGTTTACAATATAAATTTTTCCTTTTTTCCTAATCCTCAATGATTTTTTAGGATAAGTTCCTTTTGGTTCAAGAGTATAATAATCATCTACTTTTTTCTCATTTTTCTCAAATTTTGCAATTTTATCTATCTTCTTTTTTATATTTCTTGGATTAGAAATATTTATTTTTATTTCTACTTCTATCATCTTATTTCTACCTTTTTTATTTTTTATTTTTTTTAAATAAGTGAAACAACCCCATTGCTAGAAATCCTGCTCCAAGTCCAATAAATAGGCCTGCAGTAAGATTGCTATACATAAATCCAAATCCTAAACCCAAGAATAATCCTGCAGGAATAAAAAGCCCAGATTTGTCTTTATCTTGTTTTATATCACTTCTCTTTGCTGTTTTCTTTTTTGCCATAATTATCAAAATGATTTAGAGTTTTTAAGCCTTGAGGATTGTAATCTAATTAAACAATAGATAACTCCCTAAAATAAATTAAAAAATAGCCCATTTCCCTTTTTGTTTTTGTTCTCTATCTAAAACAGAATCTCTATTATTAATTCTTGGTCTTCCAGAATTAACTTCTTTTCTTAGAGTTATATCTAATTCTTGTAAAAGTTTGCTTACTCCTTCTTCAAAATCTAAGAGTTCTGAGCTCTCTCCTTTTATTCCTGGCTGTCCGGAGAATACTAAAATATTATCGGCTAAATAGCTTATAAGAAGTAAATCATGATCTACTACAAATGCTGTTTTCTGTTTTTCAGTCATAATATCCTTGATTGTTTTTGCAACTGCAATTCTTTCTTCAACATCTAGGTAAGCTGAGGGTTCATCAATTAAATAAACATCTGCATTTTTTGCGAGACAACGTGCAATTGAAAATCTTTGTAGTTCTCCTCCTGAGAGTTCTTTCAATTTTTTCTGATAAATAGTTTCTAAATTAAACATTGAAGCCAACTTCTTATTTATCTTTTCTTTCATCATAATCTCTCTTACAATTATCTCTTTTTCTTTATCTTGATGCAAATATTGTGATTTATAAGATATATCTAATTTTAAATTAAGCGCAACTTCTTTTTTGTTTTTATCATGTTCTAATCTAACTTTTTCTAAACCTGCAAGACATTTAACAAAACTAGTTTTCCCAGTTCCATTTTTACCCAGTATCCCAATGACCTGATTTTCCTTTATCTCCCCAGAATTTATTTTAAGATTAAAATTATCAAAATTTTTATAGAATGCTGGCCATTCGGCTATTTTATGTCCTGCAGAAGATTTATTTTTTGTAAAATTAAAATTTAATTCTTTGTCACGGATTTTTATATTCTCTTGTTTTAGAAATCCTTGGAGATAAGAGTTTATACCTTCTTTAGAAGACTTTATTCCAGATACAGCACCGAAACAGGCCTGTTGTCCATAAAAGATGTTTAAATATTCTGTTAAATAATCGAGTATAAGCAAATCGTGTTCTACAACAATTAATGTTTTTCCTTGGGATAGCTCCTTTAAAAAATCACTAACTCTTAACCTTTCCCCAATATCTAGATATGCAAGAGGTTCGTCAAAAAAGTAGATGTCTGCATCCCCTAGGGTCGCTGCAAGAATTGCTACTCTTTGAAGTTCTCCACCAGAAAGTTTGTTTAGTTTGTTTTCTAGTATGTTGGAAATATTTAATTTTTTAGCAAGAGTTTCTATCTCAAGGACATCTCCATTATTCCTTTCTTTTAATAAATCAACAACTTTAATATTTTGACTTAGTGATGATAGATTCTGTGGTTTGTAAGATATTTTTTTATCTTTTAAACTTTCAAAATATCTTAATAACTCTGTGCCCTGTAAAAAATCTTTAATATCTCCTTCTTTTATTGTTTCTTTACCTAGATTGATTTGTTTTTTTCCAGCTAAAATCTCTATGGCTGTAGATTTTCCTATACCATTTCTTCCAAGAAGACCGAGAATTGCACCAGGTTTTGGAGTAGGAAGTCCATAAAGTGCAAAACCATTTTCACCATATCTATACATTAAATTTTTTTCATCCACACTTGGGAGATTTATTATTTCAATTGCTCCTAAAGGACAACGATTCTGACAAATTCCACATCCAATGCATAATTTTTCATCTATTTTTGCTTTAGAGCTTATTTCAATGCAATTTTCTTCTTTTTTATTAATTGGACAGTATTTACTACATAAATGTCCGCAAGTAGTCGGCTTACATTTTTCCTTATGAATTATTGCTAGTCTTGTCATTTGAGTAGAATTTGTCAATTATTTATCTTTATTTTCTGCTTGAATAGTCTTATTGCTTTTAGCACCACATTCTGGGCAGAACTTTTCATGTCCTTCTAATACCTGGCCACAATCACATCTTAATACCTCTTTCTTTTTTTCAATAATTGTTTCATATCCTTCTTTTCCAGAAAGGAGTTTTCCAAGTATACTTTTTACTGAATCATGGTCTGAGCCCCCTTCTTGAAATTTTCTTAAATCCATTCCATCCATGAATTTGTAAAATAAGTGTATTTTTTAAGTTTAACTGATATGGTATAAATATAATATATAAATACTCTTTTCACTTATTATTTTTATGGGTAATCTTCAAAGTTTTGACTCTCTCTTTGGTTCAGATAAATTAAAAGATAGATTAAAGTATTATGCTCATTTTGTTCCAAAAGACGAACAAAAAGATTTTTATGCAACTATTTCAAATACTGGAACTGTGGTTTCATCTGCAAGAGATTTATCTGAGGGAGTTCTTTTTAATAGCCCCCCAGGTTATGAAGAAAGTGGGCCTCCAGTTATCTTAGAACCTTTTGTAATATATTTAATAAAAGAAGGTTTAAAATTAAAAGAATTTCTAGAAACACAATCAGAAGGATCCACTCACTTAATAAATTTGGAAAGACGCAATCTTCCTGTTGAAGAAAATTGTCTTGACTCAAATTAAAAACAAAAAAGAAAAAAAGAAAAAAAATAGATTAAATTATTTCTTAACCATTACATCCGCATGGTTTGCCCTGAATTGCTCCACAGTAGGGATTTCCGCAGGTGTTTCCTGCAGTACATCCACCATCACAAGTTGCAGAACTAGTTGTATCTGTCTCTAATTTTTCTTCAGGGGTAGACAAACTAGCAACTGCAAATCCTGTGATGGCTAGAAGCCCTATAACTAAGGCAACAATTAACCAAAGATTCATATTTTCCTCCTAATTGCAAATTTAATTTCATAGAAAAATTAAGAAAAGCATTATTATATCCACTTTGGAGAAACTAGTTTCATTGTCTTAAAACAACAATATTATTCATTCCACGCCTTTTTCTTTCTATTAATTGTTTTGCTTCAAGTTTGTCTAATAGACGGGTAATCCCTACTTTTCCAATCTCAAGTTTTTCCATTAATGTTTTTTGAAAGATTGCACCATTTTCTTTTTGAAGAATATCAATAACCTGGTTTTCTTTTTTATTAAGTCCTGAAACATCTATTTTTTTCTTTTTCTGTTTTACTTTTTTAAAAATTATCTTTTCAGGTTCTTTTGCAAATATTAAAACTAATCCTATAACTAAAACTAGTCCTGCAATAGCCAAACTTATCCAAGTTTGTAATGCAATAGTATCATACATAGAACATGTGGGCCCGTGACTACAAGTTTCAGCAACAATATCTTTTAAACCTATATTAAAAATTAAAATAATTATCCCAATTATAATAGAGATTCCGATAACAAGAAAACCAACAACCTTATTTTTCATAGTTTAGCGAGAAAAGTTAACTATAAAAAACTATCTTTAACATTGTTTACTATCTTCTGGTTTTATCTTAAAGGTAAGATTTATAAGTAAAACTATAATTCTAAACTATATGAGGGGGTGCCGGAGTGGCCAAACGGGCAGGACTTAAGATCCTGTGGCCTTGTGCCTACGGGGGTTCGAATCCTCCCCCCCTCATAATTTTAAAAAGAGAAAAATGGAACAAACAAAAGAACTTCCAACAAAACAAGAAGAAAAAGTTGAAAAAGAAGTAAAAAAGAGATTGAGACAGAGAATTTATGAACAGAGTAAAAATTCTGCTTCAAGATTGGGTGCAGAATTTAAAAAACAGACTACAATTGCTATAACTGCTGCTCTTGCTTTTTTAATTGCATTGAGTTGGAGAGAACCTCTTTCTGAATTAGTCAATGTGATTAAAGAAAGACTAGGATTAACAGGAGAATTGATTTATTATCAATTTATTTCTGCAGTAATTGTAACAATTATTGCTGTTTTGGTATTGATAATAATCTCTAAGTGGGCTAGTGAAAAAAAATAATTTTTGAGAATTTGATTTATTAGCTTATTGATTTTAAAAATTTTAGATGGGCTTTCATTGGGTTACTTCTAAATACACGGCTTACACCACTTGCAGGTGGGACAGTATAAAGTAAAAGTCCAAGAGATGTCTTAAAGTTTGGTGAAGTTTTCAATCTATTAATATTATTTTCTAAAGAATAATATTCTTCATTTGCGTATTGAATCATTTTTTGAGATTTATAAGGAGTCATATGCTCATTTTCAGATCTTAATAATAAATAATGCCCGTCATATAGAGAAAAATCATCTGAGAGAATTTTATTTTCTTCTTGCATTTTTTTATAAAATCTTGTTCCAGGTACTGGGGACGTTGCAAAAAATTGTGCACTATCTGTATATCTTTTTGCAAATTCTAATTCTTCTCTTAAAGATTCTTCTGTATCTGTTCCTCCAATCATAAACATCCCATGAACATGTAATTTATGTTTTCTGAAGATCATTGCTGCTTGTTTATTCATTTCAGAATTAAATGGTTTTCCTAGAAATTTTAAAGTTTCATCATTACTTGATTCAAAACCAACACAAATATGCCTTATTCTTGCTTTATACATTAAATCTAGTAATTCATCATCTTTTGAAGCATTAACAGTTACTTGGGCAATTCCAAACTTTTTATTTAACTTTCTATCAATCATTTCTCTTAAGAATTGTTTTGTTCTTTTAGGATTTGCAGCAAAATTGTCATCAATAAAGAAAAATCCATGACCCATGTGGATATCATACAACATTTGTAATTCTCCTATAGAATAATCAATTGGTTTACACCTGTATTTTCCACCATAAAAATCAGTAACACCACAATATGGACAATCATGTGGGCATCCAATTGTAGTTTCAATTGTAGCAATATGAACCCCTTTTCTAGTTTTTTCATCATAATCTGGAAAAGCAACATTCCCTAATTCTTCAGGTGTTAAAAATCTAGGATCAGAAGAAATAATTTCCCCATCTCTTTTAAATGCAATCCCAGGAATTTCATCTAAATTTTCTCTATCTTGAATTAATCTTGGGAATAGGATTGGAACTGATCTTAAAGCCTCTTTTCTGACTACAACATCTCCATATTTCAAATATTTTTCTTGCCTAGCAGTTGGATCTGGCCCACCAAATATAATTATTCCATGTGGATTTTGTAATCTGTATAATTCAGCTAATCTGATTGATTGTGGAGAAGTTCTAGTTATTGGAGAAATACATAAAATCTCAGAATTAAATATTAGTTTAAAATTTTCTATAGAAAGTCTCTTATGTTTCCCATGATAAATAGGGTTTATATAATGAACATTTGTCCATCCAGTTTGTTTTAAAATTCCACCTATCTTATGAATTGCTCTTGAAGGAAGTTTAGTAATGCTAAATTCATCATAACTAGGTTTTCCATTAAATATTCCAAACTCTGTAGGACTACATTCAACTATTGCAACAAGACTATTTTTAGAGATGGGGGTTCTATTTGCCGTTATTTTTTAAGGGAATCAATTTTTTTAAAATTTTCTAAACTCCAGAAGATATATAGCGGGGGCGGGATTTGAACCACGCGACCTCAAGGTTATGGGCCTTGCGAGCTAACCAGGCTGCTCCACCCCGCTTTGTGTAGAATTGGTTCGCTAAAAATTCTTATAAACCTTTCTATTCTATAATTTTATGGTATTTATTATTGGAATTGATGATGCAGGTCGTGGTCCTGTCTTAGGACCGATGGTCCTTGCAGGTGTACTCTTTAAAGCAGATGAGGAAGAAATCTTAAAAAAGATAGGTGTAAAAGATTCTAAAAAGATTCTTCCTAAAAAGAGGGGGGAAATCGCAATCAAGATTAAGGATATGTGTTCTTATCATTCTGAACAGGTTTCACCAGAAGAAATAGACTCTGGATTAGGTGTTGGAAAAAATTTAAATCAAGTTGAAGCAATTATGGCTGCGAAGATTATTAATTATTTTCTTAGGGAAACTTCACAAGATGAAGAATTAAAAGTGATTATTGATTGCCCGTCTGTAAATTGTGAAGCATGGAAAGCTTATCTTGAAGCATATGTTGAGGAATCTTCACGAGATAGGATTAAGATTTCTGTAGAACACAAGGCAGATGATAATCATCTTGTTGTGGGTGCTGCTTCTATTATTGCAAAGACTACAAGAGATTCAGAAATGGAAAAAATAAGACAAAAGATTGGAATTAACTGTGGTTCTGGTTATGCTTCTGACCCAAAAACTATAGAGTTTTTAAAACTTCATCCTGAAAAGTATAGGGGTATGAATATAATTCGTGAAAGTTGGGATACTTTTAAGAAAATTCAAGAAAAAAAAGTACAAGAAACACTTTTTTAAAACTTTAAAGACCAAATAAAACTTTAAAAATCTTATAATCATGATAATGATATGCCTTATATAAAAAAATTGGTGATGCAGGGATTTAAGAGTTTTGCAATTAAGACTGAAATCCTTTTTGAACCAGATATGAATGTTATTGTTGGTCCTAATGGAAGCGGTAAATCAAATATTACTGATGCCTTATGTTTTGTTTTGGGAAGGCTCTCGATTAAGTCAATTAGGGCGGCTAAGGCTGCAAATTTAATTTTTTCTGGAAATAAAAGGCATAGACCTTCTTCTGAAGCAATAGTTGAATTAGTTTTTGATAATTCTGATAATGCATTTCCAATAGATTCTTCTGAGTTATCTATAAAAAGGATTGTAAGGAGAAATGGTTTATCTATCTATAAGATAAATAATCATGTAAAAACAAGACAGGAATTACTTGAATTGTTGGCTCAAGCAGGAATTGATCCTAATGGTTTTAATATTGTTCTGCAAGGAGAAATTGCATCTTTGATTAAGCTTAGTTCAGAGGGTAGGAGAAAAATCTTAGAAGATGTTGCAGGTATTTCTATTTATGAAACAAGAAAACAAAAGTCACTCCATGAACTAGAAAAAACAGAAGAGAAATTAAAAGAGGTTTCTGCAATTTTAAGAGAAAGAAATATTCATATGAAAAATTTAGAAAAAGAAAGAGAAGAAGCAAAAAGATATCAGAAATTAGAAGATATTGTTAAAAGATGTAAGGGTACAATTTTAGATAGAGTTATAAAAGAAAAACAAAAAGAAATTTCTAAATTAGACCAGTCAACAGAGGATTATAATAAAGAGATTACCGATTTAAAGAAAAAAATTAATGAAAAAAAGTCGAGCATTTCTAATTTAGAGGATAAGATAAAGAATGCAAATAAGCAAATTCAGGAATCTACTAGTAGTGAACAAGAAAGTTTACATAAAGAAATCGCAGAGTTAAAGGCAGAAATCGCAGGTCTTTCTGTAAGAAAGGAAAATTTTGAAAGCAGGATTGAATCAAATAAAGAAAAGAGAGAGAAATATAAGGAAAAATCGATTGAGTTAGAAAAAGAAATATCTCAGATGAAGGGCGCTTCTCCAGAGATTAAGAAAAAACAAGAAAAATTGAAGTCTCATCAAGAAAAGTTTGATATCTTAGAAAAACAAAGAAAAAAGTTTTATATGGTTAAATCAGAAATCTCTAATTTAGAAAGTCGGAGAGATGAAAAACAAAAAAGTTTAATCGAATACAGAAAAGAACTAGAATTAATTGAGAAACATATTTCTGAATTATTTGACGAAGTTAAATCTGGTAAAATGATTGAGAAAGTGGAAGAATTAAGAAGAAAAACAGATAAAGAGATAGTTGAGTCTAAGGAAAAATTAGTAAAATTAAATGAAAAGTCTATTGGCCTTGAAAAAGAAAACGCGGTTTTAGGAAAAGAGATTGAAGAACAAGAAAAACTAAAAGTAGATATTGTTAAGTTAGATACTTGTCCTTTATGTAAAAATAAAATCACTAAATCCCATATTACCGAGGTTATTACTGATGCAAATGGGAAAATTTCTGGTTTTAATAAAAAATTAGAAGAAAATGAAAAACAAAGACAATCTATTTTTAAAACAATTTCAAATTTAAAGCAAAATATCTTTGAATCTGAAGAAAAGTTAAAATTGATTGGAACCGACCTGATTAAATTAAATAGTGCGGATGAGAAAAAAATACAAATGCTAAAGATTTCTGAATCTCAAAAAGTAGAAGAATTAAATCTTAAACAGATTAACACTAGATTACATGAATTAAGAAAAGAATTTGAAAAATTAAAAAATGTAGAAGAAGAGTATGATTCTATTAGGCTTTCTTTAAATGAATTATCTTTTGCAGACATGGACGTAGATAGTGAGGTTGCTATGAAAACAAGAGAACTAAACAGGATTAAAATGGAATTAAAAGTTTCTTTAAGAGATACAGAAGATTCTTCTGAAGAACTAAAAAAGATTGTTAAAGATTTAGAAGAAAGAGAAAGAGAAATTGGAGAGAAAGAAAAACAAGAACAAGAGTTATATGAAAAATTCCAGAAATTCTTTAATGAAAAAAATACTCTTCAAGATGAACAAAAAGCTCTAGAAACAGATGTAATTGGATTTGAACACACTATAAAATCTAAAGAAGAGAGAATTAATGATATAAATATTAACAAAGCGAGAATTAATGCTGAGATTGAGACTCAAAAATTTGAATTTAGAGAATTTGAGGGTCTTGAGTTATATTCTATGCCTATGGAGAACATTAGAGAAAAGTTACAAAATGCTCAAGAGAGATTAGGAAGAATAGGTTCTGTTAATTTACGTGCATTAGATGTTTATGATCAGATTAAAGAACAATGTAATATCATTGAGAAAAAGGTTGAAACAATTGAGAATGAGAAGCAACAAATTCTAAAAATTATTTTAGAAATTGATAAGAAGAAGAAAAAAGCATTTTTGATAACCTTAGAAGCAGTTAATAAATATTTTACTAGAAATTTTTCTCAGTTAAGTAGAAAAGGAGAAGTTTTTTTAGATTTGGAAAACAAAAAAGAACCATTTGAAGGTGGACTGAATATTATTGTTAAGGTTGCTCGAGGTAAATATTTTGATATTACTTCTCTTTCAGGAGGAGAAAAAACTCTTGTTGCTTTAAGTTTGATTTTTGCAATTCAAGAATATAAACCATATAGTTTTTATATTTTTGATGAAATTGATGCTGCGCTTGATAAACATAACTCAGAATTACTTGCAGCTCTTGTTAAAAAGTACATGCTTTCTGGACAATATATTATTATTACACATAATGATGCTCTGATTTCAGAAGCATCTACATTATATGGTGTAAGTATGCAAGATAATATCTCAAAAGTTATTAGTTTGAAGATTTGAAATGTTTAAATATTCTATTTGTTTTTGTTTTTTATGCAATGGTATTTACTAGCAATAATTTCTGCACTTTTTTCTGCTGGTGCTGCAATTTTAGAGAAAAAGATTTTGTTTAGGGAGCGTGCTTTGAGTTTTTCTGCATTACTTGCAATATTTAATATGATTCTTGCGATCCCATTTTTCTTTTTTACTGATTTTCAAACTTTAACTATGACAAGTTTGTTTGTATTACTATTCAAATCTTTTTTAGGAGCCTTAGCTTTTTTATGTGTTATGTTGGGGATTAAAAATCTTGAGTTAAGTAAATCTCTTCCATTACTTGTTTTAACTCCAGGTCTTGTTGCAATTGGAGGATTTATATTTTTAAAAGAAGCACTTACTAGTCTGGAAGTTGTTGGAATAATTCTCCTTTTAATTGGAACTTATATTCTTCAGTTAAAATCTAATCAAAAGTTGTTTGATCCATGGAAGTCTTATCTGAAATCTAAGGGTCATTATTATATCTTTTTTGCATTGATTTTATTCACAATTACTTCTTTATTAGACAAGGCAATTTTAAAGAATTTTAACCTTCCAGTTAATGCTTTTATTGGGTTTCAACATTTATTCTTAGCAATAATCTTTCTTGTATTTCTTTTATTTACTGGTAAAACACAAGAATTGAGGTCTACGATTAAATATTCTTGGTTAATGATTTTAATTTTAAGTTTTGTAACAATTATTTATAGATACGCTCAGATTGCTGCTGTAAAAGATGCCCCTGTTGCTCTTGTCTTGTCTTTAAAGAGAATTTCTGTATTTTTTGCAGTTCTGATTGGTGGTAAATTATTCAAAGAGAAACATCTTCTTGTAAGATTAATTGCTACAGCAATTATGATTATGGGTGCTGTTTTGATTATTGTTTATTAATTTATATAATTTTATTATCTAATTTATCTAAAATTAATAAGTGAATTTTATTCCTTTTGCTTTTTCAATTAAACCTTTTCTTGATTCGGGAATATCTTCATCTTTTGCTTTTTCAAGATATTGTAATATCTTTTTTCTTTTTTGAGGTATTGTTAATTTTTTATTAGTATGTGGTCCCCCAATACACCCTCCTATACAAAAAAGACCATCAAGAAATTTTATGTTTGGATCTGGATTTTCTAAAAACATCATAACTTCCTTAATCCCATCTATAGAAAGAATTTGATCTTTTTTTATTACTCCCTTAAGATGAGCAGTTTTTCCTAATCCCCCTGAAAGAGGATATATCTTGGTGTAATCATTGTAAAATTTATCAAATAATTTTTTACTTTTATTTCCTTTTATTTTGTTCTTTTCTAAAAGTTTTTTTAATTGTTCATAATCTATAACATAATCTAGATATTTTGAATTAGAAACTTCTATTTTTTTAAAATCACAAGGAGATAAGAATACTGTCTTGTGTTTTGGATAAAATTTTTTACATACTTTTGCAGTTGCAATCATAGGACTATCTACTTTTATTAAACTTTTTACATATTTTGGATATTTATTTTTAATAGTCTCTACAATTCCAGGACATGCTGTTGAAATTAGAAGAGTTTTAGAATTTTTGAGTTTTTTGTGATATTCTCTATTAATCATTTTTGCACCAAATGTAAGTTCTACAATCTTATCAAAACCAAGCTCATGTAATTGATGGAGAATTCTTGGATAATCAAAGTCTACAACAAAACTAGGGGCAACCATTGCCACCATCTTTTTATTTTGTTTTAACTCTTTTTCAATCTGAGGAATATTATTTTTATTTTGCATTTGTCCAGTTGGATTTATCTTTTAAAAGTCGAGAAAGTTGGGGCCATTTTTCTTCTAGACTCGGTTCTCTATTAATTGATTGATAGATTATTCCTATAGGTATTTTTCCAGTTTTAGTGTTGTAATTCCATTCTTCTGCATATTGTTGTGCTTTTCTTTTGTCGTTGTTTATTTTGTCTTCTGGAAGTTTATACATTAATTTATCTAAATCATTCATGTCAACATTAAATATCAAACATTTTTGTGCAATTTCTACAAATGAGAATCCTTTATGTTGGATTGCTTTTTTTAATATTTCTCCAGTATTTTTTATATCCATGGCATTACATCTTGCAACAAAAGTTGCTCCTGCTGCCAAGGCAAGGGAGATTGGATTTAAAGGTTGATTAAATTCTCCAAGAGGTTCTGCTTTATTTTTAAAACCTTGTTGGCTTGTTGGTGTTGATTGTCCGGTTGTTAATGAAAAAGATTGATTATCATGAACGATAAATGTCATATTTGTGTTATATCTAAATGAATGTATAAAATGGGCCATGCCTTCTGCATAAGTATCTCCATCTCCTGCAAATCCTAAAACATGAAGATTTGGGTTCCCTATTTTTATTCCAAGTGCTGTTGGAAGGACTCTTCCATGAAGACCATAAATTCCACTTATGTTTAAATAATCAAATATTTTTGCATGACATCCTATTCCTGTAACCATTGCAAAATCTTTGTGTTTGTATTTTCCTTTATTTTGATCAGAATCAATCAAACCAGAAATAGCTTGTTTTACACTTTCAAGTATCATAAAGTTTGGGCATCCAGGACACCAAGTATTTTCATTTTTTGTGTTTAAATCTTCTTTTACCATTTTACATTAATATTGCTCCCTTGTATTGCCAATCATATTTAAGATGACCTTCTGGGAAAAATATTAGCTGTCTTAATTCATCTGTTTCTGGTTTTATTGTTAAACAATCAGAATTAGCAATATTTTGTCCGTCTAGGTCGTAGATTACTGCTCCGTAACTTAAGGTCATTAGTTTTTTTGCATTTTTTTCTAAAAATCTTCCGATTTCATCGATTTGTTTTTGGGATAGTGCTTTTTTTATTGTATACCCTTGGATTGTTTTGTTTTCTGAGTTTGTTGAAGCCTTTATAGAACGTATTGTCAATTGTTCAACATCGTTTTCTTTACAAAATTTTGCAAGGTTTTTTATTTCTTTTATTGAATCAATAAATCCTTTCATCATCATGCAACTGAGCCTTATTGAATATCCAATTTTATGAAGTCTTTTAATAGTTTTTTCTAAATCAATATATTCTGAATTAGGCGTGTATACTTGTTTATTATTTTCTTTTTTATAATCCACTATTGAGATTGCCATAGTATTTAATCCAAGTTCATACCATCTTTTTAGATGTCTTTCCTGTTTTTCATACTCTTTGTCAAATACAATTGCATTAGTTTGTAATTCAATTAGTGGAAAATTGTATGGTTGTAATTCTTTTAAATATTGGGTTATCTGTTCGGGGTATAGTGTTGGTTCTCCTTTTCCAGTAAACAATACTGTTGAAACATTATTTACTTGAGCAAGCCTACATGCTTTTGTGAAATTTCTCCAATTTACTTCTGGTTCTTTAAAGCTTACTCCTTGTTTTGGAGTCATTTTAGATATGCAGAACGGACATTTTGCATTGCATGCAGCTGTTCCAGTGACTATTGTAAATGTTTGTATTTTCATTTTAACCTCTTTTGAATTTCTAATTTTAATTCATCACTTGTGAAAGGACGGGAATTATATTTGAGAATACGATTTTCTGCTGGAATAGAGATTCCTGTTTTTTCCCTTAAAGCATATCCTAATTGTCCTGTTGAATTTGTTTCAATTAAAATTAAGTTTTCTGCATTTTGCATTATTTCTTTGATTTGTTTTGACATTGGTTTTAAATAGATTATCTGTAAGAATTGACAATCTAAACCTTCTATTGAATCAAGAATAACTCCTTTTGTAGATCCCCATGCTAGAATTAAATTTTTACTATTTTGTTTATTATTTTTATGAAGTTTAATCATTTCAAATTTTTCACATTCTTTTTGTATTTTCTTATAATTTTCTAATCTTCCATTTGCACCTTGCCTTGCAATTTCTAGAGACTCAGAGGTATTTCCCATATTATCATGTTCATAACTACTTGCTTTTACAATTCCTTGGTATTCTTCTCCGGGTAATGGTCTTTTAATCTCTACTTTTAATGGTTTATTGATATTTCCAGAAAAAGAAAATTGAGATTCTGCTAAATGTTTGTCAGAGAGAACTATTGATAAAGTTCTAAACTTTTCTGATAAATACATTGCTTGATTTGTATTTTCAATAGCTTCTTTAATGTCTCCTGGAGCAATTACTACCCTAGGAAATTCTCCATGTCCTGCCTTAAGTGCAATATTCAAATCGCATTGTGCAGAATATGTTGGAACTCCTGTCCCTGGGCCAGGTCTTGATGCCAAATAAACTGTTAATGGAATCTCAGAAATTCCTTGTAAACTTAATGCTTCTGTCATTAAATCAAATCCGCCTCCAGAAGTACCTATCATTGTTTTTGCACCAGAGAAACTGGCACCTAATGCAGAATTTGCAACAGCAATTTCACTTTCAGCTTGAAAAACCATTAAATGATTATTTACTTTTTCTTGATGGGCTGCAAGTTCATTCATTACACCTGTTGCAGGAGTCATTGGATAGGCAATATACAAATCAATGTCTGAGTTTAATGCTCCTTGAGCAACAGCTTGACTTCCTGATAGAATTAAAATGTTATTATTTTGTTTTGTCAAGTTATATTTTTTTTCTTGACTTTCAAAACCTTCTTTTGCAGCTTTTAATGCTTCTGATGTTTTGAATTTACTTTTGACAATATCTGTTAAGATTTTTAAATCAATTCCAAGAATTTTTATTAATGCTCCTGCTAAAGCAATATTTAAGTTTCTTCCATGATCTTTAAATTTCTCAAAATCAATAATACAAGAATCCTTTTTTAATTCTTGTTTATGTAATTCAAGAGTTTTTTCATCTAAAGCAACAATAGCATCGAGTTTTGACTCAAAACTAGCTATTTGTTTGTCTGAAATAGAAAGAATATTGAAATTATGCCCTCCACGTATTAAAGAGGGGTAGTCTCTATAATTAAAAATAAAATATCCTTGATCTGTCAAAACCGCAGAAACTAGTTCAGAAACTGCATTAATACCTTGTCCTGCCTTACCACCTATTAAAATATTTAGTCTCATGTTCAAGTTAGTATAAGAAGTTATTTAAATATGTTGTGGATTATTTTATAGAGGTGAAATTAACAATGAAAACATCTAAATTCTGGAAAAAACAAGAAAAAGAGATTATTATTCATGGTTCTAAAATGAATATTATTGAGAGTTGTGTTGATAGGCATGCTGGAAATTTAGAATTGAAAAATAAGGTAGCTCTATCTTTTGAAGATGAAAAATCTACGATAAAAGAGTATACATATTGGGAACTTGAAAAAGAAGTCAACAGATTTGCAAATCTTTTAAAAACAAAGTATAATGTGAAAAAAGGTTCAAGAATAGCATTTTTTTTACCAAAATGTCCTGAGTCATATACTGGATTTTTAGGAACAATAAAATCTGGATGTATTGCTATGCCTTTATTTGAAGCATTTCAAGAACAAGGTCTTGATTTAAGATTACAAAGAGGAGATGTAAATGTTATTGTTACAACTAAAAAACTTGCAAAAAGAATCTCAAAAAAATCAAGAAAATTAAAAACTTTGAAGAATATAGTCTTAATTGATTCTTGGAAACATAAAAGACAACTTAAAAAACAATCAGAAGAATTTAAACCGGTTTTAGTAGATAAAAATCAGACTGCAATGATGATTTTTACTTCATCTACAGCTGGAACCCCTGTTGCAGGAATTGAGATTTCTCATTATGCTCTTGTGCAACAACATTATACTGGTCATGCTGTTCTAGGTTTAAATAATAAAAGTAAGTATTGGTGTACTGCTCATCCTGGATGGGTTACTGGGTCTGTTTATGGTATTGTCTCTCCCTTGTCAATCGGGGCTAGTATTTATGTTTTAGAAGGCCGGTTTAATTCAAAAACATGGATCAGTTTTTTAAAGAAAAATAAAATTTCTGTTTTATATACTGCTCCAACTGCATTGAGATTATTAAAAGGAGAAATAAAAAAATTAGATTTAAAACAATTGAAAACCCTTGGGAGTGTTGGAGAGGCCCTAACAAAAACAACTTATGATTTTTATAAAAAACTTGGAGTTGAGATTAATGATACTTATTGGCAGACAGAAACTGGAGCTATTGTTATTGCAACAATGCAGGGGGAAAAGAGAAAAAGAGGAACAATTGGAAAGGCTGTTAAAGGAATTAATGTTCAAGTAAAAAACAAAGTAATTGTAATTGAAAAGCCTTGGCCTGCAATGATGACTGGAATTTACAAACACGAGAAGATGTATAAAGATTATTTTGATGGAAAATGGTTTAAGACTAATGATTTAGCTAAAAAAGACAAACAAGGATTTTTTTATTTTGAAGGGAGGCATGATGATATTATAAAGACTTCTGGAGAAAGGGTATCACCAATTGAGATTGAGTCTATTCTAATGAAACATTCTGCAGTAAAAGAAGCTGCAGTTATTGGAATTCCAGATAAAATACGTGGAAGTATTCTTAAGGCATTTATTATTCTGAATTCAAAAGTTAAGAATAAGAAAGATAAGAAAAGTGACGAACAATTACAAAAAGATATTGGAATGTTTGTGAAAAAGAATTATGCAGGTCATGCTTATCCAAAACAAGTTGAATTTGTCTCAGAATTGCCAAAAACAAATTCTGGAAAAATAATTAGAATGAAGTTGCGTGAAGATGAATTGAAAAAGAGTAAGTAAAAAATTTATTATAAATTAAGTCTGTTTTTAATCTTGCTTAGAGCCATATTTTTAGCATGATTTATTGAATCTAAGTAATTTGGAGAATTTCTAGTCTTAGGAGATTTTGCATTTCTTAGCCCTTGTTTGAGATTAGTATTTAGAATTTTTGAATTATATCTATCTCCTAATGAGATTTCAGTCCAACATTTTCCTATAACTCTTTCATCATGTCCGTCTGTTCCAGAGCATTGCCCAATATTATAATCTATTGGGATTTGAGAATAAAATTCTCTTGCTTTTTTATTTGCATTTTTTGGTAATATTCCTGGAAACCAAAATTCAGCAGAACCATTAAAGGTTTCTATTGAATCAAAATATTCCAAATAATTTCCTGTGTTTTGTTTAAAAGAATAACCAATACTTTCTGAATAAAAAGGATGTGGAGCAATTATTGCAAAACCTTCTTCTTGTGCTTGCATTAATATGCTTTTTAATCCGGGATATCTAATGTTTTTATTTATCGGTAAACCTAAAATAATTATGTGTCCCTCATCTGACTCAATTTCTTGACCTTTTATTATAAAGATATTTTTTTTTGGAACAAATAGTGCATTTTTAGTGTTTTCTGTCCATACTCTTTCATATTTGTCTTTTTCTTTATCTAAAGAACCTATTAACTTTTCATATCGATAATCATCTGGAGCAGAATTTAAAACTGCAAACATTCCAGGTCCTTGAAAATTATTATAAGCAATATTTACTACATTATCAAAATTAGAAAATTTTCCGCCCTTTCCTAGGTGATTGTGTAAATCTGCCTTTATCATTTTAATTAGTTTAGCTAAAAAAGTCTATTTAAAATATGATTTTTTATTATTAATTAATAAAGCTGTCAATTCTGCCCCCACCAAGACTATTACAAGCACCACCGAGTATACCTACTATTGCCAAAATAGTCAATCCTGAGGCTCCTAGTAAGATTCCATATCCTATCTTAGCTGGTAAAGAAAGTTCTTTATTGTACTGGGTTATGTTTTGTGTATTATTTGTACTAATCTCTGTGTAGGGGTTTTCCGCTTCAATAGCTTTACAAGGTAAAACTCCTAATGTTGCTGCTAAAGCAGGAATTATAAGCATTTTATCTAATGTTTTCATAAGATTATTATTAAATTAGTGTTTATAAATCTTTCTTATTGTAACTATTATAAAGTGATATCTAAATAGTAAATTTATTAAATAAAATCAGAAATCTTGTGTCTTACCTCTAAATAAATCATCCAGAGAACAAGTAAAACAGCATCTATTACTGGAATAATTGTTGATTGAAAAGTTTTAGGTAGATTTTGAAGTAAATCTAGTTGAATTGTAAATTCTGAAAAAGGATAAAATAGGACTACTGGACCTCCAAGTGTTGCATCAAGGATTAAATGAATTAAAACTCCAAAACTTGCGACAAAAAATATTGTTGAAAGTTTTAATCTATGTTTTCCTAGGAAAGGATTTTTTATTTTTAAAAAGATAAATCCGAGTATTAAGAAACCTAATGGAACAAAAATATTATGAGAAAAAGTTCTATGAACTTGCTGGATTGTAAATCCAAAAAAGGAAAGTAAATAATATAATGCAATATCTAAGTCAGGAAGAAGACCGGCAAGTCCGCCAATTAAAACATAGTGTAATGGAAATGTTAGTCTATCTCTTTTTCTAAGATAAAAATCTCTGAATAAATCTATAATTATTGCGGGTATTAAAAAATGTGTTACAGCATGAGGCATTATATTTTCCTCTTTTTTTATTTCTCTCTTTTTATTTGAATTCTATTCTAGTGTTATTAAATAAAGATTAAATTGTGTTGTCTTCAGCAGGGGCCTGTTCTTTTGTTGAACCAGACTTTTCTGGTGTAGATGATGCTGCAAGATCTTCTGGTTTAATAGAGTTTATCATTGTCTTAAACTCTTCAAACTTTTCTGCAGGAATTCTTAGTCCTTTTTTTGTTGGACCAGT
>CAZNUV010000010.1:0-13614 GCA_964576755.1 Candidatus Woesearchaeota archaeon
GGTTATTCTCTGCATTTACTTAGTATATATACATATATACGGAGACTGATTTTCTGCTCATTTTCTGAGCCTAGCCCGACGACAAAGGCGAGTCACATCCGCTGAAAACCGGGTGTTAAATTTGGAGCAATTTTTCTAGGCTTTCCCGCATATCTTTTCTCTGACAGCACCAGCCTAATTTTCTGTAATGCTTCAAAGAATTTCTATTAGAAACAAGAATTATCCATCGCTTTTTATACTTCCTTTTCAAAAATTCAATCTTTCTATTTAATTGATCTTTTTTCCTTAAGAGACTTCCCGTCTCAATTTCAATAGCATACTTTTTCGAACCTATATTAAATGTCAAATCAGCCTCCCTTGTATTATGCTCTCTAATATTTGTTATTTCATAACTATTATTAAGCAATCTTCTAACACTCCAGACAAGAAAGATGTGCCTGTAGGAATGATTTAGAACCCTTCTAATTAAAACAGTTATAATTTTTTGATCAAAAACACAATACTCATTGATTTGTTTAAACTTTTCATCTTTTAGGATTTTAATCTCTTCTTTTTTGAGTTTGTCTAACTTAAAAATATCGTTTTCGGCAATATTTAGTTTTTCTAAAATATCCCTTCTTCTAAATTCCTTATAATTTTCTATTCTTTGTTTTTCTTTTTTCAAATCTTCAATCTCTTTTAGGATTTGGTATTTTTCTCCCCTAATTTTTTCAACTTCATCTTTATGTTTCAACTCAACTAAGAAGTTTTTTAAATCAGTGAATTTAATGTCAACTTTTCTAAGATATCCATACATAGATTCTTCCCAGAACTTTCTTTTTTCTTCTTGAAAATTGTTGATGTATCTTTCTAGTATTTTAAGATCCATCTTTCTAAAATCTTTATTTAGAAATTCTTCAATTTTCTGTCTTTCGGAGGCGATTCTTTTCTTTTTGTATTGGACTTCCCTTACTCTGTTAGAGATTATAGAATACATCACCCTGAAGACTACAAAAACTATTATCCCAATAAGGATAATTTGAGAAAGGTGAACAGAAAAGAATGTTCTAATTCTGTCAAATAAGATTATTGAGGAGTTATAGAATTCGGTTAAAGGAGTGAGTAGAACACGATAAACTATGATTGAAACAAATGCTCCAACTATAATCATCTCGTTATTCTCCACTTATTATCTTGATTCCTCCATTTAATTTCATCTGCCTGTAAAGTTCAGCAGTGAGCTGGGCGATTTCTTTTATTTTGATTTTCATAGCTTCATTATCTTCTTTTAGCATCTGATTTTCTTTCTCAAATTTATCAATTCTTTTTTCAAGTTCCATTTTAGTTATATCAACCAACATATCTTCTTCTGAAATTGTATCCTTCATGCCCAACATCTCAGAATAATAATGGATTTTATCAGATTTCTTCCAACCAAATCGATATTTTAGGGCTGATTCAGATTTATACCTTGGAAGCCAATAACAGCAAGAAATATGCCGAAAATCATACATTGTGATTTGAGAGTACTTTGTGCCCGCAGGACTTTTTTCTTCGCCCAAAACCCGCTTTGTGAGCCTCTTGAGATATTTATTGGTGGCAGCAGGAGATGTTGTAAACAAATAATCATCCTTATCTAATTCCTTAGTTTTAACATATTCTCTAATTAAATCCGAGCAAATCATAAGTTTAATCCTCCTTCCAAAAGTTTTGCTAGTTTCTTCTCTAATATTAAGCTCCTTAAAATCATTGAAAAAGTCAGAGACTTTAATATTCATCATTTCTGTGGGAGCTCTAATGCCTGTATCAAATAAAAACCAGATCAAAACTTTGTATTCGTATTTTGCCTCTTGACACAATTTCTTTACTTGTTCCTCTGTCAAATAAACCCATTCGGGCTTTGCTCCCGAAGTATCTAAGTCAACAGTTATATCTTTGATTTCAACTCCCTGTTTTTTATTTACCTTGATCCGCCAATGCCAAAAAGCTTTGAAGTCCTTTACGAAATGTTTTGGTGAACGATAATTCTTCCCATCAAACCTTTTAATCTTCCCATTTCTCATCTCAAGAAAAAATTCAAATAATTGCTCTTCGGTTATGTCAGTTATCTTCTTTAAGTTAAATCTCTCATCGAACATCTTAGACAAAGCCGTTAATCTTTGCTTTAGAACATAAAGCCGAATGTAACTTCTTGAGCCTTTCTTAGAACTTGTAGCAACATTTAAACCAGATTCCATATCGTTTAGAAATTGAAGAGTTATGTCTGAGTTCTCCTTGCTGATGCCAGAAATTCCTGATTGGTTTTTTTCCTTCCACGCAAGGTATTTTTCCTTGTGTTTATATGGATCGAATTTTGCCATCTTGTCAGTGTTGAGTGCGATGGAAAGGATTTTTATATATTGTCGAGAATGATTATATCCGTTCAGAAGCATGGAGTCACATGATGGTGACAGTGGAATTTTGATAAAAATATGCTATACTAAGTATTCCTAAAACATTATTCCCGAGAACAATAAAGTTTATAAATGGTCTATGATGTATATGTCTATGGTTAAAGCAGAGATAAAACTTTCAGATGGTACTAAAATAAATATAGATGGAACTCCTGAAGAAATTATGAGGGTTAAGAATCTTATTACTTTAAAAGAACCCTCATCTTCAGCCCATAAACCCAGTAATGAATTAAAGAAAAGAATGCAATCTAAGGTGGGTCCCCTACAGAGAATCAGAATATTGATTGATAATAATTTTTTTAAACAAAAAAGAGGAATAGAAGATGTTAGGCAGGCTTTAGAAGAAAAAGCTTTCTTTTATAAGTCCTCAGATATCTCTCCCTCATTAATAAGACTTGTAAAGAAGGGAGAACTAAGGAGAATAAAAGAGGGGGGAACTTGGAAGTACGTAAATGCATAATGGATAAAGAAATAAAAAAAGAGTTTGAAAAAGTATGGTCTGTTATAAATGAACTTAAGGGTACTAAAGCTAAACCTCTCAAGAGTAACAAGAAATCCAAAGTCTCTATTTATTCTTTAGTTTTGGATTTGAAACAGGAAGGTTTTTTTAATATTCCTAGGAGTTTAAAAGAAATACAAAATAAACTAGCAAATAAAACTTACCATTATCCTGCTACAAGCTTAACGGATCCTATTAAACGGCTTGTTAGGGCTGGAGAAATTGGAAGGATTAAGAAAGTAGGGGCATGGCATTATGCAAAAAGATAATCTAAAAATTGCTAAAACAGCCCCAGATGCATTAAAAGTTTTGTGGAAGGAGAAAGTTCTATTGAAGCCCAAAAATGTTGAAGAAGTTGAAAAAGAGTTAGAAAAGAGAGGATATAATTTCACAGATAAAAACCTTATGATGGCTCTTAAGAATGCAAAATTTTTAACACGAAAAGGGAGTAATAAAAATTATGTCTATATCCAGAAGCATCCATTTATGGAGGATTCTAAAACAAGATAAAATGACGGAACAGAAATTAACTGAAATTTTAAGGGTACTTTGGGCAAAAAGGTTTTTTAACTCAAAAAAAAAGTTATCTGAGATAAAAGATGAATTGAGCAGACTCGGATGTAACCCAAGCGACGCTAATTTATGCATGGCTCTTAAGAATGCAAAATATCTCACTCGGAAAGGAATAAAAAGAAAATATACTTATATACAAAAAACGGCAAGTAAGGAAATAGTCTTGGACCATGATCTTTTTTCAGATAGCCTGATTAACTCTATGGGTGAAGATTTTAAGGAGGAGATAAAGGATCTTCATTTAAATTATGGTCAGAGTGGAACTTGTACCTCATTTCTTCTAAGAAAAATTCTTGAAAAATTAATTTTTCTAGGATTTGCTAAAAATAGCCTCTCTGATAAACTCAAAGATAGTAGGGGGGATTTTTTAGGGCTTAAAGCTATGCTCAATATGGCTTCTAGCACAAAAATAGGGGGCAAGACTTTTTTGATGCCAAAGACTGCGAAATCGATAGAAGGTATTAAATTTCTTGGAGATACATCGGCTCACAACCCCCTAACTAATGTTAGTATAAGGACAATAATTCCCCAAATGCCCTTTATTATTACGGCATATGAAGAGCTATCAAAAAACTTATAGTTGACATCGCTCCAATGTGCCATGCTGAATCCGTCAGCGGCGGGAGCATGTAACCCTTTTGGCAGATGCTGGGGACAACTTTTTTGTTTTAAAAAAATAAATGAAACAGAAAAAAGCAAGAATTTTTGAATGTCCTGTCCATTTGATTATATCCTTTCGTTCTCGACAATTATTAAATAACCCCTTTCATCACACACAACACTGATGGAAAACATAACTAAACTAAAGCAAACACAAACGACATCACCTTAGGATGCACGACTGGGGTCGTGGACGGTTGGGGCGTCCAGGACTTTTGTGACTTTCATGGGGGTATTTTGTCTACATTATAATTTTTGTTTACAATACTTTTAGAGAAATAGGTCAGGAAGTTCTTTTATTCTTTCTTAAGAAAAGATTTTATTAATTCATATACTTCTGGATATTTAGAGGGTTCTGGTAAATCACTATGTAATAGTTTTACTCCGTTACAAGTTCCTTTAATATAATAATTATCTGCCCATGAAAGATAACCACTAGAGTTTTTAACAACACCATCTCCGGATTCAGTTTCCATATTACATCCAACCCCAATTATGTTTTTAACTGAAATTTCTGGAATTTTTCCGTAATTTAATTTATTGATGAATAAACTTTTTTTATCCATATCATTACATTGATTATCTGCTCCTAAGATAGAACAAGCTGATAAAATAGACCCCTCAATCCCCTGATTTGGGGTTCCAATCATTATTAATTCTTCAACATTTTCCTCTCCAAAAATTTGGAGATATTTTCTAGCCACTAATCCCCCCATACTATGAGAGACTATAACTACCTTGTCTTTGTTTGTTATTAATTTAACTTCTTTAATTATCTCATTTAATCTTAAAGCATAAGTATCTAGACTATCTGATCGTGTTTCTAGTATAATAGAGTCCTCTGGGTTTCTATAAATATCAAAATAATAACTCACTATGAAGACTACTCTTTTTTGAGTTTTCTTAAATACTCTGGATCCTTCAGTACTTTTTAGAATTAGATCTCCCCCATCTAGGAAGTTTTCATTAACTAACTGTTCTTGTAATTCTTTTAAGTCACTAAGACTTTTTTCTGAAGAAATTGCATTATTAAAAGAATATCCATGAAGAAGAATGATAGGATATTTTGTTGGGTCTTTTGAGCAAGAATCATCACAACATAATTCATCTACGCCTTCAAAAGGACATAGGGGAGCTCCATCAGTAAGAATAATATCAGAATTATTATTTAGGGGCATGTAACTAATGTTTATTAGCTTTAAGTCAGAGAATCCTATAGCCTCAAATTTAGCTTCTAGAGGTTCAGAATTATTTAATTCTAAATTAGATTTGTTTAAGTCTTCTATTAATTTAGTTATTTCTAGAGTTTTATTTTCTACATTAAATATGGCTTTTAGACTCTCTAAAAAATTGTTATACTCTTTGATAGAGAGGGATATTTTTTCTATATCTCTCTCACTCATATTTTTTTCTAAACTTAAATTAGTTAAATACTCGTAATAGATATTTGTAAGCAAAACAAAATTGTTATATTCTTCTGAAAAAACCTTTAACCGAAGGTTATCTTTCTCAATACTATTATTTGAAATTATAATGTCTTGGTTAATAACATTATTATATTCATAATTTCTAAAATTTTCCAAAGATTCATTTATTTGAGATTCAAAAGGGGATAAATCATTTTTACCAATTTTCTCTGTTAGAACAATTGGAGATAAAAAGTCATACCTATATTCGTTTTCTAGGGCTAAATCTCTTAGTTTGTAATATTGATTAACTAAATTATTTATTTTTTCTAAAGCTATGAGTTTCAACTCGGATTGATTCTCACTTAAATTGTAATTTAGGGCAATTACATAACTTTTTTTAATTGGCTTTTCAGAAGTTTCACAAAAAATTGATTTTTTACTGGTGCAACTCACCCAAAATCTATAAAGATTTTGTCCAATTCCTTTAGGTGGTGCTTGAAGATTATATTTTTTTGTTTTGGGATTTTCAATTAAAGTGCTAAAATTTGATTTGTCAATAATTTCTCCTGTGGAGAGATCTGTAAAAGTGTATTCACAGAGAGACATACAGAACGGGTTAGTAGAAACATAAATATTAAACTCTATATTTTTTGATTCTGAATTATTTAAAAATATATCTTGATTTGTAGAAGTTAATCTTACTAGGGAATCATTACCAATAAGCAGGGATATTGCTAAGTATATTTTAGTTCCAAATAAGATAAGTATTATTATAATTCCAAATAAGATTAAAAAATAGATTATTTTCTTTTTGGAAGACCAGGACTTTTTTTCTACCTTTTCTTTAGATTTTTTATCTTTCTTAATTTTTTTCATTTTCTTCATGAGATTAAAAGAGATTATAAGTTTATTAACTTAAGGTAGAAAGTGAATTGATAATCATTAAAATTATCCTTTACTAATCTATTCGTCGGTTGGGGCGTCCAGGACTTTTGTGGCTTTCATGGGCGTACCTTGTCTTTAGATTCATATTTTCGAACAATATAATTCAATCCTTTACGAATTGAAGGTATTGTTTGTGGAACTTTTGATTCTAAAAATCTTGCAGCTTTCTCTCCAGCACCACCATAATAAAAATCAATTATAATTTTTCCAAGTCTGGATGGCATCAAAACATTATCTCTAAACTCCCGAAGAGTTTGAACTTGAGGAGCATTTATATCTCCATAAACTGTGGTTGCTACAAAACAATATTTAGGTACAACTACCTTTTGATTATAACTTACACCATCTTTAGTATGTACTTCTTTCAAGATTTTGGTTTTATATCCTGACTTTCTTAATCTTTTTTCATAATCTTCATTATATTTTTTAGAAAATTCTTCTTGGGTTTTTCTCTCATCTAAACTCTTGGGAGGATGCATCTCTAACTCTGCTCTTGCTTTTTCTTCAGCTGTTGAGAATCTTGACATAGAGATCGCACTAAGAGTATTAAATCTATTTTCTTTCTTCCGTGCTCTTTCAAGAGCTTCATCTTCCCAGGTCATAATCGTTATTATCTTTTCTCTTATTTAAATCTTAAGTCTATTTTTTGTTATTAGTTAGAAGTGAATTATCTCCCCCCTCTATCTCGACAATCCTTAAAAAGTCTGCGAGTCTACCAACAGCAACGATAAATTAAATATCAATCAAAACAAAACTTGTCCCCCTACGATGCCAAGAGTAGATGGTCAGCGGCAGGAGCATTTCTCTTATTCTAAGTTAAATTTTAAAACTCAAATTACAATATAATAAAATGGACAATGAAATAATCAAAAAAGCAAAAGAATTTGTTAAAGAAAATTATAACAAAACAAATCCCCAAACCAAAGAAGGTCTTAAGGGACATTTTGAAGAAGTAGAAAAACACGCAAAAGAATTATGTGATAAAGATGATAGTATTGACAGAGAGATTGTTATGTTAGCTGCCTGGTTACATGATATTGGGACAATTATGGGAGATTATGAAAATCATCATATTTCTGGAGCAAAAATTGCAGGAGAGTTTCTAGAAGAACAAGGTTATCCTGTAGATAGAATAGAACAAGTAAAACATTGTATTCTTGTCCACCGAGGAAGTAAACCTGGAAAAGCAGAAACAAGAGAGGCTGAGACACTAGCTAATGCAGATGCAATAACCCATTTTAGAGAGACAGAGTTATTAATTAAAGTAAAGAAAAGTAAAGAAAAGTTTTTAGAAAAACTAGAAAGGTCTTATAACAAACTTTCAGAGGATATTAAACCTTTAATGAAACCTGAATTAGAAGAATTAAAAAAGAAATTTAATTGATTCTATTAATATTTTTATTTTCTAACGAAAAATAATACCAAACCTTTATAAAAGACATTTTGTTGTTTCAAAACATGGAAGAAACAGAAGAAACTGAGACTCCTGTTGAAGAACAGGAAGAAACAGTAGAAGAAACTGAAGAACCAGAACAAGAAGCTGATGCTCAAAAAGAGCCAGCAGAAGAAGCTGGTGAAGAAGCTCCTGCAGAAGAACCTGCAGAAGAAGAATCTCAAGAAGGGGAACCTGCAGAAGGCGACGATTCTGAATAATTCAGTAAATTCTACACAATCTAATTTAATTTTTTATTTTGCCCAAATTGGGCTATTTTTTATTTTTTTATGTATAATATCTATCTATAAAATCTAAACCAAAACCCTTAAAAACCATTTCTTATTCAAAATTATATGATAAACACATGGAGTTGTGGGCATCACTCAAACTAGAAAACAGAAAAACTTTCTTAGTTACAACTCTAAATTTTTTCAACAAAAATTTTCTCAAAACATTTTTATACTTAATCTTCAATTAAATAAATATGGTGGTTGTAGTTTAGTGGCAGAACGTTCGGTTGTGGTCCGATCAGCGAGAGTTCGATTCTCTCCTTCCACCCTTATCTTAAAATGAAATTATACTTTATTACTGGAAATATCAATAAATTTAATGAAGCAAAAGCTATTCTTCCAGATATAGAACAGATTAATTTGAATCTTGTAGAAATTCAAGAACTAGATGCAAAAGAAATAATCCTAAAAAAATTAGAAGAAGCAACAAAAAAATCTCCAGAAAAAAGATTTTTTTGTGAGGATACCTCTTTATATATAAATTGTTTAAAACAACTTCCAGGGCCCTTAATAAAATGGTTTTTACAAACACTTGGAACTCAAGGAATTTATGAGATAGTTTCAAAATATGAAGATAAAGGTGCAGTTGCAAAAACAATTATTGGTTATAGTGATAATGGGAAAATATCCTTTTTTGAAGGAGAAATAAAAGGAAAGATAGTTCCTCCAAGTGGAGAGACTAAATTTGGATGGGACCCTATATTTCAACCAGAAGGATATAATAAAACATTTGAACAACTTGGGACAATAGAGAAAAATAAAATCAGTATGAGAAAGCAAGCTTTAATAAAACTTAAAGATTATATAAACTCAGAAGAAGAGGATAAAAGTTAGGAGAATAAAAATGACAATCGGAAAAATAAAAGGGTTTTCAGATTATACAGGAACCCAAGCTGAAAACAGAGCAGAAATAAAAAAAGTAATACAACAAGAGTTTGAACTCTACGGGTTTGAACCTGCAGAAACACCAATAATCGAAAACCAAGATTTTGTTCAGGGAAATAATCAACAAGATGAAGCAGTCTCTGATATTTTTAAGCTACAAGATAAAGGAAAAAGAAAACTTGCTTTAAGATATGAATTTACTTTTCAATTAAAGAGAATTTCTCAAAATAAAAAATTACCTTATAAAAGATATGAAATTGGGCCTGTTTTTAGAGACGAACCAGTTACATCTAATAGGTTTAGACAATTTACCCAATGTGATGTAGATACCATAGGAAGTGGTTTAAATGATGAAGCAGAGATTCTTGCATTAACCGGTTCTATTTTACAAAAACTAGGAATAGATTTTGAAATCTATTTTAATAATAGAAAATTACTAAATGAAATTCTTGTAGATCAAAAGATAAAAGAAGAATATCAAAGTCAAGTAATAAAAGAAATTGATAAATTAGATAAACTACCAGAAAAACAAGTTCTAGAGAATTTAAAAAAATACAATGCAGAAAAACTGCTTAAAGTTCTAATACAACCAGAAAAAAGCTTTGAAAAGTATTCTTTTTATAAAGAAATAAAAGAATTAAAAAAAACTTGTAAAAATTATGGGATAGACATCAAATTCCAGCCATTTCTTGCAAGGGGATTAAGCTATTACAATAGTTCTATATTTGAAATAAAATCTCCTAATAAAAAAGAAACAATCTGTGCAGGAGGAAGTTATTTGATTAATAAGGTACAGGCAACAGGGATTAGCCTGGGATTAGAGAGGTTAGCAGAAATAGCAAAACTAAAAAAAGAGAAAGAAAAATTCCTGATTATATCTATAGATCAGAATCAAAAAGCAATAGAACTTGCAGAAAAATTAAGACAAAAAAATAAACCTACAATACTCCTCCTAGATAAGTCTCCTGGAAAAGCCCTAGATTATGCCAATGCAAGAGAGATTAATTGGGTAATATTAATTGGTGAAGAGGAAGTTAGACTAAAAAAGTTTAAACTAAAAAACATGGAAACAGGAAAAGAAAAACTTATCTCTTTAACAGAGCTCTTAAAGGTTTGATTATCTGAACATTATTATCTGATGAAGTCTGATTCTGCATATCTTTTTTAGAATATTTTTTTACAACTTCACCAACAGTTAATGCAAGTGGGTAATCTTCATTTAATCTTAAAAAAGGTTTGTTTATCTGTTTTTTATAGTTATTAAGCTTAGATCTAATATCTGATGGAACATAAAGAGGAATATGTTTCTTCATATCTTTTTCCCTTACAAAACATATATCATTTTTCAGAGCTAAATCAATAACCCATACCTGCCCATCTTCTTTAAATTCCCCCCAAATATGCTTAGAATCATTAGTGCCTGTTAAATCTAAGAGCCCATAGAGGCAAGATATTTTAAAACCGTACAATTGTGCAAAATCCTGTAATGCAAAAGTCAAATCTTCACAATCACCCCCACCATCTCTCCAAGTTTCATCAGGGGTTTTCCAATAATCGTTCTTTTCTCCAAAAGAATTAGTTCCATCAGAGATATATTTTAATTTATTCGCTTCTTTTAAAACTTTTAAAAATTCATCACTCCATTCTCTTTTTCCTTGGCTATACGAAAAAAAGTTTTTTCTTGATTTTTTCCATTCAGACAATATCTTCCTATCAAGTATTTCAATTTTTTTAGAATGTGTTTGTTCTGCTAAAGATCTTTCCAAAGATTGATTTAAATTAGCACAGCCACTAACAAGAAAAACACCACACAAACTATAAACTAGAGATAATAATCTTTTTCTCATATTAATCGTTTTTTAAAAAGATTAGGGTTTTATAAGAATTATTACACTACACCTGCTAAATCTACATCTACATCAGTATCAATATCTTCTCCAAGTTGTTCAATTAAATTCTGTATTTCTTCTTTTTTCCTATCAAGTCTCATAAATATCTCTTCAAAATGTTGTTCTTGATATAAAAAAAGTTTTTTCTTATTTGAAAGGTGTAAAATAGGTAAAAAAGAGTAGATTTTTTCTTCTTTAGATGGAGCTAATTCAGAATAAGGCATTTCTATTTTTTGTGGGTGTTTTAAATATCCTCTTAAAGAGGTATAAATAACTTTAATTCTGTCTTTCAGGGAAATTCTATTAATCTTAGGGAGAACAATCGATGTTTGTTTTTTTGCTTGCATAACATTTACTTCCCGAATTATCCTTCTATTTTCAGTTTCAATTGCCTTATTTAATGCAGACATTAATTCGTTTAATGTTACTTTCCTACTCCTGGGCATGGGAGTTCTTGGAACTAGAATTGGAACTTCTTCTTCATCTATCTCAATTCTTTCATAATCTTTTTTTTCAGCCGGTTTAGAACCAAATAATATCTCATTTAAACTAGGAATATCTCTATTAACTAAAATTTCTGATTTTAATCTCAAGAGTAATGAACAGGCAAGCAACACCTTAGAAGATACAAAAAAATTAGCATCTTCCATCTCGTTTATAACTAAAATATACCTTTCACTTAAGACCATAAGGTCGATATTCCAAGGGTCTAATTGTTCTGTTTTAACTAAATCAAATATAATTGATTGCCAGCTAACCTCGTCATTAGTGATTAATTCATAAAACTGAGATTGGTTAATTTTTTCACCCTCTTTAACCCCTTCATCTATTAAATTATCCCGGTCATTATCCTCAGACTCTCCTAAACCCCCCCCCTCATTTTCCATAAAGATACATAATTACTCTATTAATAAGAATTACCATTAATGTGATGTAACTCTTAAGTAAGGACAACATCGAAAGATTTAAATACTCTGGATAATTAAAATAATTATCACCTCTTTTTCCCGGGAGAGGCGAATAGAGCATACTAATTTGAATCGCTCTACAAGCCTCTTCAGGGTTTATATTCCAAAATTATTGTAAAGGATATAACTATAAAATGGGTTATTTAAACTAAATTTTTAAAAAAATTAACTAAAATTATTCAGAAACTTGTTCTTGTTTTTTTGCAAATTCTGTGAAATGACATTTGCCACAGTATAATCTTCCTTGCCCTTGACTCAAAAATATTCCTGGTCCACATCTCGGACAAGACCTTTCACGAACAATTTTTCCACCTTCAATTTTATATTTTGTATATTTTTTTGAAGTTGGTTTATTCTTCTTTTTTTTCTTACCTTTTATTTTTGATTTAATTGCCATTTTTATTCAGATTTTTCTTCTCCTTTTTCTTCTGCAGGTTCTTCTATAGGTTTTTCTTCTGCTTTTGCTTTTTCTTCTTCTGCTTTTTTAGCATCTTCTAGTTTTTTAGCTTCTTCTGCTTTTGCTTTTTCTTCTTCTGCTTTTTTAGCCTGTTCCTCTAATTTTTTCTTAATCTTTCTAGGTATTTTCTCAACAGTTTCCCTATCTTTTTTAGAATTATATACTAAGGCTTCTACTAAAAAAATATCTCTTCCAAAATTTCCATTTATTGATTTTATCACAACTACTTCTGCATCTTTCCCGATTATCTTTTTAACATCTTCAAAACTTGGATTAGTATCAGATTGAATTTCAATTGAATATTCTTCACGATGTAATAAAGGATTTTTTTCTTGTTTTAAAATTTTATGTTCCATATTATAATCTAAAGAATTATTTAGTTTTAATTGCAAACTCACCTTTAGTTCTTAATTTCATATTTTGGGCAACCTCAGAATCCTTAGAATTAAAGATAAAAACTCTTCCTTTAAAATTTTCTGTAGTAATACTTTCATTACAATTAGGACATCTTTCTCCTTCAAAAATTAACTTGCAGTTTAAACATGCTTTTTCTTTTTTTGCCATTTTACTTTTTCTTAGCTCCTTTTGGTTTAGCGTCTTTTTCTTCTTGTTTAGCAACCTTTATTGCTTGTATTTTTGATTTCTCTTTTTCTGCTTGAATCCATTCTATCTTTCCTAATCCTGGTTGCCTCATAGTTAAACCAATCTTAGGATCTTCTCCTTTATAAGAAATTGCTACAATTCTTGCAATACAATTATCCCCCTTATTTAGGCTCAATTTAGATTCTTTTCCAGTTAAAGAACCCGATTTTGAAAAGGAGACATAATCTTCCATTGTCTGAGAAACATGAATCATTCCTCTCATAACACCCATGTCTATGAACGCTCCAAAAGTAGTTATCTCATCGATAGTACCAAAGACTACTTCCTGAAGCTCTGGTTTAAATACAATCAGTTTGAATATAGACTTGTAATATGGAGCACCATCTCCAGGGATAATAACACCATCTTCAACACCAGTAACGTCTAATACCGCTACAACAGTTCCAATTTCTTGGTCTTGAAAATTAGCATATGTTTCCATTAATTGTTCTTTTACAGCGTCAGCTGTTGCTAATCCAAATCTCTTTGGCTCTACTCGTACATAGTCTTCAACTTCAATTAAATAGAAC
>CAZNUV010000011.1:0-13525 GCA_964576755.1 Candidatus Woesearchaeota archaeon
GGGGTATGTTTCATAGTTTATTTTTTGCATTTCTTAGTTCGGGAATATTCTATTTTTTCAATAAAATAGCTGGAATTGCCTTTTTTTCGGGTTATTTATTGCATTTATTGTTAGATTGTTTAACAAAATCAGGAGTAGCCTTTTTTTGGCCATTATCCAATAAAAAAATTAAACTTGGTTTAATTAAATCAGGTGGTTTAATCGAAGAAATACTCTTTGTTTTGATTCTACTTACTGAGGTGTTCTTACTGTTTAAGATTTTTCTTATAAACATTTTGTAATGTTTATTGGTTATTTTCAAGGCTATAAATCTTTATAAAAGAACTCGGTTTTTAATTTTCATGGTAGATGAAGAAACAAATGAGACTAGTTCTAAAAAAAAGAAAAAAGACGAAAATGAAAAGAAAGAGAATGATGATTTAAAACTCACAGACTTGCCAGGAATTGGTCCAGGAAGCGCTGCAAAGCTTGAGGCAGCAGGAATTTATGATTTAATGGGTTTAGCAGTTATGTCTCCTCCCTCTTTAGCAGAAATGGCTGGGCTTGGAGAAGCAGCTGCAAGAAAAGCTATTCAGGCTGCTAGAAAAATGATGAATCTTGGATTTATGTCTGGATTAGAATTTGTAGAAAAAAGAAAAGAAATTAATCACATTACTTTAGGATGTTCAAATTTAGATAATCTCCTTGGAGGAAGAGGAATAGAAACAAAATCTATTACAGAGGCATTTGGAGCTTATGGTTCTGGAAAAACTCAATTAGCCTTGTCTCTTGCAATTAATGTGCAACTCCCGGTTGAAAAAGGCGGTGCAAATGGAAAAGCAGTTTATATAGATACAGAAGGAACTTTCAGACCAGATAGAATAAAACAAATGGCTGAAGGGATTGGTGCAGATACAGATAAAGTTCTTAAAAACATTTTAGTTGCAAGAGCTTTTAATTCAGACCATCAAATGTTGTTGTTAGATAGAATTGCAGAACTAATAAAAGAAGGTGAACCAATTAAATTAATTATTGTAGATTCTTTAACAGCACATTTTAGAGCAGAGTTTGCTGGAAGAGGTCAGTTAGCAGATAGACAACAAAAATTAAACAGATATATGCATCAATTAATGAGAATTGCAGAACAATATAATCTTGCTGTTTATGTTACTAATCAGGTTATGGCAAATCCTGCAATGATGTTTGGAGATCCAACAACAGCAATAGGTGGAAATATTGTTGGACATGCCTCTACTTATAGAATTTATATCAGACGTGGAAAAAAAGATTCTAGAGTTGCAAAATTAATTGATAGCCCAAATTTACCAGATAATGAAACTGTATTTATGATTACAGAAGCTGGTTTAAAAGATGTAGAATTATAACTCAAAAATAATTTAAAATGAAAAGATATTTACTAACTTCAGAAAGTGTAACAGAAGGTCATCCAGATAAAGTCTGTGATCAGATTAGCGATGCAATTTTAGATAATCTTTTAGTACAAGATCCTTATTCAAGAGTTGCTGTTGAAACCTTAGTTACTACCGGTACGGTTCATGTTTCAGGAGAAGTTACTACTAATGGTTTTGTAGATGTGCAGAGAGTTGTGCGTAGTGTTTTAAAAGATATTGGATATACTCATCCAGATTTTGGAATTGATTCTGAAGATGCAGGAGTTTGGGTTTCTATTCATGGACAAAGTCCAGATATTTCTCAAGGAGTTACAGAAGGTCAAGGTTTGGAAAAAGATCAAGGTGCAGGAGATCAGGGAATGATGTATGGTTATGCATGTAATGAAACACCTGAATTAATGCCTATGCCAATAATTCTTGCGCATAAATTAACTAAAAGATTAGCAGAAGTTAGGAAAAATAATTTAATTAAAGATTTGGGTCCAGATGGAAAATCTCAGGTTTCAATAGAATATTTAGATAATAAACCAGTTAGAATTGAAGCGATTGTAATTGCTCAACAACACAAAGAGTCTGTTTTAGAAGATAATTTAAGAAGAGAGATTTTTGAAAAAGTTGTAAAACCAGTTTGTGGAGAATTAATAGATGACAATACTAAAATTCATATTAATGCTACTGGAAGGTTTGTAATAGGGGGGCCAGAGGGGGATACAGGGTTGACAGGTAGAAAAATAATCGTAGATACTTACGGCGGAATTGGCCGTCATGGTGGTGGAGCTTTTTCTGGAAAAGATCCTTCAAAAGTAGATAGAAGTGCAGCTTATATGGCTCGTTATGTTGCTAAGAATATTGTAGCTGCAGGTCTTGCAGAAAAATGTGAAGTTCAATTAAGTTATGCAATTGGTGTTGCAAAACCCACTTCAGTGAATGTTGAGTGTTTTGGAACAAATAAAATTCCTGAAGAGCAAATTTCAGAACTTGTAGCAAATAATTTTGATTTAAGACCAAAGGCAATCATTGAAAGTTTAAAATTACGTAGACCAATTTATAAAAAAACAGCAGCATATGGACATTTTGGAAGAAATGATGAAGATTTTACTTGGGAAAAAGTAGATAAGGTTGAAGTCTTAAAAAATGCAGTTAATAATTCTAGTTTTGAAGATTCTAAAGGAGCTAGTCAAGAAAATTTTAACCCTACTGAGATTCATGGTATTTCTCAATCAGGAGATATTAAAGAATTTCAAGAGTTGAATTACTAATTAGATAAATTTAAAATAAACATTTTCTTAATAATCCTGTATGGATATAAAAAAAAACTATCCAAAAATTCTTTTGATTGTATATTTATTAATTTGGATTTATTTAGCTATCTCCCCCCTATATCGAGATGTTTGGATTGATGAGAATACTTTTACAGTTGTTTTTGTTTTGTTTTTAATTTTGACATATAAAAAATTTAGACTTTCTAATTTTTCATACACATTAATTTTCTTTTTCATGATTTTGCATGCAATTGGAGGGCATTACTCTTATACAGAGGTTCCAATTGGAAACTGGTTTAGAGATACATTTGACCTAACAAGAAATCATTATGATAGGGTTGTACATTTCTTATTTGGATTGATTTTCTTTTTCCCTATTTATGAATTTATTTCAAAAAAGTTAAAAGTTAGTTGGGGATGGGCTTGTTTTTTATCATTTTTTGTTTTAGCAGGATTAAAAGGAATTTTTGAGATTATAGAATATTTTTATGTAATTATAATAGATACCTCAACTGTAAGTTCTAATTATCTTGGAATGCAAGGAGATATTTGGGATGCACAGAAAGATATGTTGTTAGGGATTAGTGCAAGTATTATATCTTTAATGAGTATTGTAATTAAAAAATTTTTTAAAAAATGATTGATGAAATCTGGCATATTCCAAATAAGATAAAAGAACTAGCAGACAATGCAGGAGATTATCATTTTAATTTAGTTGGTAGGTTTGAACTATTAATAGAAGAAGATGATTGCCATATTAGATATAGGTGTCAAGAATTAATAGAAGAACTTAAATTAAAATGCCCTGAAGAAGTTTGGAAATGTTATGATAACCTTTTAAGGGGTATAAGAGATGGTTATGAATTCGAAGATACAGAAAAAAATTAAAATAATTTTTAGTAATGCCCTTACGAGGATTTGAACCTCGGTTTCATCGACCGCAACGATGTGTTCTATCCAGCTAAACTATAGGGGCATTTTTCACTAAATGGAAACCATTTAAAATAAAAACAGAAGATATTTAAATCTGTTTTTTGTATTAGTTTAATAGGTTTTATAGACTTATTAAAGAGGATGATGAGAAAAAGATTTATTATTTTGTTTGGAACAGCATTAATATTTTTATTAATTAATTTTATTAACTTGAGTTCGGCATTAACTAATGTTTCTGATTGTGCAGTTCTTAACACTGCAAATGAAACTTATACATTAAATATTTCTATAGACTATTCAGGAGATGAAACTTGTATTGATATTAATGCAACAAATGTTACTTTTGATTGTCAAGGTTATACTATAATTTATGGAAATGCCTCAGGAGGTCAGGCAATTTTTGCCCCAGAAGAAGAGAACCACATTGTTATTCAAAACTGCATTGTTATTCAGAATACAACTGCCTCAGGAGGTAGTGCTATTGTCTTTGGTGGAGCTTCTCAAAATGGTATTGCTTATAATAATACTGTCACAATTTATGGAATTAATAGTATTGGCATAACAATAGATGATAATTCTGTGGGTATGAATATAAGTTCTAATAATATTACTACTTCTGGAGCTAATGAATCTCAAGGAATTTATATATCTCAAAATGGCAGTGGATTTGATATTGATAGTAATATTATTAGTATTTTAGGGAATGAATCTTCTGGAATCCTTGCATCAGATAGTTCTTCATATGGTATAATAAGTAATAATGTTATTTCTATTTTAGGGAATTTAAATATAAGGGAAAATTTTGGAAGAGGAGGAATTTTTTTAGAAACAGGTACTACTGGAATAAATATTACCTCAAACACAATTACTACTACTGGAGTGAACTCAACAGCGATTTTCATCTGGGGAAATAAATCTCTGGTATATAATAATGTTATATCTACTTCAGATGTTTATTCTCGTGGAATTTTTTTAAGTAGTTCAGAAGAAACAAATGTAAGTTTTAATAATATTACCACTTCTACAGATAATTCTGGAGGGATTTTTGTAGAGGTTGGTTCTAATGATATCTTTATAATAAATAATAAAATTAATACTTCTGGAACCACTTCTTATGGAATATCTTTAGATAGTTGTTCTAATGGAGATATAGCTTCTAATAATTTAACAGGAACAGGAAGTTATGGAATATATCTAAATGACTGTACTGATTCTTTAGTTTATTCTAATACTATATCTAATGCAGAATCTTATGGGATTTATGATTATATCTCTTCATCTTCAAATATCTCTTCAAATACAGTTTCTGGAACAACAGGAACAGGAGATTATGTATATGGAATTAGGTCTCAAAATGCTACAGCAGGGAATATTGAATCAAATATTCTCTATGGAAACGATGAAGGTTCTGGGACTTATTGTGGAGGTCTTTTTGGTTGGATGACTAATGTCACGCTTTTATCAAATACTATTTATGGAAACTTGAATACTAGTTGTACTAATCCTTGGGATATTGGATTTCTTCAGGTTTCTGGAAATAATTCTATAGCTATGAGCAATAATATTATTAATTCGAGTTCTGGAAATAATAGTGTTGGGGTAATTTTTTTTACTGGAGATGGTTCTGGAACAGATACAATTGTGAGTAGTGGAAACATAATAAGAAACTCTGATACTTGTTTACATTTTGAAATTGGAAATTTTGCATTTTCTGGAGCAACCTTAATAAATTGTAGCAATTATGATTCTGTTGCACTAACAGATACTTTTGGTGGAGTAAATTATAATACCACCTTAACATTAATCAATGTTTCTTTAAATATTAGTAAATTAAATGTTAATCAATCTTGTAATATCACTCTTCAACAATATATTCGTGGATATGTCTCCTCAAATAGTTCTGGACTTTCAGGAGCAACAGCAGTCTTGGTGAATAATAATAGTGCAGAAGAACAATGGAGTAACACTACCAATGCTAGTGGTTATACTACTTATGGGGGTGCAACATATTATTTTTATAATTCCACTGGAGGATTTAATTATAGCACTATGACTGTAACAGGTTCAAAATCAGGATATGATTCTAGTTCTATAACAACTTCTGCAATAACTAAAGATTTAACTATTAATGTTACGTTATCTCTTAGTGAAGAAGAAGAGGGCGGTAGCGGTGGAGGAACTATTACTACTAATTTTTGGATAGGAACTAAAATTGTTGCAGATACAGATTTTCAAAAAGGATATAATGCAGATTTTTCTAAAAAAACAAGAGCAAGGGTTAAGATAGGTTCTCAGTACCATTATATGGGCGTTATTGATGTAAAGGATAATTTAATAATAATCAATGTTTCTTCGACACCTCAACAAGCGACTCTTGAAATTGGAGAAGAGGAAAAATTTGATGTAACTGATGATAATTACTATGATTTGTTAGTAAAATTGAATAGTATAAATACCTCCACTCACAAGGCAAATATTACAATTACTTCAATTAATGAAGAAATTCCAAAGAGTGTTTTAGACAGTGCAAATTCTGAAGGAGACAATTCTGATTCAACTGGAGAAGATGAAGAAGATACTACATCGGGTTTAGGCAAATTCTGGGTTTGGATAGGCATTATATTTGTTGTATTAATCTTATGTGGTGCAGGAATACTTTTTTATTTAAGGTATGTTGGAAAGATTTTCAAAAAGTAGAAACATTTATTAAAAGTTTTATTAGTTTATTTTTATGATAATTAATTCTAAAAAGGAAAAAGAATATTTTGCGGATTTACACATTCATTCTAGATTTTCAAGAGCTTGCTCAACTGCATTGAATGTTGAGAATCTAGAAAAATGGGCTAAAATTAAAGGAGTAGATTTGCTTGGAACAGGAGATTTTACTCATCCAGAATGGTTAGGAGAGTTAAAACAAAAACTTAATGAAGAACAAGGGATTCTTTACACCCAATCTGGGTTTAAGTTTGTTTTAACTGGAGAGATAAGTTTAATCTATACCCAAGGTCATGGTCGGAGAATACATTTGGTTATGCTTGCCCCAAATTTTGAAGTTGTAGATAAAATTAATTCATACTTGGACACAAAAGGAAGGAGAGATTATGATGGAAGACCCATTTTCAAGATTTCTTGTGAAGAATTTGTTAAAGAAATGAATAAGATTTCAGATAAAATTGAAATTATCCCTGCACATATTTGGACACCTTGGTTTGGATTATTTGGAAGTGCTTCTGGTTTTGATTCTTTAGAAGAAGCTTTTGGGTCTCAAGTAGATAAAATTCATGCAATTGAAACGGGGATAAGTTCAACACCTCAAATGAATTTAAGATTAAAACAATTACAGAATAAGACTATTGTAAGTTTTTCTGATTTACACAGTTTTTGGCCTTGGAGACTTGGAAGAGAAGCAACTATTTTTTCTTCAATAGGAAATTATAATGAAATTTTAAATGCGATTAGAGATAATACAATTCTCGGAACAGTAGAAGTAAATCCAGCTTACGGAAAATATCATTTTGATGGACATCGGCTGTGCAAGTATTCTTGTTCTGTCCAAGAGGCAAAAAAACAGAATAATACTTGTTTAATTTGTAATAAACCTCTTCTTCTTGGTGTTGAACATCGTGTTTCTGACCTTTCTGATGAGCCAGAAAATTTTAAATTCACAAATCAAAAAAAAGTCTATGATATTTTGCCCTTACATGAAATTATTTCTCTTGCAAGGATATCTGGAGTAAACACTAAGAAGGTTTGGGATATTTATAATAAATTAATAGAAGAATTTGGAAACGAATTTGAAATTTTAATAAAAACGCCTAGAGAAAAACTTGCTAGTTTTGTAGATGAAAAAACTGTAGACTTAATTTTGAGAAATCGAGAAGGTAAGATTAGGGTTAAACCAGGTTATGATGGAGTTTATGGTGAAGCTTTACTTGAAGAAAAAAAAGAAAAATTATTTTAATCATTCTGAATCGTTTTTTACAGACCTAGTTTTTAGAAATTTATAGTGTGCAGATTTTGTTTGTTTTTTACAGTTTTTATTTTTACAAGTTTCAGTTAAGTTATACTCTCCACAAGCAGGACATTTTTTCATTTTCATTTTCTATTTTTTTTCTAGAATTTCACATTCACAAGAATTTTCTTTTGCTGATTTTTCTATTTTTTCAGTAAGTTCATTCATTATTTGATTTGCAACTTTATAGTTTTCTGCTTTAACTTTAACTTGAAATTTTCCGGCAGAGATGTATGTGACTATTGCACTTTTTTCTAGAGATAATATTTTCTTAATTCTTTGAATTCCATCATCTTCTAAACATTGTAGTTTTATTATCTTTCTTACCTCTACATCCTTCTGTTTTTTTTGTGTTAGTTTTGTTACTGCACTAATAAATTCCTTAGGAATATAGTCTCCTAATAGCTTTGGATTTTCTTTTGCTTCTATTAAAAAATCATATAATGAATTAAACTTTTTTAGAATTTTTTCTTCAACCTCTTTTGCACTTTCTTTTAATAATTGATTAATTGCAGATTTTGCTGTTTGTTCTTGTTTGTATTTGTCCATGACCTCTTTTTTTTCTTTGGCACTTACTCTCCTCATAGACAAATCAATATGTTCATTTAAAACCCTTAAAACCTTGCATACAATCTTTTTTTTAGGAACAACATAATCTCGTAGATTCCTAATCCTTCCTGGAGCAACTTCACTGGTAATAATTGTTCCTTGATTGTTATCTGAAAGTTTCACAAAAACTAGAGTCCCCTCTATCTTTTCAACAGTACACAACACCAAGTCTCCTTCTTTCCACATTTTGCTTTTTCTAATATTTAATTAAGAACTTCCTCTACTTTTGATCTAATTTTAGCTTTTCCACCAGAGGGTTCTACTAGTGAACAATTACATTTAATACATCTGATTCTAGTGGAAGCTTTCCCGAAAATAATCTGAATTATCTTACAATTAGGACATCTTACTTTTAAGAATTTACTTCCTGTTTCCATTATTTTTGATAGGGCAAGGTCTTTTTAAAGATTATGTTATAATTTAACAATTTCTATCTCTAGGGTTTTTTTTAAGCTTTCTAAGAATTTATCTTCATCTTCTTTTTTTATTAAACAACCTGCTGCTTTTTGATGTCCACCAACTTCTGCTTTTAGATTTACTACTGTTTTTTCCAACATTTCTTTTAAATTTCTGCCTTTTCCAACAATTCTTGCAGAAACTTTAATTTTATCTTGATTATAAGCCATCCCAATTAAGATTGTGCCTTCCTCATGATTAGCTGATGAAGAGATTATAGAAGTGATTGTTCCAATAATAGTATCTTTAACAAAGTCTCTTGCATTTAATATTACAAATCCGCTCCCTTTAATCTGTTCAATTTTTTCTATTGTCTGTAATCCTGAGATTAATTCTTGTTTATATTTTATATATATATCTTGAGCAGTTGCATAGGCCTTTTCATTTTCTAGACAAAAAGATAAGGCAATATCACTATGGCCTAATCTAGAACAAGCATTTATTAGTACACTCAATTCTCTAAGATCTTCAATTCTTTCAAAAAACTTTAATAGGTAAATGTTACCAATAAGTCCGTCATGTTGGCTATGTGCTGATCTTCTTATCATGATTGCAGTAATAAGCTTAGACATTTCTTTATCATCTAATTCAGAAATTGTTTTTTCAGGAGAAATTCCTACCTCTCTTAATAAATCTATAACTCCTCTTTGGTCCCCAGTTACTCCCGGAATATATGGAGAAGTTGAGTATTGTAAGGACCTTCTTAATGGCCTTGTTGCAGAGAATATTAATAACCCTTTTCTAATTGTAAGTTCTTTTGCATCCCTTATTATTGATTGGTTTATTTTAGAGACATCTGAGTCCAATCTATCTCCAACCATCCCAATTACTGCTAGTTTTGCAAGGTCTTTATTATGTTTTGAAATTGCCTTTGCAAATAAATAAGATATTCCTGCACCACAGATTTCTTCGTTATTAAATAAGTGGGGGTTGATAATTTTGATGTTTTCATTTAACTTTTGTTTTTTTATCTCATGGTGGTCAAGAATAAATATTGGATGTTTTATATCTTTAAAATAATCAAGATTACTCGAGGCTAGGTCTGTAAAAAATAAAAGTTCTCTTTCAGCTCGAGGTATTTCTCTTTTTAGAATCTCTTCATCTAGACCTTTTACTATTTTAATTGTAAATTTTTTATCAAGCCTTTTTAACATTTGAGATATTATTGCTGCAGAAGTAATACCGTCAGTATCATGGTGGCTTATCAATCTTATAGGTTTATCCTTTGAAAGTTCTAAAAATTCTTCAGCTAGTTCACTCACTCTTTTTAACATTTTAATAATTGAAGGTATTTAATATAATATTTTGATTACTTTTTTCTTTTAGCAGCGTATTTTCTAATGATATTCATTTTTGACTGAGCTTTCTGTAGTTTATGTTTTGTTCTTCTATCAGTTATGTTTTGTTTTAAATGTTCTTTCATCTTTTCAAATTTTCTTTCAGCGTTTTTAACTTCAATATTGTCTGTGATTCCTAATTCTTTTAGATATTGTACTAATTTTTTCCCATAAACTCTTGTTGTAGGAACTCCATATTTGTCTCTTAAGATTAAACCAATCTTAGCAGGTTGTTCTTCTGTTTTTACTAGCTCTGCTATGATTTTTTTTAATTCATCTTCTTTTATCTTTAACCATTTAGGTCTTTCAGTTCTTGATATCTTTTCTTTAGTTGTTTTCATTTTTTTAAATATTGAAGTTGGTTTTTAAAGATTTGTATTTATGGTTTATTATTCTTTTGAAGTAACTGTTAAACAGGAGGGTTTTATTGAAATAGCAATAGCCCCACCAGGATTCGAACCTGGGTCTCAGGCTTCAAAGGCCTAAATGCTTGACCACTACACTATGGGGCTATAAGACAACTTAACAGTCCTCAAAATTTCTTTGAAATTTTGGGAACTTCAACTCTTAAGAGTATGAAGTTTTTCTTATGAACTTTCCCTGGAGATAGCTCAATTATTTGAATCTGAGAGTATTTTTAAGGGTTTTGATAGTTGTATAATAGCATAATAATCCTTTTAAAATAGTCTGTTTATCCATTGTTATGGTCATAGAAAAGATAGTAGACGATTTATTCTGTGAGGGAGTCAGATATCCTCCAAAATGTAGTAGAGAAGCAATGACTAATTATCTTAGATTAAGATTTGGAGAACAAGTCTTGAGTAAAACTGATGAAAGGATTAAATATGAGATTCATAAGCATTGTAAGAGCATGAAACAAAACTTTAATGAAAATGGAATTAGCTATTCTTTTTTATCTGATAACAGTCTCTATAATAATCAAGGTTCATCTTTATTAACAGTAAATAATGAATTAGAAGAGGAGATTCATATGTATTTCGAGGATCTGAACAAAAACTTTAATGAAAATTTGATTAATCATCCTTTTTTATCTGACATGAGGGATCTCCTACAAAAATTACATTCATTAACAATAAACGAAAAATCTAGAATTAAAAAATCATTAGAAATAGACTCTTCTTTTTATGTGGCTTATTCTAATAATCTAGATTTGAAACCTTCTTTGGGTTTTGTCTTTAATGCTAACTTTGATGAGATTTATAATCTCAAGTTTAGAACTGATGAAATCTTTTCTCTTGGAACAGAAAAGGGAGATGATTTTTATGCTGGACTAGGTTTTTTAAATCACTTTATGGAAGAGAATCTCCAATATTTTTCTGATAAAGTTATTCCCATATATTCTGAAAGTCCACTAAAGAATAAAAAAATAAAAACAGTATGGAGATTTAATCTCCCTTCTAGACAAGGTCTACTTAAAGACATTTTTGATATTAAATTTAAAGTATTAGAACATGGTGGAGACGCAATTATAAATTGTTCTGTAGGCGCAACAATTTGTGACTTTTTTCTTGATACTTTTACAATGATGTCTAGCAGAGCTTTGCATCATGTTTCGGGTACTGCTGTACGGTTTGTAGATTAGTGTTTATACCTGCCACGAGCTTCAACTTTTTTTAATTGTTCTAAAACCTTAGATGTTTCATTAAATTTATATCCAGAGAGAAAAGATTTGAAAAGTTTTTCCCAGTTTTGATAATGTTTTGCTTCTAATGCTTGTTTAATTAAGTGTAAATCAACTGCTTTATCCTCGATTCTTGTTGAAATAAAACCAAGTCCAAAATCAATTATATATATTTTATTGTCTTTTTTATTTAATATTGTGTTGCTTGTTGTTAAATCTCCGTGGATGATGTCCTTTGTGTGGAGAAGTGAAACTTGTTGTCCTAATTGTTTCATTAATTGTAATTGTTTTTTTTCTGTATAAGTGTTGAGTGTTTCAGAAAGCCTATCTCCATTAATATATTGAATATCAATTGAGAATTTATCTTGTTTTAAAACTCCCGGGATATTTACTCCTGCTTGGTTTTTTGCCTTTTCTAAAAGTTTTGCTTCTTTTTTTGTTCTAGATTTTCTGATTTTCTCATCAAGAATTTTGTGTCTATATCCTTTACTAATCCTATTTTTAATGATATTATTTTTTTCTAAAAGAATTTGTGCTTCTGCACCTTGTGCGATTAGTTTTTGTTTCATAGTTTAATCTTGCCCTTAAACTTTTTTGCCATCTTTTGAAGCATTTTCTGGTCTATTTTTCCACCTTGAAGCATTTTTTGTGATTGGGTTAATTCGTTTAATAGCTTATATTGTTTTAATAATTCTCTAATCTCACTTGTAGTTGTACCAGAACCTTTAGCAATTCTTGCAATTCTTGTTGTTTGTTTTTCAAGTACTTCTGGATTTTCTATTTCCTCTTCAGTCATACTGTTAATTGCATTTTTCCAATGCTGAAGTTTTGCCTCTTGTCTTTCTAATTGTGCTTTTGGAACTTTTGCAGCAGCCCCACCTAAACCAGGAATCATACCCATTAATTTATCCATACTTCCTAATTGATTCATTGATTCTAATTGTGCTTGCAAATCTCGAAGGGTGAATTTTCCTTGTTCAAGTTTTTCTTGAATTCTTTTTTGTTGTTTTTCAGTTGTTGCTGAACGAACTTTATCTATTAAACCTTGTAAATCTCCCATTCCAAGTAATCTTGAAATAAAAGATTCTGGATCAAAAGATTCAATCTCATGTATTTTTTCTCCAACACCTATAAAATAAACAGGAGCATGAGTTTCTGCACAAGCAGTTAACGCACCTCCAGCTTTCCCAGTCCCATCCATTCTAGTAATTATTACTCCATCAATTGAAAGTGCTTTTTGAAATTCTTGTGAAAGAATTTTTGCAGATTGACCTATATCTCCAGGCATTACAAGAATTCTATAGCTTGGTTTTAGTGTCTTGTCAAGAGATTTTATCTCTTTTACAAGCTCTTTATTTAAAGAATCACGACCAGCAGTATCAATTAAAACAAGGTCATAATTTTCTAAATCTTTTTTATATTGTTCATAAATTTTTATTGGATCTTTTTCTTTTTTATCTATAAAACAAGCTATTTTTGCCTTTTTACACATCTGTTCGAGTTGGTCCATTGCAGCAGGCCTTTGAGTATCAAGACCAAGAGCACAAACCTTTCTTCCACGTTTTGCATAATAAAAACCAATTTTAGAAATTGTAGTAGTTTTTCCAGAACCATATAAACCTAAAAACATTATTTTTTCTTTCTTACTGAGTTTTAATTCTTTTCTTTCTCCAAGTAAAACTAAAAGCTGATCATGGATTAATTTGATTAGTTGTTCTTTTTTATCTATACCTTTGATATTTTCATCTAAAGCTAGGTTTCTTATTTTTTGACTTAATTCAAATACTAATTCAACATTAACATCTGCCTCTATTAAAGCTCTTTGTATTTCCTTTAAGATTCCGTCTATGAGTTTCTTATCTATGAATATTGCATTTGTTACT
>CAZNUV010000012.1:0-9608 GCA_964576755.1 Candidatus Woesearchaeota archaeon
AAGCCTGCAGAGGGATTCAAACCCCCGACTTGCTGATTACAAATCAGCTGCTCTATCACTGAGCTATGCAGGCGTAAATATTAAAATTTTAATAGGTTTTTAAGATTTTTGATAAATGAGAGTAACCATTAATCCCGGGTTTAGGCCCACGTGGTCGTTTCTTCTTTTGTTGGTTCTGTTTTTGTTTTGTAGATAGTTTCAACAATCTCACTAGGTCCAAACCATAGTTTTATTTCCCTCTCAGCATTCTCTTCTGAATCAGAAGCATGAATACAATTTTCAAAAACCCCAGTTTTAGAATTAATTCTTCCATATCTTCCTCGAATGGATACCGGGTCTGCTTCTTCAGGATTTGTTTTTCCTACAATTTCCCTTATTTTATTAATAGCATTCTCACCATAGTAAACCATTGCTAATACTCTTGGAGTATGAAATTCCCCCATAATATATTTTAAAGTATTTTCAAAAATTAGAGGTTTTTTATCTTTTAACTCTGCATAATGTTGTTCTGCAAGTTCTTTTTTAACAGAAACAATTTTAGCACCAATTATTCTTAATCTTGCTTCAGATAATGCAGTTATTAAATTTCCTGTTAACGATTTTATCAATCCATCAGGCTTAATTAGAATTAAACAAGATTGATTTGCCATTTACTTTTTAGAAATCTTTTTAGTTTCTTTTTTTACTTTTTTAGGTTTTACTTTTTTCTCTGTTGCTGGTTCTTTTTTTTCTGAGTTTAAATCTTTTTCATTTGGTTCTTTTTGGATTTCTAATTTTTTCCCTACCCTTGGGACTGGCTCTTGTATTTTAGAAATATCTGTTAGTTTTGCTATTTCAAAACTACGAATTTCACAAAGAGATAATGGGTAGATCTTTTTCAGTTTTGGATGAAGATTTTTTTGTAGTTCTCCAGTATAAATTGCCTTACTTATATCTAGAAAGTTGTTTTCTTCACAAAATTTAACAATTGTTTCTTTTGTTGTTCTTCTTAGATTATTTTTAACTGCCCGAGAAACTTTTTTCCTTGTTATTAAAAATGGCTTTATCCTCACTCTTATATCTTTACATTTTGTTTCAAAAGAATCTTCTACATAAGAAATTCCTCTTCTCATCATTCTTTTGATATACGGTTGCATTAAAACAAGTTTTTTAGGAAGTCCGTATAAATTTTCATCCTTAGACTCAATTATAAAATCTATTTGGAGGCCCTTGCCTTTTAATTTTCTACTTAAGTCTAATTTTATTACTTTCTTAATAAGTGACTCTGGAGTCCCTAAAACAGAAACTGTTTCATTTATTAAAGGAAGTTCAACGTCTATAAATTTCTTTTTTATTGCCATCTACAACCTCCAGCAGGTTCTAGGAGTCCAGCAACTATTTTTATTTATGTTTTTCATTTTTATTCTATTACTAATTTTGATGTTCTTTTACTTTTCTTTTGATTTTTTGATTTTCCACAAACAGTACAAGTATAGAGTACTTGAGCTTTTTTAGTTGTTTTTGTTTTTCTTTTGAATTTAGATACTGCTGGTTTGCTATATCTTCCAAGGTTTCCGATACCTCTTGCTAATCCTCTTAATTTCGCCCTAATTTTAGAACCCCGTTTTAATGCACCCTTATTACTTCCAGAGCTTACTTGTTTTATCTTCTGTTCTGTTTGCTTTTTACAAAACGGACAGAACCGTTTAGTTTTTTTAGGTAATTTCATATTAATTAGGTGAGAAAATGGTTTAAAAACCTTATGGGTTTGAATTTTATTTAGATGGTCCTGCCAAGAATTGAACTTGGGCCCCATCCAAGTCAAGGATGTGTTCTGCCACTAGACTACAGGACCGAGATTATATCTGAAAATTATATTCTTTAATTTATAAATATATATTGATAATCTTTATATATATAGTTTCTTTTAAAATGGGATGAATAAAAAGAGGGAGAATAAACAAAATAAACGTGCACAAGTTACTATATTTATTATTTTGGCAATTTTGATTATTTCTGGAGTTGTTGCTTATTTTGTTTTAAGAAAAGGGATTAATTCAGGAATTCCAAAAAATATGCAACCGGTTTATGATTATTATTCTTCTTGTTTAGAATTAACTGCAAAACAAGGGATATCCCTATTGGGGGAACAAGCGGGATATATACAAACTCCTGAATTTATACCCGGGAGTCAGTATATGCCCTTTTCTTCTCAACTAGATTTTTTTGGTCAGCCAGTACCCTACTGGATGTATGTTTCAGGCAATAATCTCTTGAAAGAACAGGTTCCTTCTAAGACTGGAATGGAAAAAGAATTAGAAGATTATATTGGTGCACGATTAAACTATTGCGACTTTTCTGATTTTGAATTACAAGGATACGATGTTTATGTTGAACCAGAAGGAAGTGTTGATGTAAAAATAAATAATCTCGATGTTGAAGTTAATGTAAATAATGATTTAGTTATTGCTTTTGATGAAGAATCTGCTATTGTAAAAAATCATGAATTTAGTATAAAGAGTAAACTTGGAAAGTTTTATGGTCTTGCCCTGGATATTTATAATTTTGAAAAGAAGAATATGTTTTTAGAAAAATATGCTGTTGATGTTATGAGATTATATGCTCCGGTAGATGGTGTAGAAATTTCTTGTTCTCCACAAGTTTTTAATGAACAAGAAATAAAACAAGAACTATCTCAAGGGCTTTCTGCTAATATGGGGATGTTAAAACTAAAAGGAGATTATTATGAACTAACAGATAAACAAAACGAATATTTTATAACAGATATTGGAAAGAATGTGAATGAACAGATTAATTTTATTTATTCTCCAAACTGGCCAACAAGAATTGAAATGTATGGGGACAATGTAATTGAACCAGTAGGCTTACAAGAAGGTCTTGGAGTTCTAGGATTTTGTTATGTGCCTTATCATTTTGTATATGATATTGATTTTCCAGTTTTATTACAGTTTTATGATAATGAAGAATTATTTCAATTCCCTATTGCAGTAATAATTAACAAAAATCAAGAAAGAAACGAACTCCCAACAATCGAAGGACAAAGTATTGAATCAGAAGTATGTAGATTTAAGAATAAAAATATAGAAGTTTATACTTATGATTCTGAATTAAATCCAATTCCAGCGAATATTAATTTTAAATGTTTAGATTCAGAATGTCTTATTGGAGAAACTTCTATTCAAGGAAATGATGCTGTTTTAAAGACAGGAGCCCCTGCATGTGTAAATGGATTTATTGTTGCAAGCTCAGAAGGTTATGTTACTAGTAAATATCAAATGTCTACAAATGAAGAAAAAGTTGCAAATATTATAATGAAAAAATTATATGATGTTCCTATTGAAGTAAATAGTGGTAGTTCTGAAGTAGGTAGGGCATTAGTTTCTTTTGTTTCTGAAGATTATTCTGATACAATTGTATATCCAGATTCAAAATCAATAAAATTAACAGAAGGTCAGTATGATGTTCGTGTTTATATCTATAAAGATCAAGCTTTAACAATCCCAGCAATTTCAGAGAGAAAATGTGTAATGGTTCCTAAGTCTGGGATTGCAGGAGTTTTTGGTTTAGAAGAAGAAAAATGTTTTGATATTAATATTCCTTCCCAAACTATAGAAGCAGCAATTATTGGAGGAGGTAAATCTCCATCATATATTCCTGAAAGTGAACTAAAAACAGGAAAAATATTAAGTATTAGTGCTGAAGTGTTTAATACTCCTTCAACATTAGAGCAAGTTCAAGAGGTTTATAATAATGTAGAAGGTTCAAGTTTAGATTTTGAATTTAGATAAATAATTAATAATAAAATATGGAACAATCAGAAAAAAAGAAAATGAGTAGAATTAAAATTAAGATTAAGATTTTTACTCTTGCTATCTTAATAGTTTTAACTATTTTAACGACTAGTTTTGTTTTGGGTGCAACTTCCCAAGCGTTTCCTGAAGCAGGAAGTTCTACACCTTCTGGAAGTTCAGGAGAAGCATTTCCAGATACAGGATTTGGAAGTTATCAGGCTTTTGAACCTAGTTTTAATTCATTTTATACAACAGAGCAGATGAGGTCTTATTGGCCTAGATTTATTGATATGCAAAATGACCAGTGTACTGCAGATAGTGATTTTTTAGTTATGATTCCTCCGGGAGGATGTAGTCCAATGGTTGTTAGAAGTGATTTATTAGAAGAACAAAATGTTCCTGTTTTTTGTCAGTTAAGTGCATTGAGAGTTAATCCATTAATTAAAGTATCTTCTATAAAATCAATTACATTTCAAGGAGATTATCCAGAACAAATTGCTGGGATTAGTTTTCATCCTGCTAGGGCTGCAATAAGAACCCATAGTACATTATTAGGAAGTCCTTTATTGAACAACATTGGTTATGTTGTAATTATATTAAAACGAGAAGCAGTAGAAGATAAAATGCCTGATTGGGTTGGAGGAAATTTAACAGCTACAATCCAATATGATGTTGAAAATGTTTATGGAACAGGAAGAGCAGAATATTATATTCCTGTTTTAGAAGACCAAGAATGGAATAATCAATATGAAGAATATTCATTTTGGCAAGGCCGTGGTTTTGTTAGGGTTACAGATATAGAGGGAGAATATGCTAAGATAGCAGTATATACAGACAAGGAGAATATTCAACAACAAGTTACACTTAAACAAGGAGAAACAAGTAACGAGTTTTATTTTCCAGGATTTTACTGTAGGGCAGGATTGCAAGTTAAACTCAATAAAATTGATGTTCCTGCAGAACAAGCAAGGCTTAATATTGATGGAGATAATATCTGGGTTAGAAGAGGAAGTAAAATATTAGAAGATAAATGTAATGTTGTTGATTTAGTTGCATTAGATGATGGTACTGGTTCTATTCAAATTTCTTGCCCAGGACAAAAGATTAGTTTATCTATTCAAAAAAGAGGGGCTATGATTGCTAGTGGAGATTCTTTAGCATTTAATCCAGGTATTTCTGGAACAGAATATCAATCAGGAGATATTGTATTAGGTACAGATGTTTATCTTGCATATGTTGGAAAAGTTCCTTCTACAATAGAAGAAAAAGATAAAGCAGGGAAAAATTTTATCTTACTAGTTAAATCTGATAAAACATTTAAACAAGAATACTCTTCATCAATTTCAAAAGAAATTCAAGACATTTCTAAGTTGACTAAACCAATTAATTGGAAAAAATTCCAAGATAGACTTGGTGTAAGTGTTTCTGGATTTATTGGAAAACAAGAAATAATTGCTATTACAGAGGGCGATTTTGAACCATTCCAAAATAAAGGTGTTAAATTTATAGAAATGGCTGAAGATGTTAGTGAAGCTAGATATACTGACCAGGGTGTTGCAGGCCAGTTAGTTGAAGATTATTATTCTGAATCTGATTCAGTTTTAAATGGACTTATTGAAGATTATCCTTATGATAAACGAGAGTTTACTGTCTTTTCTGAAAATGCCCTTTGGGCACAAATTGATTTAGCAAAACAACTTGGAAAACAAGAGTCTGCACAAAAATATTTACAGACTTTTGTTGAGACTTATCCAGACTCACCCACTATCTCAAGAGCAAAAGCAGAGCTTGCAAATATGGATATTTATGATATGGCTAGTGCTCATGCAAGTGTTTTTGTTACTAATAATTATCATCAAATTAGTGTTGATAAATTTAAAGATATAAAGACAACAGATAGAGGTATTCAATTGACTATTGGTGGAAATTCTGGATGGTTTGATGAAGGAGATAAAATTTGGTTAGAAGGAAATTTTACAGATACTGATTCTGGACAAAGTTACATAAGAATATCAAAGATTAATGTAGACAGTGTTGAATTAGTTTATAAAAATAAATCAATTAAGTCTGAAGAAAAATTAGGCGCTCTTAAAGAGAGAGAATCTATTTTCAGAGAAAAAGAAATAACTATTAGAGATATTAATGTTAATGAAGTTGCATATCTTTCTTTGATTCCAAAAATTAAAAATACAAAAACAGAAGCAAATTTTACATTTAGAGTTGGAATAGAAAAAAGAGGAATAGAACTGTCTCCTGAAAAAACCCAAGAGATGATTGACAATTTAGAAGACTCTATTGAAAAATGGGAAGATATTAATGAAAAATTAGGTAATGTTATTAAAGGATGGAAAGGGGCTTGTTTTGCAACATCTTCTGTATTAATGTTAAAGAATTTGGCTACTGGATTTAGTGGAGAAGCAATGGCTCGTCAAAAAGTTATGAGTTTTTATAAGGGTTTTTGTGATGATAAGATTTCTGAGGACAAAAAGTATACTACAAGAACACAATGTTATAATGATCTTGCCCCAGATATTGATAATGATGTCTCTGCCATGACTAGTGCAATTCAAGATATAAATTCAAAGATAAGTACTATTGAAGAAAGCCATAAAACAGCAGAAGGATTTTTAGGTTTAGAAAATGTTGTTGATACAGAATCTGCATTAGAAGAATATCGTGCTGGTTTTGGAGACACAAAAGTTCAGATTAATGTTGGTAATGAAGTTAAAGAGATTGCAATCAAAGATTTAGAAACTTTTGAACAGGTCAGAACTGCTGAATTATTATTGAGATTAAAAGGTCAAGGTAGATATGCAGAACAAGCTGCACAGACAGAAGCTGATGAAGTTTTGAGTTATGCTCTTCGTGGTGCAGAAATAAATAGTGCTGCAGATCGAATAAAACAGGAAACTGGTTTTGCTCCTCAGATTGAATATATAGATAGAGAAGGTGTAACTCAGAAAGTTTGGTCTGGACAGAAGATAGATGAGAATCTTTATTCACAGATTTCTTCGCAGAGTAATTTAGATCTTAAACAAGGAGAAACTCCAATTCAATTTATAAGATATAATGGGGAAGATTATGCTGTTATTTTAGAAACTGCAAAATCAGGAGAGCTACGTGCTCAAGAAGTTTATTCTATTAGCAATTCTGGAGATATTAAAAGAGTAGGTATTTCTGAGATAACAGATGTTAAACAAATAAGTCAGACAGAAGTTAATGCTAGAGATTTAAAATCAAAATATACTTTTATTGAAACAGGATTATGTAAAAATCCTTATAAGAGTCCTAAAGCAAGATTCTATGAAACAAATCCTGATGCAAGAATGCCTGCAATTATTCCATTTGATTTAGATGATGGTTGGTATGTGCGTGTTCCTCAAGCTGCGGGAGGATTGTTTTCATCTCAAGAAAAAGGTTATACAGAAGCTGGAGATATTTCATTCTTTTATATTTGTAATGTGGGGCATAATGGCAAAGAAGAAAATATGGGTGGTGATGATATTTGTCAGAGTTTTGATGTAAATACTTATGATAAAGTTAAAGATTTTGGAGGATGTGCTTTAACTCAAAGTGAAATAACTAATCTAGTTAAAAAAGCACGTGCTGCTGTTAAAACTGCTGCTCAACAATATTCTAAGGGTCATGTTGCTACGATTAGGGTAGGTAATCAAGAAGTAGAAGTTACAGAACCAATGAATCCTGCAGGAGAGGTTATTGAATGTCAAGATTTTATGTCTCCTGAAGATTGTCAGTTAATGTTTAATGTTTGTGATCCTGTAATCTGTCCTGCATCAAGATGTAATCTTGGTGGGGCTTATCCTGTTGCTAATGTTGTTCAAACAGGAATTATTGGAAGTATTGCACTATGTTTACCAAATTTCCAAGAAGGAATAATGGTCCCTATTTGTTTGACAGGAGTTCATGCAGGAGTTGATGGATTTATTTCAATATTAAGATCTGAAAAAGATTGTTTACAAGAGAGTTTAGATACAGGTCAACATGTTGGAATTTGTGATGAGATTACTTCAATTTATATGTGTGAGTTCTTTTGGAGACAGCTTGCACCTTTAATTAGAGTTATAACTCCTAAATTATTTGAATTTGCATATGGTCAAGGAACTAGGGGTGGTGGAGAATATTTAACAGTTACAAACTCTTGGAATACACTTCAACAAGGAATTGATTATTATAAAAATGAGTATGCTCAGAATGCATTTAGAGCATTTGAATTTAGAAATGTTGAAGAAGCTGGAGGAGAATTTTGTAAAGCTTTTGTTGGTACTAGTTTACCTACATCTGCAGAAATGTTAGATTCATTACTCGCACCAGAGTCTCCAGAACAATTTAGTGCATGGTTTGAAGAAATACCTTTTACAGAGGCTACTGTTCCTGCTACCTCCCAATATAAGGTTTATTATCATATTTATTCTGGAAATGATCGTGGAATTCAATATGCTGTTTATTTAAGAGATCCTCCTGCATCTGGTTATTATTCTGTTAATCCTCAAGTAGTAGTTGATCAAGGTTATATTGCTCTTGGAAAAGAAGCTGATGAAGCAATTGATTTTACTGCACCATCGGGATATAAAGAATTGTGTGTTGTTATTAATGCTGAAACTCATTGTGGATTCGGAAGTGTTTCAACTAGTTTTGCTTTAGATTATGTTAAAAAGAAAGAAATTCAAGATCAAGCAGAGAAAAAAGATATTACAACAGAGAAGGAATGTATTTCAGGCAGTCCCTCTGTTTGGAGTTTAGTTAATCCTAATTTACAAGCAGGAGCTGAAGAAGTTATTAGTCCTCAGATTGCAATGGAAGGAATTGTGCGTGTTTGCTCAACAGAAAATCCTGGTAAATCTGTAGAAGGTGAAAAAGGTACTGATTCTAGATGGGTTGATGTTGGTTATTGTGGAAATACTAATATTAAATGTTGGATTGATACAGATAGTGTTAAAAAAGATTTAGAACAGGTTAATGCAATTGAGGGAACTACTTCTGATTTATTAGAAAGAAGTAATCAAGCACGTGTTAATGGTACCTTGACAGAGATTGCTAGTGTTGAAGAGCTTTCTAATCTAAGAGAAGAGATTGGAAAAATTGAATTATCTTTAGATAGAGATTTGAAAGACCATAAAACAGGATTAGAGAGTTATATTGAAGGACAGATTAATACGACAGTTTTAAGATTAAGGAGATTGTATGGTTATGGTTCTGATGTTGGTGTTGGTTTTTTAAATGCAGACAAGGCAGAGGCAATGGCTCTTGAAAGAGATGTTTATGATATTGTTATTAGAGCTTTAATGGAGTTGAATATGACTGAAGTTAAAGCTGCTGTTAAAAAGTCAATTACAGATGCAAAAATTACTGATGAGGTTGTTTCCACTACAAGTGCTTCAGAAGAGCAGGGTGTACAAGATGAAGAACCAGTAGTGCCTGTTAAAGAGAATGTTGAGTTAGAGGTTATTGAGAGTACTGATTTTAGTGGGGTTCCAACAATTGGAGATGGTAAGGCACAGGGGGGGATTTATATTGGCGGTGTTGATACTGGACTTTATTTATCAAGATTAGCAACAGTAGAAAGAGGATACCAAATTATCAATAAAAGAGGGCTTGGGATTTTTGAATTTGTTATTAAAGATTATATTGTGGGGAATGTTTTTAGTAATGACTATATTGCTTTTTATGAAAATGAGATAAGTTCTAATGAAAAAATAAAAAACATTAATAATATTCTTAAAAATTATTGTTTTGATACTATTAAAGGAGAAGAGTTTTATCCTAAACTTGCTGGAAGTTGTGGAGGTATAGAAGATG
>CAZNUV010000012.1:9708-11433 GCA_964576755.1 Candidatus Woesearchaeota archaeon
AAAAACCGAGTTATATTCAAAAGATATTGGTGGAGGAGAATACCAGCTTTTTTTCCAAGACACTGTTGTTGCAAATGTTTTTAGTAATGCCGAAGTTGAAATTAGTCCAAAGCTAGAAGCTAACCAAATATTGGGAGAGCTTAGTATCTCATTAGAAGGAGTTTGCTTTGATAATGTTAACAAACAGATTTATCCTAAGGTGGGTACATACTGTGAATGGTCTTCTAGTTCTAAGGAATAGTTTTTAGTTATCTAATTCTAAATAAAAAAATGAGGAGAGAAGGATTCGAACCCTCGTAGGCAAAAGCCACTGCGGCCTAAACGCAGCCCGTTTGACCGCTCCGGCATCTCCTCATAAGATAATTATAGCAGTCTTTCTTAAAGGTTAAACCATAATACTCCTTTTTATATTTTTTGTAAATCCACTTATCTTTCTGAGTAGGGATATTCAGTTCTTCAAAGAGCAATATCAATTCCTCCCATAGTTTTTTACTTGCCGTAGATAATCCATACCCTCTTCGTCTTTTTCCTCCTTCGGTAGCCATTATTCCTTGAAGAAATGCTTTTTTTGTTTCTTTATCAGCCTTTTTAATTATTTTTGGGATTATTACTTTATGACTTTTTTTACCTATTGGAATTTCAAGGGCTTGATTTAGAAAGTTATGAATAGATTTACTGTCTATAGACATGTGCCAAGAGGGTTTTTTACCTTCTCTTTGTTTTATTGAACAGATATTAAATGTTCTATTGAATGAGGTTATGCAAATTTTCCTTAGATATTCTAATAATTTCTTATTTGATAATTCAATAGAGATTTGTTTCTTACTTTTTTTAAGGTGACCATCCCCTATTATCGCTGCTGTAAAGAATGCTAAATCTTTGTCGATATTTAAAGGGATTTTTGTTTCTTTTGAAGGTCCATATTTTGCTTTTGTGATTATATAATTTTTTTTGCTAGATAATATATTAAGGTCTCTTTGAGAGTTAATTACTAATTTTTTAAATTCCATTAGATTATACTACTCGGATCATATAAATATGTTTCGTTGTCTGTCCTGTTTAATCTAAATATCATGGGAACTAAAATTAGTATAAAAAGATAACTATATTAGAATTATTTCTTTTTCTTATTTTTTTGTTCAGCTTCTTTGATCTTAACTCTATCTTTTAAGTCAAGTCTGTCTAAAAGTTCTTTATACCTATTTCTTATTGTCACTTCTGTGATTCCTGCAACATCTGCAACTTCTCTTTGAGTTTTTTTCTCGTCGTTTAATAGGGCTGCTACATATAATGCTGCTGCGGCTATTCCTGCAGGACCTCTTCCTGAAGTAAGCTCAGAAATTTCTGCTTTTTTTAGTATTCCTATTGCTTCTTTTTGTACTTTTGGAGATAAATTTAGAACAGATGCAAATCTAGAAATATAATCTTTTGGAGAGGATGGTGTAACTTTTATCCCTATTCTTCTTATGATAAATCTATATGTTCTTCCTATTTCTTTTCTTTCTACGTCTGATGCTTCTGAAATTTCATCTAATGTTCTTGGAATACCATATCTTCTACAAGCCGCATATACACAAGCAGCAATTACAGATTCCATACTTCTTCCACGAACTAGGCCTCTTTGAAGAACATAATTGTAGATTCTTGCTGTTTCATCTTTTACAACTGAAGGGAGATCTAGGAAAGAGGATACTCTTCTTAATTCTGCCATTGCAAGTCTTAAAT
>CAZNUV010000013.1:0-9651 GCA_964576755.1 Candidatus Woesearchaeota archaeon
TAGACTCTTGTACTCCTTCTTGTAATGGAAAAACTTGTGGGCCTGATGGTTGTGGGAATAGTTGTGGAACTTGTGGAATTGGACAGATATGTCAAAATTATCTTTGTGTGAATGTTACTATAGAAAATTGTACAATTGATGCAGATTGTCCAGTACATGATGGAATGTATCGGTGTATTAATAATCAAGAATGTTATATAACTTCAAATGGAAGTTGTAACTCTACTCATTCTTGTGATTACACAATTAATACTACATGTACACCTTGTGATTATGGTTGTGTTGATTCTACTGGAGTATGTGCAGAACCAGATAACACCTATCTTGAAGGAATAATAGCAAAGTATAGATTTGAAGAAAACCTACGTGATTCAGAAGGAGATAATGACCTTGAAACAAATTTGAGTGATGATGAATTAAGCGATGCATTTGAAAGAGGATGTGGGACTAATGATTATTTGACTAGTGGGGATAGTCAAAATGATGGAGATTATGTATTCTTTATAGAAAATGCAAATGATTTATTATTAGATAAAGATGGATTTTCAATTGGATTCTGGACAAAGGTTTATGAAGGAAATGGTGCTCTTTCAGACATAATTTCAAAATATGATAATTATGCTGTTGGAGTTGCAGAAGAAGACCTTATCTTCTTGTTATCTCAAGAAAAAGGAACCAAAAACTGGTTTAATAATACAAATCCTTATAGTTTAGATTTAGATGAATGGTATCATGTTGTAGCAACTTATGATGGTTCTGATATGGTTTTGTATGTCAATGGGCGTGAAAGAAGAACAGAAGAGGATGTGGATGAAGATGTTGTTGTAACTAGAAGTAAGAATTTTGTAGTATTTGCAAATGCAGGTGATGGAGAAGATAATTATGAAGATGCTTGTGATGAATATGATTTAGATTCTTCAGAATGTTATTTTAACGGTGCAATAGACGAACTTAAAATTTGGAATCGTACTTTATCTGAGAGGGAAGTAACAGACTTATACAACGATGAACAAGATGAATTATTTGATTGTGGTAATAATGGAGATTTAGAAACCTTTTCATTTAGTGTGGAGTCTTGCACTGATTCTAATTGTTTAAATAAAAAATATTTGTTTAATGTGGGGGATAGAGTTTATTTAGATTATGCCGCAAACATAAGTTCAGTGAGTGTTACATCAACATTAGCTTATCCTAATTCAAGTTCTAAGAGTATTATCTTACCAACTTCAATAATCTTAAATCAAGAAGGAACTTATACATTAACATCTACAGCTAGGAAAAATGGTTATGTTTCTAAAACAGACTCTGTAATCTTTTATGTAAGTGATACTCCTGAAGGGAATTGTAATTATGATCAATTTTGTGATCCTGGTGAAACTGTTGCAAATTGTCCTACAGATTGTACAGTTACTCCTCCAACCGAGATTCCAGATGAGAACCCTATAGACATGAAGATAATTATCTGGTTAATTATTTTCTTAATTGCAGGGATTCTTTGTGTTGTTGCAGTTATGGTTTATTTGAATTACCAAAAGAAACAGAATCTTGGAAGAGTAATTCCTCGAGGTTTAAACTCAAATAGACCAAATTTTTAATTTTTCTTTTAAAAATTTCTTAATACAAAAAGAATATAAACAATAATTGGCTGTTATGAAAAAGAGGAGAATGAAATATATTAATGGTAAGTACTGACGATATTCTGAATAAATATAAATCTAAAATTGAAGGTCAATTGAGAGATTATTCTTCTAGTTCTAATCCAGGTAATTTTAGTAGGTCCTATCAGAATTTTAGAGAATCTATGACTCCTTCTTTTTCAAGTTATGAAAAATGGTGTAAATCTCTTGGAAATTTATTTAAAATTAAAGTTTCTGAAAAAGATAATGAAACAATTGGAAAAGCTATTGAAACTGCCCACCTAAGTATAACTCCTTCTGAAGCAGTTGTGCTTGCTGTAGTAGTCCTTTTTAGTGTTTTGTTTGGAGGAATTTTATTGCTTGTAGGTATATGGTTTTTAACAGAAACCTTATCTATCATGTTAATTTTTTTAACATTTATCCTTGCAATTTTTTTATTTTACTATACTTATAATGCTCCCCAAAGGATTGCTCTTCAATGGAGATTAAAAGCCTCTTCACAAATGGTGCCTGCAATATTATATATTGTTATTTATATGAAACATACTTCTAATTTTGAAAAAGCAATAGCTTTTGCAGCAGAACATTTAGAAGCCCCCCTCTCAAACGATTTTAAAAAAATCTTTTGGGATGTAGAAGTTGGAAGATTCTCTACTATTAAAGATAGTATAGACCATTATCTAGAAAGATGGAGAGATTTTAGTATAGAGTTTATAGAAGCATTCCATTTAATTCAATCAAGTTTATATGAGCCCTCTGAAGGAAGAAGAATACAGACCTTAGAAAAGTCTTTACAAGTTATTCTTGAGGGAGTTTATGATAAAATGTTAAAATATACTCATGAATCTAAATCTCCTTTAACTAATTTATATATGCTTGGAATTATTTTACCAACCTTGTCTTTAGCAATTTTACCACTTGCATCTACAATGTTGCAAGGTGCAATAAAATGGTGGCATGTTATGATTGTTTTCAATTTAATTGTTCCATTTTTTGTTATCTATTTGACTACTAATGTTTTAATGAAACGGCCTGGAGGTTATGGAGAAACTTCTTTATTAGAAAAAAATCCTTTATACTATAAATACAAAGATAAAAAACCATATTTTTTAGCTTCTTTAATAATGTTGCCTTTTTTTATTTTAGGACTATTGCCTATTTTATGGATGTATACACCCTTACCAAGTTGGTTGAATATGAGTATAGATTATACTTGGAGTGATATTGGTTTAGGCTTTTTAGGAGATTCAGGTATCTTTGGAATAGTGCCTCTTGCAGATGGTTCTGGGTTTGTAGGCCCTTTTGGGATTTTATCTTTAGTTTTAAGTTTGTTTATTCCATTTTCTATAGCATTTATGTTTGCAATTGCATTAGGTATGAGGACAAAAGAGATTATTAAAGAAAGGAATAAATATAAAAAAGTTGAAGCAGAATTTACTTCATCATTATTTCAATTAGGAAATAGGATGGGAGATGGTCTTCCTGCAGAGATTGCATTTTCAAAAGTTGTTGAATCTTCTAAGGGTACTGAGGCTGAAGGTTTTTTTAGAACTGTAAATCAAAATATGCATCAACTGGGAATGAGTTTGAATGAAGCATTGTTTAACCCTAAAAGAGGTGCAGTTATATTTTATCCTTCTGAATTAATTGCAACTTCAATGAGGATTTTAATTGAGTCTGTTAAAAAAGGTTTGAAAGTTGCAGCTCGTTCTTTAATGTCAATTTCAGAATATGTTAAAAATATTAAGAAAATAAATGATAGATTGAATGATTTACTCGCAGATATTCTTTCAGATATGAGGTCTAACATGACTTTTTTAGCTCCCTTACTTTCGGGAATCGTTATTGGTTTAGCAGGAATGATTACTACTATTTTAGCGTCTTTATCATCTATGATTAATGAGGGAAGTCTTGGTGGAGGGCTTGAAGGATTAGCAGGTGCAGGAGGGTTACAATCATTTTTAACAATTTTTGATGTGACTGTAATGATCCCCCCATATTATCTTCAGATAGTTGTAGGTCTTTATCTTGTAGAAATTGTTTTTATCTTAACAGGTACTTTAGTTACAATTAATTCTGGTAAAGATGAGTTACAGAAAACTTATGAAACTAGTAAGAATTTAAAATCTTCGATAATGATTTATCTTGTTGTTGCATTGTTTGCAATTGTAGGATTATCTTTAATTGGAGCAATTGCACTTGCAGGATTGGGTTAGATTTATTAATGTTAAATTCTTAAAATAATTATGACCTTCTATTGAGAAATAAAATATGAAAAATAAAAAAGCTATAGAACTTGCAATAAATACTTTTGTTATAATTGTTATTTCTCTTTCGGTTTTAATATTGGTTTTATTTTGGTTTAATTATCAGACTGGTTTTTTTACAAAATTTTTACAAAATTTTAGGGGAAAGTCTAATGTGGATGAAATTGTAGATGTATGTAACACACTTTATTCTTCTAATAGGGTTTATTCTTATTGCTGTGATTTAAAAAAAGTTAATGCTGGGGAAGAGGAATTTGAATTAACTTGTGACGATTTAAGAGAAAAAGAATTTACTTCTGCAAGAATTAGTAAACTTGCTTGTGAAGAAGTTAAATGTGTTGTATAGTCTTTCATTAATTTATTAACTCTGAAAACATTTATAAAGAATCTCCTTCTATAAAGATTATGGAAAATAAAAGAGGTCAAAACTTAACTCTTGGTACAATCATTTTGATTGTTTTAGGGGTTGCAGTTCTAGTACTCCTTATCTTTGGGTTTTCTCAAGGGTGGAATAATTTGTGGGGCAAAGTGACATCTTTCTTTGGTGGAGGCAATAATGTTGATACAATCATTCAGTCTTGTACTTTAGCATGTACAACTGAAAGTGAATATGATTATTGTACATTGGGAAGGGTAGTTCGACTTGATGATAAAAAGTTACCTGCACAGTCTTGTATGGAATTAGCTACAAATACTACTGATGGAGTAAATGTAGATTCTTGTCCTGCTCTTGCAGAGGCTTGTAAATCTTGTCAGTTGAAAACTACTTGGACTTCAAGTAAGACTAAAGCAGACGAAATAGCAAAAGAGACTCAAGAGGTAGAAGAGAACTGTAAGTTACAATCTAAAGAGAATTGTGGCATAACAGTTGATTACTGTGAGTGGAGATAAGACCCAAAAAAATTTAAATTTTTATTTTTTTATTTTTATGTATTTTAGTTAGTTTTATTAATTAGAAATTCTTGTAATTTTCAAGAAAAAGGTGAAGAGAATGTTAAAATATTTTATAGATAGGTTGTTTAGAAAGAATAAAAACGCAATGGAAATTCAAGAGATAGGGAAAATGCTATTAGCAGTTTTTCTTCTTTTAGTTTTAATATTAATTATTATTGTTTTGTTTAAAGGAGAGGGATTTAAAATAATCGAAAAAATAAAAGATGTATTACATTTTTCAAGATGAACAAAAAAGCAGGCAATCTTACTATACCTAAGTTAATCACTATTATAATGGTAGCAACCCTTGTTATTGTTATAATTATCGGAACAACGACTAAGGCATTTAATCCTGCAATTGATTTTTTTAAGGGAAAATTTTACTTTGTCCAAAATTTGTATTATGGTTTATTTGGAGAAACTAACGATGATATTGAATTAAAAAATACTAAAGAAGTAACTATTCTTGGAGAAACTAAAGTCTTAAATTTAAAAGATGAAAAATATGGAGATAAATGTACCTTGCAGGTTGGAGAGTTAGGTTTGTTTGCATTGGATTATAGTCGTGAAGAAAAACCTATTTTATGGTATGAGAATTCTAAGCAAGATATTCCTGAAGAGAATAAATGGAGACTAGTAGATTCTATAATCCTCGGTTATGATTTGTATCAAAGATGGACTAAACAAGATTTAGATGAGCTTAATTTAAGAGGGCAATTAAAATCCTTAAGAATAAATATAGATGGTGTGTCTCACGAAGTCTTTCTTATCCAAGGGGGCCTTGCTTCTAGGATTGATAATCAAAAATATATCTTTTATAAACCTCGAGATGGAGTATATCTTCTAAATCTTTATACGGACTCTGAAGGTTTAAAAAAACAAGAATTGCCTAGAGGAAACACAGAAAGAAACACCCAAATAAAAAATGCATTTAAACAACTATTAGAAGATAATTCTATTTATTTAAATGAAGAAGAAATAGATTTCTCATTAGTAAATCTTCTTATAAAAGATACTGAATACTTTTCTTATGGGATTACTTTTGAAAAAGAAGTTTTTAGAAAATTTATAAAACCTGAAAAAGAATTACAAAAAGATTTCGAAAATATTAAATCTGTTTTAGAAAATCAATGTGGTTAAGATGAAATCTAAAAACAAAAAAGCAGAAATAACTTATGATCAGATATTTGGGATTATTTTAGCAGGGGTTGGAGTTATTTTAATGTTTTGGTTTTTAGGCTATCTTCTTTTTTCAGTATTTAATTCTCATGATCAGGTTAGAGAATCTTATTTTAAATTATTAAACGAGCAATTAGAAAGGGCAGATGATGACTTAATTGGAGAATTTGAGATTTTACAAAATAAAAAGGTTGAAGGAGATCCTTCTCCAGTATTAGTCTATTTCTATAATCAAAGGAGGGTATCTACTTATTCAGTTGATAAAGAATATGAGAATTATATTTGTATTTGTGATGCTTCTATAGAAACTGTTGATGAGATATGTACTAAAGAATATTGTAAGTCCCTCAAATATCCTGCAGAATTAACTGGTCTTGAAGGTTGTCTAAATTCTGGTGATAAATGCAATAATATTTTTAATAATAATCGGAATTGGGCTATTCCTTCTGGGATAAAATTAGAGATAACTAAACAAAACGAAGAATATTATTTCAATTTAGTGGGTTGAATAAAAACATGAAAAATAATAAGGCAATAGTAATCACTGAAGTTTTAAAATGGATTCTTTATATGTTTATACTTATTGCAGCCATTGCTGGAATCTTTAAATTATCAAACTATTTTATTAATTAACAATACATTTATTAATATTCTTTAGTTATTTTCAATATGAATAAAAGAGCAGGTGATGATAAATATTATTATATAATCAGTGCAATAATTGGAATTATTGTTTTGGGAATGGTTTTTTTTATAATCTTTCAAGAATTTTGGACAGAAGAAACCATAAATGAAGAGACTTGTAGACAGAGTGTAATCTTTAGAAGCGGGAATCTTCCTATGTTAGCTAAATTAGGTCAAGAGAAATTACCTTTTAAGTGTAAAACTAGTGTTGTTAATATTAATTATGAAGATTTAGTCTTGGCTAGAAAAGAAATTGCAAATTCTATAGCTTATACTTGGTCCCTGTATGGTGAAGGAGAATTAAAATTGTTTGATAATACTTTAGCTGTTTCTGATTCTTGTTTTGTGGGTTATAGGATTCATTTTGAACCAGAAGTAAGAGATTTTTATAGGAATAAATTATTTTTAAAAGATATTTTAGGACTTAAATTAGATACAAAACAGACTTATGAAGAATATGTAGACTTAGGTTATCTTAAGGATGGATTTTTTCATCCTTTTTGGACAGACTCTGCAATTAAAACAAAAGATTTAAAAGACATGCCCCTAGAAAAACAAGTTTTAGATGTAGACAGGGATGTTTTAATTGTATATTACTATTACCAGACATTTAAATTGATAAATCCAGGAAATTCAGATTGGGGTGCATTTATTGTAACCTATCAAGGAGAAGATTTAACAGCGGATTATCAGGGAAAGGGATTAGACTGTTTTTTAGAAACAATCCCTGCTTAAATCTAAAATGAAAAATAAAAATGCTAAAACCTCATTATTAAGAGTAATCATTATCTATCTTATTATAATTGGAATTTTGTTTATAATATTTCTTTTTGCAATAAATAATTTATACAAATCAAAAGATGTAAAACAACAAGTTATAGAAAAACAATTAGCATTATTAATTGATTCTGCATTACCTAATACCGAGTTAATCGTAAATAAACAGAATAGATATGGATTTATTAATAATTTAACCATTACTGATGAAATGATTTTCTCTCATGTTGATGGAAATAGATACTCTGCAGGATATCCTTATTTTTCTGAATGTTCTGTAAGTGTATTAGAAGAAGAAAATGAATATATAATTGAGATAAAATGAAAAATAAAAGGGCGAGCGCAACGGGGGAGTGGATGACTATGTTATACGCTTTTGTAATAATCTTTTTAATTTTTTTTATAATTTTTGGAATATCTGCTTTTGCCTATAGCCCCTACATTGATGTTAGGGATATTGAGTCTATAGTTCTTATGAAAAAAACAATAAATTGTCTCTCCCCTAATGGAGAATTATTTTTAGATAATGTTCCTTTAGATTCAAAAAATTTTATTGAAGAATATTGTAAAATAAAAAATGTTGGAAGATTTTATATTGAAGTAGAACTAGAATCCGACTCTGGAAAAATAGAAAAACATACTATATATCAGGGAGATTCAGATTTAACATGGGTAAAAAATACATTTAATACTAAATGGGTTAAGGATGATATTTGGACCTATAGACCAGGATTTTATGAAGATGAGTTTGATATTTATTTAATTAAAAATAATCTGAGAGAAAAAGGCTCTTTTAAAATAAAGGTCTTAATCAATCCAGAATCTAATTAATATGAAAAACAAAAAAGCAGGAGATATAGGAACCTTTATTTCATGGACAGTTGCAACTATTGGAATTATAATAATTTTAATTTTATATTCAGGGTTAACACTTTTTACAGATACAGTTTCTGGAGAAGGATTAAAAAAATTTGTTGAATCTGGAGGAAAAGAAATGAGAGATTATCTTAATTCTTATAAGTCCTTTTACGAGTTTAAAGTAGAATTAATCCCATTAGGTTTGGATTCTAAGATGATAAAACTAAATTTAAAACCAAATAAAAATGAATAAAAAAGCAACGATTCTTCCCATGTATTTATTATTTCTTACAGTGGTTATTTGTGGGGCCTCAATATTTTTACATATTATTCAAGAAAGAAATATCCAAAATTCAGTAGTTTCTCCTGTTGATTTATTAAGACTTCAAGATAATCAAGAAAGATTTGAGATGCAAGAAAAAGTCTTTATTATTAAGACAGGTCAGACTGCTTTAAAAGAAAATTATGTTTGGGGTAGTAAAGATTTTGAAAATAGGATTCACGACAAAATAGCTGCAGAGTTACTTTTGTATAAAGATATGAGTAATTTTATTTTTACAGATCTTGCTTCAAAAGATGGACAGAAAATTCTTGACGAATCTATAGATAGCAATAGTAAAAAACAAGGTTTTTTAAATAAGATTTATTCTGTGAAGTTTTCTGGAGATAATTTGATAGTTTCAAGAGCAGAAATTGGAAAGTCTTTTAAACTTGAGGCTCCAGAATTAAGTAAGATAAATTTTCCTATTTTTATTAAATATTTTTATAGTAAGGAATATAGTTTTAATAAGGAGGATTTTGAACAATAAAACTTAAAATGGATTATGCAATTCCAGGAAAAAGAAGAACTAAGAAGGATTTGAAAAGAAAAAGAAAGAACAGGGCTTATAAGCGTGGTGGCAAGTTCAGAAGTGCAGAGATTGATGATGACAAAGAAAAGGAGAACTAAGAAAGATGTTTGAATTTTTATTTTGGTTTTTACTTGCCGGCTTAATAATTGCCAGTTTTCAAGATTTTAAAAGAAGAGAAGTAGATTATTGGCTAAACTATCTTTTAATTGCAGGAAGTGCAGGATTTATTTTATTTTATGCAATATTTAATTCAGACTATTTAATTCTTTTACAAGGAATTTTCGCATTTGCTATTTTTTTATTATTAGGAAATCTTTTTTATTATGCAAGAATCTATGGGGGAGGAGATGCTTGGGTATTAATCGCTTTATCATCATTTTTTATAGGTTCTGGATTTATTCAAACCTTGCAAAATCAAGGGATATTTATCTTACTTTCATTTTTTATCGGCTCTATTTGGGGTTT
>CAZNUV010000014.1:0-8623 GCA_964576755.1 Candidatus Woesearchaeota archaeon
ATTAGTGAAGAAAACTACATAGAAGAAAAAGAAAAGGATGTTAAAAAGAAGAAGAGAAAAAGAAAGAAGAAGTTAATTGAATTAGAGGTTGAGGGATGAAAAAAGAAAATTATAATACAAATAAATATAAAAATGTGCAATTTTTAGTAAGAACATGGCAATTAAGAAATCAGAATTGTATAGTTCCTTATGGAAAAGTTGTGATGAACTTAGGGGTGGAATGGATGCTTCGCAATATAAGGATTATGTCCTAGTTCTACTTTTCGTGAAGTATGTTTCTGATAAAACAAAGACTGATAAAAACTTTTTAATTGATGTTCCTGAAGGTGGAAACTTTAGAGATATGGTTGCACTTAAAGGTAAACCAAATATTGGCGAGGGAATCAACACAATCATAAAAAGACTTGCTGAAGCCAATGATCTAAATGGAGTAATTGATGTTGCAGATTTTGATGATCCCGATAAACTAGGAAAAGGAAAAGACATGGTTGATAGGCTTTCAAATCTAGTAGCAATTTTTGAAGAACCAGCACTTGACTTTAGTAAAAATAAAGCTGAAGGAGATGATATTTTAGGGGATGCTTATGAATATTTGATGAGACATTTTGCTACAGAGTCTGGTAAAAGCAAAGGTCAGTTTTATACCCCTTCTGAAGTATCAAGAGTTATAGCAAAAGTGGTTGGTATTAGTAAAGCAAAGAGACATGATCAAACAGTTTATGATCCAACATGCGGTTCAGGATCTTTGTTGATAAAAGCAGCTGATGAAACAGAACAGGGCATCACTATTTATGGTCAAGAGAATGAAGGTCCAACAAGAGCTTTAGCCAAAATGAATATGATTTTACATGGTTATGAAATGGCAGATATTAAAAAAGGAAATACTATTTCAGAGCCATTATTTTTAGAAAATGGGAGGCTTAAAACCTTTGACTTTGTCGTAGCAAATCCTCCCTTTTCAAACAAAAATTGGAGTAATGGGATCAAGGCAGACGAAGATGAGTATGAACGATTTGAAGGCTTTGGTATACCTCCAAAAAAGAATGGAGATTATGCTTTCTTATTACACATGATTAAATCTCTAAAAAGCACCGGAAAATTAACAGTAATTTTGCCTCATGGAGTTCTTTTTAGAGGAAATGCAGAGTCAGAAATAAGAAAAAATATTATTAAAAGAGGTTACATAAAAGGAATAATTGGGCTACCGCCAAACCTATTTTATGGAACTGGAATCCCTGCATGTATCATAATAATTGATAAAGAAAATGCTGAAAGTAGAAAGGGTATTTTTATGATTGATGCCCGTAAAGGGTTCTATAAAGATGGAAATAAAAATAGACTCAGGTCAAGAGATCTTCATAAAATAGTTGATGTATTTACCAAACAAATTGAAGAACCAAAATATTCTAGGATGGTTTCTTTAGCAGAAATAAGTGATAGTAAAAATAACTATAATCTGAACATTCCTAGATACATTGATAGCCAAGAGGAAGAAGATGTTCAGGATATTGAGGCTCATCTAGAAGGAGACATTCCAGAAAAAGATATTCAGGCATTAGATTCCTATTGGAAAGTTTATCCCTCTTTAAAGAAGATCTTGTTTACACCAAGTAAACGAAAAGATTATCTTTCTTTAAAAGTAGAACCTACAAAAGTTAAATCAACAATATTTAAACATCAAGAGTTTGTAAGATTCCTAGAGAAAATTGAAGAAGTGTTCAAAAATTGGGATAATAAAAACTCTAAATTGTTGAGAGATTTAACAATCGGATCAAAACCAAAAGAACTTATTTTTGAAGTATCCGAAGACATTCTTAGTTCATTTTCAAACATCGAGCTTATTGATAAGTATGATATTTACCAGCACTTAATGAACTACTGGGATGAAACAATACAGGATGATACTTATTTAATTGCTGTAAATGGATGGAAGATAGAAATCAATATCTTGAGAAATAAAAAAGGTAAGGAAACTGGTTGGGATTGTGATTTAATTCCAAAATATAGTATGATAACCAAGTACTTTTCTAAAGAAAAAGAAACAATAGAAAAACTTCAATTGGATCTTGAATCAGTTGCTAGTGAAATCCAAACACTAGATGAAGAAAATTCTGGAGAAGAAGACTTATTCTCTGAAGTAAGAAATGAAAAAGGAACAATTACTAAAAAAGAATTATTGAAAAGAATTAAGGAAATAAAAGCAGATTCAGAGTATGCTGATGAGTTAAAAGGACTTAATGAATATAGCAATCTTTTAGATAAAGAAAAAGAAATCAAAGATAAGATAAAAGAAGTTGAAGCAGACTTAGATAAGAAACTTCTTAGCAAATACAAAAATCTCAAAGAAAATGAAATTAAAGATTTAGTTGTTAAGGATAAATGGATGAATGCAATTCATAGTTTAGTTAGTGGTGAACTCGAGAGAGTATCTCAGAGACTTGCAGTAAGAATAAAAGAACTTGCTGAAAGATATGAAACTCCTTTGCCAGAAATAAACAAAGAAGTCATTACCTCAACAAAAAAAGTTGATGATCATTTAAAGAACATGGGGTTTAAAGTTTAAAATGAAAACAATTCAAAAACTAAAACAAACTGAAATTGGAGAAATTCCAGAAGATTGGGAAGTAAATAAACTAATGGACTTTATAGAGATAAATAAAGGACAACAATTGAATCGGGCTGAATTAACCCCCACAGGAGAGTATCCAGACTGGAATGGAGGGGTTCAACAATCAGGATATACGCCCCTATGGAATACTTTAGAAAATACAATTACCATAAGTGAAGGGGGAAATTCTTGCGGATTTGTTAATTATTGTAAGACTAAATTTTGGTTAGGGGGGCATTGTTATTCTTTAAAAATTATTGATAAAACTAACAAAAAATTTTTATTCCAGTTATTAAAATTTAAAGAAAGATTTATTATGAGTTTAAGAATTGGATCGGGATTACCCAATATACAAAAAAATGAATTAAATAAATTTTTACTTTTAAGACCCAAAGATATTAAGGAACAAGATGCAATAGCTCAAGTTCTTTCAGATACAGATACCCTTATTGAATCATTGAATAAACTAATTGAAAAAAAGAAAAATATCAAACAAGGAGCAATGCAACAGCTTCTTACTGGTAAAAAAAGATTAAAAAGACTTACTGGTAAATGGGAAGAAGAAACTATAGAATCTCTTTGCATATCTTTCACAAAACAAACTGGATTTGATTACTCTGCCTATATAAAACCCAAATTAGTAAGTAAATTTAAGAAAGGAACAATTCCATTTATTCAAAATAAAGATTTTAAGGCTAAAAAAATAAATTTTAATACTGATTATTATATACCAGAAGATGTTGCTATTAGTTTTCCGCGAATTTTATTAGATGAAAGATGTCTTTTAATTTCAATTTCAGGATGTATTGGTAATGTTGGTATTTTCTGCAATTCGCAGAAGGCTTTTATTGGAGGGGCTGTAGCAGTAGCAAAATTTCGTGATAAGAAACAATTAGATTGGATTATGTATTATCTATTATCAGATGAAGGTCAAATTAAGCTCTTAAACCAAGTTAAAGCAGGATCTCATCAGAATCTAATCCTAGAGGATATTAGAAAGATAACAATCCCGATACCCTCGGAAATAGAACAAAAAAATATTACAAATTTTCTCTCAGACATGGATGTGGAGATTGAAGATCTTGAACGAAAGAGAGATAAATACCTGTTTATTAAAAAGGGCATGATGCAGGAACTTTTAACTGGGAGGATTAGACTGAAATATGGGTAAACGATTTAGAGAAAACGGCTTTAGAATTATGAAATCTATTTACTATATGGAAGATCCTAAAAAGATAACTAAAGATCATAAAAAGAATAAAGTGTCTGGAGATGAGTTTGTTGAAGTTTTAACTTACCTAAAGAAGAAGGGAATGATTAGTTATGAAAAATTAGACATCCCTATGGAAATAAGTTTAACTGATAAGGGTATGGAATATGTTGTTAGTGAATTAAAGCAAGAGAGACAAGAGGGATTTAATAGAATTATAGCTTTAACAGGCGCTATTGTTGCTTTGGTTTCTTTCTACAATTTTTTAGGAATAATCTTAAACGGAAAATATCAGATAACCTTAGCAGTTTTATTTTTTATTCCCCTTATATTATGCTTTGTCCCAATAGTAAACTTTATTTGGAAGGAGTTTAGAAAATAAAATGGAAACAATAGATATTGGAGAGATTGAAAGAAAAACACAAAATAGGCTTATCAAATTGTTTACTGATAAACTACATTATACATATTTAGGAAATTGGGAAGAAAGAAAAGATAATAGCAACATTGAAGTTGATCTTCTGACTAAGTTTTTGAAAAAGAAAAAATATAGTGAAGGTTTGATTAAGAAAGCATTATATGAACTAAATAAGGTTGCTTCTCCTCAAAATAAAAGTCTTTATGATGTAAATAAAGAAGTATATTCTTTACTAAGATATGGTGTTAAGGTTAAAGAAAACATTGGACAAAATAAAGAAGATATTTGGTTAATTAATTGGGAGAATCCTGAAGAAAATGATTTTTATATTGCCGAAGAGGTAACAGTTAAAGGACAACATAACAAAAGACCAGATATTGTATTATATGTTAATGGTATTGCCTTAGGAGTTATAGAATTAAAAAGAAGTACAATTTCAGTTTCTGAGGGAATAAGGCAAAATCTAGATAATCAAAAGGAAATTTTTATTAAGCAATTTTTTTCAACAATTCAATTAGTAATGGCTGGAAATGATTCAGAAGGATTAAGATATGCTACAATACAAACTCCTGAAAAATATTATTTGACATGGAAAGAAGATTCAGATATTAGAAATAAATTAGACAGGCATATAACGCAGATATGCAATAAAAAAAGATTCTTAGAAATTATCCATGACTTTATTGTATTTGATAGTGGAATGAAAAAAATTTGTAGACATAACCAATACTTTGGAGTTAAGGCATCTCAAGACAAAATAAAGAAAAGAGAGGGGGGAATTATCTGGAATACTCAAGGATCTGGTAAAAGCCTCACTATGATTTGGTTAGCGAAATGGATAATTGAAAATAGAGATGATTCTAGAGTTCTAATTATTACAGATAGAGAAGAATTAGATGAACAGATTGAAGGTTTTTTTGTTGGCGTTGATGAGAAGATTTATAAGACTAAAAGTGGTAGAGATCTATTAAATGTATTAAACAAAAAAGAAAAACCAATTATATGTTCCCTAGTCCATAAATTCGGTAGAAATACTGAAAGAGAATTTGAAGATTTTTTAGAAGAAATTAAAGTTAATCTTCCGGATAATTTTAGAGCAAAGGGAGATATTCATGTTTTTGTTGATGAATGCCATAGAACACAATCAGGAAAACTGCACGAAGCAATGAAAAAGGTATTACCAAGTGCTATTTTTATTGGATTTACTGGAACTCCAATTTTAAAGAAAGATAAAAAAGTGAGTAAGGAAATTTTTGGTAATTATATTCATACTTACAAATATGATGAAGCTGTTGAAGATAAAGTTGTTTTAGATTTACAGTATGAAGCTAGAGAGATAGACCAGAAGCTAACTTCTCAAAATAAAGTCGATCAATGGTTTGAAGCAAAGACTAGAGGACTTACACCATATGCTAAAGCAGAACTAAAGAAAAGATGGGGAACAATGCAAAAGGTTCTTAGTTCTCAATCAAGACTAAGTAGAATTGTAGCAGACATTATGCTTGATATGGCAACTAAAGATAGATTACATAGTGGAAGAGGAAATGCTCTTTTAGTCGCAGGAAGTATTTATGAGGCTTGTAAGTATTATGATCTATTCCAAAAACATGGATTAAAGAAATGTGCCATTATCACTTCATATAATGGTGATGAGAATTCTATAAAAGGAGAAACAACAGATTTTGAAGAAGAAACAGATAATTTACAAAAGTATGAAAGTTATCAAAAAATGTATAAGTATTATGAAGAGCTTTATCCAGATATAAAAACAAAAGGATTTGAAAAAGTTATTAAAGATAAATTTGTCCACGAACCCAATCAGATGAAGCTTCTCATAGTTGTTGATAAATTGTTAACAGGTTTTGATGCTCCTCCTGCAACTTATTTATACATTGATAAAAGTATGCAAGACCATGGTTTATTCCAAGCTATTTGCAGAGTTAACAGACTAGATGACGAAGATAAAGAATATGGTTATATTATTGATTATAAGGATCTCTTTAATAGCCTAGATAAAGCAGTTAAAGATTATACCACTGGTGCATTAGAGGGTTTTGATGGTGAAGATGTTAAGGGATTACTAAAAGATAGAATAAAGACAGCTAAAGAAAACCTTGATTCTTCTTTAGAAAGTATGAGGGCTTTATGTGAACCAGTTAAATCACAAAAAGATGTTACAGAATTTATTGAATATTTCTGTGGAGATACTGATAATCCAGAAGATCTAAAAAATACAGAACAAAAAAGAATTACACTCTATAAGTTAACTTCAAAATTAGTAAGGTCTTATGCTAACCTAGCAAGTGAGATTCTTGAAGCAGGTTATTCTAAATCTGAAGCTGAAAAAATAAGATCTGAAGTTAAACAATTTGAAGATGTTAGGAAAACCATAAAATTAGCAAGTGGAGATTATATTGATCTTAAAGCATACGAACCAGCAATGAGACATTTAATTGATGCTTATATTAATGCTAATGAAAGTAAAGTAGTATCAACTTTTGAAAACCTTACAATAATAGACTTAATTGTTAAAAATGGAGAAGATGCAGTTAAAAAATTACCTCAAAAAATAAGAAAGAATAAGGAAGCTGTAGCTGAAGTCATTGAAAATAATGTTAGAAGGTTAATTATTGATGAAAAACCAACAAATCCAAAATATTATGAAAATATGTCTGTTTTGTTAGATCAACTAATAAAAGAAAGAAAAGAAAATGCTATAAATTATGCTATATACATAAACAAAATTGTTGGGTTTGTTAAACAATTAAAAGCAATTTCTGGAACTTCTCCTTATCCAAAAGAACTGAATTCTGGAGCAAAGAAAGCATTATATGATAATCTAGGAAAAAATGAGAAGTTAGCATTAGTATTGCATGATAATATCTTACAATATAAGCCAGATGGGTGGAGGGGGAATAAGATTAAAGAAAAGAAAGTTAAGAAAGTCATTGAGGAAGTTCTTGAAGATTTTGATATAAAAGATGAATCTGAAGTTGAAAAGGTTCTAGATCTTGTTAAAAACCAAAATGAATACTAAAATCATAAAAGTAAGTGATTATGAAATTACTACTATAAGAAAAGATATTAAGAATTTACATTTGGGAGTATATCCTCCTAGTGGAAGAGTTAGGATTGCAGCTCCTTTAAAATCAAGTGATGAATCAATAAGATTGTTTGCGGTTTCTAAATTAAGCTGGATAAAAAAGCAAAAAGCAAATTTTGCCAATCAAGAAAGACAAACTCAAAGGAAGTATGTATCAGGAGAAAGCCATTATTATTTTGGGAAACGTTATTTATTGAATATTGTTACAATAGACCCAAATCCAAGAATTGAATTAAAGAGAAAGACACATATTGACATGTATGTAAAATCTGATAGCTCCCATAAGAAAAAAGAAAAGATTTTAGAAGAGTGGTATCGTGCAGAAATGAAAAAAGAATTACATGCGATAATTAAGAAATGGACTAAGATAATTAAAGTAAAACCTAATGAAGTTTTAATTAAAAAGATGAAAACTAAATGGGGAACATGCAATCCTAAATCTAAGACAATATGGTTAAATTTAGAACTTGCAAAAAAACCAATTCATTGTTTAGAATATATTTTTGTTCATGAGATGGTCCATCTTCTAGAGAAAAAACATTCTGATAAATTTAAAGCATATATAAATCAATTTATGCCAAAGTGGAGACAGTTTAAAGAAGAATTAAACAAACAACCTCTGAATTATAGTCACTGGAATTATTAATTATTTTATTATGTCAGCTGGCTCTTTTTAATTTTTCTCCCTTTCTTTCATAGTTAATTGGATGTGAATATAATTTCTTTTTTAAAACAATTTCAAAATTTTTTAGAGTTATTGGAACTATCATGACCTCCGGAAGATTGGGCATATTCTCTATTTTTGGAGAACAGTTTTTACAATATGATTTTAATTTTCCTTAAATCCAGCATTTGTAAATCCAAGATCTAATCCTCCTGCCCCAGTAAATAAAGATATTATTTTCATTTTTTAACCTCTATATATTAATATTTTCTCCAAGCATTAAAATACTTTATGTTTTCTTCCCAATGACAATACTAATAAAATACCCTACCATAAATATAAAAAACCACACTACAAACCCCAATAGGAAATATTCTTTATTACAGGATATCATAATATGTTTAGGTCCCTAATATATATAAACCTTTGGGTCCCTAACTTTTATATAATAACCAACACTAGTTAATTCATGAAAATAATAAAAGAAAAGTCAAGAGAATATAATGGAAAATCTTATTTTAAGTATAAAATAAACATACCAGAAAAAATTCTTAAGGATTCAGGTTTTAAAGAAGGAGATGAACTTGAAGCAGAAGCAAAGAAGGGGGAGATTAAGTTGA
>CAZNUV010000015.1:0-2230 GCA_964576755.1 Candidatus Woesearchaeota archaeon
AATTATTACCCCAAAAATTATCCATAAAACCATTATAATTAATAAAATCATTTCTCTTATTTTCATTTTGATTTTTTCCTGTTCTTTTTTATCTTTTCCGAATAGTGTTTTAATTAAAACTGTTAAGCAATAAGCAAACACAATGCAAAATGCTGTTACTAAAGCTACTGAACCTACATATGTTATCATTTTAATTCACCCTCCATTTTGTGTCGTGTTATAAGTTTTCTAATTGCTTTGAAAACTTCTTTGAGTCCTGCAAAGTTATGTTTTAACTTTAACTTTCTGTAAAACTCTTTATCTTCTTTCCATATTTCTGTTGTTGTTATTTCTTTGTTCATTTTTGTTTATCCTGGAAATATACCAGTATTTTTGAATATAAATGTGGGATTTCTCCCACCTAATTTAAATTGATGTATTTAAGTTTATGAAAGGAATTGCTCCTCCAGTAACCTTTGGTAAAATACCATCCCATTTCTCTATAGCCCTTAATTCTAAAATATCTGAATTTGATTTAAGTGCTTCTGATTGAATACGTATAGACTCTGCTTCTGCTTTTGCTTGAGTAATCTTTTGTTCAGCTTCAACTTTTATTCTTTCCAAATCCCTATCTGCTTTAAGTTTCTGCTGTTCGGCAGTAACCTTAGCTTCAATAGCACTATTGAAACTTTCACTGAAATCAAAATTAGTTATTGAAATATCTTCAACAATTATTCCTCTTTCATTTAGTCTTTCTTGTAATTCAAACTTTATTTTCTCTTTTACATCTGGTCTTTTTGTTATTAGTTCTTCTGCTGTAAATTGTGCTGTAACTGCTTTTACTACCTCTTGTACTGCTGGTTGAGTTAATCTATCATTATAACCTATCCCAACATCCCTATAAATCTCTGGTACCATTTCTGACAAAAGATGGTAATTAACAGCAATGCTTGTTGATACTATTTGCAAATCTTTAGATGCAGAACTTGCTTGAGCTTCATACTTTTGAGTTTTTACTTCCATCTTTTTTATAGTTTGTATAAAAGGAACTTTTAAATGAAAACCCTCTATTTTAGCATCCATTGTTGGTTTTCCAAAAGTTAATAAAACTCCCCTATTACCAGCATTTATAGTGTAGAAAGATGTTGATATAAGAATTATTCCTAAAATTATAACAAAACCAATAAGAACAAACCTTTTTGGATTTAAAATCTCCTTATTTCTTTCGTAAGTCATTTTTCTTTACCTCCTTTTATTCTTCTCTTTAAATCTTCTGTTGCTCTTTCCTCAGCCATTTCCCAATTTGATTTTATCCATTTTATGAAATAATGTATTATTAAAATTGAAAGATAAGCAATACTTATTCCAATCAACCAAGGATTTATTGTTATTGCACCTTCAACTCCAAATAAAAAACAAATATAACATATAATTATCATAAGAGAAGTCGCCGACATAAGAACTAATAAGAAAATTCCTAATGGTATTAGTTCCTCTATCTTTTGTTGCCAAAAATGCTTCCATGTTAGTTTTTTTATTTCTTTGTTCATATTATTCTATAGTTCTATAGTTTAAATAATTTCTTAACCATTATAAAGTGTCAAAAGATTTTTTAAACTTAGTATTTTTTAATTTGGTTTCTTTTACTTTATTTGTTTCTGCAATTTTTTTAGCTTTCATTTCTTTTGCCTTCCTTAATTTTGCATCTCTCATTTGATATAAAAGAATATTAACTTGATGCCATGCACTTTCAGAAGTATAACCCTGTTTAATGTATTTTTGATGCATAATTCTTTTTTCAGCAGTGGATAATGAGAATTTTCCTATTGTTTTTTGTTTTCTTTGTTCTAAAGGTATGAAGAAAGGATTTCTTGGAATATTTCTAAAACATTTGCCACAATAATACTTTCCCATGAATTGTTCGCATCTACCTTTGTATTTCTTTGTATGGTTACAAAGATGGCCACATTTATCACACTTTCTTGGTTCTTTTGGTTTTCTTGGCATTTTTAGTCTCCTTTTGTTTCTGTGGTAGTGTTATTTGCTCGTTAGAGCCATTCTGTGAGCTTTTTTCGTAGAAAGATATGAGATACCTGATTGCAAGGTCTAGTGAGCCTAATTTTTGCTCTCTTGATAGTTTCTCTAAAGCCCATATGTTATCATAGCTTATTTTTTTAGTTTGTTTTTTCATTTTAATTTAAATCCCTACTTTTTAAGAGAGTAGGGGAACTCTCCGTACCTTGCCTCGCCA
>CAZNUV010000015.1:2330-5145 GCA_964576755.1 Candidatus Woesearchaeota archaeon
GCCATTGAGTATTAATTTTCATTTTTCTTTTTCCTCCAATCTTTGTAAACGTCCCATAGTATTTTTAAGCTAAGGATGAAACAAAATAATCCTAAAGGTATGAAAGGTATTGTTGCAAATAGAATTGAAGCAAAGAATATTCCAATTCCAATTAAAATTCTTCTCCAAATTGGGAATGTTCTTAGATTATTGTTCAATCTTGTTAAATAATCTTTTATTTGTTTAATTTTTTGTTTTAGTTTCATTTTTATCTCTTAAATAGTTTCTCCAACTAGGTTTTTTTCTTTCACTTTTTTGTTTACATTCAGGGCAGATTTTACCTCTCTTATTTTGTTTGTTAAACATTGTGTTACATCTAATGCAAATTGCCATTTTAATTTTTAAATCCCATTATTTTTTGTTTTGCTTTCTCAATATCTAGTGTTACCTCATTTCCATGAGCAACCCTTCTCTTATCAATTATTAATTCTAATCTCTTTAAGGCTCTACCAACCCATTTTTCATTTAACCAAACATCATCTTTTTCTTCAATATTACCAATAAAATTTCTAAATCCAATAGTTATATGCCTAATACTTCTATAATCTACCATTTGTTCTAATTGAGAAACATAATCAATTAATGAAATATCTTTAGATTCCATCATTTCCTCTTTACGTTTTTCTTTGTTTAACGTATTTGCTACACCTAATATACACTTAAATACACTAGAATCAATCATTTTGGCTATTAACATGATAGGAAAGAACAATTCTAAGTTACGTCCATTGATACCAATACTATCAATTTCATTGAACATTTGCTGTATTTCTTCTTCTTCCTTCGGTGTAGTTTGTGTAGTTTGTGTAGTTTGTGTAGTTTGTGTAGTTAGTGTAGTATATTTCTGTTTTACATACAAATTCCACTTTTCTATATGCCCTTCTACACTAAAATAACTACATAACTGCACTAAAACCTCTGAAAGTGCCATTTTTATCATTTTAATTCTAGGATTTGACTCAAAATCCTCCAAAATTCTCATAATATCTTGTTTTGATGACTTTTCAATAATTAAAGTTATACATCTATCACCAAGTACTTCTTCCATACCCCAAATATTTGCCATACAGATAGGTTTGTAAGGTTCAAATTCTTCAACAACTTGTTCAGTTCCTTCATTAGTTTTCCTTTGTTTCATTCTATGGACCTTATTTCCTTTCTTATAACTAGCATTTAATAACTCTCTAACGGCCTCATTACCCCTTCTCATCAATCCTTCAAACTCATCAATACCTAAAGAATTACCTTTTGGGTATCTGAATAATACTGCTTCAGTAACATTTGTTAGAATTTCACCATTCTTAGACATAGACATAATTAATTTAAGAGTTCTTGTCTTTCCAGAACCACGCATAGCATTTAAGAATAAGAAAGGATATGTTGAGAATTTATCATGAAAATAAGTTCCTATAATCCATACAGCTATTAAAGAATAGTAATCTTCTTTTAAATCAGTATATTCTTTAAGCACATCAATTATATTATAATATGTTTCTTTCAAAAGCTTTTTTAATTCTTCTTCAGAATAATCACTTCCTGTCTTATCTCTAAGCTTTCCAATTCTTGTTCTTCCACCAGCATCTTTCATATAAATATTACCTTCATCATCAATCTCTGTTTTTTCAATCAAATCTTTTGCAAGTTGTTTTCCAATCTTTTTCATATTATCTGTGGTCATTCTCCAATATCCTCCACAAACCTTTCAATTTTAATTATTTCAGAAAAGTAAACAGGAGTTTCACCAAATTTCCTATCATTAATTATAAAATATTCATCTCTAACAATTTTAATAATTATACCATTGTAAAATCCAGAGGTAGTTCTAACGTGAATCATATATTCACCTTCAAAAAAGAATTGTGCTTTCCGTTTCATTGCTTCCATAAGAAAGTAGAAATACCATTTATTTAAATAATTTCTTAACCATTATAAAGTTCAACACAATCTAACTACTATAGAATGATTAAACATCATTTAACCGAAAGATTTAAAAGCTGATTGAACGTTGTGGAATAATGGTTGAAGAGAAAATATTAATTAAAAGAAGTAGAAAAGAAATCCTTAATTTAAGATTAGTTTTTTCTGGAGTATTAGTTATTTTTTATGCAATGGTAATTGGTTTTAAATCTATTTTTTCATACATATATTCATATTTTAATTTTGGAATATCTTTTTTAATTTATATAGGTTCTATAGTGATATGTTTTTTAATCTTTTTTATCATTACGTGGTTTTTTGTAGATGAATGGAAAGAAAAAGAAAAGGTGAAGAAAAAATGAAACTAATTAAAGTTGTTAAACAAATAGGAAATTCTGCAGGAAACATTTTCTCAAAAGAAGAATGTAAAACAATGGGAATTGAAATTGGGGATTTTATTGACTTAACTGATGTTCGTGTTATAAAACAGACAAAGGAGGTAAACAAAGAAGATGGCAACATTTAAAGAAACAGCACAGGCCTATGAGCCAAAGCAAACTCTGAACATTGCAGACTTAGATAGAGTTAACCTATCATTTCCAATGGAAGATAGAGTTGGAACAGATACAGAAGGAAAAGATTTTAATTACAAAGTGATGGTTGCAAATAACCAAGAATATAGAGTTCCAAATACAGTTCTTGAAGAAGTTAAAAAGATTTTAGAATTGAAACCAGATGTTAAATTTGTAAAGGTTACAAAGACAGGTTCAGGACTTGCTACAAGATACTCTGTAAAGGTATCCCAATAAACTTATTGCTTTGCCCTCATGATTGGAGGGCATTTATATTTAAAATTAAA
>CAZNUV010000015.1:5245-7434 GCA_964576755.1 Candidatus Woesearchaeota archaeon
TCTGTAAGAGTTGAAGAGTTTAAAGAATTAATAGTTAAAGTTCCAAAGCTAGATGTTAAGGCAAGAATATCTTTTTTATTGGCTTATGGTGCTGGAATGCGTATTTCTGAGGTTGCTAGATGTTCTAAGGAACATTTTAGAGATACAAGCATATTTGTTCCAGAATCTAAATATGGTGTTGAGAGGGTTGTTCCAATTCCTAAAGGGTGGAAGAATGAATTTGTTAAACATCTTCCTTTAGATATATCTATTAGAAGTTTGCAAAGGAAATTTAAATCATATTCAAAGAAAGCAAAGTTAAATCCACTTTATACTTTTCATAGTTTAAGGCATGGCTTTGCAACAAGGGCATTAGAGAATGGAGTTCCAATAAATCAAGTTCAATTATTACTTGGACACGCAAATCTTGCAACTACAAGTGTTTATACTAAAGCAAATCCAATAGATGCAATTAAATCTTATGAGGATTTATTTTAGAATGATTTTTGCAAAGGAAATTGAAGCAATAGAAGAGATTAAGAAGTTGAAAGAGGAACATAATTTAGCAGCTGAAGAAGTTTTTGTTTTACAAATTTTAAAGTTTGTTGAGATGAATGGGCTAAAATATAATGACTTAAAAGAATATTTCATTAAAAACCCATTAAAAAGCGACAATAAAGGTGTAAGGGTTGAGAGTAAATCTTAATCATTATGTCGCAGATTACCTAAAGTGAGACAATAAAAATGACAACAAAATTCAAAACCTGTGCATCGTGTGGTATTAAATTCAAAGGAGAAGTTTGTCCTAATTGTACTGCACAGATTAATATCTATCTAAAAAATTCACCCATAAAATCTTCCATATTATCTTCACCCATTGAACGATTACAAGAAAAACAAAGTGGTCTTAAATTAGCTAAAGAGTCATCTCCACCATTAGCAACAGAAACATAATGTCCAGCTTCAAAATTATCTCTCATAATTCTATTTTTACAACAAAAACAATTACCTCTAAAGTTATCTCCAAAGTGATTTCTCCAGATATTCTTTTTAACAGCAGAAGGTATTGAGTTTCTGTTTTTTCTTATCTTCATTACTTCTTCTTCAAGCTCTTTCTCTATTGAGTCACTTATAGGCATTATATTATAGTCTTTCAATTCATCAATATACATTTTCATAGAATTGCCATCTGTTAAATCAAATATGAAATAACTTCCAATAAAAGGAACTACTGGTTTAGAAACTTTACCTGTTATGAAGGCATTACCATATTTAATCTTGATAAGATTTTGATTATTGTAGTAGAAGTTTATTTTTTCACGTAATCTTTTTATATCCATTTTAATCTAGGCATTTAAATTATAATTTGGAGTTTCCTAAATCACTACGATTTTTTCTAAACTCGTAATAAATTTTACCTGTCTTACTTATTCTTTTTCCAGGCATTAATGCCTCTCTTTTCTTATCTCTTGCAATATTAGATTTGCCTGTTTGATGGTCACCTTTTCTTAAATTCCTTCTTTGATTTTTAAAACCAATAGACGAAAATTCTTTATCCATTTCTTCTTTTATAAAATCCATAAAAATACATGTATAAAGGGTTTTATAAATGTCGTTCAAGAAATATAAAAGAGGGTTTTAACACCCTCTCAAATTGATTTAAGGGAATATTGTGCTATTGATTAAAGGAGTTCCTACAATCCCTCATCCCTAACCATCCCTTTAATCTATTTGAATATGAATAAGGTTTTTTGTTTCTCGTCAAAAAAACCTTAAAAAAAACACCTATTAATTATTACAATACTTTTCTAATTCAATTTCGTAATCAACAATACAGCTAACAATCTCAAGACCATGTTCGCCTGTTTCTTCCCTTAATCTTTTATATAAATCATCCAACTTCTTTTTAATTTCTTTATATTCTTCTTTATGTCCCATTTTATTTAATCTCCATTTTATTTAATTCCTAACCATAAGTAGCTTATGGTTTATTGCTCTTGGGCTATGCCCTCATTTTCTAAACACCCAATAAACTTTTCTCTAACTTCTTTTGGATATTCCATCAATAAAATATCTTTAACAAATTCTTCTTGTTGTCTTTTTGACATCTCACCTTTAAAAGTGTCTATCATTTCATTATATATGCTATCACTTATCATTTTATTTATCTCCCTTTTTGATTATATTCTTCAAGTGACTTAAAGCCAAAT
>CAZNUV010000016.1:0-5622 GCA_964576755.1 Candidatus Woesearchaeota archaeon
AAAAAGATGCTTCAGAAACATATAATTCATTTAATATAGTTTTGGACAATAATCTCTATGAACTTTTGGAGATTGGTAGTAACATAGTTGAGTGGGAAACAACTCTTGGTGATGCTGATATGTGGGCTTACATGATGTTTTTTAAGCACATTAAAGCTGAAAAAATAAAGCAAACAGATGAAACAAAAGTTTATATTTTAACTAATAAAAATACAGGAGAAAAATTTCAATTTGCTTCGAGGAGTTTAGCTTTTCCTCCAGGATTAATGTAATATGAAAAAAGAAATTTTAGAGATAAAAAAGAGAACCACAAAAATATATAATTTAAAATTAAAAGGAGGAAAAGCTTAAATATCTTCAAAAGTTGATAAAAATATGGAGCAAATGGATATAAATAGGGTGGGACAAGAAGTTCTTGCCTTAAAAAAGGTTGTAGAAGAAATGAAGAATTTATTGTTAGAAAATTCTTTAGATGTATCAGATGAAGTTATTTTGGAAATTCAAAATTCTAGAAAAGCTCCAAAAACAGATTTTGTTTCTCATGAAGATATTTTAGTTGAATTTAAAGATGACCTCTCTTAGTTGGGATAAAAATAACTTAAAATTTTTGAGAAAATTAGATAAACCTGAGAGAGTTAGAATTCTTAAAAAAATAAATCTTATCTTGCAAAACCCAAAACATTATTTAGAGCCATTGGTTAATATAGATTCATATAAATTAAGAATTGGAGACTATCGGCTTTTTGTAGACTTTTTTAAAGAGGAGTTAATTGTGAGATCAATTAAACACAGAAAAAATGCTTATAAAAAATAATAAAAAATGAAAAAAGAAATTTTAGAGATAAAAAAGAGAATCTTACCTACTTTGAAAAAACACAATGTAATAAAAGCAGGTATTTTTGGTAGCTATGCTCGAGGGGAACAAACTAAAAAGAGTGATGTTGACATTTTAATTGAAGTCAAGGGAAGTCTATTGGATGTTGTTAAAATTGAAATTGAACTTAAAAGTAAATTAAACAAAGAAGTTGATTTATTAACTTATAATGGGATTAGTCCATATCTTAAGGAAAAAATACTTTCAGAAGAGGTAAGAATAATATGAAAGATCCAATAATTTTTATTTACCACATTAATGATGCTATTAAAGATATAGAAGATTTCACTAAAAAAACATCTAAAAAGAAATTTCTGAAAGATAAGAAAGTACAAAGCGCAGTTGTTAGACAAATAGAGGTTATTGGAGAGGCAGTTAAAAATCTTCCTCTTGAATTTAAAAAGAAAAATTCAAAAATAGAGTGGAAAGCAATTTCTGGTATGAGAGATAAATTAATTCACCATTATTTTGGAGTGGATTTTGAAAAAATTTGGGGAGTTATAAATAAAGATATCCCTTTACTTAAAAAAGAGATTAAATCAATTTTATTGAAATTAAAATGAAAACAAAACAATTAATTTTTATCTTTGCAATTTTCTTCTTAGTCTTTGCTTTAACTTTTGTTTCATCAGCAGAAGGTTGTTGTGAAAAATTAAAAAGTGGAGCATGGTGTCAATCAACAACATCAGAAAATTGTTTAGGTTCTATTTTTCCAACAAGTTGTGATAGTTTTTCTCCTTGTGCATTAGGAACTTGTATTGATGAAGATAAAGGAGATTGCACAGCAAATACTCCTAGAAGTTTGTGTGAGATTGAAGGAGGTGTTTGGAATCCTTCTTCTAAGTCTGATATTCCAATGTGTAAAAATGGGTGTTGTTTGTTTGGAGAATATGCAAGTTTTTCAACGCAAACAGAATGTAAGCAATTAGCTTCTGTATATGGTGTAGATGTTACTTTTAGATCAGATGTTACTGAAGAATTTTCTTGTTATGCTTTAGCTTCTCCAGATGTTAAAGGAGCATGTATTTTTACTGGAAATCAAACAACAAGAGATTGTTCTTTAACTACAAAAGAATCTTGTGTTTCTGCTAAAGGAGAATTTCATGAAGGGTTTTTATGTACTGCCCCAGAATTAGCAACAGATTGTGCTAAATCAGAAAAGACTATTTGCAAAGATGATAAAGTTTACTTTACAGATACTTGTGGAAATTTAGCAAATGTTTATGATGAAAAAATGTATTCTAAAAATCCAGAATTATGGAATGAAAAAATGGAAGATTATTGGACAAAAATTCAAGAACCAACTTGTGTTTTAGCTAAAGGTTCTTCTTCTTGCGGAGATTGTTCTTATATTGGTGGAAGTGTTTGTAAAGAATATAGAGCTTCAAATAAAGCAATGCCAAATAAACCTTTGTATGGAGATAAAGTTTGTGCACGTTTAGATTGTTATTATGATACAGATAATGATGGAAAAGATGAAATTTATAGGCACGGTGAAACTTGGTGTGCCCAATCAGAAGGAGTTTATGCTGGAATAAATACTGCAAACCAATCTTTAGAATTAGAAGGAAAAACCCAAAACGAGATTTTAGATCAATACTTTAAATATAATATTCCTGGAAGTAGATATTATAGATTAATGTGTATAGATAGTGAAGTTATTATAGAACCTTGTAAAGATTTTAGAAATGAAATTTGTTTTCAATCTGATATGGGAGATAATACAGGAAATTTTAAAGTTGCCCAATGTATGATGAATGGTTGGAGAGATTGTTTTAATTATACTAAACAAAAAGATTGTGAGGAAACTATTTTTTGTAGATGGGTTCCAGGGTATAGGTTTGATGGAAAAATTGTTACAGAGGGAGCATATAGAAATCAAAATGAACAAGGTTCTTGTTTACCTTCTTTTGCACCTGGTTTTGATTTTTGGGAACCTGGTAATGATGGAGAAGCGATTTGTTCTTTAGGAAATACTCAAGAAATAGTTTCTTATGAAACAAGTATTTTTACTAAAAGAAGCACTTTTGAAGATAATCCCCTTTGTGTTATAAGTGGAGATCATAAGAATGAGGACGCTGTTCAAAGATGTTTTAGAAATTGTTACGCAATTCCAGGATATGGATTAGAATCTCCTTCTTCAGGAGGTTATTCTGGTTTAGATGAAGATAATTATCTTGATTTAGATGCTTTATTAGATCTTCATGCAGGAGTTAGCAATGCTTTACCTAATAGACTTGAAAATTATTGTATTTCAGATAGAAGAGGATATTATTGTCCAGACAGAACAGGAGAAGTTAGTGGAGGAGGAGTTTCATGCGCAAATACAGAAGGAGAAACTCCAATATTTTTAACACATCAAGAATGGATTCTTTCTTTGAGAGAAAGATCAAAATCTTTAGGAGATTGTGGTTATAAACCAGGAATTGCAGCACCTTTGTCAACAATTGATCCTGAATTAGAAGTAATGACTGTATTATTTCAAATGTTAAAACAAGACCAATCTATGAAGAAAAATACTACAATGGAAAAAATTTATATTGGAGATTTTAAATATTTACCAGGTGGAGAAGAAGGAGGTTATAGAGAATAATAAATTAATAAAAATAAGTTTAATAAAATGAAATTAAATAAAAAAAATAGTGCTTCAATTTTTCAAGTTTTGATGCTTGTAATTAGTATTGTCGCTATTGCTTGGATTATTGGAGCAAGTGTGGAGGTTGTTAGTGCTGAGACCTGTAATGCTCCAAATCAATGTGAAAATGAAAATCAATGTTGTGACATGAGCAATAAAGTTTGTGTGAATTCTCCAGATGAAAATTGTGGTGGAGATTCTTTTAATGAACCCAAGAAAAGTGTTGGAGAACAAATTATTGGTGGCGCAAATGCCATAAATGCAATTGCACAAGCCAAACAGAATGTACAAAATTTTGTGGGGGGAGTTGAAGAAGGACAAACAGAAGAAAATCTAGATGGTTCAGATCAAAAAGTAGGACCAGATAAAACACTAGAAACCCCCTCTGCAAATTCTAATTTAAATACTTATGATTATGTTTTAAATATTGGGGATACAAAGTCAAAGGATTTTAATAAATTTTTATCTAATGAAGGAGATTATATTTATGCTTCAGATGGGACAATTTATACTAATAAAGGCACAGAAGCAGTATCTCAAGCAGAGGCAGAAAAACTTTTTAATAAGTACAAAAACCCTTCGAAAACTCCCTTCTGGGAAACAGCTGTTGGAAGTATTCTTGGAAATTTTCTTGCATCAGCAGCAGGAGCACTTATAGGTTCATATGGATATGCATATCTTATTCAAATTCTTGGAGCATCTGATAGAAATGTTAATGCTTTAATGAGTGCTGCTCTTTATGTCGCAATAGGTTCTACAGTTGTTACAACACTCTTAGCCGAACTTGTTCCAGCTATTGCAGCAATGTCTGCAACAGTGGTTGGGCTTATTGCAGCAGCAATTGCAATTGTTGCAATGACAACATATTTATTAGCGTCTTATCAAACATATTCTCAAGAAATATTCACTTATACTATTCACTTATGGCAACCACCTGAAGGAGGAAAAAATTGTTTAGATTGTAATAAATTAAGATATGGTTGTAGTGAATATCAATGCCGTTCTTTTGGACAAGCATGTGAAATCACAAATAAAGGAACTTCAGAAGAAGCTTGCATATGGGTAAATAAAAATGATATGCTTCCTCCTGAATTAAGTCCTATGGATGAAGTATTAAAAGATGGATACTCTTATGTTCCTGCTTCAGCAGTTTTACCAAATGAAAAAGGAGTTAAAATACTCTATAAAGGAAAATGCATTCCTTCTTTTACAAGCTTAATTTTAGGAGTAAAAACAAATGAACCTGCTGTTTGTAAAATTGATATAGAAAGAAAAGCAAATTTCACAGACATGATAGGATTTATGTCAGAAGGTTCTGCAAACACTTACAATCACACAGTTGCAATACCCTCTTCAGCAATTATGAGTAGTTCTACTTTAGAAAGTGCAAATTTAAGTATTTCTAATAATAATGAGTATACATTTTTTATAAGATGTAAAGATGTTAATGGAAATCCAACAACTTCAAATTTCTTAATGGAATTTTGTGTAGATGATGGTCCAGATACAATGGCCCCAATAATAGAAGCAACAAGTTACCCTCAAAATGCTTATATTAAATACAATCAAACAAATGCAATTGTTGAAGTTTATACAAATGAACCAGCAGATTGTAAATGGGATTTCCAAGATTTAGAATATGCAAGCATGTCTTATAATATGACTGGTTGTTCTAAAAATTTAGGACAATATGTAAGGCAATATTATTATGGTTGTACTGCTAATTTAACTGGAATAATGAATGGAAAAGAAAACAAGTATTATTTTAGATGTAAAGATCAGCCATGGTTTGAATCAATTCCAGAGAAAAAACATTTGAGAAATATAAATAAACAATCTTATATTTTAAGTTTAACAGGAACATCTCCTTTAGTTATCGACGACATTTCAATTAATAATAAAGGAAATAATGTAACTGTTAAAGATGCTACAGACACAATAAAAGTTTCAATAAAAGTAAAAACACTTGCAGGAGCAGAAGAAGGGAAAGCAAAATGTTTGTATGAAATAAATGACAAATATATTTACTTTTTTAATAATGGGGTCCCAGGAAATGTGCTTGAAAATACTCAAGATTTATGGTTAACAGAAGGAAATTATAATTATTCTATAC
>CAZNUV010000017.1:0-5506 GCA_964576755.1 Candidatus Woesearchaeota archaeon
ATTCTCTTCTCAAACCCTTAAAAAAGAAACAAATATTAAAATCTCAGTTGTGGCTCCTTTTATTTTGAATTAAATTTATTGCAATAAACTATAAAAAGACCTTTTTCATAATTAAATAATGAATAAAAAGTACGTGATTGCCTCTGGAGTTTTAATTGTTTTAGTGATTCTTTTTGTAGTTCTTTTTATTGGATTTAAAACAGGAAATGGTATTTTTGAATTTCTTAAAAAACAAGAAATTAAAACTTTTGATAATAGTTTTTCTGAAGAAAAAATTGCTAGTCAAGAAGAAATGAATTTTCTTGAAGAAGGACAAGAAGTACAAGCAACACCTGTAGTAAAAAATACTTTTAACTTAGAATTAGGAGATCTTGTTGAAGAAAACATACCCTCTATTCAAAATCATCAAGGATATTTAATTGAATTTGAAAGAGAACCTCTTGCAGTTAAGAAATTAGAATTAGATCAAGAAAAGGAAATTAAAGAAAATAGTTTATTTTTTAGAATTTTTGGGAAAGGTATCTTAACAGGCAACACTATTCAAGAAGACTTAGAAGAATATAAACAAAATTTAAGAGAAGAAAATAGAGAAATAAAGCAAAGAATTTCACAAAAACTATCAGAACAAGGAAAAACTTTGGAAATTCTTAATGAACATGAGGTGTTGTTTAATGGTATTTTTGTAGATTTTTCTGATTCAGAAGCAAAATTAATTGAAAATGTAGAAGGAGTTAAAAAAGTTCATCCAAATCTCAAAGTTTATACAACTTTAATGGACTCTGTTCCTTTAATAAATGCAGATGATGTTTGGAACTTAAATAAAGATTTACAACTTTGCGATCCAAATGCACAAACTTCAAATAAAGAAGATTCTCTAACAGGAGACACCATTTCTCCAAGGCCATACATTAATTTAGAAGGGACGTGTTTAACAGGAAAAAATATTTCTATTGCAATTATAGATACAGGGATTGATTACACACATCCTGATTTAGGAGGATGTTTTGGTGAAAACTGTAAAGTTAAATCTGGTTATGATTTTGTGAATAATGATGATGATCCCATGGATGATCATGGCCATGGAACACATTGTGCAGGAATTGCTGCTGGAAAAGGTATTTTAGATGGTGTGGCGCCAGATGCAGATTTATATGCATACAAAGTTTTAAATGAAGAGGGATGGGGTTCTTGGGAATGGGTTATCGCAGGCATGGAGATGGCTATTGATCCTAACCAAGATGGAAATTTTGAAGACCATTTAGATGTGATAAGTATGAGTTTAGGAGGAAGTTGCTTAGAAAATTATAATGAATTTTGTGGGCCAGATGATTTAATAAGTTATGCTGTAGATAATGCTGCTAGTATTGGAAGTGTTATGGTTATTGCGGCAAGTAATGATGGTCCCAATGAAGGTACTATTGGGACCCCTGGAACTGCAAGAAAAGCAATTACTGTTGGGGCTTCAGATAAACAAGATCAAATTACATTTTTTAGTTCAAGAGGCCCTGTTATTTGGGAAAATTCTCAAGGACAATTAAAATCAATAATCAAACCAGATATGATTGCACCAGGTAAAAACATTTGCTCCAGCCAATGGGAAAATGCTTGGCAATATAATGAATGTATTGATGATGAACACACTGCAATTTCTGGGACTTCTATGGCAACACCACATGTTGCAGGAGCTATTGCATTATTAAAACAAAAAAATCCAGAATGGACCCCTGAAGAATTAAAAATCGCTTTGAAAAATACTGCAGTAGATATTGGAGAAGAAATAATTGCTCAAGGGCAGGGAAGAATTGATATTTTAGAAGCAATTAAATTAACTAAAAAACCATTAATTGTTAAATTAAATGAAATTGATTATTTTCCAGAAATTAATCTGAATATATCTGGGACAGCCAAAGGAGAAAATTTTAATTACTACAAAGTTTATTATTTAGATGAGATTGAAAATTGGAATTTGATATGCCAAGGAAATCAAGAAGTAGAAGAAGACCTCTTATGTGAAAATTTTAATGTTGAAAGTTTAATCGATGAAAAATATCATATAAAATTAGAAGTTTACAAAATTTACAAAGGAGATTTAAGTAAAGATTATGGAATTTTTGAGATTGATAATATTAAAATTTTAAATCCTCTAAAAGATTATGCTTATAATTCTAATAGTATTCTTAATATTCAATTAGAAATCTTAAATTCTGCAAACTTTTATTCAGCTAAAATTTTAGATGAAAATGGATATTCTCTAGGCCCCTTAGGGATAAATATTATTAATAATACATTTGCAACCTGGGATGCTTCTTTATTAGATAAAGGAACTTATGACTTAGTTTTGACTTTTGAGCTTTTTGGAACTTATTTTGAAGAAAAAGTAGAAAATATATATCTTAGTCCAAATATAATTGAATCTAATTTAAAAGAAGGATGGCCAATCTTTTTTGATTATAATGTTGGAATTACCCCTACTGTGCAAGATCTTAACAATGATGGAAATAAAGAAATTATTTTTAGAAACGTCCCTTGGCTTCATGTTTATAATTATCTGGGCCAAGTTGTCGAAGGATGGCCTCAAGATTTAAATATGGGGGTCGGCGTAATACAACCTTATTTAATACCTCCAGTTTCTATTGGAAAAACTAATCAAGATTCAGAATTTGAGATTTTCGCAGGGGGAATAGAAGATTCTTATTCTAATGCCCTTAGAGCTTATGGAAAAAATGGTTCTTTAATACAAAATTGGCCTGCAAACATTACCGGAATAGATTATGATGTTGCTAGTTTTTTTGAAGATGCTATTACAGTTGCTCCTTTTGGAATTGTTGAATCAGGATATTTTTATTTTATACAAGAAAATACTGTCTATTTTAGTTTTCCAGATGGTCATTATTTATTGGCTTTTGATAAGCAAGGAAACAAACTTCCTGGAAATTGGCCAATCCATTTAGAATCTAATATTACTCCAAACAATCTTCCAAGCAGTACAAGAAGTTCCTCTGTTTTAGGAGATGTGGATAAAGATGGGGACATAGAGATAGTTGTTTTAAAGAAACTCATTAATGATTATACAAATAGCATATATAAATCAATTTTTCTTGTTTTAGATAAATATGGAAACATAGAAAATGAATTTGAAATGGATAGCAGAATTAATTCTCCACAAATCTTATTTGATTGGGACAAGGATGGAGATTTAGAAATTATTGTCTTAGGATTTAATGGCCCTCAAACAGGAATCAATATTTTTAATCATGATGGAACTCTTATTAAAACCTTTTTTGTTCCTTCAACCAATATGCCTAACTCTTTTATGATTGGAGATTTTAATAATGATCAAGAGTTAGAATTTTTCTACGGGCAGAGACATAATTCCTCCTGTGGAATGTATTCTTTAGTAAATGATCAAGGAATTTCATTAGAAGGGTGGCCATTACAAATTTGTAAAGATGCTTACAAGTATGAAGCTATCGCCCCCCCTGTAATAGCAGATATTAATAATGATAATTATTCAGACATCATTTTTTCTACATCTGGAGGAATTATTTATGGGTTTGATCATACAGGGGAATTAATTTATTTTCAAACTATTCCTTTAGAATTGATTTCATCAGGAGTTGTGATTAATGATATTGATTCTAACGGATTTACTGATTTAATTGTTTCTACAGTTTTTGAGGGAGGAGTTTATATTTGGGAATTAGAAAATACCCACAATCCTTTAAAAATGGATTGGCCAATGTTTCAACACGATCCAAGCCACACAGGAAATTATCATGCGTGTTCTGATGGAACTCTTCCAAATCAATGTACATCTCCCAAACCAAAATATTGTTCTAATAAAATATTAATAAACAATTGTCAAGAATGTGGATGCCCCGGAAATTTAGCTTGTCTTTCAAATGGAGTATGTTCTATTGTTGCTCCAAAAAATATAACTTTTTTTAGATAAATTTAATATTTATTTAAAAAATAAAAGGGCGTTCTAAACTTTAGTTTTGATTAAGATAATTACAAACCCCACACAATATAACAATTCCGTAATCCTCAGTTGTGGCTTTTGATTTTAGTTATTTGTGGTGTGGTTTATAAAAGAATTTATAAATAACTTTATTTTAATTTAAATATGGATGCAAGGTTAAAGAAAAAATTAGTTTTTGGAATAGCTTTTGTTTGTCTTGCTTTTATTCTTGGTTTTTATATTTATTCTGGTGTTTCTTATAAAAATATAAATGCAAAGGTTATTGTTGAGGGAATAGATGATTGTACTGACTCAGATGGGGGGGAAAACTTTCTTTCATTAGGTGAGACATATGGAATCACAGACTCTAATCCTGTTGCAGCATATTATGGTGATGTGTGTCTTTCTTCTTCTAATTTAAAAGAATTCTATTGTTTAGATAATTTGGTTGTTAATTCAATTTATAATTGTTCATTTAAAGGAGGAAAATGTTTAGACGGTCAATGTTTCGAAGAAGATGGAATTGAGATTATTGTTTGTAATGATTCTGATGGTTTGAATTATGCTAATGCTGGCTCTGTTTATGGTCAATTGATTGTTGGTGGGCCTGGTGTAACTAAATATGATTCTTGTAATTCTACAGCAAGCCTTATAGAATATACTTGTGGAGTAGATAATCTTATACAACAAGAGGCTGTTCCTTGTGAAAAATATCTTAACGGAAGTGTTTGTTCTTCTGGAGCATGTGTTCTTGATGCTAATGCCTCTTTACCTGAGCCAGAGGTAAATTGTACATCTTCAGGTAATTTTTGTGTTGCAAATTCTTCAAGTTGTTCTGGAAGTCTTTTAAATTTATCTTGTGGAGGGTCTCAAGTTTGCTGTGATGTTGATCCAAATTTACAAAACTCTTCAGAAACATGTTCAGAATTAAATGGAAGTGTTTGTTCTTCTTTACAATATTGTTTAGATGGGGATACATATGCTTCCTTGGGATTAAGCGTAGGAGAAGTTTGTTGTGTTAATGGAACATGTGAAATAATTCAGACATCTCAAGTTGATAATTTTGGAGATGAAATGCTAAGCGATATAGATGAAACTGGTTATTTTCCAAATCAACCTTGTGTTGGAGACTCATGTGAAGAAAGTGAATTTTATCAAACAAATACTGTTTGTGGTCCTGGTGAAGATTGTGGTCCTGAAAAAACCTTTTCAAATAGTAATTATTGGTGGTTTTGGTTAATTGGAGCACTTATTGTTATTGGAGGATTAGTTTTATTATTTTTTAAATTTAAAAAAAGATTTAAAGGTAAATCTGGGCTTGCTCAAAAACCAGGAACTTTCCCTTCAAATGGAACTTCACCCCAATTAAATACCTCACAATCTACAAATGCTAGACAAGATATTTTACAAACAAAATCACTTCAACAAAGACAAATGAGAGTAAATAGTAACTCTCAAACAAATACTTCTAATCAGAATTTCCGTAGAACTCCTTAAATATTTCATGTAAGTTAATTTCTATAATTGACACTTGCATTTTGATTT
>CAZNUV010000018.1:0-1059 GCA_964576755.1 Candidatus Woesearchaeota archaeon
AAAGAAATTGAAAATTTACCATTAGTAGATATTGAAGCTAAAAATTTGAAAGAAGCAGAAGAAAAATATTGTGAAATGTTTGCTAAAAATAAAATGAAAAAAGATTATGTTATAACTATAACACATTGGAATGATGAAACATTCAGTAAGGCAGTTTCTGATTTCGTAACAGACAAAGACTAACAACAGGTCTCAATCAACCCCCTCTTTAGAATTTATGAAGTCTGATGTAAAACCAGAAGAAAATGAAGAATAATTTTTTATTAGGATTGGCGCCTGTTAACTATGCAAGGTAGGTGGTGAGATATATTTTTAAGGTTTAAGTGCATTAATAAATAATGAATAAGTGTAAAATTTGTGGGGAGAAAGTATCTTTTTGGAAGGCTAACATTGATGAAAAAGATTATTATTGTAAGAAATGTTGGAAAGAGAAAAAAGAGAAAGAGAAAAAGGAATTAGGAAGGAAAGAGCAAAAGATTACTAAGTTATATTGTCCTAAGTGTAATAGGAGATATAATGTTCAAGGTAAACTTGGAATACAACCAGAGAGCATATTAGGTATCCTTACATTAATTCTAGTTGGTATTGGTTTTATAAGAAGGAGGGTAGTGGATTGTTCTTATTGTGATGGTCGGCTTAAAAAATATCATGGTCAAAAATTGCAATTAAAAAATTTCTCATGGGCAGAACCTAAGACCATAAATGCTTCAGAGTTAAAAATACAAGAAAAAGAAGAGACTAATGATTTTATTTTTATGTTAAAGACAATTGGTGTTCTAATAGCAATTAGTCTGATTTATTTTTTAATTCGGTGGATTTTCTAAAGATTTTTAAGTTTTGATGCGAGGATTATTTTATGAATAGATTTGATTGAACTATCCAAGAATAGCTAATAATGTATAAATAAGAATAAAAATTAAGATAACAATCCCTAAAAAAATCCAAGAGTTTTTATTAGACTTTTTCTTTTGTTTAGGAGTAAGTTTTTTATTGTGATTAGAAATCCAAATCCATAATCCAATACAAACAAAAAAACCTATTCCTGCACCTAATCCTGAA
>CAZNUV010000018.1:1159-4712 GCA_964576755.1 Candidatus Woesearchaeota archaeon
ATGCTCCCGCCGGGATTCGAACCCGGGTCCCAGCCTTGAAAGGGCTGAATCCTTGGCCTCTAGACTACAAGAGCTTAAAAAATGAAAAGAAAATTAGCTTTTAAAGCTTTCTTCTGTTTCTTTTAAATTATAGAAAATTACAAATCTATTTTTTTGGCATACTTCCCTACTAATGGAACTTCTTTTGTTTCTCCTGATAATGCATATATCCAGCTAATTAACCAGAGAACAAGTCCAACAAGATCAATTATTGGTCCAAGAACCCATCCAAGCACAGGGACAATCATGATAGCCCATCCAATTACAAATACGATAAATACCATTAGGCTTTGTTTTGCATAAAACATCACGTATTTGTCGTTCTTCTTTACAAGAAGAGCTATGATAAAACCTACTATGCTTAAGAAAGTCGCTAAAAATGCAAAAAGTTTTGAATCATCATCTTTTTTAGATTCTTGTTTTTTTGCAGGTTTTGTTTTTCTCACCTTCTTTTTTGCCATGAATATATTAAGAAGTTTCTTTTTTTAAATCTTCCTTTCTTATGGTTATTCAAAAGGTTGAGAAATTTTTATCTTCCAGTTATAAAAGAAACAGGCTCAATCTGGTTTCCAAATAAAATAAGTAAAATGATTAATAATCCAACAATTCCTAAAAGTATCCCTATTTCTATAATTACTCTTTGTTTCTGATTCAATAGATGGAACATAAACTAGTTAAGAATAATCAATTAAAAAAGATTATTGTGATTGAATAATAAATAAAAATATGAGCCTGCGCGGATTTGAACCGCGGACCCCTGCCTTTCTTAGCACTCAATTGAGAGCAATGAAATCTCATTTCTAATGAAACAAGCTCTTATAAGAGCAGTGCTCTAACCTGGCTGAGCTACAGGCTCACATTAATATAAACCTTAATTAACATATATAAATTTAATCCTATATAGGGATGCTTAGATAGTTTTAAAAGTGCGGATTTTTTTTGATTTAAATGGGATTAATCGAATTAGCAGAGATAACATTGAAAGATTTAACAGATGAAGAAATCGCTACAATAATGTTAAATGGAATCACGCCTAGTAAGGAATTTATAGGCAACTTAAAAAAAGCATTACCTTATGTTGCATTATACTCTGAGAAAAATTCTGTTCCATTTTTAGTTCATGGTTCTACAGAGGGTGGTAAATTTCGACCTGCTTTTTTATTTTTGGGTGAAGATAAGGCAAAGACTTATGATGATTTAATGGTAGAGTTTGGATAAGTATGTGGTTAAACTCCTATATGGTAATTTTTTTAAATACCTTCATCTATGTTTTTTTATGGTAGATAATGTTTCGCATTTAAATTTAGGGAAGGATACTGGAGAAGAAGATATGGGCAATACCCTTGCTGAAAATATTAAACCAGATTCAAAAGACGAATCTTATACCAATCTTGGATTGTATCTCAATGATACGGGTAGACTTTTATCTGAAAAATCTAAAAGAGATTTGAAAATTGTTTTAGATTATATTGTTAATCACAAATTAACTTTTTTAAATAGGGGCACTATAATTTGCGGACTTGAAAAAACTATTCATTCAGGCGATACCCTTCTTCTTGTAGATTGTCTTTTTGAACAAGGAATTATCCATAATGGTGGCAGTACTTATCCAGGCGGATATGCATCTATTAGTAAGTATAAAAAATTTCGTGAAGAACATCAATGCCAAATGTTGTGAATCTTTGAACACTAATTTCTAAATCCATTTTTAAAAGGGGTTCTCCTCCATGAAATTGAATATCTAAATAGAATAGTTTATTCTTTGTTTGTTTAACCTTTTTTTCTATAAATGAGATTAATTGATCACAAATCTTAAAATTTGACTCTATTTTCCTTAATTTTTTATCTTCATAGCAATAAATACAAGCACAATTACAATTTAAAGTTGGCATAAAATCAATATACAGTCTTTTTATTTTTCCAAATCCTTTATTATCATAACCCTGTCTTTTTCGGGTTATTTTTTCATCAGCTTTTTTGTTTATGTATATTTGAGATTCAATTAATTGTTTTTGAGTTTTTTTATCTAATTCAAAATTTTTAAATTTAGAATATTCATCTTTATTAAAGATATAAGTATCTCCTGAGATAAATGAATAAACAAGGATTACCCCTTTTTTTAATTTATAGGTATAACAATGATTAGATATTTTCATCTTATTTATTTAGTTGGAATCTTTGAGTTTATTTAAATCTTACCCAACTTTTTTTAACCAATCCTTAAACTTAAATATCCTTGATTTATCATATCTTTATGTTAATTGGGCTTGTAGGAAAACCTTCTTGTGGAAAGTCGACATTTTTTAAAGCTGCAACCATGGCAGATGTTTTAATTGCAAATTATCCTTTTGCAACAATTAAACCTAATCACGGGATTGGTTATGTTCGTGTGGAGTGTATTGATAAGGATTTTAATGTTCAGTGTAATCCGCGAACTGGTTATTGTAAAAATCATATCCGTTTTGTACCTGTTGAATTAATGGATGTTGCAGGACTTGTAAAAGGAGCAAGTACTGGAAAAGGACTTGGAAATCAATTTTTAGACGATTTAAGACAAGCAGATTTATTCATCCATATTGTAGATATATCTGGTACAACTGATTCAGAAGGTAAGGAGAGTCCTGATGCAGAAGGAAATCCCATAGAAGATGTTAAGATGTTGGAGAATGAATTAGATTTATGGTATCTCGGGATTTTAAGAAAAGTATGGCCTGGTTTTTCTAGAACTCTTAAAATGGAAAAACAAGATTTTGCAAAAGCAATTGCAAAACAATTCTCAGGATTAAAAGCAAAAGAAGACGATGTTAAAGAAGTGGTTTTACATGGAAAATTTGATACAACTAATGTGGATAAATGGCCTGAATCAGAATTATTAAGATTTGCACATGAGCTGAGGCATCTAACAAAACCAATGATTATTGCTGCAAATAAAATTGATAAAAAAAGTTCAAAAGAAAATCTTGAAAAACTAAAAATTGAGTTCCCAAAACTTTTTATTATACCTTGTAGTGCAGATAGTGAACTTGCTTTACGTGAAGCAACTAATGCAGGATTGATTGATTATTTGCCTGGAGATAAGGACTTTAAAATTAATAAAGAAAAAATAAATGAAAAACAAGAACAAGCTCTTGAGAGTATTAAGAAAAATGTCCTAGATATTTATGGTTCTACAGGGGTTCAAGATGTTTTGGATAAATCTGTTTTTGATTTTTTGAAGTATATTGCTATTTTTCCTGCAGGAGCACATAAACTTGCAGACAGTAAGGGAAATATTCTCCCCGATTGCTTTTTATTACCTCAAGGAACAACTGCATTAGATTTTGCATATTATTTGCATACTGATTTTGGTAATAATTTTATTAAGGCGATCGATGCAAAAACAAAAAAGCCTGTTGGAAAAGATCATTCCTTAAGTCACAGGGATGGGATTGAGATTATTACTAAATAAGATTGATGAATTGAATTAGTTAATCACTATGTTTATAAGATTAGAACCTATAAAAGTATTATGATT
>CAZNUV010000019.1:0-4349 GCA_964576755.1 Candidatus Woesearchaeota archaeon
CATTATTCTTTTAAACCTCCTTTTATATTATCTTTTAAAATATATCTCATCATCTCTTTTTTTGTTAATAGTTTTAAAAACGCTCTTTTTCCCTTATCTTTTCCATTGTTCCATTCTGCAAAATCAACTTTATATAATCTGCCTCTTAAAACAATTACTTCTTTAAATTTAGGTTCTTTCATTTTTCCAACTCCTTTTTTAATTCTTCTTTTGTTCTTGCCTCTTTTGTGATCTTGCTATAAATAGGATTTACTTTTATAATAGGAAAAGGATAAACTAATTTTTCCCATTCTGTTATTATCTTATTGCTTTGTTCTTTGTGTTCGTGTTTCTTTTTGAATTTCATTTTTGTTTGTTCCAATATTTTATACTATCTTTATGTTGATTATTTTCTTTTCTTCTTTGAATAGTTATCAAACAAGGAATACACTTCCAACCACAAAATAACCATTCACTAAAACAAATTTTAGTTTTATAATATTTACATTTCATTTTATAAATAAATACCTCTTTCTTTTATTATTTTTCTTATAAAATTATCTTTTGCTAATTGAGATTTAATTTTATATAGCTTTTCTTTTAAATCATTTAGTTCTTTTTGTTCTGTCATTTTGATTATAAAAGGGTTCAGTAATAAACTGAAATCCCTTTGTTATTTAATTGCTTAACCATTCCTAAATTAAGGTATGGTTTTTTTTTTGTTAGTATAGCCAACAACTCTTTTATTTTTTTTGTCATTTTGTTTGATTCTCTTGTGTTGTTAAACACAATATAACTAATATCAAACACTTTATATATCTTTCGGTTAAACAATATTAAACATAAACTATTTAATAAGAGTGACAGCTTTTAGATTGTGCGAACTTCTTAAAAATATAAAAAAATATCTGAAAAAATCAAAAAAAATTGACCAAAAAAACACCCCATTATAACACCTTATAACACTTGTTTTAGGTGGTTTTTTTTTGGGTTGCCTAGAAAAAGTTTCTAAAACCATCCAATGCCTAGACTTTAACACAATCCAATACAAAAAACCATCCAATGCCTAGTAATAATACCCTACTGCCTAGATTTATAACACCAATTCATAAAATTTCAGTGGCAGAACGCCTAGTTTGAACCAAAATGGCCTATAATATAACACTTTTACCACTAAACCAGGTCAAAACAGGCTCAAATGCCTAGATATAACCCAATTTTTCCCTCTCATGGCCCCCCAGCCCCAATAATCCAACTCCTATGGAGTAATTCTATTATGTTACAGCCAACAAACTGCGAAAAATACCACTAAAACCGTGAAAAAGGGCTTAAATGCCTTTAGATTTCTCGATTTTATCATTATCCAGCACAGTCCAGACAGTTTTTGAGCCAATATTGGCTATTTCGGCTATCTGTTCCTGTGTAATGTCCAATTTATCCTTGTTTTCGTAGATATATTTGATTAATTTGTCTCTAGCAGCCTTATCTCGCACATCCATCCTACCTTTTGTACCTTTAAGGAATGCATTTACCCCAACATCCTTCTTTTTGTTGTATTCATTGTCATCTACAGTGAAATAAGCACTAAAATTGTTATTAAAGTTTGATTTAGGGTGGCTATAACTATAATATTTCTTCCCATATAGGTATAAACTCTTAATTCTGTCCATTCCATCACCTCCACGGAAGAAAGCAAGGAACTTTCCCTTGTCTGTAAGGCTATCTCCATAACAATGTAGCAATAAGTCGGCTCTTGATAGGGCCAAGTTCTTATCTAAGTCAAAAATTGAGGTAACATTGAAGATAATAAACAAATTCTTAGACCTAATCATACTCATAGCAATAACAACCATACGATTCATAGCAGAAAGTGCAGCACGAGAGGATAAAAGCATTGCTTCATCAAAAACTAAGGTGTCTCCTTTCTTTGCAGTGGTCATTGCTTCAAGAAAAGCCTCTGGTGTAAAGTGAATATGGTTTAAACTAAAGTTTGGAGACATATAAAGTCCAATTTGTGAACTTAATGTTGTATTATGTGTTACCATCCAATTATCTGTAACGTACCATTTAGAATTTCCACCTAATTCGAATCCAAAAACCATTTGAGGTTTAGCTTTTATTATATTAACAGTTATATTTCTTGGTTCTTGTTTGGTTTCTCTTAATCTTTTAATCTTTTTAGTCTTTAATGGAATTTCTAATGGATTTTTAAAAGATATATTAACAGTATAGTATTTTCCAATAGTTCCATTCTGTGATTTCTTCTCAACTTTCTTAATACTTGACCATCCACCTAGAGAAAATACTAAATTTTTAACATCATTAGCCAATTTTATAGATTTAGTAGAATATCTCATACAATTAAACTTTTCTACCCATCCATCTGTGTCAATAAGTCCAGCTAAAAGCTTTCTCCTATAATTTATACTTGAAGATAGTGCACTTTTTGGAATAAATTTCTTAGAACTATTAGTATTTTTTAATCCATGGTTAGTAAGGAGCATTCCAAATTCTCCAAGTACACTAAATCTATATTGTTTAACTTCATTGCTTCTATAATCCTTAAATATTGACATTATTGGATAACTATGTGAAACTTCTTCAATTATTTCTATGTCTGTACTAGTTATCCCTAATTGTCCAGAACTAAAATGTCCATCCCCTAAGAATACACCAAGACTATATGGTTCAATAAGGCAATCTTCCATTTTATATTCTATTGGAGTTGTTGAAAATAAAGAAAATTTAGATGATTTATTATTTCCATGATGTGAGTACAATTTTGATGCCTCTATGTCTTCAATTGTTCTAAAGTATTCTCTGTTTTTACCATTTCTTTTACTATGAATCATATTAACTGGAATTAAATGATTTCCTGAACAGCTATATAATTTTTCTCCAGTAGCTCTTGAAGTTATATCATATACTTCATCTGCAAACCATGATGTTACTCCAGAAACCTTTGTATATATAAATGAACCATCTAATTGGGGGGATATAATTTCATCACCATTTACAACATCTTCTATATTTTTCCAAAAACCATTAGCCATTAACACCTTACTTCCTTTAGTTTGGCACTTTCCCATACCGCTTCGACCATCAACCACCATAACTGCAGATTGTTTCTTAGAATGTATGGCCCATTTAAAACCATCAAGCAAATAAGTTAATTTTTTAGGAAGTTTGTATGGTAATTTAAGAACCCTAATACGTTCTTCTTTAGGTATTCTACTAGAAACACCATCTCCTTCTTCATTATCAATTATAATTTCTGTTTCGTCTTCCATTTTAGAATTTCATACTTGATGCGTCACTCTGTTCACCGATTAAGTAACCTCTATCTTCAAGTAAGTCCATTAAAAGATTATTATATTCTGAATATAGTCTCGTTGCAACTGTTCTTGCCAACTTATATGCTTGTGTCATCTTAGAGTTAAAAGAATTTGCAACAGAACCGTGGAGAGCAATAGCAATTTTCTGAAAAGTATCTTCCATTGCTTTTAATTTGTCTCTTTCAGGTTGATTAAATGATTGAATAACAGATTGTTTAATAGAAATCAAAGTTGAGAATGCTCGTCGGATATTTCCAGAGATAAAATGTGTATTTGCCATCGACCGTCTGTTTGAAATCTCCATAATCAAACCTTGAGAAGCATTCCATGAGACTTTTTTTGTTTCTACCATATTTTATTTAGACTATTACCTTTTTTAAATGTCGTTTATAATAAATTATCATATTTTGTTTATTCTAATTAACCATAAGACGAGAACGATATTTATAAAACCTTTTCAACACGTTAAATACATGACAAACAATTTATGCTTTATGAAATGTGAAGTTTCAAAAGTTTTTTTAGGGGGTGATTTAAAATGTTAGGAAATATTATAGGTGGTTTTATAGTAATTTTAGTGGGTACAGCTCTTCTTCCTACTGTAGCTCAACAAGTAGGAACTGCTCAAGCTGATGGTAATGTAACTGGTGCTGCTGATACTCTTGTAGGATTAACTACTCTATTCTTCGCTTTAGCAATTGCAACTTCTGCAATAGGAATTGCTGCTCAAGGTCTAAGAAATAGTGGATTAATTTAATTAAGCAAATAACCATGACACACAATAATAATAAACGTAGAGAATATCGGACAAAGGCTGAGACCTTAATGGCAGTTAGTTTGTCTAATAAATATTCTCTATGCTTTATTATTCCAATTCTTTTTATTTTTTTATTTACTTTAATTTCTGCTTACAACTTTAATGTTAATGAGGATACAATTTATAATTTCCCACAAGACAACCTCGACGGATATCTTTCTTCATACTTCATGCCCTTAAACAAAACAGTTTCAGGAAACTTCTCATTCAACGGAGGT
>CAZNUV010000020.1:0-4091 GCA_964576755.1 Candidatus Woesearchaeota archaeon
AAAATCAAGGGATATTTATCTTACTTTCATTTTTTATCGGCTCTATTTGGGGTTTGCTTTTTGCATTCTTCATATTTTTTAAGAATTTCTCTGTTTGTGTTAAGTATTTTAAAAAACAAGTAAGGAGTGGTTATTTTAAGTTAGGGATTTTGGCGGGAATTGTCTTGTTTGTGTTTAGTTATGTTAATATGTTTTTCTTATCCCTTGCAATACTTGTTTTTATAGCAACTATTTTATTTGCATTTTCAAAATCAGTTGAAAATTCATCTATGATTAAGAGTATTTCTGTTTTAAGATTAAGACCGGGAGATTATCTTGCTAAGAATATTCGTTTCAAGGGAAGAACTATTAAGGCTGACTGGGAAGGAATTAGCAGAAAAGATTTGAATTTTCTTAAGTCTGGAAATTTCAAGAAACAAATTGAGATTAGGGATGGTGTTCCTTATGTTCCCGCGTTTTTAGTTGCATTTATTTTGTATTGGTTGTTTAGGCCAGAGATTTTTGCCTGGTTTGTAAGGTTGTTTTGATTTTTTTTAGAAATATTAAGGTCTTCTTATTCTTAATTGAGGAAGTTTCTTCCCTTCTTTTGTTTCTGGTTTTTTCCTAGCTTTTGTAATTAATCTTTTTTGTAATTCAAAAAGCTCTTCTTCTGTTGCCTTTTTCCTTTCTTTTTCATTACCATATAGTGGGAGGACTTCAACTAGTGCGTGCTCCATTATTGTTTGTGATGAGATTTTGATTTCTTTTGGTTTGAATTTTGATTTAATTTTTTTTGCAATTTTCTTTGCAAGTGAAAATGCGTTTGAAGGAATTTTTGTTGTTGTAATATGTTTTTTAGGAATAACTAGTACATGGCCCTTGCTTAGTGGATTTATCTCAAGTATTGCAATATTGTTTTTGTTCTCATCAATTTTATAACTTGGAACTTTTCCTTGGAGGATTGAGCAGAATATGCATTGAGGTGTTGCTGGTGCAGTTTGTGTGCTTGTTTGTTGTGGTGCTTGTCCTGATTGGCCTGCCCGAGCTTGCTGTTGTTCTGCAGCTTCTTTGTTTTGTTTTAAGAATTCTTCAAGCTCTTGCTCGTTCATACTCCTGATTTGTTGTTCTAGATGTGGTCTTTGCTCCGCAGGAAAATTAGCTATTTGTTTCATAAGTTCTTGCTTAATTTGGTTTGCTTGTTCTTTTGTTAGCATGTAGTTTAGTATAGAAACCTATATATATATAATTTTTCTTTGTTATGTTTAGTTAATAGTGTTAATCAAAAAAGGTGAAAGGAGGTATAAATTCAATGGATAAAAATCAATTACTAACAATTGTTGCTGTTTCAGTGGCTGTTGCACTGATTACTTCTCTTTTAACTGTTAGTCTTACAGGCCAGAGTATTTTTGATAGATTTATTGGAGATAGAGATGCAGAGGCAGTTAGGCCCTATACTTCTAGTTGTAGTGGAGCAAGTTGTACACTTTATGAAGATTCAAAAGCATCTTTAGATTATTATGGAACAAGATTTGATATTTCAATAGATTTTATTGATTCTAAATCTGTAACATTAAACATTAATGGAGAGATAACTAATCGCCTTGATGAAGGAGACGCTTATGTTCCTAATAGTGTTCGTCCTACTAGGCTTGTTGTTATGGATATACGTTATTCTTCTAAAGATACTATTCCTAGTTCTGTAGTTTTAAGACTTGAATCAGTAAACACTAGTTCAGAAGATGTAACTTATCAGGGTGTTTTAGAGATGCTGAATAAGAACTGTATTGTTGTAGACCATGGTTTGTCTGGTAATGTGGCAATTTCTAAAAACTGTGATCAAATTTGTAAGGTTTGGGAAAATAGAACTTGTATAGGGGGTTTATTGAATAGAAACCCTAGTCAGCCAGAATTTGCAAGACCAATATTATGTAGCGAGTCATTTATTCCAACAAATAATGATCCTGTAGCAGGAATGAGTTGTATTTGTTGTTCTTCCTAAAAACAAAATTTAATTTATTTTTTCCTTTCTTTAATTTTTTTAAGAATTAGTCTTACTTACAAAGCCCTTCTATAATCAATTATATCTATAGAAGAAACTCCTTCAATATCTCTAAAAATCTTTTCTGCTAGGTCTGTGTCTTTTTCTTCTGGCCACTCTAGTGTTACTATTAGGGCTTTTAGACCAAAAGCAATAGGTTGCTCTTCAAAATTTTGAACTCTTCCTTTTTCTGCTTCTATCTTTTCTTTAGAAGTAGACTTGATTTTTTCTAAATCTACATCAAGACCAGTAGGCATTATTTTGATTTTTATTAGAGCAATTCCCATTTTTATTAAAATTATGGACCTTTGTGCCCACATTTACAATTATATTCAATACTCAGAGCACGACATTTACTACATCTAAATACTTCCTCTTTGCACTCTGGACAAGGAAATAATACTCCTTCTGTTGTTTCTTTCTTACATGATGTACATTTCATATTCCTCTATTTGAAATTTGATTTATAAAGCTTTGGATAATGTTTATTAATATTAAAAGGTTTTAATTGAATTAGAAAATGGAAATTTCAAATAATTTGCAGCAAGATTCTAAAAAGATAAACAGGCATCTACAGAACAACGAATTAGAAACTTCTTTTACATTTGATCTAATTGATTCTTTTTCTTCTCTTTTGAATGAGGGGGCTAGAAGAAAAATAATCTCTTGTTCTTATCATCCTAAAACTTTGTATGGCAAAACTGCAAAAAAGTATCTTTTTTGGAGGCATATAGAACCTCAAGATTGTAAGGTTTTACAAAGATTTGAACTTACTAATTTAGTTGAAAGAACAATAAAAGTTCATAAATATCTTGTTAAAGGCGAGGAAAAAAAGATTATTCTCCCTATGATAAGGATTTCTAAATGGGGTTTAAATTATTTTTCTATTTATGACAAATTAACACCCTTTTTGGATAGATAACATCAACTCAAAACCAATAATACTTATAAATCCCGGATTTTTGAATGGAGTATGGCTGATAACTGTGAAATGCTTATTGAGAAGATTGCAACATCTGCAGGCCTTGCAAAAGAAGAGGTTGAGAGAAAGATTGAGGCACGTCGTGCAAAACTTTCAGGTCTAATTTCTAGAGAGGGTGCTTGTCAGATTATTGCAGCAGAGCTTGGTGTTAATTTTAATGATATGGATTTAAAGATAACAGAACTAGTTGACGGGATGAGGAAGGTCAATATTATTGCTAGAGTTATTACAATGTTCCCGGTAAGAGAATTTAATAAGAATAATCGGGTAGGCAAAGTTTCTAGTTTTATTGTAGCAGATCAATCAGGTAACATGCGTGTTGTCTTATGGGATACAAATCATATCGAATTAGTTGAAAAAGGAGATATTATAGAAGGTGTTGTAATTGAAGTAAAAAATGCTGCAATGAGAAATAACGAGTTACACTTATCTGGTTTTTCAGAAATAAAAAAGAGCAATAAGGTTCTAGAAAATGTAAATACTACTCGGGCTGCTCTTGATAAAGAAATTAAAGACTTGCAACCAGGTCAGCAGGTTAAAATTCGTGGAACTATTGTTCAGATGTTTAACCCTAGATTTTTTAATGTCTGTCCAGAGTGTGGGAAAAAAATAGTTCAAGATGGGGATGGTTACTCGTGTGCAGACCACGGAAGGATTCAACCAAAAGAGAGAAGCCTAATTAATTTTGTAATTGATGATGGTGGAGAGACAGTTCGTGTTGTGCTATTTTCAGAGCAGGTTAGTAAATTGATTCCTGAAGAAGAACTTAAAGATCCTGCAAAGATTCTTACATTTAGAGAGGAGTGGATGGGTACAGAAGTTTATATTCAGGGAAGTGTTAGAAAAAATCAACTTTTTAATGAGGTAGAGATGAATGTTTCAGATATACAAAAGGTTGATGTTGAAAAGTTGATTGCAGAATTAGAAGTTTCAAACTAAAATTTCAGATTAAAAAAGAGGAATTATATGATTTTTAGAACTCACATTGTTATTGCACTATTTGTATATCTTTTATCTTGGAATATTATTCCTAATAAAATATTATTCTTAGTTTTCTTTTTATTTGCAACACTATTTGTAGATATTGATTCT
>CAZNUV010000021.1:0-1707 GCA_964576755.1 Candidatus Woesearchaeota archaeon
ATGGAACATATGTTTATAATACATTTGGCAACGTCGGCATCGGGACGACGAGCCCTGTTGCTAAATTACATTCATTAGGAGATAGTGGAAGTTATGCTGGTTATATTCAAAATTCTAATAGTGCAGGAAATAGTTTTGGATTAATTATTGATGCCGGTAGAAATGCAAGCGACTATTCAATGTTAGTTAGAAATGGTGGAAGTGATGGAGAATATTTTGCAATTAGAGGTGACGGAAACGTCGGCATCGCCACAACGACTCCACAAAATACTTTAAATGTTGTTGGAACAGCAAATGTAACAGGTCAGTGTGTTGCAGAGGGAACACTCATTTCTGTTGTTGAAAAGTCGGATATTGAGTATATTAATGATTTAAATGCTGTAAATGGGAATAAAAATCATCTCCCGAATATTTCAGGGCATAGCGTGGAAGTGAAAAACTCGGGAGGTTTTTCAGACAAAACTCGGGAGGTGGGAAAACAGGATTTTGATGATTATTCTATTAAAAAAGTTCCTGTTGAAAATGTTAGCTCAGGTGATTATGTTTTGTCTTTAAATGAAAGTTCTGGAAAGATTGAACCTGCTAAAGTAAATGCTTTGCTTGATATGGGTGAAAAACCTATTTATGAATTAATTACAGAATCTGGAAAAGCAATCAATACAACTGCTGAGCATCCTTATTTAGTTAAACTATATTCTGAAGAAGATTGCAATAAATATGCTGGTGATGTTTGGAATAAAGAATATGATAAATTTAATGGTGAGTTTTGTAGTAGATGGGTTAGTGTTAAGGAGCTAGAAGAGGATGTGGAGATTGGTGTGAATAATTATCAAGAGTCTAAAAATTCTTTTAATTCTTCTGTATTAAATACTTTAATGAAAGATTGTTCTTTAAAATGTAAATCATTTGACCAAATTGGAATATTAAATTCTAATGCTAATGCAATAAATGGAACATCTGTTTTATGTGGAATTAATTCTTTTGCTTTTAATAATGAGGTTTGTGAGGGTCTTTTTAAATTTATATTTTCTGATAAAAATTCTAAGTGTGAAGAAAAGGATTGTTCAGATATCTTGGATTTAGAGCAAATAACTTTTGAATATTTAATTAATTCTTCTATTGTTTCTTTTGGAGCAAATAATTCAAATTTATGTTCTTTTAATAATTTGCTTGTAAATGAATTTGATTTGAATAAAGAAAATAAGATATTTGTATCTACAACTAATCTCATTTATAATTCCTCATATTTTTTAGATATTAATTCTTTTAAATCTCTCCCTAGTTTTATACAATCCTCATCTGTTAATTCTGAGTTAGCAACATCGTTTTCAAGTTTTTCTAATACTTCTAATTGTTTCATTCTTTTTACAAATGCTTCTCTTGCTAATGCAGACCAATTAAGCCATGCAAATTTTTCCATCTTTTGTTTGATTTCTACAGGAATTGATAAAGTTATTGATACCATTTTAATTGATAACTATATGTATAAATACAGTTCATACGTATTTAAATCTTTTGATTTTTCTGAATTAAATGAAGGTAGGGAGATTGGTGTTCAGGATAATTCTTTAGCTAATTTTTCTGATAGTTGTTTTGTTGAAATAGCAAATCCTGTTTTGAATAATCCTGATTCATATGTCCAAAGAGGAATTTCTTTAGATAAGCAAAGAGCTATGAAATCTTCATCTTTTGTGTGTTCTTTTAATA